>NZ_WOEY01000019.1 GCF_013177695.1 Paraburkholderia solitsugae | reverse complement strand
TCGCCGATGTCACGTTGAAGTCGGCGCTTGCTCGCCACAACCACTTTCGGTGGGTTGATTCCAGTTCGCCGACAGGCCGCCCCCGTGGCTTAGCTCGCTACGCAAACTGAATTTTGCAGGTCCGACTCATTAGCCAGGCAAGTACAAAATTGCTTAAGACGTCTTGCGTGAAAGTGTTCCCGCGGCCTACGAAAGACACGATTCGACCGCCGCGGTCGGACGCTTGGCAGACCTGTCCAGCGCCGTGCTTTGGCAGGTGACTGCGGCGGCAGATGGTCGCTGTCTGCTCGTTGGCCGTCGGGTCGAGGAACGAAATTTTGCGAAAGCCGGAAACAGACTTCTGAAGACCAACGACTGGCCACCAAGTTTGGCCGGCCCAGCACGCGCTTCCTAGCAGAGCGTTGAAGACGCCGTGATGGTAAAGGAGCATCAGAACTTCAATGATCGGCGTTCACGATAAAATTAAGTAGCAGTGTAGCTACTGTTCAAAGCGAAACGTGTTTGTATGCAGACGGTTTCATGAGCGCGTGCGGGTCTGCCTGCCAAAAACGCATCAATCAATACTCGTCTCCGATGTGCTGGGCGACTAGAAACGACCTTTTTTCTTCTACAACATTGAGAGTGGGTCCGGTGAAGCAAGAAAGGGCAGGCAGACCCGACCGGCTTGCGATCTTTGCCATGAGAAAGAGGTCCCCATCGATCAATCGTCCACTAGGAGACGTCCCGGCGACATCGCTTCGGCGTCGTCGGAGAATATGGGACGCAACGTTCCGTGACGCGTCTTGCGAAATCGTAGCGTCAATGTGCGGGTTCGGGTCAATCGCGCTGGAACCGTTTTGACACGCCCACGGGACAGTCGTGGCGTGTCGACGAAACGTACCTGAGAATCCGCGGCAAGTGGGGGTACCTCTATCGCGCGGTGGATCGGGCCGGCCAGACAGTAGATTTCACGCTCCGCGCCAAACCTGAGGTTTGGAATACTATTCTCTCGGATCAATAAGTTATCCTATCAAAACTAGCTTCCTCGCTCATTTCCGCTATTTGCACCAGAGCCCGAACTGGTCGTGCCATTTGGCTTCGCAGGATATGTTGTTCTGTTCGAGATTGAGGGCGCGAGCACGGTGAGCATCCTCGCTGTCTGGCACCAGCGCGAGGATGATTATCACTAGGCAACCGCCTATTGGCCCGTTGCATCGTTCAACGACCAGTCAAGACAGCGATCGAGCGGTGAACCGTCGGACACTGTGAGCGACGGACATCCCCGGTGGAGTCCGTCTGGAGAGTAGGGCTGGGCAGTATCTGCGGAATCACGCCTCGTCACTCGGATCCAGCAGTTCGAGCCTGAACTGCCACCCTTCGAAGGACATCAGCATTGCGCCGAAATCGTTCCATTCCACACGCTTGCCGTCGATGACGACGCAGGGCAGGCGGCTGTCTTCGTCCCCATCCCACTCGATACGGCCTCTTGCCATCGTGCCAGCGACCTGCAGGCCGCTACCGTCCTCGTGCAGGTGTTTCATTGACAATGCGCGCATCATCTTCTGCACAAGCTTTCCGAGCAGGTCGAAGGGGTCCGATTGCGATTCGTCGAGGATCTGGAAGCGGAATCCTTCTGATTCGTCGTTGCCCGCAAGTTCGAACGCTTCAAGTGAAATCTGGTCCCCGAGCAGAAGGCTGCGGAAGTGGAATTCGTGCGAGTCGCCATCCGCGTCGAGCAGACGAACTGGTGTGAACTGCGGATGCTCGAAACCGATAATATCCGCCCATTGCGCCATTTCCTCGTTGAAACACCGACTACAGAGCAGGCGGTAGGTGCCCTCTGATGACGCGGCATTGACGGTATCGTACGGCGGCGTTCTCGCGCCGCAACGGACGCAGGTTTGCTCAGTCATCACTGCACCATCACGGGTAATCGCCTGGTCGGAACGTTGTGTGATTGTCGCATGTGCGTCGGTCGTACTGTGCGGACGCAACGGGCTTGGAAGTGGTCATATGTCGGCGCTGAACCGAAAAGATGCGCTTTCGATAAAGAATGTCCGGGGATTGCTATTCGGGAAGTCCTTGGCAGAAATTCGCCTCAGGCTCCCGCAAAGTCTCACCGTTCCCAGTCGCCCCTAATGCTTATAAACGCAACTAACCGTCAAACGTCCTATTATCCACCACACACGCCCAAACCCCGCCTCTAGGCGGCCGGGCGGTCCGAACCTCCCGCATCCTCGGGCACTGAAACCCGCGGTCTGCATAGGCAGTCGCCCAGATGCGTGTTTTGGTAAATTCGGACCTAGTCAGGGCAGTCAAAAATTCGCCGATGAACTCACGAGGTGTGACATGGACGTTTCTGATTTCGTGCCCGGCGTATCGTCAGATCGGGACGAAGTAGCGTTCCGGCTATCCGGCCGGATGCAGGGTGCCGCATGTGCAATCACACGCCAGGCGCTCGAAGATCATTTCTGGCTGCCGCCGGGAGCGGATGCACATCGCATGCTCAAGACGTTCGCTGATGGCCAGAAGCGTATCGCGGCGATCGCGGAAAGGAAATCGCTGACGCACCCAGGTCAGCCGGTTCGACTTTCGAGTAGCGACTTCGCTACAAAACGTTAGGTGCAACCGGCTTGCGCCCGCGGTCGGTCAGAATGCAGAGGACGGTCGGCTTTGACCGCCCTGGAAATAAAAGCACGATCATACAACAGCGTTCCTGTTGATTCTTGGCACCTACGGCGCGGCGTTGCGCGACAGAGGGAATGGCCAATGTCTGCGTTTATCGACGTCTGAGTAATGTTTTGCAAGGAAAAAGGCAGCAGGAGCCGTTGCGTCGCATGCGTGGCCGTTTCTGTTGCGCAGAATCCGGCTGGAAGCCTTGAGTTGCCGTCGCCAGATACCCGAAAAACGCAACACTTCCATAGGTACCACTTGTCGAGGCTTTTCTGAAATGTCGGGGTCTGGGCTAATTAGAAATGTCTGATCTCAGGGGTTGGTGTGGAGTCTGTCTTTCACGGGTTTCAACTCATGCGGTGTTGAAGGACTGCTTATGA
>NZ_WOEY01000188.1 GCF_013177695.1 Paraburkholderia solitsugae | reverse complement strand
GAGCGGATTCGAACAGTTGATTCGTCATGGTTGCTTTGTCTTGCGTGGCTGGTTGCCGCATTCTGCCGCAACCAGCCATGGCTCAGCTTATCAATTCTGGGCGCCTCAAGGATTCGCTTCGCCGGGCTTACGCCCGTCCTTGACCCGCCAATCCTACCCACTCAAAACTCAAAAGAGGCTAAATGCGGTTCACCGACAAATACGAGAATGGACCGGGGCAGGCGTGGATATCTTGATTGATGACGATAAGTGTTCACGAAAAATTGACTTGAAATTGGGTGCCGTATCCGTCGAGCAGTTTCGCCAGTTCCGCATCAATGGTTTCCTTCGTCCAGGTGAGGAAGCGGCGCCAGCGATACTTGAAGTGCTTCCAGACGATCTCGATCAGATTGAGTTCGGGGCTGTATGGCGGCAGATAGAAGAGGAGAGCCTTGTGGTCCATGAACCAGCGGTCCAGTGTGTCCTGATCGATGCTGTGATGGATGCTCGCATTGTCGAGCACGATCACGGTCGGTCGGGCGTCGCCCTGCCGGATCAGGGTGTCGAAAAAGCCAACGATGTCAGGGCCTTTAACCGTGCGGGCGCTCGCGGCGTACACAAAGCTGTTGTCGGCGAAGTTCAGTGCGGCCACGACGTTGCGGCGGCAATGAAGGTTGGGCTCAATGGCATGAGGCAATCCACGTGGTGACCAGCTACGCTGAACGGGTGGCGATGCGCAAAAGCCCGCCTCGTCGAGATAGAACAGACGACACTGGCCATCGCGGGCGGCTAGCTGAAGCTTGTCGAGCGTGGCGCGCTTCATTTCGAATTCCTCTTCGTTGCGCTTTTTTAAGCGCGTAGCGGTTGCGCTTGAACGAAAAGCCGGCGCGCTTGAGCGCCTCGCCGAGCGTTTCGATGCGACAAGGCAGCGGCTCACCGTGAACGTCCTGTACGCGCTGGGCAATCTGGACAAGGGTCAGGGGCTCGGCCCGTGCCACTTCAAGTGCCGTGGCGACCATCCCGTCGGACAGGGCCGGCGCACGGCCACCGTTGTGGCCGCCCATCAGGCCGCAAACACCGCTGTCGCGCCACGCGTGGAACCAGTTGTAAACCGTCTGCCCACTCACATCGAGCTGTCCGGCTATCGCCCCGGGCTTGAATCCGCGCCCCAACATCAACACGCCTGCTGCCCGCGTGCGCGTGTCTCGATGCCTGTGATTGATCGACAACTGCTGCAACGTCACCTCCTCGGCTTCGCTCAGTTCAACGACACACCGCGTCCACTTCATCCTCTACCCCGGCAACATGAGGCGGCCAGGTTAGCGAAAGTCAAACCGTTTTACCAGGTGCACTTATCGCGCACATTGCGCGCGTGGTCCGGGCATCGTTGTGCGGTTTTCTCGGTAGCCCGATTTTGCCGTCGGAGTACTGGCGCTGGCGGCTCCATCGGTTGCTCGACTCGCATCGCCTGACGAAAGGCCAGTTCTGCTCGATCGATGCGTTGCTACTGCAACTGGACCGGTTCGACGCAGAGCAACCCGTGAGGCAGAACAGTGATCGGCACAACATATGCGGCGGCGGCCTGAAGGTCAGCCTTTCTGTTCGCCACGATTGCAGAGGCGATTCAGCCGGAATGGACCGGTTCGACGAGGGCATTCGTGCCGTCGTCGAGAATCTCACGGCGCAGGCCAAGATCAATAAATGACGGCTATGCTTCACATAGTCCCTGAGCGTGCCCCTCTCGGAGCAACCAATGAATCTATGGAATCCAGATCAAGACACTGCGGCGCAACGAGCCAACGCGGGAGCATCGTTTGCTTGGGCAAACAAAGTCTTCGCGAGTTTCCAGAAGGTGGTCAATCTGAACCTGCAAACCGTAAAGTCGGGGTCATCGTTTCCCAGCATCGGTCATCTGCCACGCAGTTCGCTGGTATTTTCGATTCCAGTTGAGCTTGCGCGACATCGAGGAACTGCTCTTCGAGCGCGGTGTAACCGTGACATGTGAAACGATCCGATTGCCGGTGTGACAAGTTTGGTAAGGGCTTTGCTCATCGGGTAAAAGCAGCGCGCCGCAAGCCGGGTAGCACGTAGCACCTCGACGAGATGTTCGTCACGCTGCGTGGCGAATCGTGCCTGCCGTCGCGTGCGGTCGACGAGCACGACGCCGTACTCGATGTCCTGGTGCAAACGCGTCGCGACAAGGCCACAGCAGAGCGCTGCTTTCGCCGGGTGCTGCGTTCAAACCCGGTGCCGCGCAAAATCGTTGCCGACCCACTGCGCAGTTATCCAGCGGCGAAGGCTGATCTTTCCGAGTTCGCCCAGGCAAAGCACATTTTCGTCAAAGCGGCTGCACGCGTAAACAACCGCGCCGAGAACAGCCACCAGCCAACCCGTAGGCTCGAACGCCAGATGTGGCTTTGGCAATGCGCGTCGCATGAAGGCTCTTCTTTCATGCTCGGCCCGATCCGTCAGCGCTTCGCGCTTCCCAGACATCAGATGAACGCGCATGTGATCGCGCCATACTAAATGAACGCCTCGGCACATGGCATAGTTGGACTGTCTCCACCGCAATCAATACAGTTATCTGATAAGGATAACTACTCTTGTCGCGCACATTTGACCTACAGCCGGCAACTTGACAACACCCTCGCCCCCAAGGATGATCAGCCTTGTCAACGTTTTCATGGAGTGTGCTCGCTGTCAGAATTGTTAGCTAACCTGTACGTTTAACGCTCAACTCGGCTAACAGGAGACTCGTCTGCTCGAGCAGCGTCGCATGATACTCTACGGGCAAAGCCACGTCGTCCAATAACGCCATGGCGTCTTCAATTCCATGCCGAAGCGAATGCCGTGATGTGGGGCAATACTGCATCAAGAAACGCGCTTACGACAACAACCTTCGCGCCAAGACGAGTAATTGCCGTGGTGTTTGAGGTCACGACCTCGCTCACCGATTTCAGCAGCGTTTCAATGTTGTTCACTTCTCCGCCCCGCTCAGAATGTTTGCCAATCCGCATCAGCCGTGTCCGCTGCGGCAGTGTCGTTCCTGCGGGCGGCAATGGCCCGCGCCGTGCTGGGCTTTGCGACCTCTAGCGGACGCGTCGTGCGAACCTCGGGTGCTTGCGGACGAGGCCTGTTTTGCGCAGTAACGACTCGTAACTCAGATGGCTGCGTGCCGGCGATCTTGAAAACCGAAACCATCTCGTCCAGCTTCATCACCTGTTCTTCGAGCGATTGGGCCGCCGCAGCGGCTTCTTCGACCAGCGCCGCGCTGCGTCACTTCGTCCATCTGGCTCATGGCCTGGTTGATCTGCCCGAGCCCGGTGCTCTGTGCCTGGCTGGCAGCGGTGATCTCACCCATGATGTCGGTGACGCGCTGCACACTGGCCACGATCTCGTCCATGGTGGCCCCGGCCCGCGCCACCAGTCTGCTGCCGGCATCGACCTTCTCCACCGAGTCGCCAATCAGGGTCTTGATTTCCTTGGCCGCTGCCGCGGAGCGTTGCGCCAGGTTTCTGACTTCGGCTGCGACCACCGCGAAGCCTCTGCCCTGCTCCCCGGCGCGGGCCGCTTCTACTGCGGCATACAAGGCGAGGATATTGGTCTGGAAGGCGATGCCGTCGATGACACCGATGATATCGACGATCCTGTTGGCTGACTCGTTGATCGAGCCCATCGTATCAACCACCTGCACGATGACTGAACCGCCCTTGATTGCCACGTCTGAGGCCGATGCGGCCAACCGGTTCGCCTGCTCGGCATGGTCGGCATTCTGTTTGACCGTACCCGTCAGCTCCTGCATCGAAGCGACGGTCTCTTCGAGGGAACTCGCCTGTTCTTCCGTGCGGGAGGACAGATCCAGGTTGCTACCCGCAATCTGGGTCGACGCGGTCGCAATCGTGTCCGTGCCGGTCCGCACATCGCCAACAATGTTCGTCAGGCTTTCATTCATGTCCTTGAGGGATTGCAAAAGTTGACCGGTCTCGTCCCGGGTCTGCACCCGAATGCTGCTTGTCAGATCGCCGGAGGCGACCGCCTGTGCTTTTCGTGACGCTCGGCGAGCCGTCGATCCTCGTCGGCGGATATTTGCTGGACATCGCCGACGAGCTGTTGGTTACGCTGCTGGGTTTGGGAGAGCGCGGCCTCGGCACGCCGCTGCGCTTCGCGCGCTTCCTCCGTCTGCATCATCACGCGCTTTTGCACACGTTCGAGCCGGGCGGTTGCCTGATCGACTTCCGCCCGTAAGGTGGATTCATGCTTCGCCCGGTTTGCCCGAAGTGCCTCAAGTTCGAGTGCATGCGGGGACCGCGCGTCGCACAGCCCGCTGCTGGGGCTCAAGGGCTGCTGTGTCGGAATTGAAGCCGCGGATTTCGTGGGTAGCCGATGAGCCGCTTGTAGGAGTAAGAGTCGTCGGCACACCACGCCGCACCGGGGCAGTGGGCCCGTACGCAACTCCATCAGCAGACGGAGGTCCGTGTGCCCGAACGCCAGGAACGCCTTGCGCCGTTCAATCCCGGTCGCGTCGATCCTGATTGACCACGCGCACGCTGCTACCAACTCATCCGTGTGAGGCCTGTGGGCCACGCGACAAGCCGCGCACTCCAGACAGCCGAACAATGGCCACAGAGAATTCCCGGACCATCTGGACGACCACCATCAGATTTTTGACAGGCTGCACGGTTAACGCATCCGTCAGGTTGGGACCGGGAGATCTCAATCTGGGCGAAGTCTGCCCGCTTTCGCGAGCGATGATGTCGCCTCGCAGTTCAGGCCCTGTCCAGCTGATTAGAGGATGGCGCTCGCCTTTTCGAACATCCTCTACCCGCGTCCCCATCGGCGCTCCTTGCGGTTCGCCAGCCACGAGAGCAGCGATTTGAGCTTATTTATAAGGGCGCCCCGGTCAGCGCATCGACGCCCAGAAGCGGACAACGGCGGGGTAAATCGTCTCACGCCACCTCGGACCGGTGAAGAGGTCATAGTGGTCGCAATCCGATATCGTCAGACGGCAGCGCTTCTGTTCCGGGATCGCACTGCACAGCGTGTGAGCGGCATGCGTCTGGCCCGCTCCCGTAATGTCGTCGCGGTCACCCTCGACGGTGCAGAGCGCCGTGAATGCGAGGTCCTGCGGCTGCACACGGCGTCCGCCGACACGCCATGCCCCACGCGCGAGGTGCTGCTCCTGAAAGATCACGCGGATCGTGTCGAGCAGATAATCCTCGGCCATGTCGAGGACCGCGGCGTATTCGTTCAGTGCACGCAGGCGGGTCGCGATCGCCGTCGCATCGCCTGAGAGGCGGCTCGACCAGTAGCGCGATTCGAGTGCCAGCTGGCGGTGCGGGTGCGCGGCGACGATCGCCGCATGCTGGATAAAGCCCGGACAGACCCCGCGGCCTGAACCGGCATAGCGGGGCGGGACTGTGTCGATCACCGTGTCGCGAAACCAGTCGAGGCTGTGGCTTTGCGTCAACCGGTCGACGGCAGTCGGGTTGAGGCGCGTGTCGATCGGCCCGCCCATCAGCGTAAGGCTGAGCGGCGGAACTTCGCCAGCCTTCGCGAGTAATGCCGCAGCCGCAAGCGTCGGCGCGGCGGCCTGACAGACGGCGACAACGTGCGTGCGCGCACCGCCCAGTTTTCGCAGAAAACGTTCGACTGCGAGCACATAGTCGTCGAGTCCGAAGGTACCTGCGGCAAGCGGTACGTCACGTGCGTTGGCCCAGTCGGTGACGTACACATCACCGTCCTGCAGCAGCGTTTCGACCGTTTCGCGCAGCATGACCGCATGGTGTCCCGCGAGCGGCGCACAGAGGAAGATGTCCGGTGGCACCGTGCGGCTCTGACCGCGCCCGGGTGCAACGGGCGCCTGCGCGCGCCTGAATTGCCGCAGCGCGCAAAACGGCGTGCTGTCGACCACCTGTTCGACAACGGGCACCAACCGGTCGCCGACCGCTACTTCAGCGATGCCGAACGGCGGTGGCGCGGGGGCCGGTCGAACGAGCCGGTACAGCCAGTCATAGCCGGCAGCGGCGACTGGCATACAGGGCATCGCCGGCGGCGTCCAGGCGTCGCATCCGGGCATCGCCCAGTTGCTGAGCGACTGCATCAGGTCACGCTGCTCTTCAAGCCACGCATACCACATGCTGTCTCCTGCCTGCGTCCCGTTCTCCGTCGACGCAGGAGGGTCATCGGATAAACGGGAACGAGATGCGCTTCACGGCAGCACGCCGCGAGAATGTTGACCGAAGCAAAAATCACGGCGTCGCATCGTTCTACCGGGGCGCTACAGACCAGCATATACGTGGTGCCCTCAGGAAATGGACTTTTTCGCCAGGAGGGAATGGCCCTTACCCGGCGCCGGTGTCGCGCAGTTCTTCGCGCCGTTGCAATGAGGCAATCGACGGGCACGACACGTTGCCCTTGCGTGAATAGCACGCGCACACGAGTTGGGCCAGTATGGCTTCCATGCGCTGCATGGTCGGCGGGCTTGTCCTGTATGTCCCTGAGCTTGTGTTCCGCGAGGTTGCACGCCTCACCGCAAGGCGTGCCGCCTTCCAGCCTGAGCAGGTCGGCGATCTCGTCGACGCTGAAGCCTAGCCGCTGCGCGGACTTAACGAACCGCATCTTTGTGACGTCGGCTTCGCCGTGGCGATAAATGCTACCGTACGGCCTGTCGGACTCGAGCAGCAGCCCCTTGCGCTCATAGAACCGGTGGTTTCCACACTGAAGAAACCGTGGCAGAGGCGAACCTTATCGCGCATTACACGCCGCGATGCGCCGCCCGGAGCACGCCGTGGCCGACCATCGCGTAGTCGCGTACATCCCAGGCAGGTGCTTCGACCAACCCTTCCAGAAGGAACCGGAAAACCCTGCGGCAAGCGCCGCAGCGACACTGCCGCATGCGTTCGCCGTGCACGTCCTCGGCCGGGATGAAGCCGAGAAAGGTGACCGGTCCCGTATGACCGCATGACGGACACTTTGCGACCGGGTCGGGTGGCCGTACCCCGAGCCGGACCTTTGCCTCCCAGTGACCGGTCGGATCGAGTTGCAGCAGCCAGGCCCGCATCCGCTGGGTCCAGCGCGACACGACCATCGCATGAAGCCCAGGCTTTTGCGCTGCTGCGGCATACGGCATCTGCTGCGACAGCATGGCCGCGAACGCCATGAGTGTCGAAACCGGCTCGCGCTTGCTGATGTTGGCCAGTGCTGTGCCGGTCAGGCGATTGAACTGGCGCTTGCAGGCCAGGCACAGGAAGGCCGGCAGACGCACTTTGGCCAGACCGCGCTGATTGCCGGAGCCGCGTATGCCGGTCGCCGCAATAAGCACACGCGGGTGGATCTTCGGAAAGCGAAAACGCTTCGGCGAGGTGCACCCGCATGAATTCCGTGAAACCCATATCTTCGGTATCGGGCGAAGCCTGGCCATTGAACCGCTTGAGCGGAATCGACAGATCGAACTGGCGCACGGGGGGGCGCGGTACCCGTCCTTGTTATCACGGACAGATCAATGCCCGGCATGGATGGAATCGAGTTTTGCCTTAAACTGAAGCGCGACCCGAAGTTGGCGGGGATCCCTGTGGTGCTAGCCACCGCTGAACACGAAATTACCTTCGGTGTACCCGTTTGGGATGATGTTTGGCAAAAGCCCGTTTCCTTCGAAACCATGCTCGCGTCGATACGACGCCTGGTGGCCTTGCCGTCATAAATTGCAACGGCGAGCGCGCCCCATACAGACGCAACCAAGTGGCATCGAAACGTGCCGATGAACGCAGCCCTGGCATGCAAATTCGAGGCGGCAATCGCGTGCCCCGAAAGCGGTCGACCGGAGGCGCCTCCGATCCTCAGACGTCGAGAGGAACGGTGCACCGGCTCCCATTTCGCGAACCCAGTAATTCGGGCGACGGCATGGCCGCACAGCCCAATCGTTGCTGCGGCGACGGCAGCTGCGAATTAGTTCACCCAATGGCACGTACGATGGTGGTGATGGTCATAATGGCAGACTTTATGGCGGTGATGTTGGTCGGCTTGAGCGGTTAGCGGAGAAAGCGCACCCAGCCAAACGCACAAGCTCAAAGCGGCCAGTAGCAATTTTCCAGATTTCATTTGGTTCCTCGATTGGAGTTTGAAGGTAGCCACCCAAATCACATCCCTGCAAATCGCGACAGCAGCGCTGGAGCAGCGTGGCCCAACTATTATGCTGCCTTTTTTTGTCGCTGAAATGGCAATGACCCGGAGTGAGGCCGGAATCGATGTGCGCGATGGTGTCGAATGTCCGTACGTGGTCGAACCGGATCGAACGCTAACCTCAAATCGATCGCCGCTCGCTGCGTTTATCCCTGCTGTCGCAGACGCTTACCGAATGGGCGCAGGAAAGTGAAAAACCGCTTCATAGTTTCGCGGTCTTTTCCGGCAGCGACGTTGGCAAGAAGCGCAAGAAGGACGACGACATCGCACAGACCTTCACGCACAAACTACGCCAGTCGAACTCAACGAGAGGATCGCGTTTCTCCAGTTCCACTGACTTCATCGCCCCGAAGCCGGAGCAGACCTGGCTGGGATAGGCGGCAACGGAGAACGCGGTAGTGGTAGTCAATACAGCGCGAGCATGCAGAACCAGGGACGGATTTCAGCGCTCGGCGCTTCGAGACGCAGGGAGACATTATTCCGTACGCTGCCCTACGGTTATGGGCAACGTACGGGAGCAGAATACAAGCCTTGGTTACGAGTGCGGGATGCGCAATCGAAAGGCCGGTGCGGGCGCCCTCCACGCTATCACCAGAATTTCCCCTTCGCCTCGGTCGTCGCGCTTGCCCGCGCGTTTATCTCCGCCGACCTCGCCCGAACGGGCGGCTGTGCGACGAGTTATTCCTTAGTCGAGAAGGCCGAGAAAGCGTCCATGACCCGGCCGGAATAGGCGACCGCAGCGCCAGCGTTCATCGCAATGGCGACGCCCAGCGCCTCGGCGATCTCCTCACGAGTCGTGCCGAGGTCGATCGCCTTCTTTGTGTGATTCGCGATGCATCCGTCACTGCGGGTGGTCACAGCTACCGCCAACGAAATCAATTCGCGCGTTTTAGCGTCCAGGTGTCCCGTTTGAGCGTCGGCGGTGCAAATCTGGCGGTATCCCCCGATTGTCTCCGGGCTGGCCTCGGCCAGTTCTTTCACGGACCCGCTAACTTTGGGAAGAAACGACTTCCAGTCAATAAGCATGGGTGTGGTCTCCGTCGGAATATCATTTTCAGTGATAGGGATGACGACCTCTGCGACAGTATCGACGTCCCAGGATGAGTCGCTCTTTCATCTGAGGGAATCGTCGATGGCGAGATTACCATGATCGGGCTGGATATTGAGACGAACGAATTTCAGATTCACGGCGTTGAAACTGCCGGGCAGGTTCCCATACCATTCCGGTGTCGCCCGAATGCTCAAGGCCGCCATGCCCGAATCGCGGCGTAGTCGCGCCGGCGCGCCGGCCGGTATGCTTCAGTTGCCTTGACGATCACGACGCTGCGGCGATGTATCTCCGCAACGTCGCGGTATCGTTTGGATTCGCCCGGTGCACCGGCGAAGGAGTACACCGTTTCGAACCCGACGATGTTTAAGGTCGCGCAACACGGTTACCGACCGAAGGCTTTGGCTGATGACGCGACGAGCTTTGTCGGTGATTGACAGTCAGCGATCGGCGGCACGTGACCCACAGGGGACAGCCGGTTTTCTCGAAGGCAGACGCTCGCTGATGATCAGCCACTCAGCGCCTTCGTGCTAAACCGGGCCCTCTATTACGCGCACGAATGTCTCGTTTGAGATGCGTTGCTTGCCGGAACACACCTCCGAGGGGTCGTGTTCCGGCTGGACTGCATGGACGCTGCGGCCCCGTTTGCCTGGAAGGGCATCGTTTAATTGCCGACGTGCAGAAGCAATGGCGCGGATCTATAACAGTACTGTGGCCCGAAGATAACGTGCTGCCTGCTCGCCGGCCCCGACGCCGGCAATTCACCACTGGAGGTTTAGCGAATACCGCCTGATGAATCCATGCTTTGTCTGTTCGAATTCCGATTGACCAGGTATCGGAGGTAATCATGAAGTACGAGTACCGCGGTTGGGTCATTGACGCAACCCCGGAGTTTTCGCTTGGACAGTTCTTCGCGCATGCGCGGATCGTCCGGGCGTCGCCTGACGATGATGCGGACACTGAAATGCACATCGCACGCAATCTTGCCTGGTTCGAATACGAAGATGAGGCGATCGAGCTTGCGCATCAATGGGCGATTGAGTGGATCGATGCACACGACGATAGCCTCGCCAGCACGGAGGCTGGTTCACTGACGCGGCAGGACGGTCTACCGGTGAACACCCCGGCCAGATGAAAGTCCGGATACATGATCCTGACGCCGGGTAACGGACGCTGTAGCCAATCCGCAACGCCTGCGTCAGCGATGACACAGGTCCGCTCCACGGCAGACGAGGCAACGCGGCCTCTCGCAAATATTCAGACGAGACACCTGATTGCGTCGGAAACAGGGATGTGTAGGATGGAACCAACGTCAGCGCCCCGTGCGCGGCGTGTGTGTTTCGGGCCGCAGCAACGTCTGCGGCTTTTTTTATGCATCCGGAATCTCTCCGGCATTCGCGCGTGCCATCCGGCGTCGCCGCCCTCGCTGGCGCCACCCCCCGTGCCGACTTACCTCAGGGAGAATGGCGGCCTCGGGCGTCGCCGGCCGTCGATATGGGCTTTTGCGTATTCAATGGCAAACCTGCATGCTGCGCTCCCGGATGCGAAGTAACCAGGAATACCAGATGTTTCGCGTTTGCCATTCCGGTGCGTGACTATCGCTGTTGCTGCGTAGCCTGGGATGGAAACCGCGGCGAGAGGCATGATCGTCGATGCCTTGTATTCCACGGGATCAGCGTCCGTGGCATGTCGCTCCTTGTCGCCGTTCGGCGAGCCAACCGTAGCGCCTCGATCGGTTCATCGCAGGACAATTGTGCGACGAATAAAAGGTGCAGGGCGTCACTTGCGGCAAAGAGACGGTCGATGCAGCGGTGGCCAACGCGCCCAATGTTGCCGCTGCAAAACAACATAGCACAGCGGCCAATCAGGGTGAGCCGCTCCGCCACCAACGCAAACACTTCCTCTACGCAAGCCAGGTCCATAATGGGGCTCCAGGCTCGACCGGTATCATGCATATGAGGTGAAAGGAGACTGGCCTATGGATGATACACAGGCAAAATCTGCGGCTGAGCGTTATGAAGCCTGTCGGACCATCGATGAAGGATGTTCTCGTGCCATGGCCGTATGCGTCGACATGATCGACGCCGTTTGCGCCATCGGCGTAAGAAACGAGTTGCACGCTGTTCGCGATGCATTGCAGCGGCTCCACGCTGCTGCTGCGTCCGCACATGACGAAGCGGCCAGGACCAGAATGAACTGATCAGCTACGGAGTCTCGTCAGCAGGTCTGCCACCCCCGCCCGGGTGGCAATTTCCCAGATATATCCGCGCGAATAATCGACGCCGACCCGACGGTGAAGCGCGGTGCGCAAACGCGCGTTCGTCCAGTGATCCGCCTCTATGCCGTGTGCGCGAGGTGACTCCTTGAGCGTCGCGGCAACCCATGCCAGCGGTTCGTCATTGATCGCCAGACGCTTCTTCTCCGTGCGCTGCTTCGGCGATCGCATCCGGTGCTCCATTCCGAGCTTCCCGATGACGGTTCTCACGTATCCACTGGAATGGTAAACGCCGAACTTCTCCCTGATCAGCTTTTGAACATCCCCGTTTCTCCACAGTTCCGTTTCATAGCCGTGGGCCATGGGGCTGCCCTCCAATGTCGCCCTCAACCACTCAAGCGCTTCGGGGCCAAGGGTAGCCTTGCGCCCGGATGACCTGAGCTATTCAACAGCCCTAACCCCACCAGCAACTATCATTGATCTGTATTTTTCAATGGTGCGCAGGCTGATGCTGAGCTCTTTCGCGACGCGCTCGGCACTGTCCCCATCCAGCAACATTTTCGCAGCTGTCTTTCGGCGCGCGGCCTGGACGTCACCCTGCGATTTTCTAGCGGTAGCAGGTGACGCCTTTTCTGAAGTTGAATAGGTGAGTCGGTATGCGAGGCCATAACCCCGAACAAGGTGGCCCACATGCGAAGCTGAAAACTGGACTCCCAAACGCCGGAAGATCAGTTCGCGCAACTGGCTTATGGTCCAGGTCGGCCCTGGATAGCCGTGAAGTCCAGGTGAGTGCTTGATCGCGCTAACGAGCCAGCTTTGCGAAGCATCATCCAGTCGCGGGACATTCCCGTGAATACGAAGGCGGGCAAGAGCCTCAGGTCCCCCCCTTTCTATCAGGTCCTTGTATTTGCTCACGGTCGGAAGACTCAGCCGGGCCTTCCTGCATACGTCGCTAATCCCGTGACCCTTCGACAGGAGTTCAGCAGCGAGCGCCCTGCGGCGCGCGAGAGGAACATCGTCTATCTGTTTGCCCATCGTGCTGTGAGGAAGTGAACTGGTGGTTTATGCCGCCTTGGGGATCGCCATATTTATACATGATTTTCGACATCTTCCTTCGGGCGGATACGACCCTCGCGCTATTTTCACCACTGCGTTTCGGCAATGCCGGGGCGGCCGTTCGCCACGGAGGCCGACGCCCTGATGGGTGGACATAGCACTGCGCAAAAAATCGTCGATGATCTTTTCTGCCAACCACCTCGCTAATGGCCGCTCTCGCCTTTTTGCCAGACTGATACAGATGGTCTGAGATGCACCTATGATTTTTATAGGTATCTTCCCTAAAAGCAGGTTGGGAAGGTCGAGGGGTAGCATCGGTTCGCCTCCCCCCGACTCGGAAACCGGGTTGAGGCATTTTTTATGGCGCCCCTCCTCGGGCGCTTTTTTTGGACCTGCTTGTGCGGTCCCCATCTTTCGGCGCTGTCGACTGCGTAATTACCCCGGTGTCGTCTAAGCTGAAGGGATCTATCTCCGCCGGAGCTCCGCCATGCTCACCTCTGAGATCCCGCTGACTGGTGATGATCTGCTGTTCGTGGTAGACGGACTGGCCTTGCGCTCGCCCGCGCTCGCAGGTGATCCCAAACAGCTTTCGGCGGAGATTCGGAAGGTGATGATGGAAGTCCGCCTGACGGTCGCAAATTACGACCTGACGCGGTTGCACTCCAGTCTGTGCATCGCTGAATCGTTGCTCCTGCTCAAGCGCCCAGCAGAGGCGCTGGCGGTCATCCACTCGGCGGTTCGCCATTACGCCAGCGACTTCAATTGATTCCGCCATACGGCGCGTGCTGGTCGCGCCTCTGGCTCTGGGCAAGCCGTTCTGGGCGTAAGCGTTTCATAATCTGTTCCGCATACAATGCACGCCTCTCAGGTTCTAGCTCACTCGGACGCTAGACCTTTCAAGCCGGCCTCGTGCCGGTCTTTTTTCGCGCCGCGTTTACTCACGATCACCATTTGACTGGTGATCCGACGGGCTATCCGGGCCCTTACCCTGCGATTTCTTCGTTCGACGCAGCGCCGCTCCAACCTGACCGGCTGTGTCCCGGATAGACGTGCGCATGTACCAGGGCCACCACGCCAGGTGATAGAACCACACGAACGCTGAGCGATACCCCCGGAGCCACTCCTGGCGGATACCGGCTGAAGGAAAGCTTTCAAAGGTGCGGTGTCCGAGTGCCATCACGCCGATCGTCATCCAGACAACGGCAATCACGAAAGTGGGAAGGGACAGCAAGCAGGCGGCAATGAACAACGCGAGCGGCAAGCAGAGGATAAGTGGCGAGCGAGTTTTCATGTCGTTTTCGCGCCGGCTTGATCAGTTCGATTTTTCAGCTTTCAGCATATCGCCGGGCGTAACCGATCAGGGGTTTTTGTCATTTTTTGAACTGCTAAATGCGGATGTCCCCCGGTGAGCTATTCTGCACGTTGAAAGCCCCAAGCCGGTTCACAATTGGATCGAAACGCAGACGCATCACCTCTTACACTGAAGAACATGAAAGATCGATCCACAATCGTATCCGTACGGGCCGGCAAGGTGCTTCTGGTCGCCCGAGCGCGCTCACGATGGTCGCTGCCCGGCGGTACAATCAAACGGTCCGAATCGCCGCTGGAAGCGGCTCGACGCGAACTGGAAGAGGAAACGAGCCTTGTTGAAGCCAGCTTGACGTACCTGTTCCAGTTTGGCGGACTGAACAAACGGCATCATGTTTTTTCCGTCGACCTCGCGCGGGACGCGTCGCCCGAGCCCGGCAACGAAATCTCCCAGTGTCACTGGTTCAGCCCGATAAAGGTAGCAACCTTGTCAACCAGCATACCCACTCGCGAGATCGTTGATCTCTTTCTTCGATTCGAAAATCGCCGCAACAATCCGTCCACAGTCCTTAATGAATGCGATTCGCGCGTTTACGCAGACGGAGAGCGAATAACCAATGACACAGACTTTTGAATATCAGGGGTTCACCATCGTCGTGGACGTCGAAGCAGACTTTGGTTGGGAGCGAATCGCCAGTCTCACCCAGGGAACGGGCTTTGTGTCGACGGTCCGAATTCTTCGGGCGGGTACGGCCCTCGCGCTATTTTCACCACTGCGTTTCGGTGATGACGGGGGGCGGCCGTTCGCCACGGAGGCCGATGCCCTGATAGGTGGGTATAGCGCTGCGCAAAAAATCGTCGATGATCTTTTCAGTCAACCACCTCACTAACGCCTGCGCCCGCCTTTTGCCAGGATGAATCTATGGTGTTCGACGAATTCAGGAAGCCTGACCGTCCGCTATAGGGTTGCGGCCATTTGCGCCGGGTTATCGAAAGGCTCCTGATGGCGGAGCCCGGAAGTTCGACATCGAACCGCTCGGGTCGGACCCAGCCCGCGTCGAACTTCCGCAACCGACCCAAGCATGTGGAAGCATCCGGAGAACTGAGATCGTCGGTATCTTACATCGCTCGCACCCACGAGAGTGCGCCCATGTCGGGCGCACAAAAAAGCCAGGGCGGTTTTGAAGCCCTGGCCGAAGGGATTCTGCTGGTTGAGAGGACCAGCAGAATCCGAAGGCGGCCACCGCGCCTGAGAACGCGGCGGCCGAGTCACAAGATATCGCTGTTTCAGCGTCGCCCGAATTGATGTTTACCGCATGGCGTACGAAGCGACGGCAGCCATTGCGTGACGTTGCCAGTGCGCGGTTCCTGATGAAACGCATGCACCCACGCGTCAAGGTAACGACGCGATCACCCTCGCTACTGCAACCATAGGAGTGTGAGCGCAGCAGCTCAACGCAGGGGGTTGTTCCAGCGCGGCCAGTAGTGACGGTGATCCAGCTGTCCAAGCCGCTTTCGATGCCTCTGCTCCCGGTAATAATGAGCGGCGACGAACACGGGTGCCATCGCCAGCACGAACGAACCCATCACGATTCCCACTGCTTCACTCATCGCAACCTCCATTGCAGAACGACCGGCTTTACTGCAGGTGTTGCCCTCCGTTGATTGCAATGTTCGCGCCGGTCACGAAACCCGCTTCGCGCGAACACAGGTACAGCACGAGTGCGGCGACTTCGTCGGGTTGCCCGAGCCGGCCGACCGGAATCTGCGGAATGATCTTGGTCTCGCGGATCTCCTCGGGCACGGCCATCACCATCTTCGTCGCGATATAGCCCGGCGAGATCGTGTTGACGGTGACGCCTTTCTTCGCCACCTCGAGCGCCAGCGATTTCGTGAAGCCATGCATGCCGGCCTTCGCCGCCGCATAGTTGGTCTGCCCGAAGCCGCCCTTGGAGCCGATGATCGACGCCACGTTGATGATGCGGCCCCAGCCACGCTCGACCATGCTGTCGCACACCGGCTTGGTCATGTTGAACACCGAATCGAGGTTGGTCCGGATGACCGCGTCCCAATTGATCTTGTCGAGCTTCCTGAAACTGGCGTCTCGCGTGATACCGGCGTTGTTGATCAGGATGTCGACCGGTCCGACCTCCGTTCTGATTTGCGCCATGCATCGTTCGCACGAGTCGTAGTCGGCGACGTCGACCGTGTAGGCGAGGAATTGCCGTCCCGGTGCCTCCATCCGGCCGAGCCACTCGTTCGCACCGGTGTTGCCCGGCGAACAGGTGACCACCACCGCATACCCGGCGTCATGCAGCTTGATGCTGATCGCTTCGCCAAGTCCGCCCGTTCCACCCGTCACCACCGCGATCTGCTTTTCCATCGAATCGTCCTCATAAAAGCTGGCGTCATGCCCGTCTGGAGCAACACTATTTCAGTCTATCAATTGGATACTGAAATCGTTTCCAATTAGCATTCCTACCTGTATCACATAGAATTCACCACGGGCATCGCTGCCCGCGTCGGTTCTATCGCTTCGCGACCACGGCTACGGGAGCCTGCCCGGCGTTGTTTCGCACGGCCTTTGACGCCGTGGCGGTGACTGCTTCAAAATTACTCTCGGCAATCTTCACGGCCTGTTGCCCCGTTTTCTGCAGCGTTTCGCACAGGGTCGCGGTGGCGGCGATCGCGGATTTCCACGCAGCGATCGCGGCTTCCGAACCTGTGGGAGCATGCTTCGCCGCTTCCTCGACGAGCGCCTGCACGCGATCGTTATACCGCTCGTAGTGCGTCTGCGCGAGGTGCGTGACTTCAGACTGAGTGGTCGATGCGATGTCGAACACCTGCCGCCCGTAGGACAGTGATTTTTCCGCGAAGGGTGCGATGAAACCGGCTTGCAGCGAGAACCATTGCTGCGGCTCCGTCGTGCCCGACACCTTTGTCATGTTCTCTCGCGTCTCGGCCAGCGTGGCCCTGACGGCCTGCAGGTTCAAAGCGGCCAGCTTTTCGACGCCTTCAAAGATCTTTCCGGTCAACCCGAAAAACGCGTCGACGTTGGCCTTCGCGGCAGCAATATGCTCGGGACTCGAAAGAGTCATTGTTGAATTCCTCAAAATTCGGTCCGGCGCGCGAAGCCCCGATCGGACGGGTGTGTTGCGGCGGACCGTGATGGTGGATAAAACGAAACGGATGTCGCAGATGCCTAGCGCATCCGGGAAACGGCCTTGAGAACGGAATCTCCTTCGCTTGTGATCTGAGGACGTGAGCGTCCTGACGCGAGATTTTCCAGTGATATGAGTTGCCGCTCGAGCAGGGCGTCGAGCTCGGCGCGGCCCAGTTCGATCTGATCCAGCGCGTTCTTGATGAGCATTAAGGTAGCGAATTCATGGGGACTCAGCATATCGTCTCCTCGATTTAGTCTATTGCGCGGAAAGTATTATTTACCCCCTCCAGCGTGAATGCCCGGGAAATATTTCTGCCGCCTCCGTAAGGCGATCTTCGAGAAAACGCATCGCGGAGACGCCATCATAGCTGTTAAATTTTCGAATGCAATATGGGGGATGCACCTTATAAAAGCAGCCGCTTCGTCTGTTAATCCTGTTTTTGTCTGACAAATGCCTTTTGCATCGCGTGCCCGTGCGGCGCCACCCACAACACCATCGTCGACCCCGCAGCGGTTTGCCTGGGATGGCCGGAGAGTATCCGGTCAACTCACCAGATGTTGAATCGACGGCTTGATTAGCGAAATGCAACCACCTTGATTTCGTCGGGCTTGTTTATATTTGAATATTGTATTTATAGACTGGCGCCTTACCGCGACGCCCGCATATACTTCGACATTACGAAATATTTATTACAGCCCGAATTAATTTTCTGCATTACCCGAATTTCGCTCAACCCCGGCGTTCGTTCGGACGCATGGCGAGGCCGCATTCGCCGCCGCCTGAGTCTATGACTGCCGCTCAGCCCCCGCCAAAGTTCTCATTGAGCTCTCCGTCCCGGCTCCGCCGGCGACCACCACGCCGAAATGCCTGGTGTCGACGCACAGGCATCCTCCTGCAACTGGCGCAGCGCAATGGCGATTCAGGTCAAGACCGGTGAAGAACGCGAAGAGAAAGCACGACCGCCGCATCGGGTGCGAGTGATAGATCGGCAGTGGAGTAATGGCAGACGTTTCAGATTTCACGTCTGGTTACACACAAAAACACAGGTAATCTGCTGGCCCAATATAGTGCGTTCACGACTGGTAAGTGAGGCACGTTATGAAAAGAATCTTTGCGTTGATGCTGATGGCCGTATGTCTTGGAACCATGCTGGGCGGCTGCATCGTGGTGCCTGCAGGCGGCTACTACCACCACTATTAACCGTAGCTGGCTAGCTGCGCGTTCGACTGCTCAACCGCGCACGTCTGACAAAGGACGTCGTGCAGCCGGTCGCGTTATCGATGAGGGATGCAGCCGCGCATTGGCGGTGTGTCGATATGATTGAGGCCGCTGGCGCTATCGGTGCCAGGGCTGAACATCCCACTGTGCGCGATGCACTGTAGCAACTTCACGCGGCTGCGACCGCCGCGTTTGAGGAAGCGTCCCGGACAACGCAAAATTGGGTGGTCGCTAACTTCAACCTACGTGCTGTCTCGAAATCTAACGGGTGCGGATCGCGTCAACCATGGCTATCGACCCAGGCGCGCGCCCAGGCAAGCCCGGCCTGTCGAGCATCCTCTTCAGTCTCAAAACTGCCAAGGATACCCGACGTCTCGATGACCTTTGTGTGCTGCGTGATTGTTCCACTCGCCGCGTACCGTTCAGGTTCAAGGATATCCATCTGCTGGAGAATGGCGTGCCCCCAGATGGAGTATCCCTTGTAAATTTCAGCTTGCGCAAGGCAGCCGGTCGTAAATCAGCGATGTAATTCGCCAGCCATATCTCCCGAGTTAGCCTCATCGCCTCGCCAGGACCACGCGTTGATAGGGTCATTGAGCACAGGAGCCGGACGACCGAACAGATAGCCCTGCATGACGTTGCAACCCAGTTTGCGCAGCACGGTCGATTGCGCCTCGGTTTCCACTCCTTCGACCACGCACGTCAGCCTCAAACTTCGGCACATACTGACGATGCTTCGCACGATGTTCTGCGCGCCCGCATCGAAGTCGATTTCCCGCACGAAACTACGGTCAATCTTTACCTTGTCGAGCGGCAACCGATGGATGCAATGCAAACTCGAAAAGCCCGTACCGAAGTCGTCGAGCGAGAGGTGGACGCCGAACTGTTTGAGCTCGCTCAACGCGTGTCGCGCCTGATTGAAATCGCGAATCACCGCGGTTTCGGTAATCTCGATCGTTAGGCGCGCGGGCGAGACGGCGCTGCGTCGGATCATGTCTATGATCGCAAGAATCGTATCGGGCGAGTTCAGGTCGCGGGCCGACAGATTGAACGACACACGAACGCACGGTTCAGCCATCTGCAAGGCGCCGAGCACCTTGCCGAGCAGCATCAGTGTGATCGCATGGACAAGATCGCTGCGCTCTGCGACTGGTATAAATTCCGACGGCGGAACGTCGCCCAATATACTGCTTCGCCAGCGTGCCAAGGCCTCGAACGACACGACGCGGCGATTTGTCACGTCGATGATGGGTTGGTAGTGGAGGGTCATCTCGCGATCCAGGTCCGCCTCGCGGAGCAACTGCTCGATCATGCTCGCCCGGCGTATCGCGCTTTCGATCTCGCCGGAAAAAATCGTGGTACCACCGCGCCGGTGTTCTTTGGCTTGATACAGGGCGTGATCCGCCCGCTCGAACAGTTGATGCGGCGTCGTCGCGGCAACCGGAAACTGCGCGATGCCCAGCGATGCGGACAACCTGATATTTGCACCCGCGCAGCGATACGGCTCTTTCAGCACCCTGGAGATTTTTCCTCCGAGCGTCAGCAGGCTCTCGATTTGGTTCTCGTTCCTCACCAGCAGTCCGAATTCGTCGCCGCCCAGGCGAGCGAACGTACACTCGGCGGATTGCAGCCTCATCAGCCGTTTGCCGACCTCCTCGAGTACCTGATCGCCGGTTTGATGCCCATGGAGGTCATTGACCTGCTTGAACCCGTCGAGGTCGATCACGCCGACCGCGAATGTCCGACAGCCGCCGGCCATCTCGCGGCAGAGTCCTTCGAGCTGTTCGAGGAACGACCGGCGGTTCGTCAATCCGGTTAGCGTATCCAGCTTTGCCAGCCTCAAGTTGGCGTCGCTGAGATCCTGCAGGGTTTTTCTGGATTCAATCAGGTTCGCGAAGTCGCGGTAATGCACTAGCATCATCACGATGATCGCGATCGTGACGAATACCATGTTCAGTGCGATGGTCATCAGAATCGAATTCTGGGTGCGCACGAAGAATATCGTGAATGGGACGACCATGATTACCGTCAGCAATAGCGCGGCCCTGCGCAGATGCATGAGGCAGAAGATGCAGCCAATGACGGTGATCGCCGTCGAGAACGCGATCTGCACGTGCGCGTCGGCGTCGCCATACGGGTAGAGTGCAAAAGCCCAGGTTGTAAAGCTTATCCCGAATATTGCGGTAATCCAGGATGCTGCCGATAGCCGTTGGCGGATCTCTCCGTCTGTCAGGTGTCGATGGCGGCCCCGTCGTCTGAGCCACACGAGGATGCGAGTCAGGCCGATCGAACCGAGGACGCCTGGTACGTAGACCGAAAGCCATCTGGGCGAGTCGTCCAGATGCGTGTAAGCAACTGCTCCGGTATTGATCAAAAGTATGAAATAGAGCAGCGGCACCTGCCGCGAAAACGCGTCGAACTGCGCGCCGGTGAGTTCGCTGCTCTCGGCCGCGCGGCGGCGACGCGTCGCCCCGGCGTCAAAAAGTCGCATGTTGAACCCCTTTTGGAAAAACGCCACGAACTCGTGAGACCGGTCCAACTGCGGCCTTCCTTCGTCTATAGCGGCATGGCGACAGTCGATCGTATGCGGCGCTCAGATTTCATTGACCAGTGAGGCCGATGAAGCCTTCCGTCGGAACTAACGGTCCCTGTGCTTCTCGCCCTGCCAGCGTCTTCGCAACGGCGGTGCGGGATCGCCCTGATGTCCGTTCACCCGTTACTGACGGCCGGCTCTTAACGCTGGCTTCAAATGCACACAATTGCAGCAACAGGCCGTCCAGCGCGCAAAGCCGGAACCGCGTCAGGTGCGGTCCAGGAGCCTGTGGAAGCGGCCAGCGCCAGTATTGCGCAGGCAGTATACGGCCGTACGGGCTGCCAACCAGCGACGGCCCCATCATCCGCGCAATATGCGCGACCCCCACTTCGATCAACGTTTCCATAGGCCACCTCCGGATTTTTGTTTGCGCTTTCTGGTACGGCTGTTGACCATTTGTTGTACGAATACTATATGCCAGTTTTCGCTGCGCACCCATTTATTGAGAAAGGTAAATTCCCGGCGTGCGGCAGCACATCGCCAGCGCCGCGCCGACGCGTGCAAACGAAAACACCATCTGCGCAATCGCGCACGCCGGCGCAGGTCACCAGTGCGGGCAACGGGTCCGGCGACCGCCGGTGCAGCAGGGCCTCAGTCATGCGCCGGCGCGGCACCTGCGGGCCTCGTCTGGCTGCTCTGGAGAGCCCGGGCCTGCTGCAGGAACTGCGTGACGGTCCGGCGTGCGGGCCGCGGCCTCGATGCCGCCAATCGCCGTGCGCAGCGTGCGGCCGGCGCTCCCGTGCAGCCAGCTGACGCCTACCTCCGGTAGCGCAGCGCCGGTCGCCTGCGCGAGCGGAATCACGAATGCGCCGGTCAGCCCGGTGCCATCCGCGGTGCGGAACGTGACCGCCTCGGCCCGAATGCCGCCGGCTTGCAGCTGGTCATGGAGCTGTTGCAGTTCCGTCTGGCAGCGCGGGCTGAACACGGTCAGCTCGCGCCGTCCGGGGACCAGGGTGAGCGCGAGGGCATCAGCCAACATGGTCTCTCCTATAGTTGATAAAGGACATCCCATAGGCTCTGGTGCAAATAGCGTGGTCGAAACGGTTACAGTCTCGGTCCGAACGAATTTGAGAGCCGACGATGAGTAAGTTTAAGAGTCTGGAGGAGTTGTTCGCGGAGCGCCACTTTGATCGCGAGGTGATCATCCTGTGTGTTCGCTGGTACCTGCGCTACAAGCTCAGCCTGCGAGATCTGGTGGAAATGATGGCCGAGCGAGGACTGTCGCTGGCGCACACCACGATCTTGCGTTGGGCGAAGCGCTATTCGCCCGAATTCGTCAAACGCTGGAACCGTTTTGGCACGCCCACCGGTCAGTCCTGGCGTGTCGATGAGACGTATATCAAGCTGCGTGGCAAATAGGTCTACCTTTATCGAGCGGTGGATCGGGCAGGCCAGACAGTAGACTTCATGCTCCGCGCCAAACGCGACGTGGCTGCAGCAAAAACATTTTTCAAGAAGGCCATCAAGCATCAGGGCCAGCCGCCGAAAACCATCACTCTCGATGGCTCCGCGGCTTCGCATCGCGCGGTTCGTGAGATGAAGGAAGACGGCGTGCTTCCCGAAGACACCAAGGTCCGGTCCTCGAAGTACCTGAACAACCAAGTCGAGCAAGACCATCGCAACATCAAGTCAAGGACGAACGTCATGCTTGGTTTCAAGCAATTCAAGAACGCCACGATCACGCTGGCGGGCATTGAATTGATGCATCGCATTCGCAAAGGACAATTTAGCCTCACCCAACTGCGCCTCAAGGATATCGCTGTGCCTGCGGTTTGGAATGCGGTGCTCTCGGCTCAGTGAGGCATCCTATCAAAACCAACTTGCTCGACAACCTCCGCTATTTGCACCAGAGCCGGGGCAGCGGCGCTACGCCAACGCGGACCGACTAAAGTGCAGATCCGGCAACGCTGAGGCAAGCACGGACGACTTGACGAAATCGGCCTCCCCAACTTTTGCACGCGCGCCATTTGATCGCTCAATGTCGGCAATCACGAGAGGCGGGTGATTCCCAACTCCCGGAATACCTCGTCCATGATGCCCCATTTCCTCCATCTCAGATATGTAGCACGTTTGCTGGGGCGGAAAGGCTGGCGGAAGGTGGTGCCATTTTTCGCCATTCACGATGACCCACAGCACGGCGTCGAGCACTTCGCGTGCAGCCCGTCGTGGTCGCCCGAACCGGGGCACCGTGTCCTCGGTGAACAGGTGTGAGATGCGGGACCAGTCCTCATCTGAAAGCGGGATGGCGACCATCATCGACTCCGTACATTAGGGTCAATACCTAGTCGTAGTACGAAGAGTCAAAATGTTGGTGGAGGACTCACGGCAGGAAAAAAACTGGTAACCGCGCTCAGCAAGGCGAGTCGTCAGGTTGCGGATCAGATTCTCACCTATGTGTGATAGGGCCCTTACATATATAAAAGACATGGGATGATCCGGTCCGAAGGTGTGGGGTGTTCTCGCGGCAATGCAAACACGGCCGGTTTCAAATGCACGTACCGACATACAGCGTCGCTGACGAAACCCAACGGCATTGGTGCAACACGCCAGGATAGGGGAAAGTACCTATGAATTCGACATTGCGTGACACGCATACGATTCATATGATTATTTCGTTGCCGTTCGTAACGATCTGCGGGGTGATTATCCAAAAAAATTTGTGCAACGGTTTGCCAAAATTGGAAGCTCCTGCCATACGATAACTCGACAGAGTGGGCGATGCGGTTTCAAGTTGGAGAATACAAAGGGAACCACGACGACACCAGTTCGATTGACAAACTAAATCTCGCATTTCGAATCTCCATCAAGAACACTTCGGAAAATTAGTCTTATTTTTAATTGATTGATATTAAAAATATTCCATGTAAGCCGTCTTGGAATCCACAACCTTTGATGGTCTTTTAGCGGCACAGCGGCAGGCATTGGCGACAACGGGTTTCGAGCAGTCGCCAGTTCGAACCAGCCGACTGGATCCAAAACAGGCTTCTGCAAATCCTTGATTCGCACGTATCTGCTCGACTTTCCTATAAGAAAATTTATTTAAGACGAGGTCATCAACTCAGCTCGCTTTCAGGGGAATTGCCATGATAGTTCGCAGGAACATATATTCGCTTTCGCCCATAGAAATTAATACGTTCATTGATGCGATAAAGAGAGTCAAAAGATCGGGTGAATATAACCGACTTGTGCTTCTTCACTACGACAACATACGGAAAGTTCACGGAACGCCGATGTTCTTACCATGGCATCGGGCGTTGCTACGCCGTTTCGAGACTCTTCTCCAAAATGAAATTGGTGATTCGAGCTTCGGACTTCCGTACTGGGATTGGACCAATGATGTCTCCAGTCCGGGCCAGATCGGCAAGCTGTGGGGCCAGGAAATGATGGGCGGCACGGGAAATCCGATACACACCGGGCCGTTTGTGCCTTCACAATGGATCACGATCTCTCCTGATGGTGCCTTCGGCGACGCACTCGTCAGGAATCTCGGCGGAAGTGGGCAGCCGGTTACAAACAAAGAGGACGTTCTCCGACTGTATTCATCCGATCAGTACGATACGTTCCGTTCGAACCTTGAATTCGGACCCCACGGGAGAATGCACGTTTGGGTCGGCGGACAGATGGCTTCGGTCCCGAACTCGGTAAACGAGCCGGTTTTCTGGCTTCATCACGCGAACGTCGATCGAATCTGGGCGCAGTGGCAAGAGCTCTACCCGAACGTTCCAATCCGCGCGCCGGGGATGGATCCCAATACGGTCATGCCGCCGACTCAGCCCGGCGTGCCAGGCGCCACCGTTAGCAGCGTGATCAACGCTCCATTCTCGGACTACGCTTATGACGCGTTCTATACCGTAGATGTGACGTGGTCCGACGACGCGCTATTGCCCACTGATGACAATGCCTATGGCCTGTCGTCCTCGCCTGCGCTCGCCGTCTTCGACGGCAAGCTCTACTGCGTGCGGCAAGGACGGGGCGACTCCGGCTGGGCGTGGTGCGCGACTTTCGACGGCACCAACTGGTCCAAAGACGCGCTATTACCCAATGATAACAACGCCTATGGCCTGTCGTCCTCGCCTGCGCTCGCCGTCTTCGACGGCAAGCTGTACTGCGTGCGGCAAGGACGGGACGACTCCGGCTGGGCGTGGTGTTCGACTTTCGATGGCACCAACTGGTCCAAAGACGCGCTCCTGCCCAATGGCGACGACGCCTTTGGCCTGTCGTCCTCGCCTGCGCTCGTCTCCTTCGGCGGCAAGCTCTACTGCGTGCGGCAAGGACGGGACGACTCCGGCTGGGCGTGGTGTTCGACGTTCGATGGCACCAACTGGTCCGCCAACGCGCTATTGCCCAATGATCACAACGCCTATGGCCTGTCGTCCTCGCCTGCGCTCGCCGTCTTCGGCGGCAAGCTCTACTGTGTGCGGCAAGGACGGGGCGACTCCGGCTGGGCGTGGTGCGCGACGTTCGATGGCACCAACTGGTCCGCCGACGGGCTATTACCCAATGATGACAACGCGTTTGGCCTGTCGTCCTCGCCTGCGCTCGCCTCCTTCGGCGGCAAGCTCTACTGCGTGCGGCAAGGACGGGGCGACTCCGGCTGGGCGTGGTGCGCGACGTTCGACGGCACCAACTGGTCCGCCGACGCGCTATTACCCAATGATGACAACGCGTTTGGCCTGTCGTCCTCGCCTGCGCTCGCCGTCTTCGGTGGCAAGCTCTACTGTGCGCGGCAAGGACGGGGCGACTCCGGCTGGACGTGGTGCGCGACGGCCTCCCTGAAACTACCTGGAAACTAATAGATGGTCGACAGTAAGCCCGAGGGATTCCCCCTCGGGAGTGAGTCGCCGGAGGCAGTCGCCCGGTGTCAAACGAAGTAAAGTTGGTACGAATTTGCTACTAAAGTTGAGACTTTTCGATTTCAGAAAAATGCCGCAATGGTGAGGCTTAAGGGGCAACGGTTTGCGGGCAATTGACGTAAAGTTGCAACTCTCCCATGAGCGAAAAATCGCCTGACGGCTGACAACACCACGCCAACACGCGGGCTAAGCCCGGGCGTGTCAGTTAGCGAATGCGTCACGATGCCTGACACGCTTCACGCCATCGCTGTGCCGTTATGGAAACGCTGATCAATGAGCCTGTCGTTGGCATAACTGACGAGACAGATTGCAATTTTCAGATAGCCGAAGGAATTTGACGGCCTTCGAGGTGATTTTTTCCCGTATTCGGGCCTCACTTCCCACATTTTTCACACACATGACGGATTGCTCCCATTAGTCTGGCCTGCAAAATTCAGTTTGCTTGACGCACGACGCCGATCGGGTATTTTGTCGGAGCGGGACGGTTAGCCCGCCGGAAGCGTTCCCGGTGCGCAAGCAGCGGATGCGACAGGACATCGGCGATCGAATGCAGCCAGGCGAGGACAAAAAAGATGGGCCCCAGACCCAGGCGAACAATCGCGCGCAACAGCCAGCGCAGGTTGTAGCCCGTGGCGCACAGCACGGCATGCAGCGCATCGCCGGTGTGTCCTTTGAGCCAGCAGCGACGCATACCGTGGTCGTGCTTCACGTGGCCGATGATCGGTTCAATCGCCTGGCGTCGCTTGAGCCAACGTCGCTGCGTGCTGGTCAGTGTGGCTCTGGTGCAAATAGGCTGTCGGGTCGATGTGTTTCGTATAGCTAAGGATGTCTTATCGAGCCGACAGGACGGCATTCCACGCAGCGGGCGCAGCGGTATCTTTGAGGCTTAGCTTCACGAGGTT
>NZ_WOEY01000187.1 GCF_013177695.1 Paraburkholderia solitsugae | reverse complement strand
GTGCCTTGATGTCACCTTCAATGAGGACGCCAGCCAGATCCGGCTACGCAATGCCGCGCTGAATTTCTCCTTCCTGCGCCGGCTCGCCATCAACCTGTTCCGCGCCGATTCCAGCCGCGCACTCAGCTTGCCAAAGAAGCGTAAGGCCGCCGCCTGGAATCCCGACTACCTTGCACAGGTCTTGAATCTACAGAAAATTTGATGCTCCGGCCCTGCCTTCATGCTGCTTTTTCTTGACACCGAATACACATGTGGCGCCGCCTGATCCGGAATTGATCAGCCTGGCACTGGTTGCTGAAGTTGCCTACACTTCAATCTCCTGATCAGAAGACTAGCTGGACGCCGCATCACCGGACTAATGAAGTGTGGACAGCGAGAATATTGAAACCCCACTGAAGGAGGGGCATTCCATGTTTGGTATCGGTTCCAAAAGTGCGCAGACCCCCAGCGAGTCCAGCCAGAACTCTGACGCTGGTGGCGGCGGCCTCGACACGAGTGGCATCGCAGGGCACATCCAAGCGCTCGTCAACGCGAACATGCCCTGCAACGTCCACCATATGTGGCGCAAAGTCGCCGCTGGCGCCATTACTCATCACAGCCAGATTTTCGTCAGCAACCGCGGCAACGGCTTCCTCGTGCTCAACTTCGGCTTGTGGATGGGCGACAACGACACGGTGGAATTCGCCACTGACGAGGCCAAAAATATCAAGTGGTACACCCAAAGCGATACCTACAGACCTAACCCGGTATCCGTGACGGCGCTGGCGCTGCAGCAGGCGTTCCTCAACACGAGGCAGAAGTGTGGGCCGGACTACAAGCTGCTGCACAACAACTGCCAGAAGTTCGCGCGACTGTTTATGACCGAACTCGGCGCCAGTCACAATCGTAGCCTCTTCCACCCCTGAGGCTGCCGCGTCCTGGTGAGCATCCGCCCGATTACGTCTCACAGCACGATAAGTTCCATCCTCCAGGCGGGAGGGCCGCAGCCACGAGCGACTTGACTTCATGTCAAGTGCTCATGATCGGTAGCCCATGCGTACCCGCTGCCCATGACCAGCGGGTACCCAGGCAAACATCGGAGCAGAGCTAGAAGGTCGGATACCGGTCGTTGGAATTCTCAATGAAAGATTTCAAATGGTTTGCGCAAACGTATGCTGCCGGCCACTTTCGGCCGTTGGTCAGCGGCGAGAAACGGACGCTCGAACGTCTCCTCTATCTTGATAGCGTTGAAAAGGTCGTGTTTTGGTTGGTGACGACTATGAACAAAGCTTTATCTCATTCGCTTAATGGTATTCGCTGCCGATGCGTTTCTACCCAAAGCGCGAATTCGCCCGGTGGTAGCGGTGCCGAGTACAGATGTCCCTGGTACATAAGGCAGCCGTGGTCATGTAGAAAGTCCCGCTGTGCTTGCGTTTCCACGCCTTCAGCGATGATACTCAGCTTCAGCACGTTGCCGATATTGATTACAGTCTGTGTTAGGGATTCGGCCATTGGATCGGCCCCAATGCCCCGCACAAAGCTTTTGTCGATCTTCAGTTCTTTAACGGGGAACCGGTGCAGATAGCTCAGAGACGAGTAGCCCGTACCGAAGTCATCTATCGATAGCGTTATTCCGAGGGAATGCATCGTATCGAGCGATGTGCGGATGTCATCGGCCGACTCATCAAACATGACTCGCTCGGTCATTTCCAGAATCAGATCGGCAGGCGCCAGACCATGAGCCTGCAGCGTGTGCGCGATAAAGCCGGGATAATCTGGACGTTTGAAGTCGGCGGCACAGACATTCACTGATATGTTGGGTACATCGATGCCCTCGGCGCGCCACTCAGCGAGTTGACGGCAGGCCTCGTCCAGCACCCAGGCATCCAGCTCTGCAATCAGGCTGCTTTCTTCCGCGATGGCGATGAAGCGGTCTGCCGGGACGATCCCCAGTTTCTCGTCGTTCCACCGAACCAGGGCTTCGGCTCCATGCAGTGTTCCCGTCACATCGACCTTGGGCTGGTAGGTGACGCTCAGGGCTCTTCCTTGCAAGGCTCGCTGCAGCGCGATTTCCAGTTCGAGCTGTTCTTTGGCCTGACGCTCATACACAGGAGCATAGAAATGCACCTGGTTACGTCCCGTGCTCTTCGCCTTGTACATCGCCATGTCTGCATTACGCAGCAGCGCATCGGTGTCCTGCCCGTCGTGTGGATACAGCGAGACGCCGATGCTCGCGCTGAGCGTGATGCTGGTGTCATACTTTGCGTTGACGGTGATAGGCTGGTACAGGGCCTGCAGGATGCGCGCGGCTACGTGGGCTGCCCTATGTACGTCACAATTTTGCAGTACGGCCAGGAACTCGTCTCCACCGAGTCGACCGATCACGTCTTCACCCCGGACGCAATTCCGGAGACGCCGCGCGATTTCGCTCAACACTTCGTCACCGACAGAATGGCCCTGCGTGTCGTTGACGCGCTTGAAACGGTCCAGATCAATGAACAGTATCGCGAACTGTGACGAATTCCGGCTGGCGTCCGCCAGGATACGGAGCGTTTCCTTGTTGAGTTGCGCCCGGTTGGGCAAGCCGGTCAAGGCATCGAACCATGCCAGCGTCTGCAACTGACGTTCCATTGCGAATCTTCTACGCAATTGCCCGCTGAACATCAGAGACAGCATGATGGTAAGCACATCCAGTATGGCAGTCACGATCCCAATGGCAAACGCCCGCTTACGCCACCCGGCGTAGATATCCTCAGTCGCCAGGCCAACGACCACGACCAGTGGATAGGTCCCGATCCGCCTGAAGCTGTATAGGCGCTCGATGTGGTCGAGCACGGCAACGTCGACATAGGTTCCGTGATCCGATTGCACGAGCGGGGGAAAGGAATGGCCGCCCGCGAGAGTGCGGCCTATATCGTCCCTGCGATACGGTTGCCGCATCAGGACAGTCCCGTCTGCGCGCAACAGGGTAAGGGTTCCGTGATCGCCGAGTATCGAGTCTTCGAATAGCTGGTGGAAATAGCTTAGCCGGAGCGTACTTGCAACAATGCCTGCGAAGTGGCCATTTGCATCGTCAAGACGCAGGCTCAGCGCTATCGACGGTTGCCCAGCGTTGCCGAGGCGTGGCACGAAGGGCTTGCTGAGATACAAGCCGGCCCCTTTCTGCCGTTGTTGAACCTGAAAGTAATCGCGGTCGCTTACATTGAGCTTTGGCGGCAGAACCCAACGGGAGTCGAGGACGCTGTCGCCAGCAGCATCTGCCGCGAATATCGCGCCCAGTTCCCTTACATTGTTGGCCGCGCCGAAAGCGACGAGGTGCCGGGCCTCGGGAGTGAGTTCGAGGAGACTGGGGGTCATCATACTTGTCACGACATCCCGCATGGCAAGTTGGCAGATGTCCAGATTACGCTCGGTCTCCTTTTGCAGGGAGAGCGCGAGGTTCTGTGCGGCAGCGCGGGCCTGCGTCATTGCGTCGAGCCTCATCTGGTACAGCGAGACTGCCGTGACGCCGGTGGTGGCAAGCGTGATACCAATCCCGGCGAAAATGAACAGGGCCGGTTTTGCCAGAAGGGAACGCGTGATTCGAAACATAGTCTTCCGGATTGTGTCTGCTTCCAGCCCGCTTTCAGATCAGCCATCAATTGTCCGCCCCGCTCCCTAGCGTGGTAGGGCACCTTGTCGGCCACGTTTAGCAATGGTTCGATCAAATTGCTGTCGTCGGTTGAGCTGGCGAGCCCGAGACCGTATCTGTAAGGCGAAAGAAAAGTGCCATTACAAGTGAACGCGGAGCCTGCCACTCAGTGGCGCGGCACTTCTGGCAGTATATCGACAAGGCTGGCGAAATCTTTACGCCCGGCCCTGCCGATAGTTTCCTGGCGGGATGGCACAGGGTGGAGGTGACAGCTCGAGCCCTCGTGCGCTGACGAGCGGGTCCGCCTCAAGCCATTAGCATGCAGGGACAGCGCTTTGACACGGTCAATATTCGCGTTAGCCAGTAACAATCGCGACCCATGATCTTGCACATCGCGAAAGCTGCGATTCCGCCATATCGTAAGCCACAGTGGTCAATTGAACGGGTCGACTGATGCATCCGGACGAGACGACATCGGTTGCAATCCCGAGCGGAAAGAACATGTTCTGCAAGTTCTCACTGAGTTCGTGTCACACCACTCCGAGATACTTGGTGACTGCCCGAGGTAATGAAGGTAAGGCGTCAAGCGTTCAAGCGCGAACGCTTGGATGACAAATTGAACCCACTCCGAATGCGGTCGTTGAAGCCGCGGGGATACGACCGGCAGTTGTGGGTCGGGAGCACGCGTTGGCTGACATCGAGACATGATATTCGCGGCCATCGATTTGCGAACGGCAGGAAAGTGACCTGAAGCGGCCTCACCGACGCCGTTGTCTGAACGTCGGCAAAGGCCGAAGCGTGCGCATAGCTATTCCGGCAGGTTCCGGGGCCCTCCTGTCGATGCGGTTGCGAGGGCGAGCCATGCACACAGGCACCGGAAAAGCGCTCTAAAGAATACTGTCCAACGCCTTGGCGAGCCTCGCGACCGCGCCTTCGACGTCATGCAGTTTGTCCAGGCCAAATAATCCGACGCGGAAGGTCTTGAAGTCTTCAGGCTCGTCGCATTGAAGGGGAACGCCGGGCGCGATCTGCAAGCCGGCATCGGCGAATTTCTTGCCGGATCGTATGCCGTCATCGTCCGTGTAGCAGACCACGACGCCCGGAGCCTGAAAACCGTCGGCCGCCACGCTTTTGAAACCTTTGCCGCTCAAGAGCGAGCGAACGCGCGTGCCGAGTTCAAGCTGCTCAGCTCTCACTTTGTCGAAGCCGTATGCCTCGGTTTCCTTCATGACGTCGCGCAGCGTCGCGAGACTGTCCGTGGGCATCGTGGCGTGGTACGCGAACCCACCGTTCTCGTAGGCTTCCATGATCTGCAGCCACTTGCGAAGATCGCAAGCGAAACTGGTGCTGGTTGTTGCGTCGATTCTTTCGCGGGCGAGAGGGCTGAGCATGACCAGTGCGCAGCAGGGTGACGCGCTCCATCCCTTTTGCGGTGCGCTGATCAGGACATCGATGCTACTGGCCTGCATGTCCACCCAGATCGTACCGGAGGCGATGCAATCCAGTACAAACATGCCGCCGACGGCGTGAACAGCGTCGGACACGGCACGCAAATAGGCATCAGGCAACATCATCCCGGATGCAGTTTCGACATGCGGCGCAAAGACCAGATCCGGCTTGTTCGCCTTGATCGCAGCGACCACTTCTTCGATCGGAGCCGGTGCATAGGCGGCCTGCCTTCCTTGTTCGACCGGACGCGCCTTCAACACCATCGATTCAGACGGAATGTCGCCCATGTCGAAAATCTGCGACCAGCGGAAACTGAACCAGCCATTGCGGATGACCAGACACTTCTTGTTCGTCGCGAACTGCCGGGCGACGGCTTCCATGCCGAAAGTCCCGCTGCCCGGGACGATAACCGCCGACTTCGCGTTGTAGACCTTTTTCAGGGCGCCGGAAATATCGCGTACGACTCCCTGAAAAAGCTGCGACATATGGTTGATGGATCGGTCGGTGTAAACGACTGAATATTCGAGGAGTCCCTCGCGGTCGACATCGGGGAGTAACCCTGGCACGTTCGCCTCCGGTAATAGACGAATAGAAGAATCGAAAACAGATTCTAACGAAAGCCACCTGCACCGGCATCGGCCGAGTAGCTAAGTCGGGTGAATCATACCTTGGCATCGAAGTTGACGACGCGCTGGAGATCTCCGAGCAAACCGAGATCTGGCACAGCCATTACCGGCCGCGCGCCAATGCAGTTCGGCGTCGTGCGTGCGGTCGCTAAATCGCCAGACACCGTGCGAGTACTACCGGCCATCTGCGGGCGTTCACCTATACCGCTGCGAAGTCATTCGGGCGTCGGCCTTTCCGCTGACAGCGCCATCCGTTGGACCGTGCCATCCGGCGAGTCATCAGCCAACGCCGTCATTCGCGACATGTCAAATTCATCGATCTCGAACGGCCGGTGCCGAGGACCGAAGGCCGCGCACTGTTATCTGGCCAGTCAATGAGGTCATGAGAGCGACGGACGTTTTTCATCCCGGATCGACGGATTTTCTGAAATCGCCGGGGTTTGTTCTCGTTCAACCTCTAACAAGGTGAGCGCCCTTCACGACTGAACCCGTTTGAACCCACCACGACTGAACGCTCTGCGAGCCACCGATGACGTCGAGGGCTGATGCGCAATTTCGGTCGTAACGGCCTGAACTTGTCTGCGCTGTTGACGCCCGTTGAGACTGACTGGGGACGCAATTTCAGTAATACGGGTCGCAATTTTTTCGTAATTGGGCTTTGACGCGGAAGCAAATTCGTCACGTACCCACTGGAGACTCATCCATGTCAGCGAAACAAAACCTTTTGAACCCGGAACTCGTTCAGTGGCTCACCGAACGGCAGAACTCGCTTCGCATCGTGAAGACCACCAGCACGCCCAGCGGAATGGTGCTGGATTGGGTGCCCATCGAGAGCCAGGTTTCCGGCGGCAAGATCGCCACGCCGCCACCGGCTCCGCAGGCACGTGTCGATGACCCCTTGCGTCAGGTAAAGCCACTCACTTTCGAACTCGACGATCCATCCGTTGAGCGTGGTCCATCTGGCACCGTTCCAATCGTTCGCCCCGATCTTTCGCGTCTGAATCGCACCGTCGCGCTGACGGATTACCTGACCAAACGCGGCGGACTTCGCGTTAATCGTAATCGGCGCAGTGAAGCGCCCGCCGATCCTGACCCCGCCGGCTATTTCCACAATAACTCAGGCCAGTCAGGGACATTTTACGGTTGGGACGGCTATTTCAATGTTTGGGATCCGACCATCAACGTCCCCGGGGGAGGTAGCGGCGAAGACCACTCCATCCTTCAAGTCTGGCTCCAGAACAGCAGCGACAACATTCTTCAATCCCTCGAAGGCGGCTGGACCGTTGACAGGATCCTCAACGGCGACACGCTCCCACACGTCTTCACCTACTACACGACGAACGCATATTCGAAAGACGGTGACAATATTGGCGGCTATAACGCTCTCCACAAAGGATGGGTTCAATACAGTGGTCCCAGTACGACCGGCCGCACCGTCCATCCGGGTATCGGCATCACCAGCATCAGCACTTTCGACGGTCCCCAATATGATCTGCAGATGAAGTTTCAACTCTATCGTGAACCCGGCACCGGAGAATTGAATTGGTGGGTGAGTGCCGAAGGCGTCTGGATGGGTTACTACCGGGCCTCTCTGTTCGATCAGGAGGAGTTAGGAAGCGTGGTCGAATGGATTGCGGCGGGCGGTGAAGTCTATTCCGATCTGAAAAATCCCGAAACGACTGCAGACCAGATGGGTAGCGGCTCGCAGGCGCTGGCCGGCGCGGGAAAAGCGGCGTACCTGCGTAACCTTCGCAACCAAACCAGCATGGACGGAACCATGGTCGATCACGACGGTGTGGCTCTGAGCGACGTGGCGACCCCTGGCGGAGCAGACCCTTATACGATTCAGATGAATATGGAAAGCGGCGGTAGCTGGGGCAGCTATTTATACGCAGGCGGCCAGACTCCTCCGACCAACATCTTAGCCACCTGGCCCACCAATGACAGACCCCTGCCCAAGGGTGTCTGGGACGGCCAATACTGGTCCGAAGCGCAACATTCACGAGCTAGCAACGATCAATTCCTTGACCCGCCGGGAGGAGAAAATGGCGCGATACGCTTCGTGGTAACCAGGACGCCCAACGTCGATGCAATAAGTTTTAACGTCGCCATTGATCGACCTGGAGACGATCCCACGGGTTGGACAGGCCTCGGGAACGATTCCGTCGTAGAGTTGGGGCCCGTGCTCCAACATTTGGGCCTTACCTTGGCTCAAGCCAATGAGCGCGGTTTTTATATTTCCGAAGTCCGAGGCGCCACTCAGCCATTCTATGTATTCGCAGTAATGGCGGACTAGGCCTGCTTGCGGCTTGCGGCTTGCGCCAGGTTGATCGGACAGAGAAGCGTCAGGCCGACCTGGACTTTGTTATCCCCGCGCGTATCAAGTACGCCGGCTATCGTCAGGTCGACGGCCGTGCCCCACGAGTGATTGGAATTTTTTGTTGTTGAAGTTGACCCGCGAAAACGGACGCCTATCCTTTTGAAGAGGAGGTGCCGAAATGGGCAAGCATCGTACCCCGTACCCGGCGGAATTCCGGGCACAAATGGTTGAGCTGGTGAAGGCCGGGCGCAGGCCGGAGGAACTGGAAAAGGAGTTCGAGCCGACCGCGCAGACGATCTACAACTGGGTGGCACAGGCTGGTCGCGATGCGGG
>NZ_WOEY01000186.1 GCF_013177695.1 Paraburkholderia solitsugae | reverse complement strand
GTGCGGGGCGGGCACTTACTTCTCTTTGCCGGCCGCAAAGAGAAGTAAGCAAGAGAAAGCGGCTCAAACCGCTAATTTTTAAGCGAGTCTCCTGGCTCGGAGGGGGCCGTGGTGCATCTGGAATCTGTGTTTCCGCACACTTCGCGTTAGTGACAAGGCACTCATACTTCCCGCCTCGCACGACGTGCTCGCCGGAAGGGTCCATCAGAAAACATGGGGCTTCGTTCGGACGCGGTGGGGGCCATTGGCCTCGCCTCGGCGATGCGCCAGCTGGGCTAGTGCTTCGGAAAGACCGCCGACGCCGAACATGACCAGCGGCAAACGAAGTACGGCCAGGCGCCGAAAACGGCAGGCTGCTCTTTGAAGTGCCGCGGACAACGAGTACGGCGTGCTGCCTTTTGAGGTGCCGCGGGCATCGAACGCGGCGGGTAGCCTTGTGAATCACCGCTGAGCGTAAAAACGGCGCCCGGTTTGATGAGCTACCGCGTCGGCGCGCGCAGCGTCGCCGGAAGTATGACTCCTTTGTCACTGGCGCCGACTGCGCGAGGGCACCGATTCCAGATGCACCACTACCGTGGCTGTGCGGGAGACCCGCTTAAGAATTAGCGGTTTGAGCCGCTTTCTTTTGCCTACTTTTCTTTGCGGCAGGCAAAGAAAAGTAGGTGCCTGCCCCGCACAGGGGCGACGCTAATAATCCAATATCAAAACAAGGAAAGGCCAACGCCGTAGGCACACAGACAAAGCGCCGCGAAGGCATACAGATCAAGGAAAGGCCAACGCCGCAGGCATACAGACGAACAAGCGCCGCGCAGGAAAAAACCCCCAGCCAAACCCCGTCGCCGCAGGCAAACAACCAGAAAGCACCGCAAGCAAAAACCCCCAAAAAAACCCCAGCCCCGGAGGGGCATATAATGTCGGACGCACTTGCCGTCCTCCCAAAAAATGCCCGATCTGCTAGCCAATCTAAACCCCGAACAACACGCCGCCGTCACGCTCCCCAACGAGCCGGCGCTCATCCTTGCCGGCGCGGGCAGCGGCAAAACCCGCGTCCTCATCACGCGGATCGCATGGCTCATCCAGCACGGTCTGGCGTCGCCCGCCACCATCCTGGCGGTGACCTTTACCAATAAAGCCGCCCGCGAAATGATGTCGCGTCTGTCGGCACTCTTGCCGATCGACACGCGAGGCATGTGGATCGGCACCTTCCACGGCCTGTGCAACCGCATGCTCCGCGCGCACCATCGCGACGCCGGCCTGCCCGCCACCTTCCAGATTCTCGATACCGCAGACCAACTCTCCGCGATCAAGCGTCTGATGAAGGGCCTTAACATCGACGATGAAAAGTACCCGGCGAAAAACCTCCAGTACTTCATCAACAACTCCAAAGAACAAGGCCTGCGCCCGAAAGACGTCGACGCCACCGACAACTTCAACCGCAAATTCGTCGAACTCTACGAAGCCTACGAGCAGCAATGCCAGCGCGAAGGCGTCGTCGACTTTCCGGAACTGCTGCTGCGCTGCTTTGAACTGCTGGCGCACAATCCGCCGCTGCGCGCCCACTATCAGGCGCGCTTCAAGCACATTCTCGTCGACGAGTTTCAGGACACCAACAAGCTGCAGTACGCCTGGCTGAAGCTGCTGGCCGGGCAGACCAACTCGATCTTCGCGGTCGGCGACGACGACCAGTCAATCTACGCGTTCCGCGGTGCGAACGTCGGCAACATGCGCGACTTCGAACACGAGTTCAACGTTCGGCACATGATCAAGCTCGAGCAGAACTATCGCTCGCACGGCCATATCCTCGACGCGGCCAATCAACTGATCGCCAATAACTCGCGGCGTCTGGGCAAAAATCTGCGTACCGACGCGGGGCACGGCGAACCGGTGCGCGTCTACGAGTCCGCCACCGATACGCAGGAAGCCGGCTGGATCGTCGAAGAAATCAAGGCGCTGATCAGCACCGGCACGTCGCGCAGCGAAATTGCCATCCTGTATCGCAGCAACGCGCAGTCGCGCACGATCGAACACACGCTGGTCAATGCGGGCATCGCGTACCGGGTGTACGGCGGTCTGCGCTTTTTCGAGCGTCAGGAAGTCAAGCACGCGCTGGCCTATCTGCGACTGATCGACAATCCGAACGACGACACCGCGTTCGCCCGCGTCGTCAATTTCCCCACGCGCGGTATTGGGGCGCGTTCGATCGAGCAACTTGCCGACGCAGCGCGTCTGTACAACTGCTCGATGGCCGCGGCGATTCCGTATGTCGCGGGTAAGGCGGGGTCGAGCCTCGCCGGCTTCGCGAACCTGATCGGCAAGATGCGCGCGGAAACGCAGCAGATGAGCCTGCCGGAAACGGTCGAATACGTGGTTCGCACGAGTGGTCTCACGGAGTTCTATCAGAACGAACGGGAAGGCCAGGACCGGCTGGAGAACTTGCAGGAACTGGTCAACGCGGCTGCCGCGTTCGTCAGCGAAGAAGGTTACGGCATGGATACGCCGGCGCGCTCGATTCCGCTGCGCCCGGGCGCGACCACGGCGCCTGAGTTGGCCGTCGCCACAGACGATCCGAATACCGTCGTGCTGGACGCGCCCGGCATCGCTGATCCGGCGCAAAACCCGGATACGATGACGCCGCTCGCCGGTTTCCTGTCGCACGCATCGCTGGAAGCGGGTGACAACCAGGCACAAGCCGGTCAGGAAGCCGTGCAGTTGATGACGGTGCACGCGGCCAAGGGCCTCGAGTTCACGGCGGTGTTTATCACCGGGCTCGAAGAAGGGCTGTTCCCGCATGAAAACAGCGCGATGGAGACGGACGGTCTGGAAGAAGAACGCCGTCTGATGTACGTGGCGATCACGCGGGCCAAGGAGCGTTTGTATCTGTCGTTTGCGCAGAGCCGGATGCTGCACGGCCAGACGCGCTACAACATCCGCTCGCGCTTCTTCGACGAACTGCCGCAGGAAACCCTCAAGTGGCTCACGCCGAAGGTCGAGGCGGGCGCGCGTTGGGGCGGCCGCTCGGATAACGCCGGCTACGGTCGCGATTGGTTCGCGCGGCCGGGTTACACGGGTCCTGCGTCGTCGACGCCGGCGCCGTTGCCGGCCTTTGCGAACGAGCAGCGCGCAGCTGAGACGGGCTTTCGCGTCGGCCAGCAGGTGTTCCACACCAAGTTCGGGGAAGGCACGATCACGGCGCTGGAAGGCGGTGGCACGGATGCCAAGGCCCAGGTCAAATTCAAGCGGCACGGCGAGAAGTGGCTGGCGCTTGCTGTGGCTAAATTGCAGGCGGTTGAATGAGCACACCTGTCTTGCATCGTCCGCTTGGCATTCTGGCGGCCTTGCCGCAGGAACTCGGCGATCTGATCGAAGCGATGCGCGCCGAATCCGGCGTGCGTACCATCACACATGGTCAGCGTGACTATCATCTCGGCACCGTGCACGGCACGCCGTGCGTCGTGACGCTGGCGCGCGTCGGCAAGGTCGCGGCGGCGGCCACCGTCAGCGCCTTGATTCACGCATTCGATGTCGAGGCGGTCGTGTTCACGGGCGTCGCGGGTGGCGTGGGAACGGAGGTGCGGGTCGGCGATATCGTCGTCGCCAACGCGCTGATGCAGCACGATCTCGACGCGTCGCCACTGTTTCCGCGGTTCGAAGTGCCTTTGCTCGGCGTGTCACGGTTTACCGCCAATGCGGCGCTTGCCGATCAACTGGCCGCGGCCTGTGAGCGTTTTGTCGCTGAAGAGGGTGCTGCGTCGGCGGCGCGCTTCGGTACGCGCGAGCCGCGCGTCCATCGCGGGTTGATTATCAGCGGCGATCAGTTCGTCGCGAGTGCAACGGGCGTCAAAGCCTTGCGCGATGCGCTGCCAGATGCGCTCGCTGTCGAGATGGAAGGCGCGGCGATCGCGCAGGTCTGTTACGAGTACGGCGTGCCGTGTGCGGTGGTGCGCACCATCTCCGACACCGCCGACGATCACGCGCCGCAATCGTTCGTGTCGTTTCTCACGGAGATCGCCGGGACGTATTCGAACGCGATTCTGACGCGGTTTCTTGAAGCGCGTCGCGCGGCTTAACCCAACGCCTCACGCACCTGCTGCAACGCCGCCGGATCTTCGATAGTCGGCAAATCGCCCGGTTCGCGTCCTTCCGCGAGTGCCGCAATCGCGCGGCGCAGCAGCTTGCCGGAGCGCGTCTTCGGCAGCATCGACACCACCACTACACGCGCCGGCCGCGCAATCGCGCCGAGCTGACGGTCGACCGTCGCGCCAAGTTCGGCTTCCAGCCTGGCTCTTGCCTTGTCGTCCGCATAGGCTTGCGCGTCGCGCAGCACCACGAAGGCCATGGCCGCCTGACCCTTGAGCGCATCCGTGACGCCGACCACGGCGACTTCCGCGACCGCCGCATGGCTCGACAACGCTTCCTCGATCTCGCGCGTGCCGAGCCGATGGCCGGCGACGTTGATCACATCGTCGGTGCGGCCGAGGATCGTCACATAACCGTCTTCGTCCTGAATACCCCAGTCGAAGGTCGAGTAGGCCTGCTGGTTCGGAATGCTCGACCAGTACGTGCTGACAAAGCGCTTATCGTCGCCCCATACCGTCGACATGCAGCCCGGCGGCAGCGGATAGCCCAGCGTGAGTACGCCTTTTTCGCCAGGCGCGCAGGGCTCGCCGGTCAGTTCGTTACGCAAGGTCAGATCGAAGCCGGCCGATGGCACGCCCGGCGAGCCGAGCTTGGTGGGCAACGCTTCGACGCCGCGCGGAATCGCCAGCATCGGCCAGCCGGTTTCGGTCTGCCAGTAGTTGTCGATCACGGGCTTGCCGAGCGCGTCGGCGATCCATGCGGCGGTCGGTTCGTCGAGCGGCTCGCCGGCGAGGAACAGCGCGCGCAGGCTCGATAGATCGGCTTTCTTCAGCAGCGCCGGGTCCTGCTTTTTCAGCACGCGCAATGCGGTCGGCGCGGTGAACATGAGATTGATCTTGTGCTGTTCGACGAGACGCCACCAGATGCCGCCGTCCGGACGGATCGGCGTGCCTTCATACATCACCGTAGTGAGCCCCGCGATCAGCGGCGCGTAGACGATGTAGCTATGGCCGACCACCCAGCCCACGTCCGATGCGGTGAACATCGTGTCGCCGGCCTTGCCCTGAAAGATGTGTTCCATCGATGCCGCCAGCGCCACCGCATAGCCGCCGACGTCGCGCTGCACACCCTTCGGTTTGCCGGTCGTGCCCGACGTGTACAGGACGTACGATGGCTCATTCGATTCGAGCCATTCGCACGGAACATGGGCGTCGAAAAATTGCTCGCGCAGCGGCTCGTAGGCGACCAGATAGTTCGCGTTCAGCCGCTCGGGTGCGAGTTGCCGGTCGATCAGCAACACATGCGGTGTCTTGTGGGTCGCGCGCGCGAGCGCTTCGTCCACCAGCGGTGTGTAGTCGATCACTTTGCCGCCGCGAGCGCCGGCATCGGCGGTGACGATCAGCACGGGTTTGGCATCGTCGATGCGCGCTGCCAGGTTGGGCGCAGCGAAGCCGCCGAACACCACCGAGTGAATCGCGCCAAGCCGCGCGCACGCCAGCATGGCGAACAGCGCCTCGGGGATCATCGGCAGATAGAGCAGCACGACGTCGCCGCGCTTCACGCCTAGCGAGCGCATCACCGCGGCCATCCGGTTGATTTCGGCGTACAGCTCGGCGTAGGTGTAGCGCCGCTCGATGCCGGTTTCCGTCGACACGTAGATCAGCGCGTTTTGCTGCGGACGCTCGGCCATATGCCGGTCCACCGCGTTGTGGCACAGGTTTGTGCGGCCGCCGACGAACCAGCGCGCGAACGGTGGATTCGAGCGGTCGAGCACGGTATCGAACGGCGTCTGCCAATGAATTCGCCGCGCCTCATCGCGCCAGAATTCCTCGGGTTGCTCGATCGAGCGGCGGTGGAAGTCGCGGTAGCTTGTCATCGGCGGCGATCCTTCTGCTGCGTGAGTGAACGGATGTCGAGTCGTACGGCTGGTTTGGGGCGGCGAGAGAGCCGTGCGACCATCCGCACAAGCATAGTGCACGCGCCGCTCTGCGGACAACGCGGGTTCACCATGAGCGGGGGAGGGCCCAAAGAAAAAGGCGCCGCAGCGCCTTTTTTCTCATTCAGTTCCGGAGAGGCCCATCACGCTTTTGCGCGCTTGCCTTCGACATTCGGCAGAAACACCGTCAACACGCCGATCAGCGGCAGGAACGAGCAGACCTTATACACGTAGGTGATGCTGGTGGCGTCGGCCAACTGCCCGAGCACCGCAGCGCCGATCCCGCCCATGCCGAACGCGAGACCGAAGAACAGACCCGCGATCATCCCCACCTTGCCGGGAATCAGTTCCTGCGCATAGACGAGAATCGCCGAGAACGCCGAAGCCAGCACGACACCGATGATCACCGTCAGAACGCCGGTCCAGAACAGGTTCGCGTACGGCAGCAGCAGCGTGAACGGCGCGACGCCGAGGATCGACACCCAGATCACATACTTGCGGCCGATCTTGTCGCCGATCGGCCCGCCGATCACCGTGCCGGCCGCGACCGCCGCGAGGAACACGAACAGGTGGATCTGCGCGGCCTGCACCGGCAGATGGAACTTGTCGATCAGATAGAAGGTGAAGTAGCTGTTGATGCTGGCGAGGTAGAAGTACTTCGAGAACACCAGCAGCATCAGCACACCCATCGCGAACATTACCTGGTTGCGCGACAGTGTCGCGTGACCGGTCTGGCTGCGCGCCTTCTTCACCGCCGGATGAGCCTTGTACCAGCGGCTGATTTGCGTGAGCACGACAATCGCGACGAGCGCCGCTACCGAGAACCACGCGATGCTGCGCTGGCCGTGCGGAATCACGATCAACGCGGCGAGCAGCGGTCCGAGCGACGAACCCGCATTGCCGCCCACCTGGAACAGCGACTGCGCCAGACCATGCCGACCGCCCGAGGCCATCCGTGCTACTCGCGACGATTCCGGATGGAACACCGACGAGCCGCAGCCGACCAGTGCGGCCGCCACCAGCAGCACGCCGAAACTCGGCGCGACCGACATCAGCAGCAGGCCCGCGAGCGTGAAGCCCATGCCGACCGGCAGCGAATACGGCTTCGGATGCTTGTCGGTATAGCTGCCGACGAGCGGCTGCAGCAGCGACGCGGTGATCTGATAGGTCAGCGTAATCAGGCCGATCTGCCCGAACGACAGGGAAAAGTTGTCTTTCAGCATCGGGTAGATCGCCAGAATCAACGACTGGATCATGTCGTTGAGCAGATGCGAGAAGCTGATCGCACCCAGCACGGAGTAGACCGTGCGCTGGACTTTAGCGGCCGGCTGCGCGGCGGCGGGGTTGGCAGAACCCGCGGGAGAGGCTGAGGCGCCGGCGAGGGCGCTTTTTTCGAGGCTCGTTTCCATACGCTAGATGAGAGAGAAGAGGGGTAGAGGTTTCAAGCTGCCGGCGCGTCGTCGTTCTTCGTCTTCGTGTGCTGGTTCGACTGCCGCGGCACTTCGACGCAGCATCTGGCGTTGTCAGCTATTTGCCGAAGTTTAATGTGGCTTCTGCGAATTGTAAGGACAAGTTTTGTCGCGAATCGGACACTTATTGGGTTACCCGAGTGTCGCGGATGCGCCGGGATCGGGAGACTGGCGCACCGCGGCGGTGCTTTGGGCGAGTGTGTTGCCATTACCACGCGTGGCTGGCAAGTGGTCTGATAAAAGCGGATTGGGGATTTTTGGCCGTGTATAAAACGGTCGCGGGCGCGAAGCTTACAAAGCGACGCGTCGAGGACCGGGCGGGATGATTGGCATGACGCGAGCGGCGTTAAAGATCGCAGACGTTTATGCCGTAGACCCGGAGAGAAAAGCATTAATGCCGGAACCGACCTTTCCGGCAGTTCGATACGTGGGGACGAGGAATATGAAAGCAGTTTCGCTGGGCGGCCAGACGGGCGCGGGGTTTGTACCGGAAGGGGAAGTGGCGGGCAAGCCGTCGCCATCGCGTGGACAGGGCAGCCGCTCGCGTGCCGTGCGGCTCAAGGGCTTGTCGGTGAAGGCCACGTTACGGCTTGCGTTTGCCGTGCTGCTGATCGGCACACTCGCGATCGGTGTGTTTTCGCTGACCCAGATCAGCCGCCTGAACGCCTCCGCGCAATCGATCTACGACCAGGGCCACGTTGCCAGCCGCGCTGCCGAAGAAGCACGCGGCCACATGCTGCGCGCGAGCCGCGCGCAAAAGATGTTGCTGACCGCGACCACCGCGAAGGAACGCGACGACCTCGGCGCCGACATCGACAAGGGTTTGAGCGGTCTTGCGACGGAACTCGGCACGCTGCAGCAGTACGTCGACACATCCGACGCGAAGGCCGTCGACCAGCAGAAGAAATTCGCTGCTGCCGTCGCGGTGTGGAGCGGGCACTTGCGTGACTTCGTGACGCTTGTGAAAGCGCAACCGCTCGACTTGTCGCAGATGAACTGGCAGGTCGGCACACAGGACGTCTCGCTGCTGGTCGAGACAGGCAAGCTCGAAAAACTCGTCGACGAGCTGGTCGCGCAACGCGGCACGGCCGCCAAGGCGACGATCGAGGCGTCGGGTTTTATCTTCCATTCGTCGTTCGTGATGATTGCGGTGATGACGGTCGCGCTGATCGCGCTGGCGTTCGGCATTAGCGAGTGGGTGGTGCGCCGCCTTGCTGGCCAACTTGGCGGCGAGCCGGCATACGCAAAGGAAATTGCCAGCCGGATCGCGGCGGGCGATCTGTCGAATCAGATCGTGCTGGGCCGCAAGGACAAGTCGAGCATGCTGTACGCGCTGCACGACATGCAGAGTGGCCTTGCAACGACGGTCTCCGACATTGCATCCAGTGCGGACGCGATCGCGACGGCGTCGGGCGAGATCTCGATGGGCAATCTGGACTTATCGCAGCGTACCGAGCAACAGGCGATGGCGCTCGAGCGGACCGCGAGCAGCATGGAGCAATTGACCTCAACGGTTCGGCAGAACGCCGACAACGCGAAGCAGGCGAGCACGCTGGCCAACAACGCCTCCGAGATTGCGGAGAAGGGCGGCGACGTGGTGAGCCGCGTGGTTGCGACGATGAACGAGATCAACGATAGCGCGCGGAGCATTGGCGACATCATTGGCGTGATCGAGGGGATTGCGTTTCAGACCAACATTCTTGCTTTGAACGCTGCGGTTGAAGCTGCGCGAGCGGGCGAGGAAGGCCGCGGGTTTTCTGTTGTCGCGGCTGAAGTGCGGAATCTGGCTCAGCGTAGTGCGGCTGCTGCCAAGGAGATCAAGGGTTTGATCAGTACTTCGGTGGAGCGAGTGAGCAATGGGTCGACATTGGCGCAGGATGCTGGGCAGACCATGGATGAAGTGGTCAAGGCGGTGAAGCGCGTGACTGACATCATGGGAGAGATTTCGGCGGCGTCGTCGGAGCAGAGCGCTGGCATCGAGGAGATCAACCTTGCTGTGACGCAGATGGATTCGGGCACGCAGCAGAATGCCGCGTTGGTGGAGCAGGCGACAGCGGCAGCCAGATCGTTGGATGACCAGGCGCGCGGCCTGAAGCAGATGGTCGGAAAGTTCAGGCTATAAAACGGTGAAGGACCGCGACGGACATACAGCGAATGAGTTACTGCCTCGGCGCCCGCAGCGCCGCCGAGGCGAAGCCGATGGTCGCCACCATGCGCAAGCGAAGCCCCTGGTTCCCTGGCAGACCCATCCGCGACGCACGTAGTGTGGAGTGGGAGCTGATGAGCCCTTTTATATGGACGCCTCCCGTTTGCCAAGGAATTTTATGTGCTGGTAGACAGGAAGGCTGCGGCTTTATATCCGGCCTTGTTGCAGGTCGAACCCGCTGGCCTCGA
>NZ_WOEY01000185.1 GCF_013177695.1 Paraburkholderia solitsugae | reverse complement strand
AGAGAAGCGCGCAGCAGATGTCGTTTCAGAGCGAAGTGCTGACGGATCGGACCGAAACTCGACAGGAAAGCCTGCGTGCGCTTCGGGTCGCGAAAGCCTCGCATACGCCGCTCGCGCTCCCGCGTGGGTTGACGGCTGTTCTCTGCACGATTGTTGACGCGGGCCGCAGCCTTGACGAACACATGTTTCACGTTTGCCGATTCCGGGATGTCGGCTTTCGCTGCCGGATAGCTGCGCAATTGATCGGCAACGATCTTGCGTGGCGCCGGGTTTGAGCGCAGCACACGCTTGAAGAAACGTTTGGCGGCGGCCATGTCGCGCCGCTTTTGCAGCAGGATGTCGAGTTCGACGCCGTGCTCGTCGACTGCCCGCCAAAGAGCCGGCGCCCGCCGGCCTATATAAGACCCTATTTTTAAAGGTATGAGATGGCGAACTCCAATCGCTTGCCAAATCGCGATAAATAAATAACGTCGACACAGTACGGCTTCCGGCTGATTGCTCCCGCAGACGTTGGCGAACGAGACTGGGTATTTTTGCAAATCCGGCCGCGTCGAGCACGGCAACGAAGTCCGTCCGGGATAGACGTTCTCTGAGGGTGTTTGCGAGAAGTGTCATCTGCGCTTCTGTAGCCACCGTGCGCAAGAGCGCGGCACGTTGCAGTTCACATTCATCCTTGATCGCTTCCCGTATCCTGACCTCAAAGGGTTTTCGCACAACCTGCTTGCCCTGATACCGCGTGGGCGTCGCAGATTTGCCGTGTTCGCTGGCCCCGGATTGCTTCGAGCAGCCGCCAGCCAATGTGGCCATGGGCACCGGTTTCGGGGCCCCAGGAGTCATGCGACACCACCCGGCGGAACGCGATCCAGCACTTCCAGTGGGACGGAGTCCAAAAGCTCGACGAGCGACTTCAGGTCGGTACGTCGAAGATCCGCAAATCTCGAAACACCGTTTCGGTAGACAACCGTGTACGCACCGGGCATGAGGCTGCCCCGTGGGAAAATATGAAAGTCGAGGAAATCTGTAGCCGCACGCTCGATGCGGGCGTACACCAGAAAGTCGATGGCGAAGCAGTCTGGCCAGCGCACGACCCTGTATGGTGAATGCCCGCGAATGAGCCATGAACTCCTCGCCACAAACTGCAGCCTGAGCGTGTTGTCCACGCCCATCACATTGGTGTGCTTTTCGTACTTTACGTCATGTCCCAGTCCTCGCAGCACCTCCGTCGTGATATCGGCTAACGAACGCTCCATCCGTCGTTCGACGTATCTGTTCCGGGACCGCTCGGGATTCAGATAGGGCGAGTACCCAATTTCCTCGTACGCTCCGTACAGACTGCCGAATTCCCGCATGATGCGCTCTACAGACGGCGCGCTTCTATAGTGCCTCAAGGTTGCCTGGTTCAGTTTGCCGGTCTTCTCGATGACCTTGCGTAGGCCAGAGACGATTTCTTCCCGACTGGGAATTTGCCTGCTGCGGGCGAGCTTGCGCTGAACGGCGCCAAAGAGCTGGTTGCCGACCACGGGCTCAAAGGCACTGGTCACGCATATCCATTCCTCCCTGGGCAATTGCTCCCATGCGGCGTCCAGCTTCGACGACGTCTGGCTGTAGACGTTGGTGCCGATGTACTTCTCGTTGCGCAGAATCTGAAGAATGTTCCGAGGCAACCATGGTCGACCTGCACCGTTGCAGATGCCAAAGTCATTCAGTCGGCGCGCTACGTCCGTAGCAGCAGTTCTGCGGGTGGCGTACCACTCGAACATTTTTCTCACGAGCGCTGCTTCATGGGGTGGTCCCGGCGCGAGGATTACACGGTCGGTCTGGATGCTTTTGTACTGGTACGGTGCGAGCGGCCTCCGGACGCCGCTATTGACGTCCACCAGTACGCGTTGCAGGCCATATCCGGGTGGGCCGCATGAGTGGTAACCGCGCTGGACGTTGACGCAATGGCCCAGGAAAACTTTCCGCGAGATCTCGCGACTGAACTCTCCCGCCATCGCACGCTTAAGCGCTTTCATGACGCACATAGCCTGGCTAGCGTCGTTTTCAAAAGGCTCCGCGACGTAAATCACCTTTACGCCAGCACGGCGACAGGCGTATTCATAGAAAGCGGCTTCATCAACATCCTGAAATCACCCCCACCGGCGCACACCATAGACAAGAATCGTGGTGAATTTCCGGGCTGGATTGCCACTTCCCGACATTCGCCTCTTAGCCGGTGGATCTCGGCTGTGGGTCCCGGTCCGGACCTTCGTGGGCCGCATTGGCTTGGTTGCTTGTCGATCGTTGGGTAACACCCCCCCGCTTGACCCTTTCCTATGTATCGTCAGAGTTATCACCTGTAGGTCCGGCCCGCAACAAGCGCTATTGTTGCCTCGGGTGTGGCACACTCTAGTTGTTGCGGTGTGGCCAGTCGAGGGGGATAAAGTGCGTGCTCCGTCCGACAGCGGCCACCGCTTGATGGGGGGCCAGCAGTTGGAGCCGTCTTCTCGGTTCGGCGCGCTTGAAGACAGTCGCTTCCAGGTCTTGTGGGAGAACGGTGATTGTGCCTTCTGCCGGGTACGGCACCTGGACGCCAATGGCAGTCAAACTGCGATGCTGGCCGTGCGGCTCACCGCGGAGCACCCGACGCCCGCCAGTCTGGATCGCTTGGCCCACGAGTACAACCTGCGCGACGAACTGGACAGCGCCTGGGCGGCGCGGCCGCTGGAACTCGTGCGCGAAGGCGGTCGGACGCTGCTGCTGCTCGAGGACCGAGGCGGCGAGCCGCTTAGCCGGTTACTTGAGGCGCCCATGGAAGTGGGCTGCTTCCTACGGCTTGCCCTTGGCATCGTCACCGCGCTCAGCAAGGCGCACCAGCGCGGCCTGGTTCATAAGGATATCAAGCCGGCCAATTTTCTCGTGAACGCGAACGGCGAGGTCAGGCTGACCGGCTTCGGCATGGCTTCACGCCTGCCCCGCCAGCGGCAGGCACCCGAGCCGCCTGAGACCATCGCCGGCACGCTCGCCTACATGGCCCCCGAACAGACCGGGCGCATGAACCGCTCGATCGACGCCCGCAGCGATCTCTATGCGCTCGGCGTCACGCTCTACCAGATGCTCACGGGTTCGCTGCCGTTCGCCGCGACCGACCCGATGGGGTGGGTCCACTGTCATATCGCGCGAAAGCCGGTGCCGCCCTGCGAGCGCCTGGAGGGCATCCCCGACCCGGTGTCGGCCATCATCATGAGGCTGCTGGCGAAGGCGGCCGAGGAGCGCTATCAGACTGCCGGCGGAATCGAGCGCGATCTGCGCCGGTGCCTCACCGAGTGGGAAGCTCACTGTTACATCGAGGACTTTCCACTCGGTCAACAGGACACGCCCGATCGGCTGCTAATCCCAGAGAGGCTGTACGGGCGCGCGTACGAGGTTGAGACTTTGCTCAGATCGTTCGATCGCATCGTCACAAGCGGCGCGACGGAGCTGGTGCTCATCTCCGGCTATTCGGGCGTTGGCAAGTCCTCGGTCGTCAACGAACTGCACAGGGTGCTGGTGCCGCCGCGCGGGCTTTTCGCTGCGGGCAAGTTTGACCAGTACAAGCATGACATCCCTTATTCGACGCTCGCTCAGGCTTTTCAGAGCCTCGTGCGACCGCTTCTCGGCAAAAGCGAGGCCGAGCTGAGCGGTTGGCGCGACGCCTTTGTGGCGGCGCTTGGGCCGAACGCACGGCTGATAGTCGCTCTCGTCCCCGAACTCACACTCATCATCGGTGAACAGCCACCGGTCCCCGTGCTTCCGCCACAGGACGATCAACGGCGTTTCCAGCTTGTTTTCCAGCGCTTTATCGGCGTATTTGCCCGGGCGGAGCATCCACTGGCGCTTTTTCTCGACGACTTGCAATGGCTCGACGCGGCAACGCTCGATCTGCTCGAAGACCTGTTGACCGGGTCCGACCTGCAGCACCTGATGTTGATCGGTGCCTATCGCGATAACGAAGTGACGGCGGCCCATCCGCTGATGCGCAAGCTTGACGCCATCAAGGCCGCCGGCGGCAAGGTCACGCAAATCACGCTGGCGCCGCTCACCGAAGCGCATTTGCGGCAGTTGCTGGAGGACGCGCTTCGCTGCGAGCCGTCGCGCGCCGCGCCGCTCGCGCAACTGGTCCACCAGAAAACCGGCGGCAATCCGTTTTTTGCCATTCAGTTCCTGACGTCGCTGGCCGACGAGGGCCTGCTCGTCTTTGACCATGATGCTGCCCGCTGGTCGTGGGTTCGCGAGCGTATTGACGCGAAGAGGTATACCGATAACGTCGTCGAACTTATGGTCACGAAGCTCGCCCGCTTGCCGGCCGACACGCAGACGGCGTTGAAGCGACTGGCTTGCCTCGGCAACATCGCCGAGACGGCAATGCTCTCGATCGTCCTTAAGGCTTCCGACGAACAGGTGCATGCGGCGCTATGGCCGGCCGTTCGTCAGGAATTGGTTGAGCGCGTCGCGCTCACCTACCGGTTCGTCCACGATCGCATCCAGGAAGCCGCATATTCGCAAATCCCGGCGGAACTGCGCGGGGAGACCCACCTTCAAATCGGCCGGCTGTTGGCCAGGCAGACGCCTGCCAAGAAGCGCGAGGATGCGATTTTTGAAATCGTCAATCAGCTCAACCGTGCCATCCCGTTGATTACCTCCCGGGCCGAACGCGAGCGACTCGCCGAGTTCAATCTGATCGCCGGGCGGCGCGCCAAGGCTTCAACGGCCTACGCCTCGGCGCTCAAGTATCTCGTCGCAGGCGTGGCGCTGCTGAGCGACGATGGCCGGTCGCGCCGACGGGAGCTGTTCTTCACGCTGGAGCTGAACCGGGCCGAATGCGAGTTCCTGACCGGCGCGCTGACGGAAGCGGACGAGCGCCTGACGGCGCTGTCGGCCCGCGCGGCCACGACGGTCGAACGCGCGTCGGTCGCGTGCTTGCACATGGATCTCTGCCTGAACTTCGATCAGAGCGGCCGCGCGGTCGCCGTCGGTCTCAATTATCTCCGGCATCTGGGCATCGATTGGTCGCCGCATCCGACGGAAGAAGAAGCGCGCCGCGAATATCAGCGGATCGGGGCAACCGTCGGGGACCGCCCGATTGAGGCACTCGTCGAGCTGCCTTTGATGAGCGACCCGGCCTCGCTCGCAACTGTCGATGTTCTGACTATGCTTTCAGTGCCTGCCTTTTATACGAGTCCGAACCTGGTGTGCCTTGTCATCTGTCGGATTGTCAATCTGAGTCTTGAAGGCGGCAACTCTGACGGTTCCTGCCACGCCTATGGATATCTGGGTAGCGTCATCGCCGGACCGCGATTCGGCGACTACCAGGCCGGATTTCGATTCGGCCGGCTCGGCTATGAGCTGGTCGAGCAGCATGGACTGAGGCGCTTACAGTCCAGGACCTATCTGAGCTTTGCAAATGGCGTCCTGCCGTGGACGCAACATATCCGGGATGGCCGTGAACTCCTGCGTCGCGCGTTCGAGGCCGCCAACCAAAGCGGCGACCTGAATTGCGCGGCGGGCTGCTGTCATCACCTGTACACGAACCTGCTTGCGGCCGGCGATCCACTCGAGGAGGTGCAAGGCGAAGCCGAACGGGGTCTCGCCCTTGCGGAGAAGATACGGTTCGGTCTTGCCATTGACCGCATCAGCACGCAGCTCGGGCTCATTCGGACGCTCCGCGGGTTGACGCCGAATTTCGGTTGCTTTGACGATACGCAATTCGACGAGCTTCGGATCGAGCGTCGTTTTGCCAGCAATCCGGACCTGGCGCTTGCTGAGTGCCGGTACTGGATATGCAAACTGCAGGCACGCTATTTCGCGGGCGACTATGCTGCAGCAGTCGATGCGTCGTTAAGGGCGCAACGGCTACTTTGGACATCAGAGTCATCTTTCGAAACGGCGGAGTATCGCTTCTACGACGCGTTGTCCCGCGCTGCATCTTGTGACTCCGCGGCGGCAGACCAGCGCCAGCAGCATGTCGAGGCGCTGGTCGCGCACCACCGGCAGCTTGAGATCTGGGCGGCCAATTGCCCGGAGAATTTCGAGAACCGCGCCGCCCTGGTCGGGGCGGAAATCGCCCGGATCGAGGGCCGCGCGCTCGATGCGATGGACCTTTACGAACGGGCCATCCGCTCAGCCCAGGCAAATGGATTTATCCACAACGAGGCGCTTGCTAACGAACTGGCCGCACGCTTTTACATGGCGCGGGGGCTCCAGCAATTCGCGCAGTTGTGTCTGCGCAATGCCCGCTACGGCTATCTGCGTTGGGGAGCCGCTGGGAAGGTGCGGCAACTCGACGAACTGTATCCGCAACTCAGGTGGGAAGAGCGCGCACCCGGCCCAACGAGTACGATCGGGACGCCGGTCGAACAGCTCGACCTTGCGACCGTTATCAAGGTCTCGCAGGCGGTCTCAGGCGAGATCGTCCTGGGCAACCTGATCGATACGCTCATGCGCACGGCGATTGAGCAGGCCGGTGCCGAAAGAGGGCTGCTCGTCCTGCCGTGCGAGGGTGAGCTGCGGCTCGAGGCGGAAGCCACGACCGGCGGCGACAAGGTCCTCGTGCAGCTGCGCGACCAGCCCATGGCCACGGCCGGGCTGCCGGAGGCGGTGCTCAACTATGTCCTGCGCACCCGGGAAAGCGTCATGCTCGATGATGCCGCGGCCCAGCCCCCGTTCGCTGCCGATCCCTACATTCGGCAGCGGCAGGCGCGATCCATCCTCTGCCTGCCCTTGCTCGCCCAGGCAAAGCTCATCGGCGTGCTCTATCTCGAGAACAGCCTGGCTCCCCGCGTCTTCGCTCCAGCCCGCGTCGCGGTGCTGAAGCTGCTTGCCTCGGAGGCCGCAATTGCGCTAGAGAATGCCCGTTTGTACCGCGATCTGGCCGAACGCGAAGCAAAGATCCGGCGCCTCGTCGACGCGAATATTGTCGGTATATTTATTTACGATCTCGACGGTCGGATATTCGAGGCCAATGACGCGTTTCTCCGAATCGTGGGCTATGACCGCGACGATCTCATATCCGGGCGTCTGCGCTGGACGGACCTCACGCCGCCCGACTGGATCGAGCGCGACAGACGGGAGTGGGTGCCTGATCTCCAGGCGACGGGGACATTACAACCCTTCGAAAAGGAGTACTTTAGAAAGGACGGTAGCCGTGTGCCCGTGCTGATCGGCGCGGCGAGCTTCGAAGAAACGGAGAATCAGGGCGTCGCGTTCGTGCTCGATTTGAGCGAGCGCAAGCGGGCCGAAGCCGAAGCACGCGAGAGCGAGCGGCGTTACCGCGAAGTGCAGACGGAGTTGGCGCACGCGAACCGCGTCGCGACGATGGGGCAGCTCACGGCCTCGATCAGCCATGAAATCACGCAACCGATCGCCGCGAACGCCGTCAACGCGCAGGCGGGTCTGCGCTGGCTGAGCGCTCGGCCGCCGAATCTGGAGGAAGCCCGGCATTCGTTTGACCTGGTTATCCAGGACGCGATGCGCGCCAGCGAGATCGCCAATCGAATTCGTGGCCTCGTCAAGAACGTTCCACAGTGTAAGGAGAGGCTACAGATCAATGAGGCGATTGATGAGGTCATCGCGCTGACGCGCGGTGAGGCCGAGAAGCACAGCGTTTCCGTGCGGATGCAGCTTGCGGAGGACTTGCCGCTCGTTGAAGGGGATCGCGTCCAGCTCCAACAGGTGATTCTGAACCTGATCGTCAACGCCATCGAAGCGACGAGCACGGTCGACCAGGGGCCGCGGGAATTAACCGTCCGCACCAGCAAGGACGAGTCGGGTAGCGCGCTTGTCGCCGTGCGCGATTCGGGGCCGGGTGTCACTCCGCAAAACGTCGAGCGCATCTTCGAGCCGTTCTACACGACGAAGGCTGCCGGGATGGGCATGGGGCTGTCCATCTGCCGGTCGATTGTGGAAGCGCACGGGGGGCGGATATGGGTGAGCGGGAACGTGCCCCATGGTGCCGCCTTTCAGTTCACCGTGCCTGTCCAACCGAGCAACATATGATGATGAGGCGCCGTTCGCGGCTCCCGGCGCACCGATAAATTCTGCGACGGACGTCCGCTGTCACAGCGATACTGTTGAAAAAGTCGCTGCGTGGCCTCTTCAATTCGCTCGCAAGAAAGTCGACCTCTCAGATCGACCTACAAACCGCTCGCGAGCACCGGTCAAGGGTAAGGACCCCTGAAAACGGCTCTGTCAACTTGGCGGGCGTAGACTACCTGCGTAGCTAAAGGGTAGTTCCTTATCAGATAACTTCATCGACTGCGGCAGTAACAGTCCAACCATGCCATGTGGCGAAGCGTTCTTTGAGTACGGCACGATGACATGCCGCGTTCATCTGATGTCTGGCAACGCGAAGTGCTGCCGGATTGGGCCGAAGCATGAGAGGAACGCCTGCGTGCGACGCGCATCGCGAAAGCCGCACATCTGGCGTTCGCGCCGGCGGGTCGGCTGGTGGCTCTTCTCGGCACGGTTGTTCACGCGTGCTGCCGCTTTGACAAAGACGTGTTTTACATGAGCGAGCTCGGGAATGTCAGCCTTTGCTGCGGGATAGCTGCGCAACTGGTCGGTAACGATCTTGCGCGGCAGCGGGTTTGAACGCAGCACCCTCCGGAAGAAGCGCTTTGCCGCGGCCTTGTCGCGCCGCTTTTGCACCAGCACGTCGAGTTCGGCACCATGCTCGTCGACCGCTCGCCACAACAGATACGGCTCGCCGCGCAGGGTCACGAACATTTCGTCCAGATGCCATGTGCTACCCGGCTTGCGCCGCGCCGCTTTGGCACACAATGGGCGAATCCAGCGCCGAACTTGTCGCACCAGCAACGGATCGTTTCGTATGTGACCACGACACCACGCTCGAGCAACAATTCCTCAATGTCGCGAAGGCTCAGGCTGAACCGGAAATGCCAGTGAACCGCGCAGCTGATGACGGCGGCAGGGAAGCGGTGACCGTGATAAAGCGATTTCGTTTTCTTCATCACTTCATTCTACCGCCGCCTGCCCGTCAAGCTGACAGAGCCGTTGAGAGTCTCGTGAATGTCTGGTGCCGCACTTGCCATCGATCGTGCGCCGTCAGACGGACCAAACAAGAAAGTATGATAGGCCTTGGATCGCTGGTTGGCTGCGCGCAGCCAACTGGTCACTTCACCTTTTATTCGAAGGGCCCTTCACCTCCTACGATCATCTGCAGCGCGAAAAGTCCGCTGCCATGTTCGACTGGGCGTCGAGCGATCCTGTCGAAGTGGTATTGCGTCGATTCTCTTCTGGAACGTTTGCCAAGGGCCGGCGATTGATCAGTAAGCGCCGAACAGCCGGCCGAGTGCGGCCAGAACCCGGCTCTGTTCGGGTTTGAGCGTTCCGGTCGCAGGACCAAGCTCACTGGTTCTGATCGCGCCGAGGAATGGCGTTTCCAGTATGAACTTTTCTCCGCCGATCTCTACGATCGGTGCCAAATCCTGGGCGACCTCACCGGGTGTGTAATTGCCAGCCACGCGTGTCAGCGGAATAACGACCCGCGAGATCAGACTGCCCAGATGATCGCTCTGCACATCGAGGAGGTACGGCGATTTCGCCCTGGACCTCGATGAAGGGTTGTTGTACAGATCAAAACGGGCCATCAGAACATCCGGTGTTCGCCGAGCGGCAAGCCGTCGTGCTCGATGCGTGCGTTCATCTCGGCAATGAAGCCCGCGTGCTGGGCCGCCCACGCGCGCGCTTCGGCCTCGTGGACTTCCTCGCGCAGACCCCGTTCGCTTGCGCGCGAGATGTTGACGTCCAGCTGTTTCGCGCGGTCAAGCAGGTCGGTTGGCAACGACACGTTGGTGGGTTTGCGCGTAGCTTTCCGCGCGGGTTGAGATATGGCCGGTTCGCCAGACTGCCGAATTTGTGCGGAAATCATGTGCAGCTCCTATGCGCATAAACGTGCGCATAGTATCGCACATCCGCGTGTAGGCGGAGCGGCGGTCGTTGGTTCACTTAACCTTGTTCCCGCGCGTGGCCAGTCGAATTGCGGCTGGCAAACATGTCGGGAACAAGTTTGCTTCAAGAGGCTTTGCAGCAAGTTGTTTCCCAGACCAACGCTTGAGGCGATTTTGTGGCTTTTCCGGCAGGCCACAAGTGCAGCGCCGAATTCAACACCGATAAAGCGTTCTTGTTTGAGGGTGCGCCGTGCGGTGATGGGGCGGCTGGGCTCGCGGTGTCATGCGGGGATAGGGCAGCGCATTCATGGCGACCAATCAACTGGTGTCGAACTGCAGCGTATTTTCTGGATGGGCAAATCGAGCCCCCGATGACAGCTCACGAGCGGTCCAGCCTGATTCAGGACTTCGCATAAAACTGAATTTAGTCTATATTCTGTCTGATTGTGGTGACGAACGGAGAATCGGACATGCGCCTGGCAGACCACGTAAAGCCAATCAGCTACCTCAAAAGCGACGCAGCGCAGATCGTCAAGGATTTGACGGCTTCTGGCGAGCCGCTGCTCATTACGCAAAATGGCGAGGCGAAGCTCGTCGTGCAGGACGTACAAAGCTACGAAGACACCCAGCAAACGCTGGCGTTGCTCAAGATCCTGGCCTTAGGCCAGAAGGACATCGAGCAGGGAAAATTCAAGGATGCTGATGAGTTTCTTGCCGAGCTCGACGACCTTGACTTGAAGGAGAAAATCCGCTGATGGGGCAGGCGAAGCTGAAGCTCCTGATTCTGGACGAGGCGCAGGAGGATACGAAGGATTTGCGTCGCTACATCCTCAAAAGCTTCGGTGCCGGGACGTGGAAGCAGACGTCCGCGGAATTGACCGTCACGTTTAGCAATATCAGGCAGTTCCCACAGAGCGGTTATGTACCGGCTGAGCTTGCAGAGTTCGGCGGTCTGAATTTCCGGGAAGCCTTGAGCGGGCAGAATCGGGTTATATATGAGGTGCGCGACGACACGATTTACATTCACGTCGTCACCGATACGCGCCGTGATCTACGAATGTTTCTCCAGAAACGACTATTGCGTTCTCGCTGGTAAATTCAGCCTTATAGGTAGGTGTCTTCACGCTGTAGTGCTGGACCACTCGCCAGATGGTGGTACACGCGCTCCCGAAAAAGCTCACCATAACGGAGAATGTTGATTTCCAATACGCAACTAACCGTCTGTATCGATTGCGTACATCTCAAAACGCAAAACCGCCTGCAACACAACGGCCGCCAGAAAATAGCATGCACGTACGTCGCCTGCCGGTTATCAAGAACGGATACCTGGTGAGGCTGAACTGTTGCGTCATTGACGATTGCGCTGCTTTCAACTTCTGGTAGATTTATCGCTGAGCGGCGCAGTACAAATACAAAGACCGCGAATAATATTGCCGAGGTATGTCATGGAGGTTCTTGATCGCGCGCCCGCTGTCTCGCCGGACGGAGGCACCGTTGTTTTCATGCTGTCGATCCGCGGCCGCGAGGTCGAAGCCGCGGTTGCACGTGACGCGCTCGAAGATTACTTCTGGCTACCACGCAATGCGGACGCAACGCGGACACTCAGGACGTTTGAAAACGGGCGTAACCGCATTGTCGCGGTCGCCCAGAGAAAGTTACTTGCGCGACCCTACGAACCGCTGCGGCTGACCGTCAACGACTTCGTGACCCGGTAACCGACCGTTGGCTGACGGTGACTGTCGTGTCGACGTGCATCTAATAAGCACAGAAAAAGCACGTTCGTTCAAATGTTGATTCTTGGCACCTACGGCGAGGCGTTGCGCGACCAAGGGAATGGCCAATGTCAGCGTTTATCGACGCCTGAGTAATGTTTTGCGTATCCGCGATGCCTCAAGTATCTGGCATAAGCTCCGACAACTGGTTCGAGTACGCCGTTCCGTGCGCGATTGCGTGCGACGACTTCAGAAACGTCTTGCGTGGTCATGGTTGCTCTCCTCAGAGATGGCGGTGAAGCCATCTGAGAAGAGCACGATCCGTTATGCGAAGTCTATCGTTGCTGAGGCGCTACCCGGAGTCCAAAAAATTCGGGCGATCGCACCTGGGAACGACAGACAAACCATGCATAATCCCGGGGCGTGCATAATAAGTCGACTCCACAACCACGCCGGCAAGATCTCCGCAGTGAGGCGCCAGCGCCGCGAGGATTGCACCAAGCTCATTCGGCAGGCAACGTTGCAGTACGATCCGGTCTTCGGCATCACTGACCACGATCACACTGTTGTTCGAGTGCGGGTCTATTCCGCAGAACTTCATGTCGGCCTCCGTCAGGTCAAAGGGTTTGTTTCACTTTGACTCTACCCCTGCGCCTCTCGACGTGAGGTTCAGGCCCGCTACATGATTATCAAGGCCTTGCTGGGTCATCGTGCCCATCGCCCCGTCCAGAATCGGGATGCGCGACTGCAGAAGCGCAGGCAGCGCGGCACCAGGTGTATAGCTCGTGGGGAAAGAGTGAGAGGGGGACGATTTGGGTCCGAATTCATGGCAAAGGCTTTCTGTCGAGCCACTCGGAGTCCCAACACTTTACGCGACATGGCAAGCGGCGACCTCCCGCGCAGCCATCGAGACGAAAAGTACTACGGACTGACCGAACTCCCGCTCTCGGAGGTCATCCACGGTTCGCAGGCTTTTCTTCAATCTCTGCCGGAATCTGTCGCCGGCTGGAGGTTTCGTCAAACAGGCGAGGGCGTGAGTAACGAAACCCTTTTCGAAGTGAGCAGAGTCACTATTCATGTGCGGACATAACAGTCATTCCGTATGGGCATCTCGATCTCGATGAAATCGTCCAGTACGTGATATGCATTCTGAACGCACACCGGGTTCGCGTTGTCACTTAGGATAGCGATTGATACTGACATCCATATCATTGAGCCATGCGAGGCTCTTCAAGATCAGCGTGCTGTCCTAAAGTGGAGACTCCTGACCTACCTGCCAAAGGAGTGTTGCAATGAGCCGTATCACCGGTCCAGGGATTGCTTCCGCCACCGGTGCCACCGCTGAAGTCAACGCCCAGATCAAGAAGGCCGTTTGCAGCGTTCCCAATCTGTTTGCCGCGCTGGTGCGTTTCGTGCGCACCCTGCGGCAATCCAGTGGCGCGATCCGCGTGGACGAATTCGCGGCGATCAAGGCGGCCGGCTATACCGACCGGCAACCGGTGGAGATCACGTTGGCCATCGCGCTGACCGTGTTCACCAACGCTTTCAACCGCATTTACTACACTGATCTGGAATTCCCGCCGGTGAAGTGGGGTGACGGCCGGGCGGTGAGAGTAGGCTGTATGCGTCCGGTCACTTGATATCGATCTTATGGAGGGCTTTGCAATGACAGCGGAGACATTCGATTTCGTGGGCTCCAAGGGCGATCGCCTTTCCGGCCGCCTTGAACGTCCGCAGACTACGCCGCGCGGCTGGGCAGTGCTTGCTCACTGTTTCACATGCGGCAAGGACAGCCTTGCCGCAACGCGCCTCGCCCGCGCATTGGCTTCGAATGGTATCGGCGTGCTGCGGTTCGATTTCGCAGGATTGGGGAGCAGCCGCGGTAGCTTCACGGAGACGACTTTCGCCGCGGATGTTGAGGATGTGTTGGCGGCGGGGCGTGCGATGGAGGCTGACGGCAAAAAGCCGGGCCTTTTAGTCGGGCATAGCCTTGGGGGAGCCGCAGTGTTGATGGCGGCCGGCGAGATGCCGGGTCTTCGTGCAGTGGCGACGATTGGTGCGCCATTTGACGTCGCTCACGTTCTGCATCAGTTTGATCCGGTCAGTCTTGAGATGATCGAGACCGCGGGCGAAGCTGAAGTGCTTCTTGGTGGCCGGCCATATGTGGTTCGCAAAAGCTTCGTCGACGACGCCCGGCGTCACGATCTGGGGGCGCGAGTTGCGCAACTGCGACTACCTTTGCTGGTCGCGCACTCACCCCGTGATACGACCGTAGGCATCGACAACGCGGCGCGCATCTTCGCTGCCGCTAAGCACCCGAAAAGTTTCTTTTCATTGGACGATGCAGACCATCTGCTCACACGTCGCGCCGACGCGGAGTACGCCGCGTCGATAATTGCCACCTGGGCCAGCCGGTATCTCGGGGCGCCGGTGGCGACCGTGTAAGCCAATTCGAAATGTGTTAACCCGTATGTGGTATCGATACGTATGCATGGTAGCTCAGCTGCCGCCCGGTCACTAAGATTTGATAGCACACTCAATCGCGCGAGAGTCTCGCAACTCAACGACGCCTGGTGTCGATTTTCAAATCAGGCTTCGACGACCGTTCTTACAAACGTTTGACAAATCACGTTGCCGGCACATTCTCCGGTACCTGCTTGTGGCGCGCAAAACGACTGTAGCTGTGACCCGGCGCTTTGAAGCATAAGTCGCTACATCAATTGACAGAAGGTGAGAGAAATCGTACTTCATTTTAATGTGGCGGAAACGAGCAATTGTGGCTATCGACACCTCGCGTTGCTTGGTGGTCGATGGTAGAGATTGTCGGGTTCTGCATTCGGAAGCTCACACCGTATGCAGCTGACGCGATCGCGCCGTTGATCCCGCACAGCCCGTTTATGAACTGGTTGGGGGTGTTCGGGGTGAGGGAGGCGAAGATCGTCGGGGGCATCGAACTGCTCACCGCGGCATTGTTGATTATCGGATCGACGATTCCGCCAGCGAACACAAAGAATGATGAACTCCCAATCAGAATGCGGCCCACTGAACAACTTCCCCCAGACTTTTCAGCTTACCCATCGCCGGTCATCAGTTTGGTTCGTTTCGAAAATTTTGACATTATTAAACTGGAGTCCTACATACTTGATCATAGAACAGGCGCCGCAGCGGCGCCTTCGATACAGCGGTAGTGCGCGAACGGCCTAGAAGCGAACGCGCATGCCAGCGGTCACAGCGACTTGGTTGCTCGTCGCCGAGGCGCCACCGCTGCTGGTGTTGTTGATCATCGCGCCGATGCTTTGGCCATTCAGACCTTCACGGTTCATCACGTGTTGGTATTCGCTTTGCAGGTATACGGTCGTGTGCTTCGATAAGTAGTAGGCAGCTTGCAGGTTGATCTGCCCCCACTTCGGCTGCGAACCCGAGCCGAAATTGGCTTGCGTATACGTGTAACTGCTTGCGAAGCTGATTGCCGGTGTTAGTGTGTAGTGGCCGTTCAATTCAAAGTTCTGGAAGTGAACGCTGTTGCCATCAAAAGAGATGCTCTGACCGGCAGTCGTCGGGTTGATGCCGAAACCTTGCGTCAGGTTCGTTTGCGAGTATACGAAACCAATCACTGCCGGACCGATTGCGTAATTCGCGCCGGCGCCCCAGGTTTGCTGGCGGCCGGCGAGCAGTGTGTTGTCGCCACTAACCGCGCCTGCGCTGTTCACCGAGCTAAGCGCTGCGGCGGGAGTGGAACCCGACAGGCTGTTGTTCAGTTGCAGGTACGCCGCCGCGACGGTCAGGTCACGGTATTTGTACGTTACACCTGCGCTGTACGCGCGGTTGTTCGTGAATTGGCCAGCGGTGTTCGAGAAGGCGTACGCGGCCGCGAAATTTAAGCCGGCGTAGTTCGGGCTCTCATACTTGACGGAGTTGTTCAAGCGGAACGTATTATCCAGGTTGTCGTTGTCGAACGGATGAGTCACGTACGTGCCGCCGTACTGCTGGCCCGACAGCGCCAGCGGTTCGACGTAGTCGACCATGATGTCGTATTGGCGACCGAGGGTCACCTTGCCGAATCGATCGCTATCCAGCCCTACGAACGCTTGACGGCCGAATTCGCGGCCGCCTTGGCCGAGCGTACCGTTGGTGGTGCTGAAGCCGTTCTCCAACGTGAAGATAGCCTTCAGACCGCCGCTGAGGTCCTCGGCGCCACGCATGCCCCAGCGGCTGGAGTTGACCGCGCCGCTCGTTTCTTGCCAGTTGGAGTGGCCTTTCACGTTATTCGTGTATGTGATGCCCGCGTCGATCAGGCCATACAGCGTGACGCTGCTTTGTGCGTGTGCAACTGTTGCGAATGCACCCGACAGAGAAACAAGCAGAAGAGTCCTTTTCATGTTTGTGATCTCCAGGAAAGGCGGCTTTGTTAGCCCAATTTTATGGAAGCTTGTGTCACTCAATCATGCGTGGCAGAGGGCAGTCACATGACTGCGTTGCGGCGCGCAAAGCGCTCCGTTGACCAGACAAGTCGGAGCGCGTAAATGGATCGTCGCTATTGGAGATATACGCAATAACCTCCTGAAGGTTCCTTGCGCAGCGCGCCATATGCTTGGGCTGTTCGACTCCGAGCATGATGCGTATCGTGCATTCGTCGAACGCCACGCCTCCATCGGTAGGCTTCTGTACACCGAGCAATCGCACGGCGATCGAGAAACAACCGGCTTCGACGACGCGTACGAATGTTCCCAATGCCGCAAGTTGGTCCACCACCTTTCTCATTTAGGAAAGCAAAATAGCGGGTTGGAAGTCGAACATCAGGCTGTTTGACGCAAAACGTCGGCGGGATCACCTCGCGCAGGTATGTTGTGCATGCGTATGAAACCAATCAATGGCAACCCATTGCTCAAACAACATCGATAGTTCCAGACGGTGGAAAGGGCACGAGATCTGATTCGCAATAGATTCGCGAAATGTCATTCGGATTCAGGCTTTCGTGGCGCCGCTGCCGTGTCGATTCGATGCGGCAGGCCTTTCGCAGGACAATCCGGTCGTGGCGCTCTACGCGTCCGATCTACCAGCGCGTCTTTCTGAAGGATAGGAATTTGGCCCTGCTTAAACAATATACATAGGTATCGTGCCGATATCGCAATGGGTAATCGGTTGCAGAGCAGCGAATCTCCCCAAGAGTGCGCCGCAACGTATATCGACTAGATACTTATGTATGTTGTCTGCCCCAGATCCAGTCACTAACATTTGATCGCGTTGGCCAGCTACGCGATCGATTCGAGCCGACGAGTTATGCGCCTATAAATGGGAGTTTTCGACATGCGACAGAAACTGCTGTTTTCCCTATTAGCGGCTTGCGCCGTGCTTTATGCAGGCAGTGTGTACGCGCAGAACGCCGATGTCCCGGCCGGCGCAATGGCGCCTTCGAGCAAGGCGGCCATGAAGGCTGCAGATCGTCAAATGGCGCATGCTGTACAGAAAGCGTTGTGGCACACCCATCAACTTAAGACCGCGGACATTTCGGTATTCGCCCGATCGGGCGCGGTGACGTTGGCAGGGAGTGTGCCGGACGCAAGCCAGATAGACCGTGCAGGGACAATCGCTGCGAGCGTGCCCAACGTCAAATCGGTCAACAACCAACTGACGGTCCGACTTGAGGGCGGACAATGACACATTGCCATTTTTAACTGCGAGGCCAATGCGCTCGTCCGCGTCATAGCAATGTCGCGGTCAACCGCGGTGACGCCGACCAGTGGCTGGTCGGCTCGTGTGTTTCCCGCGAGACGTCGTGCGGAGAACCTCGTCTACGCCGTCGCAATCGGTGATAGGACAGTACCGAACTATCAGCATGGGATTCCCGGGATGCGGATGGATTTCCCGCTGCACCAAAGGTGCCGGGATAAGCGTTGCTGCATGGCGCGCGTCCTGCGCAAAGGGTGTTCACCGTTTTTTGGTGGTCTTTACATCAGACCAATACGGAGTGGGATATGTCTAAGGTCGAGCATTTCGAAATAATGATTCTTGGCAGTGGGCAGGGAGGAAAACTCCTTGCCTGGAATCTGGCGAAGTCCGGTAAGACGGTCGCGGTCGTGGAACGTCAATGGGTGGGCGGTTCGTGCCCGGCGGTCGCTTGTCTTCCCAGCAAGAACGAAATCTGGAGCGCGCGGGTGGCCCATCTCGTCCGGAATGCGAGCCACTTCGGCGTGAAGACAGGCGCCGTAACGATCGATGTCGGCGAGGTACTTGCGCGTAAGCGCGGCATGATCGAACGTGAGGTAGCGTTTCATCTCGGAGCGTACCAGTCTAGCGGCGCGAGTCTCGTAATGGGCAGCGGGCATTTCGTCGGTCCCAAGACGATCGAAGTGCAACTGAATGAAGGGGGAACACGCCTGCTAAGTGCGGACGAGATAATCGTAAATGTTGGTTCTCATGCGGCGATACCTGCAATTCCGGGACTCGAGGCGGCAAAACCTTTGACACATATCGGAGCGCTCGATCTCGATTACGCGCCCGCGCACCTGATCGCACTAGGTGGAGGGTACGTGGGGGTGGAGCTGGCTCAGGCATATCGCCGCTTCGGCAGCCGCGTGACGATCGTTCAGCGTGCGCCACACCTGGTTCCGCTCGAGGATGCCGATACCGCGGACGAATTGCAGAGGCTCCTACGCGATGAAGGCATCGATGTGCTGACGACGGCAGAGACGGTGAGCGTCGTAGGATCGTCGGGCGAGTCAGTTCGGGTGACGGTGCGGACACCGGAAGGCGAGCGCGAGATCGAAGGCAGCGATCTGCTTGTCGCGACCGGGCGCGTTCCCAATACCGCCGGAATCGGCCTCGACCAGGCGGGGGTGGAACTGGACGAGCGCGGTTACATCCGCGTGAATGAATACCTGCAGACGACTACGCCAGGTATATGGGCCATTGGCGAGGTTGCAGGTAGTCCGCACTTTACGCATGTATCGGTAGACGACTTCCGGGTAGTACGGGACAACCTTACCGGCGGAAAACACAGCACGCGCGACCGGCTCGTGCCTCATACAGTATTTACGGATCCGCCTCTCGCTCGAGTTGGAATGAACGAGCGGGAGGCGCAACAAAAGGGAATTGCCGTTCGCGTGGCGAAGCTCCCGATGAGCAATGTTCTGCGGACCGAGGCCACCGACGAGACGCGAGGCTTCATGAAGGTCCTCGTGAGCGCGGAAGACGACAGCATTGTTGGCTTCTCGATGATCGGCTCTGAAGCAGGTGAGGTCATGGCGGTGATTCAGACCGCAATGCTAGCGAACCTCCCCTATACGCGACTGCGTGATGCGATCTATTCACACTTGACTATGGCCGAAGGTCTTGGCCCACTGTTCGCGAATGTATCGGAACGGAAAACGAGGTGAGAGCGTTTAGTCAGGAAACGCGGCATACCCAATGACGACGACGTGCACAAGCGGCGAGATCATCATTCGATTGCGTCGTCGTCCAACCCCGGACAGTGCTTGGACAATCAGGTGGAAAAGGGCAGCACGACCCGAACAGGTCGTGCTGCACCGGGAACGCAGAGATCCGCCGAAGGTCTTTTGACGGCACATCCTCGCCGGTCATATGCTCGTTTTCTTCGTTGCCACGAATATGCGGCTCGGTCACGTGTAGATAGGCGAGATCGTAGTCGTTCAGGCGCTTTGCCACGTAACCGAACGTCGCATGCGGGTCGAGACCGTGTGGAAACTCCATTCTTTGCCGCTGAACGCCAGGGCATGGGGCAGGTGGATCGAGTTTGGTAGGTCCAGCTTACGCTACAGTGTTTGAGCGTACGGAAGACACGCTCAACGGTACTTCGGCGGATGGTCATTGCATCGGGCTTGCGGTCGAGCCGGCGCTGCATGGCTTCCAGGATATTTTCGTGCTCCCATCGTCGAATGCGGCGATAGTTGCTGGGCGAACATCGATCCTTCGGAGGGCAAAGCCGGCAGGCACTGGGCCAGTACACTCGCAGAGTCATGTCGTTCCCAACGGCATTGAATCGATGAACGGTTCGCTCGCCGGCAGGGCATCGATACAGATCGTTTCTTGACTCGTAGACAAAGTCAGCCTTCGTGAAGAGACCTTTCTGCATTGATGCGGAGGTGAGTGATTTGGGGACGTACGCGCTGATCCTGTTCAGATCGCATGTCCGTATCTGCGGGCCGCTGAAGTAACCCCAGTCGGCAACAACCTTCAACTTCGGTTTGCCCATCGAGTTGTTCGCAGACTAGGCGATGAAGGCGTTTTCGCACAGGCCGCTATCGGACATCGTGGCGTACGAATCCCTCGACGAGAGACGGACGCCCACCTGGTCCGGCCCCCAGACGGCCACGACAGCGTCGACGACTTCGAACAGGAAGCGCGCGCGGTTCTTGATCGAACCGCCGTATTCGTCAGTGCGGTGATTGGACTCGCCAAGCAGGAATTGGTCTTACAGATAGCCGTTTGCCGCGTGCAGCTCGACACCGTCGAAGCCTGCCTCCTTCGCGAGTTTCGCGCTGTGGCGGAATCGTTCGATGATGCCTGGGATCTCGTGCAGTTCGAGCGCACGCGGCCCGACGAGGTCGACTTCGGAGATATTACCCTTCTCGTCGCGAATCGCAGCGTACTCGCGCGAACGCAAGGCGGATGGAGCGATCGGTGTCACCCCGCCGGTGTTCACCGGGTGAGCCTGACGTCCCGCGTGCCAGATCTGCAGGAAGATACGTGCGCCTTTGGCATGAACGGCGTCGACGACTCGCTTTCAGCTTTTGGCGTGCTTCTGGGTGTAGAAAATATCTGAACTCGTCAGCAGGACGCTCGCTCTGATCCTCAATTGAGCATGGAGGCGCTCGTAGCGCAGAGAAGCGACCGTAGGTCGTCGAATTCGTGGGGGCGTACCCAGCCGAGGAACGAGTGGATCCGGCGCGACGTGATGTTCCGCAGTACAGAAACCGATACAAACGTATGTTGTTACCCGTCGATCCCATCGCTAACATCGAGTCATGTAATTCGACGAGTACCGTTCGTTAGCCGTAACGGACAGTCACTGTACCCAAGCGTCGTGGCTGGTTCCGTGAGGCTCGTTGCTTCGACGATCGGTTCCGTGATGTCGAGCGCCACGTTGGTTACGGAAACATCGGTTTTGCTTAGCACATCGGGTTTCACGCTGACTTGGGTAACGACATTATCAGTCGTATCAATTTTTATGGAGCGGATCCTATCGAAGGACGTAGTGTTGTTCGGGGTAAGCATCCGGCTGGAGATTGCTTCTTTGAAGCGCCTGTAGAGGGTGCCGGTGGTGTATCCGCTCGCGAGCAAATGTTGAGAGTCGAGTCAATGGAGTACTCAATGAGCATACGAAAAAGTATTTCGCGTTACGACGCGGTTTCCGCGTCGGTAGGTATGCGCGGCTACAGCCCCGCACCCAATGGCGTGGACGATTCGTCATTGACGAACATTGAACCGGATTTGCGTTGGCGTCACATTACGATGGTGCTGAATACGTGCGTCGACAAAATCGATATTATAAGCAGTCCAACGAGAAGAATTCGAAACGAATATCGGGCATTCGCTCGTAGGGACTGCTCTGGGCGAAACGCGAAGATTGAAGTTCTCGATCGTCCGACGCCGATGAGGGTGGTGCTTTCTTGGCGTGATGCGACTAGCTGCAGTTACGGTTATCAGGTCTGGAACAAGGGAGTAGCAAGACGATCGGGAATGTGTGCGATGAGCAGCGCGCCGATACGTAGGGGTGACACCATCTTTCGGCCTGCATTGTACACCGCAATACCGGCGAATGCCTCGGCGATGATTCTCGCAATATGCATAGATGCACATGAAATCGAGGCGTGACGCCCGACGGCAAGCGGCATTTTTCGGCGATGTTCCATCCCCACGGATGTCGCGCCAGTGCGAGGACGACCACCTCCCGAGTCTCGAGGCCCGGGGATTCGCGGTGCGCGTTACGGGTGATATGAAGTTGATCGGGTCTAGACAGCGAGTGCGGCATTCAACAACATTCAGGCCGACGATACGGAAATGTGCTGGATCAGCTCTTTGCAATTGGCGCGTTGGTGACCGTAGCACTCTTCAGAAGCCTGACGAGAACCGGGAAGAACCTAGACGTGTCAACCAGCTCGATCTTGCGCGCTGTCATGATGCACGAGCGCGACATACAGATGCGACTTCTGCACAGGATAACGCGTAGTGTGACGCTGAGCGAAGGCGCCAGAGCGTATTTCGAAAGCTGCGTGAAGGCACTCGACTTGCTGGACGAGGCAGCACGCTGCGTCTCGTGCGAAGAGAGGGGCGACGGTGGAGAACTGCGAGTCGCCGTTCATCCGGTGGTCATGTGCGATTTGCTTCCACGTCTTCTCGGTCAGTATCGTGAGAGGGCGCCCGAGGTATCCGTAGTCGTGCAAATCGTCGACCGTTCTGTGAATATGGTCGACGATAGATTTGATCTCGCTATTCTGCCTTCGAGTCTGGTCGATCAGGGAAACGTATATCGGCAAATGTTGCGAGCTATGCGGCGCGCCCTCGTGGCGACATCGGCCTATCGCAAGGCGCGCTCGAGGATCGAGCATGCGTCAGACCGTTGCGGACATGTCCTGTTGCTCGAGTCTCATTTGCGCGAACGTGAGGAGCCGATGATCGAGGTGGTAGATGGGACCGAGCGCGTCGAGATCGCGGGGATACACTGTTGGACGAGACGTGCCAGCATTTCTATGCCTGACATTTCAGACATACAAATATCCGAAATGAGACGGGCAGTCTCGATCGCCTTGGGCCGGAAGGAGTGCCGCGATATTTCGATGGAATCGGGGCGATCGGTGCAGGTACCTGCACCTCGCCTTTTGGTTATGCGAATTGATCCGCGTTTCAGAGTGCCTTTTCCTGATTCGACTCTATTCGGAGTGCCTCCGCTTTACGAACGAGATCAGCGACCGACCTTGCCTTCATTTTCTTCATCAACTGACCGCGATAGACTTTCACCGTGATCTCGCTGAGAAGCATTTCAGCGGCGATCTGCTTGTTCATCAAGCCGGCGGTAACGAGAGCCATGACCTGCTGTTCGCGTCCCGACAACGACGCATAGGCAGCGCGCAACGACGCGATCGATTCCTCGGCTGCGAGGCGCTGGCGGTCGCGCGCCAGCGCCTGAGAGACAGCGTCCAGCATGTCCTGATCCCGAAAGGGTTTTGAAAAAAAATCAAGCGCCCCGGCTTTCATGGCCTTCACGCACATCTCCATGTCCCCGTAACCGGTCATGAAGAGGATCGGCATGTGCAGCCCGTGTGTGATCATTTCCTGCTGAAAGGAGAGTCCACTCTCGCTTCGCAATCTGACATCTAGAATCAGGCAACTAGGGACCTTGGATTTTTTGAACTCGAGAAACGCTTGTGGCGACGCGAACGTCTCGACCCGCAATCCGACCGAACGAAAGAGAGTGTCCAACGAAGCCCGCATCGATTCATCGTCGTCGATCACGTATACGATGGTGGTGTTCGCCACACTGCCGTCTCGTTCAGCAAAGTTGGGAGCCATGAAGAAGCCTCTTGAGCCGGTTGACCAATACAGCGGAAGGGACAAGTGCCCGGCAGTATGTTTTCGATTTTGATGTCCGACCGTCGGCATCCAGTGAAAACCTCATTCGGAACGGTGGAAATTGTAGCGGTCCCATCACGCTGGCGCACATGGCCGTTCGTTTGGCCCGGACGCGCAGCGGTGTCTGGAGTCGCTCAACAATGAAACCCTCGGATACGTTGTCCTGCGGGCGTTGAACGGGTCAGAACAATACCGATCGGGATGCGCAGCGTTGCCACTTATAGCGGATTGTCTGCCTTGGAGAAGGTCTTCGAAGCGGTTCCACATAGGATTGCTGACTTGTAGTCAGCACAGTAATGTGCAACGGCATAAGCTGGTCGCCTAACCGCTTGGTTTCGTACCGCACTCGTACCGCACTCGTAACGCACTCGTAACGCACTCGTAACGCACTCGTATCGCGCGACGTGATGCAAATCGTGGGCGCTATTTCGGCTACCGATAGTCTCCATCTGTTTTCGATGGTCCCGCTAATGGGACTGACACTGCCGATCTCTGATCACATGACCCTGAGACGCAAGATCGATGCCACGAGCCACAGGCGTATGCCGGCGAGTCTTGTGTTTGATAATGTCCGTTTGTGACACGCGACTCAAAGAGACAGCGGTAGGAGCCGCGAGACACCTTGACGTCGGAAATTGACGATCTATCGTCGACGCAACGGTCGAACGACTACAGTACGCGCAAACGAAATCGCGCTTATGATTATTTGCGTGATGCAAGGAAGGTCCGCGGTGAGCGGGGCATTGAAACGATCACGAGCCAAGCATGCATGAACTGCACTGCGGTTCGATTTTGATCTACTCGGGTATGGAGGGTCATCGAACGCCGCTGAGGTGGATCTTGGATTTTTCGAGATCATCATGGTAAAGACAAAGGTCATCCCGGTAAGCAATAGGTGATCTATGGGCGTAGGTAGCCGGCCTTCCTAATTGCGTTGCAACGACTTTTCATAAACCAGCATGATTTAAAGAAGGATTTCAAATGAAGATCGCTGTTTTGGGGGCTGGAGGTGTTGGAGGCTATTTTGGTGCTCGCCTTGCAGCGGCAGGCTTTGACGTTACATTCGTGGCACGTGGCAAGCATCTTGAAGCTATGCGGACGAACGGCTTACGGGTGATCAGCCCGCTCGGCGACGTTACGGTGGAAGACCCGAAAGCGGTCGACGATATCAGCAAAGTCGGTACTGTGGATTTGGTCCTCGTCGCCGTAAAACTATGGGATACGGATACGGCAGCGCAGTCACTCAAACCTTTGGCGGACCAGGGCGCGGCGGTTTTGTCCTTCCAGAACGGGGTGCATAAGGATGAGATCCTAACCAGGTATTTGCCGGAGAAATCGATTCTTGGCGGCGTTTGCTACATTGCTGCGGTGATTTCCGAGCCGGGCGTGATCGCGCATAGCGGCACGATGCAAAAGTTGACGTTCGGCGAATATGACGGCACCCAGTCTAAACGTGTCCAAACATTCTATGAAGCCTGCCAAAAGGCGGGAATCACTTCGGAGATCAGTGAGAATATTCGGCGCCTGATCTGGGAGAAATTTGTCTTTCTGGTGGGTCTGTCTGGGACGACCGCTTCCATACGTCGGCCGATTGGCCCGATTCGGGACAATCCCCGAACGCGAGCACTCCTGCTCGACGTCATGCGCGAAGTTGTTGCTATCGGTCGAGCAAAGGGCGTTGATTTGCCGGCGGATTTTGCCGAGGACCGATTGCAATTCTGCGACACGATTCCCGCCACGATGACATCTTCGATGCACCACGATCTGGAGCGCGGAAATCGGATGGAACTGCCGTGGTTAAGCGGGGGGGTGTCGGAATTTGGTGCTCAATTGGGCATTCCCACCCCTAAAAACACGACGATCACGCAGATACTCGAGCTTTACGCCGCTGGCTCGAAGCAATAGCGTCGGACTTAAGTCCAAGCCTGACGAGGTGATAAGACCCCAGCGTTCGCTGGACCTGGAGCCGGCACACGGTCTGGACACCGGTGTGCCATTCATTCATTCATTGCGATGTTGCAACATGATGGCGAACCCTCTGAAACTTCTGTCTCTCACGGCGGTACCCGTCTCGGTACCAATGAGACGTCCGCTTGGAACCAGCGCGCAGACCATTCAAAACGCGCCCCTGTTGCTTGTCACGCTTGAGACAGAGGAAGGCGTTAAAGGATTCTCATACGCGTTTTGTTATCTCGAGTCCGTAGCGCGCGCGCTAGCGAGTATGATCGGCGACTTGAACTGCTATCTCGCCGGTCAAACAATCGCACCGATCGAATTATCGAAATCAATCACGCGCTACTTCAAATTGACGGGTCTCTACGGCCCACTATGCATGATTGCATCCACAATTGACGTCGCCGCCTGGGACGCCTTATCGATTTCCGCAGGCTTGCCTCTTGCCGTCCTCCTCGGCGGCGCGTGTGACCCAATTCCCGCATACAACAGCAATGGCTTGGGTCTGATGGCTCCAGAAATCGCAGCGGATGAGGCAGAGGCACTCCTGGATCACGGGTTTCACGGGGTAAAAATGCGTCTCGGACGCCCCCATTTCGCAGAAGACCTTACAGCCGTTCGTGCCGTACGAAAGCGCCTCCCCGATCACATTTCGTTAATGGTCGACTTTAATCAGGCGCTGACGTTTGCCGATGCCATGCGGTTGTGCCCGGCTTTGGACGACGAAGGGGTGTACTGGATTGAAGAACCCATCAAACATGACGATTTCGGGCATGCAGCTATGGTGGCGAGCGCAACAAGGACACCCATTCAACTCGGTGAAAATTTGGTCGGAGTTGTTCCGCTCTTTGAGGCGCTGAGATCTAATGCGACGGATTTCGTGATGTTCGATTTGGACCGGATTGGTGGCGTTACCGGTTGGCGTCAAGCTAGCGGACTGGCCGCGTCCGCTGGCCGAGAAGTGTCCTCCCATCTTTTTCCCGAGGTTAGCGCTCATCTTCTTTCCGCAACACCAACGAAACACTGGCTGGAGTACGTCGATTGGGCAAACCCAATCCTTGAAAACCCTCTCGAAATCGTTGATGGGAAGGCGAATCTATCGCAGCGGCCTGGCAATGGTCTAAGCTGGAACCCGGACGCGGTAGCAAGATTCCGGATCCAATAGGCTAGATCAAACCGTTTTACGCTACAGGCCACCGTTGACAGGGATCCTTTCCGTCCAACCAACCGTGCGGAGCCATCCTCCAGAGTACCTGAGGTACCTACGCTTGCCGTGCACGAAGTGCGTTTTCGCTATGCGATTCACAGACATCATTTCACTTTCTTGAAGATCGATTTCTTGGCGTGCTTGAGTTCGTGGCTCCGGTAGGAGGCGCGAGTTCAAGCACGCGCCGATGATGTTCGGCAAGGATCTTGTCGATTCGCCATTCGCGGTGCCTGATTCGTTCTTTCTGCTTGTCATACGTGCTTTCCACCTGCTCCGAGAGGGGCGTGATTTCGCTCACTTCTGCGATGCGGTCGACGGGCGTCTTGCCGTCGAGTGAGCCGTGCGGGCAGCGTCAGTTGTAGTCGAACTGCCACTCTTCAATTCGCTGGTCAATCTCGTCCTTGGTCGGGGCATGGTGAAACGAGAATTCGTTCAGGTCAGTCAGCTGTGAACGCTCGACGTTGCCCTTGGTCTTCGCGCGATACGGACGACACACCGGCTCGCCTGCTCGTCCCCCAGATAGCGGCGCACCGTGTTGCGCGGTAAGCCCGTTTGCCTCGCTATCTCTCGCACCGCCGTCCCGCGCCTGGCCAATACAGCAGAGTCGCAACTCAAGGTATTGCTCAATCTGTCAATCGGTAGCCGGAGCGTCCAGGATTTTAAAGACCTCGTCGAGAATACTGGTGCGTTTCCACTGCAAATTGGTTAACGTCAACTATCTTTTCCGGCGTGTTGCCTCACGAAGGAATGTTACCCGACGGATTGTTGTCGTTTCGGTTTCTTTCTTCTTTTCTTTTGGGGTTTGCCGGGCGCGAAGCGCCCGGCCCCCGCCGGCTTTCAACTTTTCCGCGGCTC
>NZ_WOEY01000184.1 GCF_013177695.1 Paraburkholderia solitsugae | reverse complement strand
TGACCGGCGGCAGATTGACGGTCTGGGTGGGGCGCATCCGCTGACCAGCAAGGTCGGAATCGTGAGGCGCAGCAGCCGGCCCGGCATCGATCTGGAGTTCCTGTTCGCACAACTGCAGCCGGACGGCGATACGGTCGACACGATACCTAACTGCGGCAACATGCTTGCAGCCGTCGTGCCGTTCGCACTGGAAACCGGTCTGGCGACGCCGCAGGGTGACGTCACGACGTTGCGCGTCCTGACACTCAACACCGATATGGCATGCGATATCAGCGTGCAAACGCCGGATGGGCGGCTGCGTTACGACGGAGACGCACGCATCGATGGCGTGCCTGGCAAGGCGGCGCCGATCTCGATCAACTTCCTCGATACGGCAGGCTCGGTTTGTTCAGGTCTGTTGCCGACGGGGCAGGTCCGTGACCGTGTTCAACTCGATGCGACCTCCGTGATTGATGTCACTTGCATCGACAACGGCATGCCGATGGTGTTGCTGCGTGCCGATGCAGTTGGCCGCACGGGCCAGGAGTCGGTTGCCGAAATGAATGCCGACATTGAGCTGAAGTCGACCCTCGAAGCGCTTCGTTTGCGTTGCGGCGAAGTGATGGGCCTCGGCGACGTGACGTCAAAAACCTATCCCAAGATGTGCCTGATTGCCGCCCCAACTGCCGGGGGGAGTCTGGCGACACGCTGTTTCATCCCGCACGTGTGCCACGACGCGATTGGCGTGCTGGCTGCGGTGACCGTCGCCACCGCCTGCGTGCTCGAGGGCAGTGTCGCACAGGGCCTGGCATCGGTGCCGCCGGGCGTAATCAAGCGGATCTCGGTCGAACATCCGTCAGGCGAATTTAGCGTTGAGTTAGAGACCGATCCAGCCAATCCTCAGACCGTACAGCGTGCTGCGCTGCTGCGAACCGCGCGATTGATCATGCGCGGCGAGGTAATGGTGAGTGAATCGGCATTTATCGGCGGAGATGCAACATGATTATCGATTGCCATGGTCATTACACGACGGCGCCCACAGCGCTGGAAGCGTGGCGCAACCGTCAGGTCGCTGCGCTGAAAGATCCGGCTCAGCAACCGCGAGTCGCTGAGCTAAACATCAGCGACGACGAACTTCGCGAATCTATTGCCGCTAACCAACTGAAAAAAATGCAGGAGCGTGGCAGCGATCTGACGATCTTCTCTCCACGTGCCAGTTTCATGGCACACCACATCGGCAACTTTGAGACCAGCGCGACCTGGACCGCGATTTGCAATGAGCTTTGCTATCGGGTTTCGCAACTGTTCCCGGACAATTTTATCGGCGCCGCCATGCTGCCGCAGTCCCCGGGCGTCGATCCGAAGACCTGTATTCCGGAATTGGAGCGGTGCGTCAAGGAGTACGGCTTTGTTGGCATCAACCTGAACCCTGACCCTTCGGGCGGTCATTGGACCTCGCCGCCCCTGTCGGATCGCCACTGGTATCCCATCTACGAGAAGATGGTCGAATACGATATCCCGGCGATGGTGCATGTTTCGACCAGTTGCAATGCCTGTTTCCACACCACGGGCGCCCATTACCTGAACGCCGATACCACAGCGTTCATGCAGTGCCTGACCTCAGACCTGTTCAAGGATTTCCCTGAGTTGAAGTTCGTGATCCCGCACGGCGGCGGCGCAGTGCCGTATCACTGGGGCCGCTTCCGCGGACTTGCGCAGGAGTTGAAAAAGCCTTTGCTGAAGGAGCATTTGCTCAACAACATCTTCTTTGACACCTGTGTCTATCACCAGCCCGGCATTGATCTGCTGACCAAGGTGATACCGGTCGACAACATCCTGTTTGCCAGCGAGATGATCGGTGCCGTACGTGGCATCGACCCCGAGACCGACTTTTATTTTGACGACACCAGGCGGTACATCGAAGCCTCGGCCAATCTGTCACCGGAAGACCGGCATAAGGTTTACGAAGGCAATGCCCGGCGAGTTTACCCGCGCCTCGACGCAGCACTGAAACGGAAGGGACTGTGAGCACGATGACCGATACCAACCTTGGCAGCCAGCTTGGCGTTGTCAAACGCAACATCGTTCGCGCGGACGCGGCTGTGGTCAAACAGCTTTCGGGCTTAGGCGTTGCGACCGTTCATGAAGCGATGGGCCGTATGGGGCTGATGAAGAACTACATGCGGCCAATTTATGCCGGCGCCTACGCGTGCGGCACTGCAGTGACGGTGTTACTGCATCCGGGCGACAACTGGATGATGCATGTCGTGGCCGAGCAGATTCAGCCAGGTGACGTTGTCGTCGCTGCGGTAACGGCTGACACCACCGACGGCTTTTTTGGCGACCTGTTGGCCACCAGCTTCCGTGCGCGAGGAGCAGTGGGACTCGTGATTGACGGCGGATGCCGCGATGTCAAGGACCTCACGACCATGAAGTTTCCTGTGTTCTCGAAGGCGGTCAGCGCAAAAGGTACGGTCAAGGCGACTCTCGGCTCGGTCAATGTCCCTGTTGTGTGTGCCGGAGCTCTGGTTAATCCGGGCGACGTAGTGATTGCCGACGACGACGGTATCGTCGTGGTCCCGCTCGCACTCGCGCAGAAAGTCGCCGACGCTGCTGCCGCGAGGGAGGCCAACGAAGCAGAGAAACGGCAGAAGCTGGCAGCAGGTGTGCTTGGATTGGACATGTACTCAATGCGCGAGTCGCTGGAGCGGGCGGGTCTCAGGTATATCGACTGACATTGATTGTGCGATGACCATGCGTAGCGCTTTTCTGCACTGATGTATTGGCGTTGAAGATCCTGCAGCAGTTAGGCCAGGAATAACCTGAGATGGTACGAGAGAGAAGATGAGCCAGCATTTCCCAAAGACACCCGGTTGGTTGGACTGGTATCAGGGTCCTTCCAAACCGCGTTTCCAGTTGCCGCCCGGTTCAGTGGATGCCCACTGCCATGTTTTCGGTCCTGCCAAGCGCTTTCCATATGCGCCGGAGCGCAAGTACACCCCCTGCGATGCGAGCAAGGAGCAACTGTTCGCGCTCCGCGATCATCTGGGCTTTGAGCGCAACGTGATTGTGCAGGCCACTTGTCACGGCGCAGACAATGGTGCGCTGGTCGACGCCTGCGTAAGTTCGGCGGGGAGGGCGCGTGGCGTCGCGACCGTCAAACGCGATGTAAGCGATCAGGAGCTGCAGGCGTTGCATACCGCGGGCATACGTGGAGTGCGATTCAATTTTGTCAAGCGGCTGGTCGACTTTACGCCGAGAGAGGAGTTGATCGAGATTGCGCACCGTGTCGCCAAATTGAACTGGCATATCGTTGTCTACTTCGAGGCTGTGGATCTACCGGAGCTGTGGGACTTCTTCACGGGATTGCCGACGGCTCTGGTGATCGACCACATGGGTCGCCCTGATGTCTCCCAATCCGTAGACGGGAAGGAGTTCGAATTGCTCGTGAGATTTATGCGTGAGCATCCCAATGTCTGGTCCAAGGTAACCTGTCCGGAACGGCTTTCGGTATCCGGGAAACCAGCGCTGGATGGCGAGCAGGACGCATATCGTGACGTGGTGCCGTTCGCCCGGCGCCTGGTCGAGACTTTCCCCGATCGGGTGCTTTGGGGCACCGACTGGCCTCATCCAAACCTGAAGAACCACATGCCGGACGATGGGTTGCTGGTGGACTTTATCCCTCGTATCGCCGCTACGCCCGAGCTCCAGCGCAAGCTGCTGGTCGACAATCCCATGCGCCTGTATTGGGGGGAATGATGACTGCCACCACCGCGCGCGACTATCGCCAGATCCCCGGCACCTATGTATTCGATGGAGAACATTGTCAAAAGGGATACGCGCTCAACATGTTCTGCAAGTCGCTGGACCTGGAGAGCAACCGGGCAGCCTTTCGAGCCGACTCCTCGGGTTACCTCGACAGCTTCAGGCTGAGCGACGATCAACGCCGCGCCGTGCTTGATCGCAACTGGCTGGCGATGTTGCAACTGGGCGGGAACATTTACTACACGTTCAAGCTTGCGATTCTGGACGGTCTGACAATGCAGCACGTGGGCGCGGCCATGTCGGCCAACGGAATGTCGGTGGACGACTTCCGCGCGATGATGAGCTCCGGTGGCCGCTCGATCACGGGCAACCGCAGCGTTGAGGAGTGGTCTCATGGCTAAGTTCGTTGGAGGTGTCGGTACCTCACATGTGCCGTCGATTGGCGCAGCCATCGATCACGGCAAAACTCAGGAGCCGTACTGGAAGCCGCTATTCGATGGGGTGAAAGCGGCGCGCGACTGGATCGACGAGGTCAAGCCCGACGTGGTCATCGTTGTCTATAACGATCACGCATCGCGATTCGGGCTCGATATGACACCCACGTTTGCAATAGGCGTGGCCGACCGGTTTCCACCACACGACGAGGGGTATGGCCCCCGGCCCGTACCCGCGTGTTTGGGCGACCCCGCGTTGGCGTGGCACCTGACCGAATCGCTGATATTGAACGACGAATTCGATATGACGATGGTCGGCGAGATGTCGGTGGATCACGGTCTCACTGTGCCGCTGTCGCTGCTATTTGGTCAGCCAGACCAGTGGCCCTGCCGTGTGATCCCCTTGTGTGTCAACGTAATCCAGTACCCTCAACCGACCGCCTTGCGTTGCTTCAAGCTCGGACAGGCGCTCCGACGGGCGATCGATTCGTATGGTCCCGACATCAAGGTGGCGGTGCTTGGGACCGGTGGCATGTCGCATCAACTGCAAGGGGAGCGTGCCGGACTAATCAACGCGCCTTATGACAACCAATGGCTCGAGGGCATGGTAAGCGATCCGCTATCGCTGACGAAGCTCGGCCACACCGAACTGTTGCGGGAAGCGGGATCGGAGGGTCTTGAGATCATCATGTGGCTAATCATGCGCGGTGCGATGAATGAAACAGTTCGTCAGATTCATCGTTTCTATCACGTGCCTGCGTCGAACACGGCCTATGGCCTGTTGGTATTGGAGGACGCGTGACAAGGGCGATCAAGGTCGCAGTGGTTGGCGCCGGGGCGTTCGGCATTCAACATCTGGACGCGATCTCAAGCTTGGGCGGGGCGCAAGTGGTGTCACTCGTGGGTAGGGATCTCCAAAAGACGCGTGAGATTGCCGACCACTACGGGATCACGCTGGCAAGCATCGAACTGGACGACCTATTGACTCAGCCTGAGATAGATGCGGTGATCCTGTGTACTCCGACGCCGTTGCACGCAGAGCATGCAATCGCCTGCCTGCAGGCTGGAAAGCACGTGCAAGTCGAGATCCCTCTGGCAGACTCCCTCGTCGACGCTGAAACGGTTGCCCTGTGGCAGCAACGCACGGGTCTGATTGCAATGTGCGGACATACGCGACGTTTCAATGCGGGGCATCAGTGCCTGCGCGAACGGATACTGACTGGGGAATTTTCGTTACGCCAGCTCGATGTGCAGACGCATTTTTTGCGCCGCTTCAACACGAATGCCTTGGGCCAGCTGAGAAGCTGGACTGATCATCTGTTGTGGCATCACGCGGCTCATACGGTAGATCTGTTTCAGTATCAGACCGGCGAAGCGGTAATTGCCGCCAATGTGCTGCAGGGACCGATCCATCCAACGTTGGGCATTGCGCTCGATATGTCAATCCAGCTCAAGAGTCATGGCGGCGCATTGTGCACGTTATCACTGAGCTTTAACAACGACGGGCCGTTGGGATCGACATTTCGATATATTGGCGATGGCTTGACCTATATCGCCCGCTATGACGAGTTGACCAACGGCATGGGAGAACGCCTTGACCTTGATCTGCCCGAGCCGGCATTGAGCGGGGTAGCGCGGCAAGATCGGGAATTCTTCGCCGCGATTCGCGAATGCCGCGAACCGAACGCGAGCGTGGCAAGTGTGCTTCCCTGTTACCGGATATTGCACCAGCTTGCCCGACAACTGGACTGAATTCTCAGTTCGTTGATCGTACCCGTTGCGACTCGTCAGTTCATTTGACGGCGCTGACATATCAGTTATGCAAATCAAAAGATTTATCGGGCGATGTCATTCAAAAACATATAAATAATATCAAATCGATATTATGTTTAGTATGACGAAAAAATACATGGCCTGTCAGACTGTTTAACCTGAACACGCTACCCGACTCTCCCGCCGTACGGTTGTGTGGTTGTTGCATGTAGATGACTCCCGCTCCATGGCCGCGAGTCACGAAAATATTAAAATATTCTTCTAAAGGATTGGAGACATGAAAAAAGTCTTGGCAGCGGCGGTACTCGCGACCACGCTCCTAATGTCCGTTCAGGCACATGCACAGGGCAGCGTGACGCTTTATGGAATTATCGATACCGGTGTGGATTGGGAGAATAAGGCGGCCCAGGCGCCCGGTCAAAAGAGCGCGTCCGGTTCGGCTATCCGGATGACCTCGTTGTCCGCTTCGCTTCCGTCGCGATGGGGATTGCGCGGTAAGGAAGACCTCGGCGCGGGACTGAACGTCATTTTCGAACTGGAGAGTGGTTTTGCACCGAACTCCGGTGCTCTTCAGAACGGTAATCGGCTTTTTGGCCGGTCCGCGTGGGTGGGACTTGAAACACTTTACGGCACGATTCGCGCGGGACGTCAGGTCAACATGACGTACATCGCGTTGATGAAATCGACCGTTCTGGGGCCAGCCCTATACTCGCTGGCGGCGCTCGACCCGTACCTGCCCAATAGCCGTTCCGATAACACCTTAAGTTACTTCAATGAGTTCCATCATTTCGTGCTGGGAGCCACCTACAGCACCGGCCGGGATGCTGCGAGCAGCCCGGGCAACGCGACGGTGAATGGCGGGGCGGCGTTTAATCCTGGTGCAACGAATTGTCCTGGCAATGTTGCGGGAAACTCGACAGCATGCCGTCAGATTACAGCACTGGCCGGGTATTGGGGACAGGAGTTCGGGCTGCAGTTTGTTTACGATCAGTTGCGCGGTGGACCTGGTTTGTTGCCTGGCAGCGTTTCTTACGATCCGTCGATGCCGCTGTTGCTCTCGAATGCTGGCCAGACTACGACGCGATACATGGTCAGCGGCTATTTTCAACTTGGGTACCTTGCATTGCGTGGCGGCGCGATCCATCGAATGACGACCACGGCCACGGACTATCAGACCAACATCTTTTACGGCGGCGCATCGTACATGATTAGGCCAGACATCGAACTTGATGGTGAGATATCGAGAATTGCCACAACGGATCAGAAGAACGCCAACTACTACGTGATGCGCGCGACGTACCTTCTGTCGAAACGAACCTCGATCTACACCATGCTCGGTTTCATGCAAAACAATAGCCGCGCGTCCTATTCTGTTGGTGCGGGCTACTACACGGTGGCGAACGCGAAACAGACCGGTGTCCTTTTCGGGATTCAGCAACGCTTTTGAAAACATACCGTTGGCCTCCGGCACGGGGGCTTTGGTACGCAAGCAGTGTCACGCGTCATGTTATGCGTCTATGGCTTTCTCGACGTCTGCATGAAATTGCACGAGCTGCTGTCGAACGACGTCGCGCACCAACGACGTACCTTGCCCGATCAGTGAGTCGTTCAGCGCACGCGCCGGGGTCGCAACGGAAAGACTACATCTTAGAACGGGCTTGCGGATGCGATGCAGTCGCCACTTCGGGTCCCCGATGCACGGGTGCACCCCACTCAACGGAATCACGGCGCTCCCATAGCCCTTGCGGACCAGATCGAGAATCGCGGTGAGGTTCTCGATCTCGTGCACAACTTGCGGCTTCAGGCTGAGCGCGGCCATCGCGGTCGCCAGGGCCGCGTGCACGGCGTTAGTGGTGCCCGCCGTCACCAGCGGCAGTGTGGCGACGTCTGCGAGTGTCAGCGAGCGCGGCAGCGCCTTTCCTGCACGTTGAGTCATAGGCCCTGTGACGAGGTACAACTCCTCGTCGGCCAGCAGACGCAATTCGGCGACATCTGTAGGCGGCTGGTTGTAGACCACCGAACAGTCGAGTTTGCCGACACCCACCAGTTCGACCAGATTTGCCGATAAACCGTCAACGGTGCGCAGTGTGACTTCTGGCAACTGCTCGCGGAATGCATCTATGAGCGGCACAACGACCGTGCGTGCAAGGCTAGGCGGCAATCCGAGCACCAGGGTGCCCTGTGCCGGTCCAACGCTCCCTCTGACCGCGCGTTCGGCAAGTGCGATCTGACGCAGGATTATCGGGACGTGATCAAGCAGCCGCTGACCCGCGTCGGTCAGGACAAGTCCGCGGCCGTTGCGCCGGAATAGCTCAGTGCCGAGCTCTGCCTCCAGCTGCGCGACCTGGCGGCTCAGGGCCGCCTGGGTCAAGCCAAGGACGCTGGCCGCCCGTGTCAGGTTACCAATCTCGGCGATGCGCGAGAAGTGTTGGAGTTGTCTGATTTCCATGCGTCGATCCCTGCTGAAAGTGCATAACAGATATGCCGAAAATACGATTTGTTTAAATCAGATATCAATATATCTTAACACTCGTTGACACCGAGTGAACTGGCAATGGATCTGCAGCGATGGATCATTTTATGGAGGCGCGGCCGGACGGTTATCGGGATGGGCCTGTTCTGCTCATTTCTGACCTGCCTCGCGGGCACGCTGCTCAATGCGTTACTTGACCGACATTTTGAAGTGTTGGGACCAGCGGGGTTGATGCGGCGGCTGGTCGTCGGCTACGCCGGATCAGCTGCGGTTGTCGTGCTGGCATTCCCGTTTCTGTCTGGAGGTCCGCGTCAGCGGAGTTCTGACGACGGCGCGTAGACCTGCCAGTTCCAGTCGAGTGCGCCGACCTTTTACTTCGATTGCCCTTTGAACAGAACATAGGAGACTTCATGGACACCTCCACTCATCCGATCACGATCAAGCCGCGTCCGCGCGGAGCTGATCGTTACCAGTACCTGACGCAGACCAACGCAGGCACGCCTGCTGGTGAATTGCTTCGACGTTACTGGCAGCCGGTGGCATTGATCGGTTCATTGCCTGCGGGTGCTGCGCCACAGCCGATCCGCATCATGGGCGAGGACCTGGTGTTATTCCGCGATGACGATGGCCACGTCGGTCTGATCGACCGGAAGTGTGCTCACCGTTGCACCGACCTCGCGTTGGGCCGTATTGAATCTGGCGGTATCCGTTGTCCCTATCATGGCTGGTTGTTCGACGTGAATGGCCGCTGTCTGGATCAGCCTGCCGAAGCTTCATCGACCGCCAAAGACCGGATCCGGATGAAGTCCTATCCGATTCATGAGGCGGCCGGGGCGTTCTGGGCGTATATGGGTCCTGGCGAACCACCGCTTTTTCCGAATTATCCCGCGCTTGCCGGCGGGAGCGAATATCGCTACACGACGCGCTGGTTCGGCGACTGCAACTGGATGCAAGCGAGCGAAGGCAATATTGACCCGGTTCACACGTCTTATCTGCATCAGTTGGAACTGTCTAGCGCTGATATGCAAGCTCGCTGGGGCGTGTTTTCGAATCAGGCCAGACCGGAGCTGGCTGTCGAAGACACACGCTTTGGGGTGAGGCTGTACACGCTGCGCAAGATCGAAGGTGCAGATCGGTCGTCGATTCGCATTACCAACTTCGTGATGCCTAACGCCTGTGCTGTTGGCGGCTTCGAGGGCTACCTGGGTGATGGCGGTGTCACCATGCTGTGGGACGTTCCTATCGACGATGAACATCACTGGCGCTGGGAGTTCATCTTTCATCGCAGCGGCCAACTGGATAAGGCTGCACTTGAAGCGCAATACGAATCGGAGAAGGCCGAAGGCGATCGCATGCGACGCGCCAAGGGCGACCTGTATTCGCAGGATCGTGCATCAATGGAGCGCCAGGCTTACCTGGGTTTGGGGGAATGTTTTTCGGTGCACGACATTGCGATCACCCAGTCGCAAGGCGCGATCCACGAACAAAGCGGTGAGCATCTTTCGTCATCCGACATCGCCATCATGCGCGCGCGTCGGATGCTCGATGAGGCGGCGCAGGTCGTCGCCGAAGGGGGAGATCCCCGTGGCGTGGTTCGCCACCAGGAGGACAACGATTTCCGGGACATGGTCGTGATAACGGGAGAGATCGGCGCTGGGGAGTCGAAGGAAGCGTATTGCGCCGGTTACAGCGAGAGCGCGGAGCTGTTCAGGCTGCAACAAACCACGGCGTAATGCAGCGCCGGCGCGTCTCGCCGTTTCGTCCGGTGGGACGCGAGCAGTCTTTGCCGCAATGACTTCGTCTTTGTGTTACCTGAATTTTCCTGATGTATCTTGCCATGAATACCATTCCCGTTCGAGTCGTTGCCGCCGAAACCATTGCAGAAGGGATCCGCCTGCTGAAGCTGGCGCCCCAGAACGGATCCATGTTGCCGGCGTGGGAGCCTGGCTCGCACATTGATTTGCATCTTGAACAGGGAATCACTCGACAGTACTCGCTGTGCGGATCGTATGCCGACACATCGACCTACGAGGTTGCCGTCAAGCGGGAGGTCGAATCGCGCGGTGGATCGAAGATTGTCCATGAGTCGTTGCGCGTCGGCAGCGAACTAACCATCTCTGCGCCGCGCAATCATTTCACGATGAGTGCCGAAGCGGGCCACAGTCTGCTCGTGGCCGGCGGGATCGGCATTACACCGATTATCAGCATGGCACGCCGGTTCCACGATCGGCACCATACGTTCGAGTTACTGTATTTCACCCGATCCGAAACCCACACGGCATTCCGCGACGAACTGGCCAATGGGCCGCTCAACGGCTCGTGTCGGCTGTTGTTCGGCCAGCAGCGCGATGCCGTCGAGGCGACGCTGGACAATGCGCTTCGCAACCGTCCGGACCGTGGGCATCTGTACCTGTGCGGACCGCAACCGTTCATGGATACGGTTCGCATGGTCGCCGCGCGTCACGGCTGGCCCGACGACGCGGTTCACCTCGAATATTTCGCCGCAGGGGCGTCGTCGGACACGGAGCCTCAAACGTCATTCGACCTGAAGCTCGCACGGTCGGACCAGACGTTCACGATCCCGGCCGACAAGACGATTATCGATGTGCTCCGTGAGAATGGAGCGGACATTGAGACGTCCTGCGAGCAAGGGGTCTGCGGAACCTGCGTCGTGAAGGTCCTGGAAGGATGCCCCGATCATCGCGACTACTTTCTCACCGCGCAGGAACACGCACGGGGAGATTGCATGGCGCTGTGCGTATCACGTTCACGCTCGAAGTTGCTGGTGGTCGATCTGTAATCGGGGCCGCCGTTAAGGGCAGAGCTTCATTAAAAAAATGTCTGGAGACCACGATGTCGAAGCGTTTTGGCAGGACCGGCTGTGTGCGCATGATAACCGCAAGTGTCCTCGTATTACTCCCCACGAAGTACGCACTGGCAGTCGACGGTATCGCGCTCAGCGGCTCCGGCGTCATGTCCGCCGGTATGGGCGGTACCTCGATCGCGTTTCCCCAGGACAGTACGGCGGCGGCCGACAATCCCGCAGGTATGGGGTTAGTCGGGTCGCGAACCGACTTCGGTGTTCAGGTTCTGGAACCGTTGACCGACTTCGACTACGGGAGCGCGTCCAACAAGCTGCATACGGGGAAGGTCTATCCAGTTCCCAGTGGTGGCGCGAACTGGCAGATCACGCCGCGGCTGACGTTGGGCGTGTCGCTTTTTGGGGTTGGCGTGGGCACGAGTTATGGTCGACCCGCGCTCCCAATTGGAGGTGCGGGGGTGGCTCAATCGAGCTTGCAGACCGCGATCGCGGCGCCGACCGTAACGTATAGGATTACAGAACACAACATCATAGGTATAAGTCTCGCGCTGGCATACGAACGCTTCTCCGCGAACGGCGCAATCGTCCCCACGGACGACGGGGCACTCCAGCCGCTACCTTCGCACGGCGTGTCAAACGCTTTCGGCTACGGTGCGCGGGTCGGTTATATCTGGCAACCGACGCCTGCCTTTACCTTTGGCGCAAGTTACGCTAGCCGCATCCGGATGAGCCAGCTGGCCGGCTACGAAAACGACCTGCTGGTGGGGGGCGGCGGCCGCATCGATATCGGCGCGCAATACGGCGCCGGTATTGCCTACAAGATCATACCGGGCGTCACGCTTGCGGCAGACTGGTTACATATGGAGTTCTCCAACACGGTCATCGGCTCTGCGCAGGGATTCGGCTGGCAAGACCAGGACTTCTTCCGCATCGGTGCAGCATGGGACGTCAATTCACGGTGGACGCTGCGAACGGGCTTCTCGCGCGGCAATCATCCGATCCGACCATCGGTGGTTGCGCAGAATCTGCTTTCGGCGATGCCGGTCTCAACGGCGGTTTCGGCGGGCGCGTCCTATCGGTTCAACAAGACCGATGAAGTGAGCGGAGTGTTCGAATATGGATTCCCTGTCACGGTGACCGGGGACGGCGCCAGTACCGGATTTAGTGAAAGGACAAAAACGGAGGTTGTCGGCGTCAGTTACGGGCACAGCTTCTAGATCGCATACCCCGGGAGTCGATGCCGGTGAGACCGATGTCGGACCCTGTCACGAAACAGCAGCCAAGATCAGGAAAACCAATGTCTTCTTTTCCGTTTGACCCGAAGTCAGAGCTGAATGGCAACGTGCTGTCCAGGTTCTATATCGATGGGCAGTGGGTGCAGCCCGGCTCCCACGAATCTGTCCCGGTTGTCGCGCCGTCGACCGGACAGGCATTCGTTTCAGTTCCGCTTGCGGACAGCGGAGATGTGGACAAGGCCGTCGATGCCGCGCGAAGGGCCTTTGACACGGGGTCTTGGCCGCGCATGTCCGGCGCCAAGCGGGCCGATTACCTGGGAAAGATGTCGGTGGCGCTCGCTTCCCGCATGACGCTCCTGTCGCGTATCTGGACCGCGGAAGTCGGTGCACCCATCTGGTTCGCCAATATGTTCGTCCCCACCGCGGCGGCAATGCTTGATTACTATGCCGAGCTGGCATCGACTTTCGCGTTCGAGGAAAGCCGCGCGACGCGAGGCGGCGAAGCCAGGATTGTCCGCCAGCCGGTCGGCGTGACTGCTCTGATCGCGCCGTGGAACGCGCAGTTGCCGATTCTCTCGTACAAGCTCAGTGCAGCGTTGGCAGCGGGATGTACGGTAGTGATCAAAGCGCCGCCTGAAGCGCCGTTCGACGCACTTGTCGTCGCGGAATGCGCGCACGAGGCGGGCCTCCCCCCAGGTGTGCTCAACGTGATTACCGCCGACGCAAACGGCGGTGCACATCTGGTGGCCAAGCGGGAAGTCGATAAGGTCAGCTTCACCGGCAGCACCGCGACGGGAAAGGTGATTGCGAGAACCTGCGCAGACCGGCTCGCGAGAGTGACGCTCGAGTTGGGCGGAAAATCCGCCGCCATCGTTCTCGACGATGCGGAGTTGAATCCGACGCTTGCTGCCCTGGTTCCGTTCACGATGCCGTTCTCGGGGCAGATCTGCTTCGCACAGACCCGGATTCTGGTACCGCGCAGTCGCGAGCGGGAGTTCGTCGAAGCGTACAGCGTCATCATCGGCGGCCTCAAGGTGGGGGACCCCTGGGACATGACCACGCAGATCGGCCCGCTTGCGAGCCGGCGCCAGCTCGAACGAGTAATAGGGTACATCGAAGCGGGGCGCAATGAAGGGGCGCAGATCACGACGGGTGGCGGCAGGAGCTCACAACATGATCAAGGATTCTTTGTCGAGCCTACGGTGTTCGCCAGCGTGACGTCTGAAATGACGATTGCCCGGGAAGAAATATTCGGCCCTGTCGTTTCGATTATCGCCTACGACGACGTCGATCAGGCGGTGGCACTGGCGAACGATACTGACTTCGGGTTAAGTGGCACGGTGTTTACGAGCGATGTCGAGCGCGGTTACGCGACCGCGCGCCGGATTAGGACCGGGAACGTCTCGGTAAACGGACTCGAGATGGCGCCCAACGTGCCGTTCGGGGGCTTCAAGCAGTCCGGGATCGGTAGAGAGGGCGGTCCCGAAGGCTTGAGTGCATTCCTCGAAGACCAGGCGATTTATCTTCCGGCTGCGTCACCGCGCGTGCGGCAGGAGTGACGCGATGGACTACGACTATATCGTGATTGGCGCGGGCAGTGCGGGCTGTGTGACGGCGAGCCGCCTGGTCCGCGAGTGGGGGGCAAAGGTGCTGCTGCTCGAGGCCGGGCTACCCGCGAACAGCGCGCTTATCCGTATGCCGGCCGGTACATTCAAGATGCTCTTCAACGGTAGCCCATATATCAAACGTTACACAACCGCTCATCAGTCATCGCTGGGCGACCGCACGGTTTCTATTCCGCAGGGAAATGTGGTCGGCGGGGGCAGCTCCGTGAATGCGATGGCCTATACGAGAGGGTCGCGCGCCGACTACGATCGCTGGGTCGCCGCGACCGGCGATCCCGGCTGGTCGTGGGACGGCCTGATTCCTTATTTCCGCAAACAGGAAGGCAACCAGCGGCTCGACAATGAAGCTCACGGTGCGGACGGCCCGCTAAAGGTATCGGATCCGTTGTACAGGGCCGACGTGGCGGACCGGTTTGTGCGAGCGATGCAGCGCCAGGGCTTGCCGTTTGCGACGGACTTCAACGCCGGAACTTTGCGTGGGGTAGGTTACATGCAGACCACCACGCACGGGGGACAACGATGTAGCGCAGCGGATGCGTTTCTCGCTCCGGTCATGGCCGATCCGCGCCTGTCGCTGATCACCCAGGCCAACGTGCATCGAATTCTGTTCAACGGGGATCGCGCTATCGGCGTCGAATATATGACAGGCGGCACGCTCGTGCGCGCACGAGCATCGGCTGAAGTGATCGTTTGTGCCGGGGCGTTCGCGACACCCAAGCTGCTCATGCTGTCCGGCATCGGTCCGGCTGCGCATCTACGCGAGCTTGGGGTGGACGTGCGCGTCGATTCGCCGGGTGTCGGCGAACATCTGCAGGATCATAACGTCGCAGTCGTGTCGATGACCACCCGCGGACAACACGGATACTTTGGCGAGGACAGGGGGCGTCGTGCGCTGTTGAACGGACTCCAATATCTTGCGTTCCACAACGGCCCGATTGCGTCGAACGGTGCGGAAACCATGGCATTCGTCAATCTTCGGGTTCCGGATGGGGAACCGGACTTGCAGCTTTATTGCATTGGCGTCATGTGGCCGGATCCCCAGGCTCCGAAGCCGACCTACGGGATGACGCTGATGGCAAACCTTGTACAGCCTCGGTCTCGCGGAACCGTGCGGCTGATATCGGCAGACCCCACAGATGACGCACTCGTCAGTCCGAACTGGCTCGCCGATGATGGAGATACGGAGCGACTCGTCGAAGCGATACGGTATCTGAGAGGCATCGCGGCACGCGAACCGTTTGTGTCCATCGTGACAGAAGAGGTTGGACCGGGAACCAGGCTGCAGTCGGACGATGCACTCTCCGATTACATCAGGCGAACCACGGAATCCAACTACCATCCGGTTGGCACGTGCAGGATGGGACGCCCCAACGACTTCATGTCGGTATTGACTCCGGATCTCAAGGTGAAGGGCGCCAACGGCTTGCGCGTGTTCGACGCATCGATGATGCCGTCGATCATCAGTTCCAATACGAACGCGACGGTCATGGCCGTTGCCGATCGTGCGGTCGACATCATGATGTCACGGACGATGGCGGTGCCTTCCGCCGGCGGCGATGTGTTAGCGATGCAACCTGAGTGAAACCATGGCGACAGCGCGGGCGTGTGCAGCGGGAGACTCTTCCTGCTATTTCGACCGCGTTTCTTTGTGTGCTTTGGGTAAGTGCTCTTTGCACAAACAGGCTTGACATATGACGTCAAATGCACGCCGCCCCCTGGTAATGGTGGCGCTTGATGGTCAGGTGAAATACGTCAACGACGCGTTCGTGGAATCGCTCGGATGGTCCCGAGACGCTTTGCTCGGTTTTGTCGCATTAACGCGGTCAAGTAACATTCGTCTACCGCAACGCATGACAAGCATGATGGCAAAGACGAACTCGCCGCGCAAGACGCTGCCCGCTGGCATTGGCAAGGTACTGAAGCGGCTGCACTACCCGCTGGACGTGATCCTGCTGTGCGTCCGGTGGTACGTGGCGTACTCACTGAGCCTGCGTAACCTCGAGGAAATGATGGCCGAGCGGGGTATCGAGGTGGATCATTCGAGCGTGCACCGGTGGGTTATCAAGCTGCTGCCGGTGTTTGAAAAAGCATTCCGCAAACGCAAACGGCCTGTCGGAAAGAGCTGGCGCGTTGACAAGACCTACGTCAAGGTCAAAGGCCAATGTAAATACTTGTACCGTGCCGTCGACAAGGCGGGCAACACGGTGGATTTCCTGCTGCGCGCCCATCGTGATAAGGCCGCTGCTCGCCGCTACTTCGCGAAGGCGATTGAACAGAACGGTGAGCCCGAGACAATTACCGTGGACAGGAGCGGCGCGAATCTAGCTGCACTTGAAGCGCTCAATGCCGAGCGTTCAACGCCGATCAAGGTCCGGCAAAACAAATACCTGAACAACGTCGTCGAGCAGGATCACCGGGCCATCAAACGCATCATCAAGCCGATGATGGGGTTCAAGGATTTCCGGTGTGCGCGCATCATCCTGTCCGGCATAGAGATCGCGCACATGATTCGCAAGGGACAGATGTGTGACGATGGCGTTGCATCGACCGCAGCCGAACAATTCTATTCTCTCGTGATGTAAGCAATCCTCTTCATGTCAAGGGACTGATCGTCGCATCGTCCTTAACGCGACACAACCATATGACGCCAATATTCAGATGGCCGGACTCTTTGTTCCCGAGGCCGTGGAGGTTGTGCGTGGCGGCGCAGATACCGATTCGTTCACGTTGTTTCAAGTGTGCGACGGACGCGTGATTGCTGCCGCGTCTGTTAACGCGGCGCGTGACATGAGGTTCGCGAAACAATTGATCAAGACTGCGCGCCAGGTCGACCCCATGGCGCTAGCGGATCCCATGATTCGCCTGGACAAGTTGCCGGATATCGGCGAGTAAAGGCGTTATTCGACTAACTTGCGAACGTTCGCTTTCAACGAGTTGCGTAATTCGCATCTCGTCACAGAGGAGCAGGTAGTGATGGAGACTAAGAAGAAAGTCGAGTGGGAACGCATTCCCATCATTATTAACTTTACCGAAGCCTTGCGCTTCGCGGAGACTTACGGATATGCCGGCACTCAGGGCACGGTCTGGCTTGAGGGCCAGCATTTCAGGCCGAAGGACCAACCGTCCGACACGGTCTATATCGTTATGCATCCGTCCTCGGTGTTGCAGTTGCTGCCGCTGCCGACAGCCTTGGCTGACGCAGGGCTACATGTCATCTGTGCGAGTAGCCGCTACGCCAGGAATGATAGCGCGCTTATCATGGAGAAAGTCTGTTACGACCTGGGACAATATGTACGCTGGGCAAAGGCGACGGCTGGCTATAAACGGGTCGTATTGATCGGATGGTCAGGGGGCGGTGCGCTGTCCTTATTCTACCAAGGGCAGGCGGAGCGGCCGTCGATCACACACACGCCGGCCGGGGACGAATATGACCTGACGTCCGCGAAACTGATCCCAGCCGATGGTGTTGTCTTCATTGCGGCCCACCTAAGCCGTGCCGAAACGCTCACGGAGATACTCGATCCCTCCGTGAAGGATGAGTTCAATCCCGATGATCGAGATCTTGATCTTGACATTTACGATCCTGCCTGCCCGCATCAACCTCCCTATGATGCGGAGTTCATAGCTCGCTTCCGCGCAGCGCAACTCGCTCGAAGCAGGAAGATCACGGACTTCGCGGAGAACACGCTGGCCCATCTGAAGGCAAAGGACGATGGCGAAATGGAACGGGCCTTCGTCGTGCACCGCACTTGGTGCGATTTACGTTGGCTTGATCTGTCCATTCATCCGAACGGCCGCCAGCCAAATATCACGATCATGGGGCCTCCAAAGGTTGCGAACAGTGCGCCAGCGGGGCTGGCCCGTTACACCTCGCTACGCTCCTGGTTGTCGCAGTGGTCCATCCATCGTTCGAACGCGAAGGGAGCGGACTCGGCGAGTCGGATCACGAATGCCCCGGTTCTGCAGATCGAGAACCAGGCGGATGACAGCGTGCCTGTGACGCACAATCCCATCGTCCATAACGCTCTCGGCACGCCGGACAAGGAATTTGTGCGTATCCATGGCGCTAATCACTATTATGCCGGTCAGCCGCAGCAGCTGCGCGAATGCGTCAGGACTGTGATCGACTGGAGCCAACGTAGGGGGTTTGTGTAGAGACGTACGGCAGAGTTAGGGATACGACTTGTCCTCCAATCACAACGGTCCATGGGCGACTTTCAGCGCTCTTGGACTGTGCGCTGAGGCCAATCTCCCGTATTCGTATGCCATGGACGAGATCCATCGTGTTGCCGCGCTGTGACGAGGCTCCAAGCTGGCGGCGAGCAGTGACGGCAGAAGACGATTGGTGTTTCTGAACCGTGTTGTAGAGCTTACTGCAACGTCCCGCATTCCGGCGCGAAGAAGGACCATGCGATCCGGGGGGCTGATCGCGCGCTTGCGAAGTCTGGGTTATGAGTCCGTTTCTCAACTACCGCAGATTGGACGTTCTGATGGAGCGCAAAGGAACCGATGCAATTCACAAGACGGTGTGTTGCCAATATCGTTGCATTCGATCGGTATCAACGCGTGACGACCGAGCGATCGCAGGTTGCCGCGGAGTATGCGGATCGCTTCGGCTTATCGCGAGGCGGCCGGCCCGAGCGCGGCACTGGTATTGCCCGACTATGCCAGCTGGTCGAAAGCGGCAAGCTGGGCCGCGCACGGCCAACACGGTCATTGGCCGAATCTTACCTGACCCGTTGCAGCCGATGGGGAAGATTGATGTGCAGTCAAGTGAGCGTTGTTAACGTTGCCGCAGCGGGCGGGCTGGGGGTGGATTGCTACGGCCTGGATGGGTAACTGGACAAGGGACGGTCCATCGATGAAAGTTGCTTCAATTGGACATAATTAAAGTGATCGACGTTTAATTGGCAATCCTATGTTTACCAGGCCGAAGAGGCTTCAATTTGTGCAGGAGGCTGCTGCACAAATTCTGGATTCGCCCATGCCTTCAGGTTGCGCGGTGACAATTTGCGCAGGGCGGGGAGGGCTGGCTTGCGCTGGATCAGTGTGGCGACACGCGCTTCAAGTTTCTGATAATCGAAACGTCGAAGGGGAAAGATTGCCTGTCTCACGAGGCCACGATGAAGCGTCTCGTGACGATTGGTGACCTGCCAAGGTGTTGGATGCCGCGGACATGGAGGCTGACTGGTCGCTGGAGGAGCCTGAGCAGGCGTCAACTCCGTTACCATCGCCTGGTATGTGAATCCGAAATCAGTAGCTCAAGCCCGCCAGTTCTCTTCGGAGCCTGGCGGGCTTTTCTTTGCCTGCGGGGCGCGAGCTACATACGGCGGTGGAGTCGCTCAACCGTTCAGTTGCGATTCGACGTTCAGGACGATCCGTGCGACCGGGTTGTTGTCTGCGGATTGCGGCGCGAACCTGATCTGGGCGAAGGTGACGATACCGAGAGCGACGACCAGGAGTGCTCCAGACGCGGCGATGCGGGTAAGGTATTTCATAGGACCCTCATTTTGATGATGTAGACAGAAACTGGACGTAGCTGGCGTGTCGACCCAACTTCAGCGGCATCTCGGTCCGCGACCCGGCAACGCCAGACGCGGTCGTCGGATCGCGCTTGCCGATCGGACAAAGTTTGTGCAGTGCAATATAACACAACCATCAGATCGCATCTACCGATTACACGGGCTTGTGCAGTGCAGTATAAATGGTTTATCCGTATGCCCGGTGCGACATCCCGTCGCGAGCGGATGCTTAAATGTTTGAGCATTTCGTGCATGAAAGATTTCTGTAGGCCATAACGGGCCGTCATGCTATGTGGGTGATTCTCGCAAGCACGGACGATGTCGAGGAAGCCGTCTCGGCAGTCTCCCCGCTGGAGCCTGCTAGTTGAAGATGGGTTTGCGAACAGTATCAATTGCGCTATGATTAGGTATCAACTGATACTATAGTCGGGAGTCGCATGTCACTGATTACGCCTGAGGCAGTGGCCGCAGTCATGGAACTGCGGCAGGTCCCGCACACGCTCGCGGAACTCGAAGCACTTGTCCGCGACGGACTGCCCAAGTCCGCGCTGCGCGCGGGCGTCGAACATGCGACGCAGGGCGCTGACGCCCGGCGTGCGCTACTTGCCCGCATCATCCCCGAAGCGACTTATAAGCGGCGTCGCGATCGGCTGACGCCAGACGAATCGGAAAAGACTGAGCGGCTGGCCAGGATCGTCGCGACGACGGCCTACGTCTGGAACGACGAAGAGGACGCGCGGGAATTCCTGTCGACGCCGCACCCGGAGCTCGAAGGGCGGGCGCCACTCGATGTTGCGCTGACCGAGCTCGGCGCGCGCCGGGTCGAAGAGCTGCTCTGGAAACTGTTTTATGGGTTGCCGGCGTGAAGTTGTTTCGAATCGCCGACACTCGACATACGGTCTGGAGCGGCACCGGCGCGATGCTGGTGGGCGGCCGCTTCAATAGTCCGGGGCGACCGGTCATCTACGCCGCGTCGACCTTCGCCGGTGCGATGCTCGAGGTTCTTGTTCATGCGCGCATCGGCAAGGTACCGAAGACACACGGATGGGTTGAAGCAGCGGTTCCCGACGATATTCGCGTCGAACTCCATTCGGCCGAATCGTTGCCAAGGGGATGGGATGCGCCAGCACTGCAGGCGGCAAGGGAGTTCGGCGACGCCTGGCTGACCGAGTCGCGTACCGCGCTCCTGATGGTACCTTCTGTCGTCGTCCGTGCAGAGTTCAACGTGCTGGTCAATCCCGCACACCCCGACGCGACGCGGATTGTTGTGACCGAGCCGCAACCCGTGGTGTGGGATGAACGCCTCTTTGTGATGCCGACGGTCGGACACTCCTAGATTACGATGGTGGTCGGCTAGCCTCGCCTCGAGGCTTTGCTCCTCAACGGAAATGACTGGGACGTGGCTTCTAGTTTAGTTCGCATCGCCACTCGCAATGGCCAGTGCAGCGTCTTCTTGTATTCTCCATGTCTGGTTGCCAAAGCCGACACGGCTGTCAGTTTCTGTTAATTGCCCCGCACAATTTGACATAACATAATTGACCGCTTTTCGTGAACTTTTTAGTTCAAATTTCCGATGTCAGTTGAACCCACTTGTCTGTAGTCCGCCACTTGAACACGCAGGGCCGACCAGTGCGCTGCATCGTCTGCGGCCCGTGAGGCGGCCGAAGCAGGATAGGGCGGCGCGTTCATGGCGACCAATCAACTGGTGTCGAACTGCAGCGTATTTTGTGGATGGGCAAATCGAGCCCCAATGTCAGCTCACGAGCGGCCCAGCCTGACTTATGACTTTGCATAAAACTGAATTTAGTCTATATTCGGTCTGAATGAGGTAACAAACGGAGGATCAGACATGCGCCTGGCAGACCATGTAAAGCCAATCAGCTACCTGAAAAGCGACGCAGCACAGATTGTCAAGGATTTGACGGCTTCTGGCGAGCCGCTGCTTATCACGCAGAATGGCGAGGCGAAGCTCGTCGTTCAGGACGTGCAAAGCTATGAGGACACCCAGCAAACGCTGGCGCTGCTCAAAATTCTGGCCTTGGGCCAGAAGGACATCGAGCAGGGGAAATTCAAGGATGCCGGCGAATTTCTCGCCGAACTCGACGACCTTGATCGGAAGGAGCAAATCCGCTGATGGGGCAGACGAAGTTCAAGCTCCTGATTCTCGAAGAGGCACAGGAGGATACGAAGGATTTGCGTCGCTACATCCTCAAAAGCTTCGGTGCCGAGACGTGGAAGCAGACGTCCGCGGAATTGGCCGTCACGTTTGACAATATCAGGCAGTTTCCGCAGAGCGGTTATGTCCCGGCTGAGCTTGCAGATTTCGGCGGTCTGAATTTCCGGGAAGCGCTGAGCGGGCAGAATCGGGTTATATATGAGGTGCGTAACGACACGATTTACATTCACATCGTCACTGATACGCGCCGCGATCTACAAACACTTCTCCAGAAACGACTATTGCGTTCCCGCTGGTAAATTCAGCCTCATAGGCGTTTTCACGCTGAAGTGCCGGACCACTCGCCAGATGGCGGCACACGCTTGCTCCCGAAAAAGCTCACCTAACGTAGAATGCTGATTTCCAATACGCAACTAACCGTCTGTTACGCTTGCGTACACCTCAAAACACAAACCCGCCTACAACACGTCAGCCGCCTGAAAAATTAATGGACACGTACGTCTCCTAGAACTGGTTGCGG
>NZ_WOEY01000183.1 GCF_013177695.1 Paraburkholderia solitsugae | reverse complement strand
GACACTACCGTGCGCAACGTGCGCGCCTATCAGGACCGCGGCCTGCTCGCGCCGCCGGAGAAGCGCGGCCGCGTCGGCGTGTATGACGACACGCATGTGTCGCGTCTGAAGCTGATCAACCATCTGCTCACGCGCGGCTACACGCTCGCGAACATCCAGGACCTGATCATGGCCGTCGACGAAGGCCACGATCTGCGTTCAATCCTCGGCCTTGAAACCGCGATCGGCGGCCGCTGGTCGCGCGAACGGCCGAAAAAATACTCGCTGATCGATCTGCTGCAAATGTTCGGCGACAAAGCCTCGCCGAGCGCGCTCGGCAAAGCGGTCGACCTGGGTTTGCTGGAGCGCAACGGTCTCTCCTTCGTGTCCGGCAACCCCACGGCGCTGGCCGCCGGCGCGACCATGGCGAAAGAAGGCATTCCGCTCGCCGACCTGCTCGACGCCGTGGGTGTCGCAAGGCCGCATTTCAATGCGGTCGCCAAGGCGCTGGTCGATCTGGTGGTCCGCCAACTGGACCGCTACGACGCCGACGCGCTGCCGCCGCCTGCCGATGTCCCCGCCCTGGTCAACGCAATCTGGCGTGTGCGGCCACTGGCAATGGTCCTGGTCGAAAGCGAAATGAACCGCGCGCTGGAAGAAGCCTCAGGCGATTATCTCGGCGACCGCATCGCGGCGATCATGGAAAAGAAGCTGGGCCATCCGGCCGAGGGCACCGCCGCGGAGCGCGCTGCGGCAAAGAAAGATAAACCCAAAAAATAGCCAGACAGGCGGGCGCTCGCGGTCACCTTCGTTGCGACAAGCGCCTTTCCTGTCGCCGCTTACGCCGGCGCTTTCATGCCCCTAAGCGTTCGCGCGAGCGTCATATTCAAATCTGCATTGCTTCGTTTGATCCGCTGGACGTCCATGCGACGATCTTCGACCAATCGAACGCAATGGAGATTCGCAGCATGGCCCGTCTTACCCGTATTTCGCTTCACGTCGCCGCCGCGTTGCTGGCGGCGCTCACTACATTGAGCGCGACCGCGCAGAGCAGCAGCACGGGCAACGGCAGCGAGCCGGCCAAGGTGCTGCGCATCGGCTATCAGAAATCAGGCCTGCTCGCGATCCTCAAAGCGCAAGGCTCGCTCGATGACAAGCTCAAACCGCTCGGCTACAGCATCAAGTGGTTCGAATTTCCGGCCGGACCGCAATTGCTCGAAGCGCTGAACGCGAACAGCATCGACTTCGGCTACACCGGCGCGCCGCCGCCAGTATTCGCGCAGGCTGGCGGCGTGCGCTTCGTGTACGTCGGCGCGGAGCCATCCGGGCGTCATGCCGAAGCCATCCTGGTCAGAAACGATTCCGCGCTGCATAGCGTGGCCGAATTGAAGGGTAAGCGCGTTGCGCTGCAGAAGGGTTCGAGTTCGAACTATCTGCTGCTCGAAGCGCTGAAAAAAGCCGGCCTGCGTTACGAAGACGTTCGCCCGGTGTATCTGGCGCCTGCCGATGCACGTGCCGCCTTCGAAAGCGGCACCGTCGATGCATGGGTGATCTGGGACCCTTACTACGCGTCCGCACAACAAGCGCTGAAGGCGCGCACGCTAGTCGATTATTCGGAACTCAACGCTCCCTATAACTTCTATGAGGCCACACGCGACTTCGCCCAGCAGCATCCCGATGTGATCGGCGCGATTCTTGGGCAGTTGCGGACTACCGGGATTTGGGTCAACCAGCATCCGGTCGAAACCGCGGCGCTGATCGCACCTAAAGTCGGGCTTGACGAAAAACTGGTCGAGACATGGGTACGTCGCTACCCGTATGGCACCTCGGCCGTCAGCGACGAGATCGTGCGCTCGCAACAGATCGTCGCCGATGCATTCTACGGCGCCCATCTGATTCCGCAGAAAATCACAGTGCGAGACAACGTATGGCAGAACCGCGAGGTTACGGCGAGTCTCACAGCACAATAGAGATTCTGCAGTTTGAAAAACATGGCATGACCTGTTACTTCGCTATCCATAGCAAATCAGGTCATGACGCTGCGATGGCTTGAAGCCTATCCGCTCCGGCCAACGCCACATTTCACCCGCCACCCGGCATTCAATCTGTGACGGGGTCACACCCCCGTCACGTCGCTATCACGCGCCCCCGCCCGTCGCATCCGGCACTCAATCTGTCAAAAAGCGTGTACTGGTAGAACTTTCCTGTTGCGAAGCGGTCCCTTCTCCGCACGCTTTACTCGCGTCATTTTCCGGATACCTCTTCGTCATTGCGTTGCGCTCACACTGCACGCGCGTTACGCGGACGCGGCGGCATCCATGCTTCTTACAAACCGTGCGGCGAACAACACGCCGCCGCTTATAAAATCAGGACCGTCAAGGCCATGCAGAATCTACTCACTCAGATTCACTCTAACCAGTGGACCTTCCTTTGGGACGCACTCACCACGATCACAATGCACCTGTGCGCAGCCGCATTGATCTTGGTGGTGGGCTGGTGGGTCGCGCGTCGCGTCGCACGCTCGCTCAACCGGCTGCTCGCGAGCCAGTCGCGCATGGACGCCACGTTGCGTCCGGTCCTCTGCGACACCTGCCTGTGGAGCATTCGCGTTGTCTCGATCATCGGCGCGCTGTCGCAACTGGGTATCCAGACGGCGAGCATCGTCGCCGTGCTCGGCGCCGCCGGCCTCGCTATCGGTCTCGCACTCCAGGGCACGATGCAAAACATCGCGGCCGGCATCATGCTTTTGCTGCTGCGGCCGTTCAAGGTGGGCGATTCGATCGATGCCGGCACGGGCAACGTCGCGGGCACCGTCGAAGAAATCAGCCTGTTCACCACGCGTCTCACGAAATCCGACGGCATTTGCGAATACGTGCCGAACAGCGCGCTGTGGAGCAACTCAATCCGCAATTACAACCGCAATCCGACCCGTCGCCTCGATCTGGAAGTGGAAATCTCCGTGCGTGACGACGTCGACCAGGCGCTGGCCGCACTGCGCAATCTCGCCGCTGCCGACCCGCGCGCGCTGCAGAAGCCCGCGCCACAGGTAATGGTGACCCGTTTCGACGACAGCACCGTCGTCCTGAACATCCGCGTGTGGGCCAATATCGACGCGTTCTGGGACATGCGCTGGGATCTCGCTCGCCAGGTCCGTCAAACGCTCAACGACGCGCAATGCGGCTTGCCGGTTCGCACCCGTGAACTGCATATCGTGCAAAGCAACGACACCGACGAGTCCGCAAGGGCTCGCGTGACTGCTGCGCCGAAGGCTTCGATGCAATAACGGTTCAAGCGCTCAGCCGGGCGGGTTCCGATGCGAATCCGCCCGGCATATTTCACATAACGGAACGACACACGCTTCCGCATCCGTCCCCAAGCCCTGCCTGGTCAGCAGCTCAGCCGCGCGAGCCTTGCGCCACAAGCTTCTGCGCGCCATAGAGTTTCCCGTCTAACCCGCTGCTTGCGTCATCCCTTGACAGCCCCTATTGTTACATCAACCAATGTAACAGTTAAGAGTGAACAACAAGGAGACGGATCGGATGAACGCACGCATGATGCCCCCCGACGACGCGGCGCCCAACGCATCCGCGCCCATCGATACCGATATCGCCATCATCGGCTCCGGCTTTGCGGGGCTCGGTATGGCGATCCGGTTGCGGCAAGCCGGCATGACCGATTTCATCATTGCCGAAAAGGCCGGGTCGGTCGGCGGCACATGGCGCGACAACCACTACCCCGGTTGTGCCTGCGACGTGCAATCCCACGTCTATTCGTTCTCCTTCGCCCCGAATCCGCGCTGGACCCGCATGTTCGCGCGTCAACCGGAAATTCGCGCCTACCTGGAAGAATGCACGCAGCGCTTCGGCATCCAGCGTCATCTGCGCTTCGGCCATGAACTTGCCTCCGCGATCTACGACGAAACCCGCCATCGCTGGCAACTGACATTCGCCAACGGCCAGCAATGGTCGGCGCGCGTGTTGATCTCGGGGATGGGCGGCCTGTCGCGGGCGGCACTGCCGAACATTCCCGGCATCGAAAAATTCAAGGGTAAGGCGTTTCATTCGCAGCACTGGGATCACACCTATTCGCTCGAAGGCAAACGCGTCGCGGTGATCGGCACCGGTGCGAGCGCGATCCAGTTCGTGCCGCAGATCGCGCCGCGGGTCTCGCATCTGAACCTGTTCCAGCGCACCCCGCCGTGGATCATGCCGAAGGCCGACCGCGCGGTGAAGCCGCTCGAACAGTGGTTGTTCAAGCATCTGCCGTTCACGCAGAAGATCATGCGTTCGGCGCTCTACTGCATGCTCGAATCGCGCGCCTTCGGCTTCGCGATTCATCCCTCGCTGATGAAGATCGCGCAGAAAGTCGCGGAGCGGCATCTGCGCCGCCAGGTGCCCGATCCGCAATTGCGCGCCACGCTCACGCCGAACTACACGATGGGCTGCAAACGGATTCTGATCTCGAACGACTACTTCCCGGCGCTATCACGCCAGAACGTGTCGGTGACGACTACCGGCATCGCCCGTGTGGAAGAAGACGCGGTCATCACGACCGACGGCGCACGTCATCCGGCCGATTGCCTGATCTTCGGCACTGGCTTTCAGGTGGCCGATCCGTTTCCGGCAGGCGTAGTGCGTGGGCGTGGTGGCGTCGATATCGTCGATACGTGGCGCGATGGCGCGCATGCGTATCTCGGTACGGCACTGCCCGGCTACCCGAACTTCTTCATGATCGTCGGCCCGAACACCGGTCTCGGCCACAACTCGATGGTGTTCATGATCGAGTCGCAGGTCGAATACGTCCTGCGCGCGCTGAAGACGATGAACACCGAGCGCGCCGATGCGATCGAAGTGCGTCCGCATGTCGAGCGGGCCTACAACGAACAGATCCAGCAAAAACTCGGCCGGGCGATCTGGTCGACGGGCGGCTGCAAGAGCTGGTATCTCGATCCGAAGACCGGCAAGAACACCACCCTGTGGCCGGGATTCGCCTACAAATTCCGCCAGGCGACCAGCACCTTCCGTATGGACGATTACCTCGCGTACTCGCCCGCGGCGCAGCCGCTGAGCGGGCATGGGGGTTCGCACCAGCAGCCTGTGCACGCGCATGGCAATGCGGCCACGACGGCGGCGACGACATCCGCCGAAGCAACCTGAATAAAAAGCACAACGACAAGGCACCGTTCAGAGAGGACAGGAGATAAGCCAATGAAGAACTTCACCGACAGAGTGGCCGCGATCACCGGCGCAGGCTCAGGCATGGGCCGTTCGCTCGCGATTCGGCTGGCGCGCGAAGGCTGCCATCTCGCGCTCGCCGACCGCAATGCGACCAGCCTCGCCGAAACCGCGCAACTCGCGCAGGCCGCCGCGCCGCATATCGTCGGCTCGCCGCTGCGTATCACCACGCGCGTGCTCGACGTGTCGGACCGCGCCGCGATGTTCGAATGGGCCGCCGAAACGGCCGAGCAGCATCAGCGCGTGAACCTCGTGTTCAACAACGCGGGCGTGGCGCTGTCGAGCACCATCGAAGGAATGGAGTACGCCGACCTGGAGTGGATCGTCGGCATCAATTTCTGGGGCGTGGTGCACGGCACGAAGGCGTTTCTGCCGTATATCAAGGCGTCGGGTGCTGGACACATCGTCAATACATCGAGCGTGTTCGGCCTCTTTTCGCAGCCGGGCATGAGCGGCTACAACGCGACCAAGTTCGCCGTGCGCGGCTTTACCGAAGCGTTGCGCCAGGAGCTCGATCTGATGAAGTGCGGCGTGTCCGCGACTTGCGTGCACCCCGGCGGCATTCGCACGAGCATCGCGCAGTCGAGCCGGATCTCGTCGAACATGGTCGGCTTCATGTTGGAAAACGAACAGCAAAGCAAGGACGACTTCGAGAAGTTCTTCATCACCACCGCCGACGAAGCCGCACGCGTGATTCTCGACGGCGTGCGCAAGAACAAGCGGCGCGTGCTGATCGGCCGCGATGCGCGCGCTGCCGACTGGCTGGCGCGTACGTTGCCGGCGGCCTATCAGGCGCTGGTCGTGATGCAGACGCGCCGCATGAAGCGCATCGCGGAAAAGCGCGCACGCCGCGCCGCACAAGTGGACGGCCGGCGCGCGTGATGCGGCGCCTGTCATCTGATTCCATACGGCGCGCAATGCAAAACACCCGATCAGCACGATCAGCAGCACATAAAGGATCACAAGGAGAATGGCCATGATGCCGGTTCGCCGCGACCTCCGCTTCAACTTACCGCCCGAACGCGCCTCCGATTGGCACGTGCAGGGCTCGCATGTGACACACTTCTTCAACGCGCTTTCGCTGCTATTCCCCGCCGGCGAGCGTTTCTTCATGGACAGCGTGCGCAACTACCGCGACCAGATCGACGATCCCGTGTTGAAGAAGCAGGTGCTCGGCTTCATCGGCCAGGAAGCGATGCATACACGCGAGCACATCGAATACAACGATCTGCTGCAGGAAGCCGGCTTGCCCGCGCATAAGCTCGACAAGCGCCTGTGGGCGATGCTCAACTTCGGCCGCAAGATCCTCCCGCATTCGTATCAACTCGCGGTCACGGTCTGCCTTGAGCATTACACGGCGATGCTGGCGGGTTTGCTGCTGGAGGACGCATCGCGCATTGGCGGTTCGGTCGAAGGCTATACGCAGATGTGGACCTGGCATGCGCTCGAAGAAACCGAACACAAGTCGGTTTCGTACGACGTGTGGAATGCGGTGCTGAAGCCCGGTCTCGGACGCTACCTGCTGCGCACCGGCACGATGCTGACCACGACACTGATGTTCTGGCTGATCGTGTTCGGCTACCACGTGCGTTTGCTGATCGCCGACCGCAAGCGCGGCGGGCATATCCGCGGCATGTGGCGCGTTGTGAAGTATCTGTATAGCCCGCGTCACGGCGTGTTTCCACGTATTGCCGGTGAATGGCTGAGCTTTTTCCGACCCAGCTTCCATCCGTGGGACCACGACAATCGCGCGCAGCTGGCGCGCATCGACGGTCTGCTGGCCGCGGTCGACGCCACCAACGCGGCCACGCCGAACGCTCGCAAAGCCGCGCGGCGCGGCGTGCAGGCGGCCGCGTGATACGCGACACGCTGTCGGTCGAGGCCGGCGACGTGCGGCTCGCGGTCTACGTGAGCGGACCGCGCGACGCGCCGCCGATCGTGCTAGTCCACGGCTATCCGGATTCGGCGACAGTGTGGGAACCGGTGCGCGCGCAACTCGATGCGCGCTACCGTGTGATCAGCTATGACGTGCGCGGCGCGGGGGCCTCCGACGCGCCAGCGTCGCGCGCGGCTTACCGGCTCGAACGGCTGGCCGCCGACCTCGCGGCCGTCGCCGATGCAACGTGCGGCGCGCGGCCGTTTCACCTGGTCGGCCACGACTGGGGATCGATTCAAAGCTGGGAGGCGGTCACCGACCCGGCCTTCAAAGGCCGCATTGCGTCGTACACGTCGATCTCCGGGCCGTGCCTAGATCACGCGTCGTTCGGCTTACGCGGCGCGGGTGCTGCCGTTGGTGCGGATCAAGCGGAACAGCCCAAAGCACGTCCGGCAGCCAGGCGCCCGCTCGGCAGCGGTCTTCGGCAAGCACTCAAATCCTGGTACATCTTCTTCTTTCACCTGCCGTTGCTGCCCGAGCTGGTGTGGCGCGCGGGCGGTGCACGCATGTGGCCGTTCTGGCTGCGCCTGACCGAACGGGTACGCGCTGAGCGCGATCCTGCGCAAACGCGCAACGCGATCAACGGTCTGAATCTCTACCGGGCCAATTTCATCGACAGGTTGCTGCACCCGCGCGCGCGCCATGCGCATGCGCCGGTGCAGTTCATCGTGCCACTGCGCGATCGCTACGTCGGGCCCGAGCTCTCCATGGGACTCGAAGGCTGGGTCGGCGCCTATACCCGCACTGAAATCGATGCCGGCCATTGGATCGTCTTGCGCGATCCCGAGCGTATCGCGGCCGGCATCGAGCGCTTTGTCGAGCAGCACCGGGTGCGCCATCCGGCAGACAACGGTGGCGCCGGCGCCGCGACGATCAACGCCCACGCGGCAGGCGTGTGAACAGCGTTGGATAGTCGATCACGAGGCCGTCTTCGTCCACCGTCAGGTTCGCGCTGAAATTGCGGAAGATGCCCTCATACCGATACACGCGATTCAACTCGATGCACGAATACGCCTGCTCGGCACGCGTGACTTGCAGATCCGGCGTCGAAATATAGGCCACGGAAATCGGCTGACGCTCGCCTTCAGCCAATTGCAGACGGCGGATCGGCAACGTGTTCGTATAGGGCGTGGCGGCGATATCGATGTCGATGCAACCTTCAATCGCGCTCAGTTCGTGGCCAAGGCCATCGCGCCAATGGCCGGCACCGTCGCCGTGCAATTCCAGCTCACCGCCGCCGACGATCTTCAGCCACGCATAGGTGGTGCGCCAATGCGCATCGCAGCGCACCTTATAGTGCAGGCCATACGCTTTGCCGTAGCGCTGCCCGACCACGACGCTTTCCACCGCAAAGCCGTCCGCGCGCGCGTTGAAGGCCAGATGTTCGATGCCGTCGTCCTCTTCCGATGCCCACCGTAATTCACGCATCAGTCTGTCTCCTTGTGGAACGGCGCGGCAAGCGCGCCGGGCTCCTATCGTAGCGCGAAAGTTTTCGGTCCGCCGACACACTGCTTGCCGGCTCGTGGCGCCATGGTGCGCATGTGTTGTAAATAGCCACTATCAATGCCCGGCCATGCCCGGCGCGGCGCCAGTAGCCTATGCTCGCGGTTCATTTTCATCCTGACCTGTCACGTGCGCCCGACTCGCACGCGGCAAAGTCGCGCCGCATCGAATTCGCCGCCCCTTAAATCATGCACGCCGCCGCAACCGAAGCACAATCCGCCGCCTTGCGCACCTTGTTGCGCAGTCTCGGCCAGATCGTGCTGCAACCGAACGCTTTCACCGGCGCATGCCTGCTCGCCGCGTGGCTCCTGTGCGACCCACGCCTCGCCTGCGCGGCGCTGATGGGCGCGATCGCGGCCAACGTGAGCGCGGTGCTGGCCGGCCATCAGGAGGACGACACACGCGCCGGCCTGCACGGCTTTAACGGTGCGCTGGCCGGCCTCGCCGCGTTCAGCTTCGTCGCGGACAACGCAACGGCCGCCGCCGTGGCGATTCTGGCCGCGACGGGCACTGCATGGCTACTGGAACCGTGGTCGCGCTGGCTGCGCGCGCGTGGCCTCGGCTATTTTTCAAGCCCCTGTTTGATCGTCACGTGGCTTTGGCTGCCGCTGGTGACGCATGTCGCTCAGCCAGCGAGCCTCATGAATGAGCCCGCGCTCGGCGCGGCGCAATTGAGCCGCGGCTTACTCGCCGGGTTCGCGCAAACCGGCTTTGCGTCCGGCGCGCTGCCGGGTTTGCTCGTGTTGACCGGAATCGCCGTGGCGTCACGGCGACATGCGCTGTGGGCATTGATCGGCGCGGGCCTCGCGAGCGCCGTGCACCTGCTGCTCGGCGCGAGTGCAAGCTCGTACGACGCAGGCCTGTTAGGATTCAACGGTGCGCTGACCGCGATCGCGCTGGCCGATTGCAGCATCGCGGCGACGCTAGGCGGCGTCGCGCTGTCGGTCGTGTTGCAAGCGGCGGCCGCTTACTATGCGTTGCCGGCCATGACGGCACCGTTCGTACTCGCGACGTGGAGTATGCAGTGGCTCACTGGCCGTTTTACGCGTGCTGTGCCCGTGCCCAAACCGGTGGCGCGTGCCGAAGCCGGGCGGCCCGTCACGTCGCCGGCATCGGCCAGGTCGCTGGCATCGGTCAGGCGCGCGGGTTGGACGGCAGGTTTGGGCCGCGGGCTTAAGCCGTAAGTTTGGGTGCGGATTCAGTCCGCAGGTTTAGCCCCCACACTCAGGCCGCAGTCACAGCCCACCAGACAATCTCAGGAGACAGCCATGTCGTTCACCCACACGCCCGCCGGCCATGTCGCCGAGGCCGGGCCGATGTCCGAAGCCGAACAGCAAACCCGCGTGGATCTCGCCGCCGCCTATCGCCTCGCGGCGCTCAACGGTTGGGACGATCTGATCTACACGCATATCTCAGCCAGTGTTCCTGGCGAGCCCGGCCACTTCCTGATCAATCCGTTCGGCCTTGCGTTCGACGAAGTGTGCGCGTCAAACCTGGTGAAGATCGATATCGAGGGCAACATCGTCGGCGCGAGCGAGCATCCGGTCAACGCCACCGGCTTTGCGCTGCACGCCGCCGTGCACGCGGCACGCACCGATGCCTTTTGCGTGATGCATTTGCACAATACGGCGGGCGTGGCGGTTTCCGCTCAACCGGCCGGTTTGCTGCCGGCGTCGCAACACGCATTGCGCTTTTACGGCCACCTCGCGTATCACGACTATGAAGGCCTCGCGTTCTCACCTGCGGAGGGCGAACGCCTCGTCGCGCATCTCGCCGACAAACCGGCCATGCTGTTGCGCAATCACGGCACGCTGACCGCCGGCCGCACCGTCGCCGAAGCCTATGTGCTGATGGCAACGCTGATCAAGGCCTGCGAAATCCAGTTGCAGGCGCAAGCGGGCGGCCGCGAACTCGTCGTGCCGGGCGCAGCCGTAGCCGCACGCACAGCCGACCAACTGTACGATGGCGGCGCGATTGAAGGGGCGCTGGAATGGCCCGCTTTGCTGCGCAAGCTCGACCGGCTCGATCGCACGTACCGCGATTAAATTCACTTCTCAACGTCACTCATCACGGAGTCGCGCAATGCCCACGTTTCATATCGAACTCTTCGAAGGCCGCTCGCTGGAACAGAAACGCCAGTTCGTCGAAGCCATCACCAAAGCGACCTGCGAATCGCTCGGCGTCGAGCCGAACTCAGTCGACATCATTCTCACCGACGTCAAACGTGAAAACTGGGCGACGGGTGGGCGTTTGTGGTCCGAACCGGAGGCGTGAGTGCAAATGCTGCGCGCATTGCGCGCGCAGCGGGTACTTCTGAGCGACGCGTATCTGAAACGCGTCGCCGTGGCGGCGTCAACAGACGCCGCCACGCCACCATGCAATTAGAAGCGGTGGATGATACCCACGCCTGCCGCAAACTGGCTGCGTGACGAGGACGGCGCGCTGTTCTGGCCGTCGCCGATATCGGCTGTTGCGTTGATGATGCTCTTGCCGTTCGTCCCGAGCGTCTGGCCACCCGCACGCTGATAGGCTTCCAGCGCGTACAGGCCGGTGCGCTTGGAGAGACTGTAGTACTGCGAGAGGTTGAATTGCTGATAGCTGGCCGCGCTCGTAATGCCATTC
>NZ_WOEY01000182.1 GCF_013177695.1 Paraburkholderia solitsugae | reverse complement strand
GTTCTGCACGATCCGCTCCTACCTCGCCACCTTGCGCAAACAGAACCGTTCGCTAATCGATGCGCTGGCCTTGAGCTTTGCCGGAATCGTCGTTTCGCCTCTGACTGCCGCTGAATAGTTACGCGGCGGCAAAGAAAGTAAGTGCCGCCCCGCACAGGGGCAACACAAATAGACCAATAACAAATCAAGGAGAGGCCAAAGAATCCAGATCAAGGAAAGGCCAACACCATAGGAATACAGAAGAACAAACACCGACTACTTCATCGTGCGTCAGCACCCAACGCAGCCAGCGGATGCACCTCCCTCTTCCACGGCGAGGCCAAAAAATGCCGAACCCGTTCCGGCCGGACCTCGGCGAGCGTCGCCGGCGCCCACCGGCACTTACGATCCTTATCGATCAACTGCGCCCTAACGCCTTCGCAGAAATCCCCCTCCTCGATCACCCGCTTAACGATGCCGAGCTCCATCCGAAAGCACTCGGCCAAAGTCATCTGCCGCCCGCGCAGCAAAGCCTCACGCGTGACATAAAGCATCGTAGGCGAATGCCCAACCATCGCATCATAAGCAGCCTGCAGCCACTGCTTCACCTCCCGCGCAGGCTCGCGCTGCAGATCCTGCTGCAACGTCGCGACGATCCGCTCGATACTCGACCGCCGGTCGAAATGCCTGAGGATCAGCTGAGTAAAAGACCCCAACGCAGCATGCGGAATGATATTGCACGGCGGCTCGAACACCCCACGCAATGCCGCCATCAAATCCCCCGCGTGCGACATGCGCTGCAAGCGCTCTTCAAAAGTCCCTAGCCATTCCGCAGGCACACACAGATCCGCCAATTGCAAACGCAACGCATCAGCGCCGGATAACGTCACCCCAGTGAGCCCAACATACAGTTCGACCTCCGCCGGCATCACGCTCAGAAAACGCGTCGCCCCGACGTCCGGCAAAAAGCCAATGCGCGTCTCCGGCATCGCGATCTTGCTGCGCTCCGTGACGATACGCAGCCGCGCCGCCTGGCCGAGCCCCATGCCACCGCCCATGGAGATCCCGTCGAGCAAGGCGACCACGGGTTTCGGAAACGTGTGCAGCGCATAGTCGAGCCGGTATTCATCGACGAAGAACGCAAGCCACCGGCTGTCACCATTCTTCGCGAGCCGCTGCACCTCGCGCACATCGCCGCCGGCACAAAAACCCTTGGCGCCCGCACCTTTCAGCACGAGGGCAACGATGCCGTCATCGGTCCGGCAATGCTCGACCAGTACGGCAAGCTCTCGCACCATCGCGTGCGACAGCGCATTGAGCGCGGCCGGCCGGTTCAGCGTGATGATCGCCACACGGTTGACGACGCGAAACAGAATCTCGCGCTCCGCCTCTGCGCTCGTATCGAGCGCGACGCTCTGCAAGGCGCTCATCGACGGATCTCCTTCTCGACGTTCACAGCCTGCTCAGCAGGCGCTACGTGGCCCACCTGTCCAGCTTGCGTCACCTGCCAGCGTGGCGCACGCTTCTCGAGGAAGGCATTGACGCCTTCGCGCTGGTCGGCGCCGTCGAACAGGTCGACAAAACGTTCCCGCTCCACCGCGAGCGCCGCAGCGCGCGGCACACCGTTGCGCCCCTGGTGGATCAGCGTCTTGCTGAAGCCAACCGCTTGCGGGCTCAGTGTTGCGACACGCGCCGCCATTGCCAACGCGGCCTCCCGCGCTGCGCCCTTTTCCACCACTTCTTCGACGAGACCGATACGCAAGGCGGTCGTCGCATCGACGCGTTCGCCGGTTAGTATCATCCGCTTCGCCCAGCCTTCGCCGACCAGCCACGGCAGCGTCTGCGTACCGCAGCCACATGGCAGCAAACCCACCGCCGTTTCGGGCAGTGCCATCAATGCGTGTTGCTCGGCGATGCGGATATCGCAGGCCAGCGCGCATTCGAGCCCACCGCCCATCGCGTAGCCATTGATCGCGGCGATCACCACCGGCCGCGCGTTCTGCAAGGTCTCGAACGCCGCACCGAAGCGCGTCGCCGCCGTGCGCGCGACTTCGCGATTGCCGTCAGCGAAGGTGTTCAGGTCGGCGCCCGCGCTGAAGAACTTGGGACCGTCGCCAGTGATCACAATGGCCCGCACGCGCGCTTCGCTGTTCAGACGCTCGACGGTTTGCTGCAACATCAGCAAGCCGTCCGGCGTGAACGCGTTCGCGGGCGGCCGTTTGAGCGTCAGCAGCGCGACGGCGCCGTCGTGTGCGTAGTCGAGTTCGATCATCACGCGCCTCCGTCCTTGCGATAGAGCTTGATTACCGCCGAGAAGTCCAGACGTCCCGCGCCCTTCGTGCTCATCGTCTGATAAAGCTGTTGAGCCAAAGCGCCGAGATATACCGGTTGACGCGCGAATTTCGCGGCGTCAGTAGCAAGGCCCAAGTCCTTGAGCATCAGATCGGTGCCGAAGCCGCCGGTATAACCGCGCGTGGACGGCGCGGTTTCGATCACGCCGGGCATCGGGTTATACGTATCCGAACTCCAGCAGCGGCCCGTCGAGGTATTGATGATGCCGCCCAGGACTTTCGAGTCGATGCCGAGCGCCTCGCCCAATGCCATCGCCTCGGCCACGCCCGCCATGGTGATGCCGAGCACGAGGTTGTTGCAGATCTTCGCGACCTGGCCGGTGCCGGTGTCGCCGCAATGCACGATGTTCTTGCCCATCGCCGACAACACCGGCTTGACCTGCTCATACGCGCTCGCGCTGCCACCGACCATGAAGGTCAGCGTGCCCGCCGCCGCGCCGCTGGTGCCGCCCGAGACGGGCGCGTCGACAAAGGTGTTACCGCGTTGCTCGGCAAGTTCGGCAAACGCCTTCACGCTCGCCGGGTCGATGGTGCTCGAATCGATGATCGTCACGCCTTCCGCGATGCCGGCGAAAACACCGTCATCCGCTATCAGCACGCTGCGCACGTGAGTGGCAGCGGGCAGCATCGTCACCACACATTCGACGTCGGTCACCGCGGCTTTCGGCGAACTTGCGGCTTTAGCCCCTGCATCGACGAGTGTCTGCACAGCTTGCGCGTTGAGGTCGAATACGTTGACCGTGTGGCCCGCCTTCAGCAGATTGAGCGCCATCGGCGCGCCCATGTTGCCGAGTCCGATAAAGCCTATTTTCATGATGTCATCTCCTGTGTCGATGGGAGTTGGCGCTTTAGCGCCTACTCCCATCCCATGCAAAGCAATCGACCTATGGGCTCAGCGCAGGCTGATCGTCGTGTTGACGCCGTCGTTGACAGTGTCGTCGTCGAACCAGCGGGCAGTAACCGTCTTGGTCTGCGTGTAGAACTGCACAACCTGCTTGCCATAAGGCCCGAGGTCACCAAGCTTCGATCCGCGCGAACCGGTAAAACTGAAGAACGGCACCGGCACGGGAATCGGAATGTTGATACCGACCTGGCCGATATCGATCTCGCTCTGGAATTTGCGTGCCGCCGCGCCGCTTTGCGTGAAGAGGCCCACGCCGTTACCGAACGGATTGCTGTTGACGAGCGCGATCGCGTCATCAAGCGTCGCGACGTTCAGCACCACCAGCACCGGGCCGAAAATTTCCTGACGATAGATTTCCATCTCGGTGGTGACATCGGTGAAGACCGTCGGGCCGATGAAGTTGCCTTGCTCGTAGCCCGGCACCTTCACGTCGCGGCCGTCGAGCGCCAGCGTTGCGCCCTCTTTCACGCCCGTTTCGATCAGGCCGAGAATGCGTTGTTTCGCGGCGCGTGAGACGACCGGGCCGACGTCCGTGTTCGGCTCATTACCCGCGTCGACCTTCAGCGTCTTCGCCTTCGCGACCAGATCGGGCAGCCACTGTTGCGACGCGCCGACCAGCACGACGACGGAGGTCGCCATACAACGCTGTCCCGCTGCGCCGAACCCTGCACCGGCCAGCGCATTCAAGGTCTGCTCGCGGTTCGCATCGGGCAGCACCACGGCGTGATTCTTCGCGCCCATCATCGATTGCACGCGCTTGCCGTGTTCACTGCCGAGGCGATAGACATGCGTGCCGACCGCCGTCGAGCCGACGAACGAAATCGCCTTCACCAGATCGTGCGTGCAGAGCGCATCGACCACGTCCTTGCCGCCGTGCACGACATTCAGCACGCCCTTCGGCACACCGGCTTCGAGCGCCAGTTCGACCAGTTGCATCGTCGACAGCGGATCCTGTTCGGAAGGCTTCAGCACGAACGTATTGCCGCAGACGATCGCCATCGGGAACATCCACAGCGGGATCATCGCGGGGAAATTGAACGGCGTGATACCGGCGCATACGCCAATCGGCTGACGCAACGTGTAGGTATCCACACCGCCTGCGACGTTCTCGGCGAACTCACCCTGCTGCAAGGTGCCGATCGAGCAGGCGTGCTCGACCACTTCGAGTCCGCGGAAGATATCGCCTTCCGCATCGGGAATCGTCTTGCCCTGCTCGGCGCTCAAGGTCTTGGCGATGCGCGGCGAATGCTCGCGAATCAGCGCCTGGAACTTCAGCATGATGCGCATACGCGCGCCGATTGGCGTGTCCTTCCACGTCTTGAACGCGGCGTGTGCCGAGCGGATCGCTTCGTTCACTTCATCAGCGGTGGCGAACGGTACGCGTGCGAGCACCTCTTGCGTAGCCGGGTTGACGATGTCGCGCCATTCGGTGGTTTTGGATTCGACGAACTCGCCGTTGATCAGCAGTTTGACGGTGGCGGCCTGGTTCGAAGCAATTGCGCTCATGCTGGAACTCCTGTGCAGTGGCCGCGTAGCGGCCGTACAGTGACTGGAAATAAAAACGATCAACGCAGATCCGGGAAATCCTCTTCCCAATATTCGTCCGGCAGACGCGCGGGCTCGGCCTCACGCTCCATTTCGCGGCGCCGCAATTCGACGCGGCGGATCTTGCCGGAGATGGTTTTCGGCAGCTCGCTGAATTGCAGGCGGCGAATCCGCTTGTACGGTGCGAGCTTTTCGCGCGAGAACGCGAAGACCGCGCGCGCGAGTTCGGGACCGGCTTCATAGCCCTGACGCACGGTGACGAACGCTTTGGGTACGGACAAACGCAGCGCATCGGCACTCGGCACCACGGCCGCTTCGCCGATCGCTTCGTGTTCGATCAGCACGCTCTCGAGTTCGAACGGGCTTAGCCGGTAGTCGGACGATTTGAAGACGTCATCGGCGCGGCCGACGTAGACGTAGTAGCCATCATCACGACGCAACGCGACGTCGGAGGTGTGGTAGAAACCGTTGCGCATGGCTTGCGCGGTGGCATTGACGTTGTTCGCGTAGCCGGTCATCAAACCAAGCGGACGTTCAGCCAGGGGCAGCGAGATTTCGCCTTCGGTAACCGGTTGATCGTCCGCATCGAGAAGCTCGATCTTGTAGCCCGGCAGCGGACGACCCATCGAACCCGGCACCACCGGTTGCCCCGGCGAGTTGCCGACCTGGCAGGTCGTTTCGGTCTGGCCGAAACCGTCGCGAATCGTAATCCCCCACGCATGCTTGACGCGTTCGATGATCTCCGGATTCAACGGCTCGCCCGCGCCGACGATCTCGCGCAGCTTCACCGGATAGTCGGTGAGATGCTCCTGCACGAGCATGCGCCAGACGGTTGGCGGCGCACACAGCGTGGTGACGTTGAAACGCACCAGCACGTCGAGCGTGTCTTTCGGCACGAAGCGCGGAAAGTTGAAAACAAAGACGCAGGCTTGCGCATTCCACGGTGCGTAGAAGCAGCTCCACGCGTGCTTGGCCCAGCCCGGCGAGCTGATGTTCCAATGGATGTCGTTGGGTTGCAGGCCGATCCAGTACATGGTCGACAGGTGGCCGATCGGGTAACTCTGGTGCGTATGCTCGACCAGCTTCGGTTTGGACGTCGTGCCCGACGTGAAATACAACAGCAGCGGATCGGTGGCGTGCGTCACGCCTTCGGGGGTGAATTGCGGCGATGCATCATAGGCCGCGGCAAGGTCGATCCAGCCGTCGCGCGGCGTGCCGACCGAGATGCGGGTGAGCGGCACGTCGAGTGTGTCGAACTTGGCCAGCTCCGCGCTATCGACCACCACGAACTGCGCGCCGCCGATCTGCACACGATCGCGCACGTCGTCGGCGGAAAGCTGGGTGGTGGCAGGCAGGACGATGGCGCCGAGCTTCATGGCCGCAAGCATGACGTCCCACAGTTCGACGCGATTCGGCAACATCAACAGCAAGCGGTCACCGCGACCCACGCCAACGCCGCGCAGGAAGTTCGCCATGCGCGACGAGCGCGCCGACATCTGCGCGTAGGAGAGACGCAAGCCGTCACTTGCCGGATCATCGACAATCCACAGCGCCGGGTTGTCATTGTCTCGCGCGATCACATCGAAGTAGTCGAGCGCCCAGTTGAACTGGCCTGGCGTCGGCCACACGAATTCGCGGTAGGCGAGGTCGTAGTCGGTTCGGTGGCGCAATAACAGATCACGCGCTTCGAGAAAGCCCTTCGCTGCAGTCATCGTCGTCTCCTGTCGACCAGAGTTGGCGCTTTAGCTGTCGATCGTAGTTCGCGCTTTAGCTGTCGATCGGAGTTCGCGCTTTAGCGCGCTACTCCGATCCCATGCAAAGCTCCTTACTCTGGTCCCATGCAACATGGTTGCTTGTGGCGCGGTATGCGCTCTGTTTTTTGCCTCTGCTTTTTACTACCAGCAGGCTATTTTGCGCTCAAACGCCGTCCTGCTTGCGTTTAAACGTGGCGCGCGATAACCATTCGCTGCACTTCGCTGGTTCCTTCGTAAATCTGCGTGATGCGGGCGTCGCGATAATGGCGCTCCACCGCGTAGTCCTCGAGATAGCCGTAGCCGCCGTGAATCTGGATCGCGTTCGAGCAGACTTCCTCGGCGAGTTCCGACGCAAACAGCTTGGCCTGCGATGCCTCGGACAGACACGGCTTGCCTGCCGAGCGCAACCGCGCCGCGTGGTGCACGAGCAGACGCGCGGCGTTCAGGCGGGTCGCCATATCGGCGAGCATATTGGCAATGGTCTGGTGGTCCTTTAGCGCCTTGCCGAACTGGATGCGTTCGTTCGCGTAGAGGCGCGCGGCATCGAATGCGGCTCGCGCGATGCCGACCGCCTGCGCCGCAATACCAATGCGCCCGCCCTCGAGATTCGACAACGCGATGCGCAGACCTTCGCCTGGTTCGCCGAGCAGATTGGCTTCGGGCACCGCGCAATCGTCGAGCGAAATCGGGCAGGTGTCCGAAGCGCGAATACCAAGCTTGTGCTCGGGCTTGCCGACGTTGAAACCCGGGGTATCAGTCGGCACGATGAAGGCTGACAGGCCACGCTTGCCGCGGTCGGGATCGGTGACGGCAAACACGATCGCGATACTGGCGCGCGAAGCGTTTGTTACGAACTGCTTGTTGCCGTTGAGAATCCATTTGCCGTCGCGCAGTACCGCGCGGGTGCGCAGATTGTTCGCCTCGGAGCCGGCTTGCGGCTCGGTCAGGCAGAACGCACCGATGCGGCGTCCAGCGGCAAGGTCTTGTAGATAGCGGTCTTTTTGCGCGTCCGTGCCGAAGTTCAGGATCGGCCCGCAGCCGACCGAGTTGTGCACGCTCATCAGCGTGGCACAGGCGGCGCAGCCCGCGGCGATCTCTTCGAGGGCGAGCGCATAGGCCACGTAGTCGGTATAGGCGCCGCCCCACTCCGGCGGGACGATCATGCCGAGAAAGCCGAGTTCGCCCATTTGCGTCACGATTTCCGCAGGCAGCTTCGCATCGCGATCCCACTGCCCGGCGTGCGGCGCGAGGCGCTCAGTGGCGAAGTCGCGGGCGGCGTCGCGGATCATCCGCTGTTCATCGGTGTAGAAACTGTCCATTGGCTCGGTCCTGTTAGGTGCATCCAGTCGCGGCGGCGCGGCGTTGCCTCATCGTCTGCGACTCATCGCGGGCGGTGGCCAGCCTGGCCAGGGTGTCTCCGGGCGATGCGGCCCGCGATCGGTTTAGAGCAAGTGTAGGGAAGCTGCTGGACAGGTTCGATGCTCAGCCCGATCATTCTGATTGAGCGCATTTGCCATACCGGTATCATACAAACCCGATTCAGGCCGCATTTTCAAAGGCTTAAGGAATCGTCACAAGGAAAATGTTGAGCGCGTTTGCCAGACAGCCATGAAAAACTTGAAAAACTCCGGGAGCGACAAGGGCACGGTTTCCGTCAGTCTGGTCGAAGAGGCCCTGGCGCTGGCACGAACGCGCGGGGTCGAGGCGCTGCCGCTCGCTGAAGCCGCCGGCATCGCGGCGCCGATGCTGGCGTCGCCGAAAAGCCGGGTCTCGTCGGCGCAGTACGGCGCGTTGTGGGCCGGCATCGCCCGCGCGCTGGACGATGAGTTCTTCGGCCAGGACTCACACCGTATGAAGAGCGGCAGCTTCATCGCGATGACACAAACCGCGCTGACCGCACGTAACGGCGCGCAAGCGCTCGCGCGGGCGGTCGGCTTCATGCGGCTCGTGCTGGACGATCTCGGCGCCCAGATCGAGACGGATGCGCAGCGTGTGCGGTTGCGGTTTATCGAACGCGAAGGCGCGCGGCCACCGGCCATGTTCGCTTACGCGACCTACTTCATCGTCGTCTACGGTCTGCTGTGCTGGCTGGTCGGGCGGCGCATTCCGCTCATCGAGGCGCGTTTTCGCTGCGCCGAGCCGCCTGCCGCGCACGAATACCGCCTGATGTTCTGCGACGACATGAGCTTCGATCAAGCCGGCTCGTATGTCGACCTGTCGCCGGCGTTTCTCGACCTGCCGGTCATCCAGACGACGAAGTCGGTCAAGCCGTTCCTGCGCGACGCGCCCGGCAGCTTCATCGTCAAGTACCGCAATCCCGGCTCGCTGGCCGCGCGCGTGCGCAAGATGCTGCGCGCGCTGCCGATGGCCGGCTGGCCCGCCGCCGACCAGATGGCGCTGCGCCTGCACGTCGCTGAAGCAACAATGCGGCGGCGTCTGAAGCAGGAAGGCTATACCTATCAGTCGATCAAGGACGACTTGCGGCGCGACATCGCCATTGGCGAACTGCAGGACACCGATCGCACGATCGCCGACATCGCCACCGCCGTGGGTTTTGCGGAACCGAGCGCGTTTCATCGCGCGTTTCGCAAGTGGACCGGCATGCGGCCGACCGATTACAGGCCGGCGCGTGCGGATTTCACGCGTCGCGCGGAATCGGACTAAGCTGTAAGGAGCAGGCCAGCCTTTTTCTGGGGTATCGGCCCGCGCCGGCCGATACCCGTCGGCATGGCGCGGCAGCCGTCAGCGATGAGCACGTATCCGCGCCTCCCGTTCCGGCAGTCTGGTCCGCGCCCCGCGCTTATCCGTGGCGGAGTCGTGGGCCGGTTGATGCGCGGCATGACCGCGTTCGGCATCCTGTTGGCGCTCGGGTTCGCATTGTGCGAAAACTCGGTGCCGATCCGGGCTGCCGCCGCACCGAATAGCGTTGTCGTGATCCCCGTGAACGGTGCGATCGATCCGGCCAGCGCCGACTTCATCGTGCGCGGCCTGAAACACGCCGCCGACGACCACGCGCAACTCGCCGTGCTGCAACTCGATACGCCCGGCGGGCTAGATACGTCGATGCGGCAGATCATCAAGGCGATTCTCGGCTCGCCGGTGCCGGTCGCCACCTTCATCGCCCCAAGTGGCGCGCGCGCGGCGAGCGCCGGCACGTATATCATCTACGCCAGCCATATTGCGGCGATGGCGCCAGGCACCAATCTCGGTGCGGCGACGCCGATTCAGATGGGCATCGGCGGTGCTGAGCCACCTGCGGGCGGCGGCGGTATGCCAGGCCTGCCCGGCGGCGGAGCCGGCGCCGGCGCTGGTGCACAAAAGAACGGCCCTGGCGCGCCGGCTTCGGCCGATTCAGCGAGCTCGGCGAACCCGGCGAACTCAGCCAGCGCCGCCAGCAGCGCCCTTCCGCTCGACACCCAATCCACCGAAATGCGTAAGCAGGTCCACGACGCGGCCGCCTACATCCGCGGTCTCGCACAAATGCGCGGACGCAATGCCGACTGGGCCGAACGCGCAGTGCGCGAAGCCGTCAGCCTGTCGGCCAGTGAAGCACTCGCGCAGCATGTGGTCGATCTGAATGCGCGCGACATCCCGGACCTGCTGCGTCAGGTGGACGGCCGCACGATCAGCACGGCCCACGGCGACGTCAAGCTCAGCACCGCCAATGTGCCGGTGATCACGCTCGAAGCCGACTGGCGCAACCAATTCCTCGCGGTCATCACCGATCCGAACGTTGCGCTGGTTCTGCTGATGATCGGCATGTACGGCCTCTTTTTCGAATTCGCCAATCCGGGGTTCGTGCTACCGGGCGTGGTCGGCGCCATCAGTCTGCTGATGGGGCTCTTCGCGATGCAAATGCTGCCGGTCAATTACGTCGGGCTCGGCCTGATCTTTCTCGGCACCGCATTCCTGATCGGCGAGGCGTTTCTGCCGACCTTCGGCTCGCTCGGTTTCGGCGGTGTGGTCGCTTTCGTGATTGGCTCGCTGATGCTGATCGATACCGACGTGCCTGGCTATGGCATTCCGCTGCCCCTGATCGCGGCCGTGGTCGTGTTCAGCGTCGTGTTTGTGTTCGGCGTGTCGAGGCTCGCCTTGCGGGCACGGCGCCGGCCCGTGGTGACGGGCTCGGAAGGGCTGATCGGCAGTCTCGGCGTCGTGCTCGACGGCGGCCTGCTGCCGGACGGTGGCCTGCTGCAGGGGGACGCAACGGCAGATGCAGCAGCAGGCGGCACGCTGGCCGGCTGGGCTCAGGTATGCGGTGAACGCTGGCGGGTGTCCAGCACGGCCCCGGTCGCGGCCGGTCACGCGGTGCGCGTCACGGCGCGGCGCGGACTGACGCTGACCGTGGTGCCTGCGGAAGCACTACAACAAGGAGAACGCTCATGATCGGTTTCACATTCGGCTTCAGCAGCATTCTGATTCTGCTGGCGGCCGCACTGATTGCTTCATCGATACGGATTTTTCGCGAGTACGAACGCGGCGTGGTGTTCATGCTCGGCCGCTTCTGGAAGGTCAAGGGGCCTGGGTTGGTCCTGATCATCCCGATCGTGCAGCAGGTGGTGCGCATGGATCTGCGCACCGTTGTGTTCGACGTGCCGCCGCAAGACGTGATTACGCGCGACAACGTGTCGGTGAAGGTCAACGCGGTGGTGTATTTCCGCATTGTCGATCCGGAAAAGGCGGTGATACAGGTGGCGCGTTATTTCGAGGCGACCAGCCAGTTATCGCAAACCACGCTGCGCTCGGTGCTTGGCAAGCACGAACTCGATGACCTGCTGGCAGCTCGCGAGCAACTGAACGCCGATATCCAGAAGGTGCTCGATTCACAGACCGACGCGTGGGGCATCAAGGTGTCGATCGTCGAGATCAAGCATGTGGACATCAACGAAACGATGATCCGCGCCATCGCCCGTCAAGCCGAAGCCGAGCGCGAACGGCGCGCGAAGGTGATTCACGCGGAAGGTGAATTACAGGCATCGCAGCATCTGCTGGAAGCGGCGCAGACGCTGTCGAAACAGCCGCAAGCCATGCAGTTGCGTTACCTGCAAACCCTCACGACGATCGCCGCCGACAAGAATTCGACGATCGTATTTCCGCTGCCGATCGATCTGCTGAGCGCCGTGCTGGACCGCTTCAGCAAGCCATCGGCGTCCTGAACCCGGGGGGCGCACCGGTTCACTTTAGCCCGCTTTGGATCACGGGGTGAAACGGTGCATTGCCGTCAATCGACTAACTCGAAATGCATGCGAAAACTAACATTCAAGGGTCGTTTTTAACCGCTCCCTAGGAGCTAGCCATGAAAATCGTTTCTCTCGTTGGATTCGGCGCGCTGTTGGCCGCCGTTAGTATGAGCACCGCGTTTGCACAGCCCGCACGGCCTTACGACCAGTCGGGGCCGGTAACGCGTGCCCAGGTCAGGGCCGATCTGGCCGAATGGCGCGCGGCGGGCTACGATCCGCTCGACTGGATCGACTATCCGGACAACGCGCAACGCGCTGGCCGCATCGTCGCCGCACGGCGGGCGCAGCAGATGGGTGGGAGCATGACGCAGTAAGCAGTCTCATCCTGGCCTTGAAGCGGCATGCCGGGCCGCCCGCGACTGCAACGGTCGCAGGCGAAGCCGGCCTTGCATGCCGACCATTCCCTCCTCGCTCCACAGACAACCCACCTCTCCCTGCCGCAACATCGTAAATTCGCTTGCCGCTCCGCCCCGCGCGCTGGCAAGGTATCATCTCGCCCCTTCGGCAAACCCCGCAGTCACGCAATTTGGTTCGCCACCGCCAATCGTGATTACAATCCGCCCGCAGGCCTGGCCGCGCGGGAGTATGGGTGCCGTGTCGGACGGCACAGTCGCCCGCTGATTCGCTACGCATTGCCCGTATCAACCACAAGAAACGCTTTTTGAACAACGAGAGACCCGCCTCATGGACTCCATAAAACGATACTTCGGCTTCGAAGCTGCCGGCACCAACCTGCGCACCGAAGTGCTCGCCGGGCTGACCACCTTCCTGACGATGGCCTACATCATCTTCGTCAATCCGGCGATTCTCGGCGACGCCGGCATGCCGAAGGACGCGGTGTTCGTCGCGACCTGCATCGTGGCCGCGCTGGCCTCGCTGATCATGGGTCTCTACGCCAACTACCCAATCGCGCTCGCGCCCGGCATGGGCCTGAATGCGTACTTCGCGTACACCGTCGTGAAAGGCATGGGTTTCACGTGGCAAGCCGCGCTCGGCGCGGTGTTCATCTCCGGCTGCCTGTTCATGATCGTCACGCTGATTCGCGTACGCGAGGTGATCGTCAACGGCATTCCGCATTCGATACGTATCGCCATCACCGGCGGTATCGGCCTGTTTCTGGCGATCATTTCACTGAAGTCGGCCGGTGTGGTGGTCGGCAATCCGGCCACGCTCGTCACGCTCGGCGATCTGCACAACTCGCACGTGGTTCTCGCGGTGGTCGGCTTCTTCGCAATCGTCACACTCGACTATCTGCAGGTACGCGGCGCGATCCTGATCGGTATTGTCGGCGTGACGGTGCTGAGCTTTTTCTTCGGCGGCAATCAGTTCCACGGCATCGTCTCCGCACCGCCGTCGATTGCACCGACGCTGTTCCAGCTCGACATTCGCGGCGCGCTCTCCGGTGGCGTGCTGAACGTGATCCTCGTGTTCTTCCTCGTCGAACTGTTCGATGCGACCGGCACCCTGATGGGCGTGGCCAATCGCGCCGGGCTGCTGGTCGAAGGCAAGATGTTCCGGCTGAACCGCGCGCTGCTCGCCGACAGCACGGCGATTCTGGCCGGCTCGATGCTGGGCACCTCGTCGACCACGGCGTATATCGAGAGCGCGTCGGGCGTGCAGGCCGGCGGCCGCACGGGCGTGACGGCGATCACCGTCGCCCTGCTGTTCCTCGCGGCGCTGTTTTTCGCGCCGCTGGCGGGCGTGGTGCCCGGCTACGCGACTGCGCCGGCCCTGCTGTACGTGTCGTGCCTGATGCTGCGCGAAATGCTCGACCTGCCGTGGGACGACGCCACCGAAGTCGTGCCGGCCGCGCTAACCGCACTGCTAATGCCGTTCACCTACTCGATCGCCAACGGCGTCGCCTTCGGTAAAAAAAAAAAAACGCGCAAAGTGAAACTGGTGGTGTGGATCATCGCGGCGATTTTCCTGTTCCGGTATTTCTACCTCGGCAGCGAATAAACGCGGCGGCACAAGACGCGAAGGGGCGGAACAAGACGTGACGCGGCATGGCGTGGCGGCGCGGCATGCCGCGCCGCACAACGCGTCGCAGCCTGATTGAAAGCATGGCGGCATCGTAGCGGTGTTTGGCCAGGGTTCGGTCTGGATCAACAATCGTTTTGTAGAAGGCGCCCGTTCTGGTCGGGCACCCTTTATCATCCGATGATTGATAAAAACCAACGAACTGGTCACAGGAGTTCCTTGCATGTCGCCCTACAGCCGCGCCTCGGACCGTTATACGACGCCCGCCATCTTCTTCCACTGGGCGATCTTTCTGCTGATCGCGCTCGCCTATCTGGCAATCGAAATACGCGGGCCGAAAGGGTCTGACAGCCGGGCTTTCTGGAGCAGCGTGCATTTCTGTGCCGGCACCCTCGTGCTAGGACTGGCGGTCCTGCGCCTGCTATGGCGGCTGTGGGCCGGTGCGCCCGCGGAAATCGAAGGCAACTGGCTGCTCGCCTTTCTGGCGCGCGCCGCCCATCTCGCCCTGTACGTCTTTATCTTCGCGCAGCCGCTGCTCGGCATCCTGATGATCAATACCGGTGGGCATCCGGTCACGCTGGCGTGGATCAACTTGAATTACACGCTGGTCGGCGCGGATCCGATTGCACGGCCATTGCTCAAGACAGCCCATGAGTGGCTTGGCAATGCGTTTTACTGGGTGATTGGATTGCACGCGCTTGCGGCGATTGCGCATCACGTGGTGTTCAAGAATCGGACGCTGCGGCGGATGGTTTGATCAGCTTCCAGTCCTGGGCGCATGCAGCGTTGGCGCTTGCGCTCGCAGCGCCTGGAGCAACCCGCCGCGCGGGTTAAAACCTGGGCGGCGCGAATGGCCGCAGCCAGTTGACGTCCCGTTGAAGTACCGACGCCGCGCTTGGGTTTGCGTCTCGTCTTGCTCTTGCGCGGCTTGTTCTACCTGTTTGCTCTGTCTGCTCGCCAGGTCTATTTTCAGGCTGATTTTCGGGCCGGAACCCAGCAGACTACGGATTCGCTCAGTTGCGCCAGTTCGCTTCATAGAAGCGCACGTAGCCGCTCCTTAGCACCAGACATTGCGCCCGCGTTTCCGATAGCAGACGCCTCGTGGCCGCCTCGATCCGGGCCCGGTGCGCGTCGAATGCGTCGACCATGTCTTCCAGGCGCGGCGATGCGGCGCCGAAGTGATCTTCCAGCGCCTCTGCGGTGATCATGCACTCCACCCTTTGCCCATCAACCATCGCCGGGAACGCCAAGGTAAGTTCGCGACCTGAATATTCAGGAGTTTCGTTCGGGAATAGGATCTGCATGGGAGTTCACCTAAAGGTTGGTGCGGCGCTGGGTCGATTGGTACTGCGCACGCTGGTTAAGTCTGGTCGCACTCGCAGCGCTTTTCCCCCTTGTCGGATGCTGGTAGCGCGGGTCCGTCACCCCACGGCTGCGACAGCGTTGTACTTCGCGCCCGGCGGAGGTGATTTGATTCACTGTAGACGAGTTCGGGCGCTGCGCAAGTTTTCCTTTCGGTTTGCTTGATTTTGGTGCCCGACAGGGTCTTTTTGGGGCGTGACGCCTGGTCAGCGTGACCTGCTTTTCCCTGCTGCGCGGCTTTCGCCTGGGTCCTGTTTCGTCCTGTAATATCGGTGTTCGGCCGCGGACGCGTATGTTGCGCTGCGGAACGCAACGGCGGGCAACGCACCCGCCGGGTCCGATAACCGGAGACATGCCTTGACCCATCGATCTGTTGCGCAGCCCACCCTCGGTCGGCCAGATGTCATCGCGCAAGCGCATGCCCGCTCGCTCGAAGTCGGCCTGCGTGCGTCGGAAACGCCGGACTTTCAGCCGCTGCGCCGCCTCGCGCTGCGTGAACTCGTCGATCGCAACCAGTCGCTGTACACCCACGCGCTCCCTGTCATGGAGACGCTGCACGCGCAGATCGTCGACACGCAAAGCATGGTGCTGCTCACCGACAATCACGGCGTGATTCTCCACAGTCTCGGTGACAGCGACTTCGTCGAAAAAGCCAATCGCGTCGCGTTGTGTCCGGGCGTGTCATGGGCCGAAGCGGATCGCGGCACGAACGCGATCGGCACCGCCCTGATCGACGGGCAACCGACGGTCGTCCACGCCGGCGAGCACTTCCTGCACGCGAACCGGATCCTCACCTGTTCGTGCGCGCCCATCGCGGATCCCTTCGGGCGCACCATCGGCGCGCTCGATGTCAGCGGCGACACGCGCGGTTTTCACAAGCACACGCTCGCGCTCGTGCGGATGTCGGCGCAGATGATCGAAAATCATCTGTTCTCCAATCAATTCGTCGACGCCATTCGCGTCCACTTTCACGCGCGCGCGGAATTCATCGGCACGCTGTACGAAGGGCTCGCCGCGTTTGCGCCGGACGGCACGTTTTTGTCCGCGAATCGCAGCGCGCTATTTCAATTTGGGCAGCCGCTCGCCGACCTGCAAAGGCAAACTTTCGATGCGCTGTTCGGTATTGCATTCGCCCGACTGCTGCAACAGATCGCCCGCGCACCTGGTGAAAATATCGTGCTGACGCTGCCGAGCGGCGTGCGGGTGGTCGCACGCGGCGAATTTGCGGTGCCGCGTTATGTTGCGTCGGCGGAAGGCTTTCCTGACACGGCGCGTACGGTCACGTCCAGCGGCACGCGTGCTGCGGGCCGGCCCTGCGAAGCGCCGCCACTCGCCACACTCGAAACGCTCGATACCGGCGACGCGACGGTCTCCGCGATCCTGCGGCGCGTCGCCAAGCTGCGTGGACGCGATATTCCCATTCTCGTACTCGGCAAAACCGGCACGGGCAAGGAGTGGCTCGCCCGTGCGATCCATCACGATTCGCCGCGGCGGGCGGCACCCTTCATCGCCTTGAATTGCGCATCGTTGCCCGATACGCTGATCGAGGCAGAGTTGTTCGGCTATGAAGACGGCGCGTTCACCGGTGCCAAGAAACGCGGCAGCGTCGGCAAGATCGTGCAGGCCGACGGCGGTACGCTCTTTCTCGATGAAATCGGCGATATGCCGCTGGCCCAGCAAGTGCGGTTGATGCGTGTGCTGCAAGAGCGCACCGTCGTGCCGCTCGGTGGCACGCGGGCGATTCCGGTCGATCTGCGCGTCGTCTGCGCGACCCACCGCAATCTGCGCGCGATGATCGAAGCCGGCACCTTCCGTGAAGACCTGTATTACCGGATCAACGGCCTCGTCGTCACCTTGCCGGCGCTGCGCGAGCGTAGCGATCTGGCAGCGCTCGTCGAGCGCATGCTGGCATTGCAGCAGGATGGCGAGCGCTTGCCGCGTCGCGTGTCCGATGAAGTGCTGGAACGGTTCGCGCAATGCCGCTGGCCGGGCAATCTGCGGCAATTGGCCAATGTGCTGCGCACCGCAAGCATCATGGCCGAAGGCGCGGCGCAGATCGAACTCGAGGATTTGCCGGAGGATTTTCTGCAGGATTGTGGGCATGCGCCGGCCCACGAAAGCACCCAACCGCCCTTGGTCCGTTCAGGCAACGGCGCGGGTAATAACGGCCAGGAAAAACCGGCCGCGCCCATGCAGGCATCGCCCGCGCGGATGGAGGATTGGCAGGCCACGTTGATCGCGCAGACGCTCGCTCGACTCGACGGTAATGTGTCGGCGGCGGCTCGCGAGTTGGGGCTTGCGCGCAATACGGTGTATCGGTATTTGCGGCGTGGGAACACGACGCATTGACATCGCGGAGATGCCTGCGAGTTCGGTGGCGTGCTGTAAGCGCTCTCTTCAGCGTGTAAAGTGTGGCGCAATCCGTCACCGATTCACACGATGTCCGACCCTATCCGCCCGCCTCTCGTTCGCGTCGAGCCGCTCGGCCAAAGCTTCGAATCGCCCGATTCGCTCACGATCCTCGAAGCCGCCGGCTTCGCGAATCTGCGTCTGCCGCGCTCGTGCCGCAACGGTACGTGCCGCACGTGCATGTGCAAAATGACAGCGGGACGCGTGCGCTATACGATCGAATGGCCGGGTTTGAGTCGCGAAGAAAAAGCGGAAGGCTACATTCTGCCGTGTGTGGCGATCGCGGAAACCGACGTGGTGATCGAAGTGCCGGATGCGGTTGAATTACAGCAGCACTGAGAGAAGACAGCGGCGGTGGGTCGCCGGTCCACCGCCCGTGCCAGCGCCGGATCGGTCAGTTCCCGCGAAAGCAGGAAGAAGCAGCACGCAGAAGCTGCCTCCCCTCATACCCTCCGCCGCCGACCCGCGCGGCGGACGGCATCGCATACGGCCTTACCGCCCGTTGCCCATCGCCCGGGCGATTTTCTTGTCGGTGTTGTACTGGCTCAACGCATACACCGACCAGATCGCGGCCGGAATCCAGCCAATCAGCGTGATCTGCAAGATCAGGCAGATGATCCCGGCAAACGGCCGGCCGATCGTGAAGAACTGAAACCACGGCAGAATGATGGCAAGCAAAAGACGCATTCAGATTTCCTGTTTGTATTGACCTGGCAGTACGCGTTCGTCGGGTGCGATCGCTTGAACGAGTCCGCCTAGTTGATCGGCGCGAAGCGTGGCACCTTGGTGCCGTCGATGTCGACCAGCTCGAAAAACACCGAAGCCGGACGCGTCCAGATCGTACCATTGCTGGCTTTGTAGACGATCATCGTGACCGTCGGATCGGATTCCAGCGTCGCCTCGCAAATCAACTCGTAAATGCCGCCTTTGTAGTGTCGATAACGCACCATTGAACTACTCCTGTCCCGATCAACGGAATTTTTATAAACGGGCCGACGTCCTCCGAAACAGAGGACGTGGTTTTGCTGCGACCGTTATTTTAAACCTGTGCCGGCGCGCGAAGGATCGATGATGCAGGCTTACGCGGTAAGCGATCGACAGTCGCGAGGCGCGGCCGCCTGAGCGGCAAAAAAGCGCCAGCGCTCAAAGGAACCAGCGGTATTCCCGCGCATTCACCTCGTTCATGAAATCCAGATGGTCCTGGCGTTTGTTCTCGCAGTAGACCATCACGAACTCTTCGCCCATCCCCTCGCGCACGACCGGATGAGCCTGCATGGCAGCGACGGCCGTCAGCATGTCTTTCGGAAAATCGATCCCGCTCCTGCGGTCCTCATTGAGCGGCGCGATGGGCTCGCGAGCGGCGTCCAGCCCGTGCTCCATACTGGTGAGGATGGCGGCCAGCACAAGGTAAGGGTTCGCGTCGGCGCCCGCCACGCGGTGTTCGATGCGCAGGTTGCGATCATCCGACTCGGGAATGCGAATACAGGCGTCACGGTCTTCGAAACCCCAGCTGGCACGGCTGGCAGCATTCGCTTTCCAGCCATAGCGGCGAAAAGCGTTGTGATTGGCAGCGAAGACCGGCATGCAATGCGGCAGAAGCTCGAGGCACCCGGCCACCGCGTGGCGCAAGGGCCGCTGGCCGTCCACAGCCAGCAGATTATTACCGGCCTCATCGTAGAGACTCACGTGCACATGCATGCCGCTGCCCGGCGCATGCAGATACGGCTTGCTCATGAAGCTGGCGCGGTAGCCGTGTTTCATCGCCACACCGCGCGTGCTCCGGCAGAACAATGCGGCCCAGTCCGCGGCGCGCAGACCGTCGTCGTTGTGGCCAAAGTTGATCTCGAACTGACCCGGTCCCAGTTCAGCCGTGATCACGGTGGCATCCACACCCTGCTCGCGCGTGGCGTCGACCATCTCACCCAGCACGCCGGAGAAGCGCGACAGTCGCTCGATATGCATGTTTGGCTGGTCGTCCCTGTCGTCACAGAACGGATCGCGCGGGAACTGCGGCAAACCGTCCGCGAGCCTGGCGTCGAACAGGTAGAACTCCAGTTCGAAAGCCACGACCGGGCGGATGCCGCGCCGTTCGAAGCGTTTCAGTACGCGCGCCAGGACCTCGCGCGGTTCAAACTCGATGGGTGCCTCGGTGCCGTCCGAGCTGATCAACATCTGCCCCAACGGCTGATTTTCCCATCGCACAGGCTTGAGGGTGCCGGCAATCAGGCGGCGTACCGCATCCGGGTCGCCATCGTTGAAGCAATAGTCGCCGATCGGGTACAAGCCGCCCTGCGCGCCTAGCAGGATGCAATTCTGCGGCAGTTTCAGGAGACTGCCGGCCGCGACTTTCTCAAGCATGTCCACGGGATATCGCTTGCCGTAGAAGTGCCCGGGGATATCCAGGCAAATGAGGTCGACGTAACGCACCTCGGGATAGGCGGCGCGGAAGGCCCTCACTTCGCTAAGCAGGTCGGCGCTGGGGGAAGTCATAGTGTTTCCTTCTCACGCAAAAGGTGATGATTGAGATTCAATTCAAAGTTGCCATGGACCGCGGCAGGCAAGTCGGTGGCATGAGGGAGCGTGGCATTCACGACGTCCACTTATGACGTCCATGCGTGACGCCATTAATTAGCGATCCGAATTTTTATTCAGCGCAGCATGCCTGCTGCGCCCAGGTTCGGCCGGAATCCTAGGTGAACACCCAAAGTACCCGCGTCGGTTCGTCGGACAGGTTGGCGTAGCGGAACCGCGCGTGCGCCGGCACCTGGAACCCGTCGTTAGGGCCAAGGGTTACCGGCTGCGCCTCGTCGTCCAGCCAGATGGTCAATTCGCCTTCGAGGACGAAGCCACCTTGCTCATCGCTGTCGTTCAAGGGTTTATCGCCGCTGCTGGCGCCGGGGGCCAGGTGGCTTTCCAGCATCGAAAAACCGGCCGACATGTTCGGCGACACCAGCACGTCAGTCACACCCTCGGCGTAATAGAGGGTGCGGCGTTCATCCGGCCGGGTCACCCAAGGTAACGCGCGCGGCTTGCTCAGGTTATAGAAATACGTGGTGGGTACGCCCAGGGCCTCACCGATGGCGGTCAGGTCGCCCACGGTCGGACGCGAGAGGCCGCGCTCGATCTGGGAGAGGAAACCCACCGAGCGGCCGATCTTTTCCGCCAATGCACCCAACGTCACTTTCTTATGCTTGCGCAGGTCCCGAATCAGTATCGCGAGACCTTCAATTTCTTCCTGCTTGTTCATCTTCCGCCTCTTCTTTCAGACTCTGTCGCGCAGACGATACCAGGTCTTGCCCATGACCTCCAGCGGCGCCGCCAGCAACGCTCCGCCGGGAAAAGGCGGATTGTCGATGGACTGATATAGGCTCAGCAGTTCGTCGTCACCGAGGATGGCGTCGGCGACTGCCCGGGCAGCGGCGAGCGTGGGGAGTATGCCGTGCCCCGAAAAGCCTTGCAGCCAGTAGCGCTCACCTTGCCGACCAATATCCGGCGTGCGTTTCATGCTGATATCGATATGCCCGCCCCAGGCAAACTCCAGTTCCACCCCGCGCAACTGCGGGAACGCTTGTTCCAGGTAGGGCCGAGTGGCCGCCGCAATATCCTTTGGAATGCCACCCGCGTACGTGCAGCCGCCGCCGAATAGCAGGCGATTGTCAGGACTGAGACGGAAGTAGTCGGGAACGAACTGGTTGTCGATCACGCAGCTGTTGCGCGGCAGCAGCGAACGGGCCATGTCCGGCTGCAGCGGCGACGTGGCAACCTGATACGTGCCGACCGGCAGCATTCGCCTGGAAAGTTTTCGGTCGAGGCGGTCGATATACGCGTTGCAGGCGAGTACCAGCGCGTCCGCGCGCACCTCCCCCTTGTCAGTGCGCACCACGTAACCGTCAGGCGTTTCGCGGTAATCCAGCACCTGGCTCTGCTCGAAGATGCGCCCACCGGCCTGCTCGATCGCCGCCGCCAGACCTTGGGCCAGCTTCAGCGGATTCAGGTGGCCCGCCTCGGGATCGTAGAGCGCAGCATGGTAGCGCTCGCTCGCAATCCACTCAGGCATCTCCTCGCGAGGAATGAACCGCATCCGGTCGTAGCCCCACTTCTCTACGGCCTCCTGCTGAGCCCGCTGCAGCAGAGCAACGCGGCGCGGCAGCACCGCCGTCCACAGACTGCCGGCGCGGTAGTCAGCATCAAAGCCGTGCCGCTGCGGCAGTTCACGTATCTCACCGGCGGCCCAGCGCATGCTGTCCCATAGCCGGCGGGCACGTTCCAGCCCCAGCGCGGCCTCCAGCGGGGGCATGTCACAGGACCAGCCGAGCAGTGCCTGGCCGCCATTGCGCCCGGACGCCGCCCACGCCACCCGGCTGGCCTCGAGCAAGGTGACACGCTTGCCTGCGAGAGCAAGGCGCAGCGCCGTGTGCAAGCCGCTGAAACCTGCGCCGACGATTAATACCTCGGTATCCAGACGCTCTTCCAGAGTCGGGCGCAGTGGAATCGGGCCTGGATAGGTGCGCGCGTAGTAGCTAGCGACGTGCTCGGCGGACTGATGAAACATCGACGCTGCTCCGTGAAAAATTCAACAATTAATTTCATGAAAATATAGCATCTATTTTTCACGAAAGCAAGCAAGAGTCAAAAGCGCCTTCGCATCGAGCGATACTAAGGAGCCGTGAAGCCTGCTGGACCGTGTCGATTTCAGATATCCCGGTTCGTCGTGTTTGTAAGAGCTGCCGATCGATCCCGATTAAACTTCGGGGCCGCGTGGCTCCAACAACTTATTCATGGAGAAATGACAATGCGCGTCATGGTGATGGTGAAGGCGACGAGTGATTCAGAGGCCGGCAAGATGCCCAGCACGGAACTGCTTGCGGCAATGGGCAAGTTCAACGAAGAACTCGTCAACGCAGGCGTGATGCTCGCGGGCGAAGGCTTGCATCCGAGTGCCAAAGGCAAACGGATGCGCTTCTCAGGCAGCCAGCGGACCGTGATCGATGGACCGTTCGCGGAGACCAAGGAACTCGTCGCGGGGTTCTGGTTGTGGCAGGTCAAGTCAATGGAAGAAGCCGTCGAATGGGTCAGGCGCTGCCCCAATCCCATGGAAGGCGAGTCCGAAATCGAAATTCGCCCGCTATTCGAAGCCGATGATTTCGGCGCGGAACTGACACCCGAGCTGCGGGCGCAGGAAGAGCGCCTGCGCGCTCAGACCGAAGGCGGGGCGAACAAACCGCGCTGATGCGGGGGACGCGGGGGCGCATACACTACACCGCACATGGCGGTCGCTCCCGAGTCGTCCACTTTGGCGCTCGCCATCAGGGGCACAAGCAACTGCCGCGTAATCCAGCCACCCATCGCCCTGCAAAACAACGTCACGCCCTCGTGACACCAGTGAGGACAACGATGACTCTCGCGATCGCAACCGCCATCTCAGACGCAGATGCACCCAACTTTCTCGTCAAAGTCGATGCAGGCACACACAGCCTGCTCGGCGATGAAGGGCCGCGCGATGGGGGTCAGGATAGCGGCCCGGCCCCCTTCGAATTCGTGCTCTCGGGTCTCGCAGCATGCACCGCTGCCACGCTCAGGATGTACATGCAAAGGAAAGCATGGCCGGGCGGCCGTATTAAAGTCGACACGGAACTGCACGTCGAGCGCGACGGCGGTCAATTCATTCGGCGTACCGTATCCGTCGAAGGGCCCCTCGACGATAGCAAGCGGACCCGCTTTGCCGAAATCTGCGAGAAAACGCCGGTCACCCTGTTCATCAAACGGGGAACACGGATCGAAACGACCATGCAGTGGTGAGACGGCCCGCGATATTTCCATAGTTTTTGAAAATGATTCAAAAGACACCCCAATTATCAAATGACGCTCCACCTCGCACAATGCGTCACGTCCCCAAGGAAGTGCGGCGCTCAGCATCAAGTCGATGCCTGTGACCAGCGACCTCAGATGGCGCACGCAACGCTAATGCAGGTTCACCCCGCAACAAGGAGCAGAAAATGGTTGTTTATCGCGGCTCGACCGCCCTGATTACCGGCGCCTCAAAGGGACTCGGCAAGGTCTTTGCGGAAACACTGGCTGCACGCGGCATGAACCTGGTGTTGGTCGCCCGCTCGGGCGACACATTGCAGGCCCTGGCGGAAGGACTTTCCGCGCGATACAGCGTGCAAACCGTTGCGCTCAATGCCGACTTGAGCCATCCTGACGCCGCTCTCCAGATCGGCGAGGAACTCGAGCGCCGCGGCATTCAGGTAGATCTGCTAATTAACAATGCGGGGCTGGGTCTGACTGGCAGCTTCCTCTCGCACGACCCGACGAAAGAACAGTCGCAAATTCAGGTCAACGTTCAGGCACTCGTCGCTCTCAGTCATCGGTTTGGCAGCGGTATGGCGAAACGTGGCAGGGGCGGCATCATCAACCTCGCTTCCAACGCGAGCTTTCAGCCCCTCCCGCATATGGCCACTTACGCGGCGACCAAGGCTTTCGTCCTGTTCTTCAGCGAGGCGCTGCAATTTGAACTCGTCGGCACGGGCGTTCATGTGATGGCCGCTTGTCCGGGCCCCACGGCAACGAGCTTCTTCGACGGTGTATCAACCAATGTGTCGCCGAAAGACATGGACAGCTCGGAGTCGGTTGTTCAGGAAACCCTCAAGGCCTTCGACAAAAGAAAAGCGGTCGCCTATCCTGGGCGGACCAGCGTGCGAGCCGCGACCTGGTTGTCACGGTTGCTTCCCCGGGGGCTCGTGGTTCGCGTCGCCGCCATGGCGAGCGGCAAAATGGGACTGCATAGCTGAACGCAGCTACTCTTCCCGCGGCGCGGTCTCAATCTCCCGGGCGCATCGGCTCCGTGGTGGATCCAGCGGCGGGCAGCGCTATCCCACCGCGATCCGGGAGCCGTCAGCCGCCCTCTTTCATCTGCTTCAGAATCTTATAGACAGTGGCGCGCCCCATCGTCAGCACGGCGGCCACATAATTCGCGGAACTGCGGCCGCGAAACGCGCCTTGCGCGTGCAGCGCCTCGACGATTTCCCGCTTGTGTTCGCGCGTGAGCGCATTGATGCCGATTTGCCGCTCGCGCAGCCAGGTGTGCAGGAAGGTGTTGATGCGGTCCTGCCAGTCGTCGCGGAACAGTTCCTCCGCGGGTGCGTCCGTCAGATTGCCGCCTTTGATGAACAGATCGAGCGTGGAGCGCACATCTTCGAACACCGCAATGTTGAAGTTGACGCACAGCATGCCGGCCGGCTTGCCGTCGTCGTCGAACAGGATGTTGCTCACGCAGCGCATGCGACGGCCGTCCCAATTCAGCTTCTCGTACGGCCCGATCGTCCGGCCGCGGGCCGCATAGTGGACTTCGTCGAGCACCGAGGGGCCGCCGACTTCGAGCTTCGACAGGTTGTTCACGAGATACGCGATGGTCTGATCGCGCAGGTCGTGAATCACGACTTCGGCACACGGATAGAACAGCGCGGCGATGCCGTCTGCAATGGGTGCGTAGCGGTCCAGCAGCAGGTCTTTCACGGGAGAGACGGTTGTCTTGCGCATTGAGAAGTCGCAGTGTTCGAGGGAAGCGGCGCCGCTTTCGCCCAAATGAGCCAATCGGGGCACCGCGGTTATGGCCGGCAGGCGAGGCAGGCACAGCAATGCCGGGCAGCCAGGCGCGGCAACTCGCCATTGTAACGACCCCAATCGGCGGCCGCGACCGCGACGGCATGGCGACAGCGCCGCGGCTATTTTATTGCGGGGCCGCATCGCGCTTAGAGCGTTGATGAGCGCCCGACGGCATGCTGCTCACACGTCCCGGTTGTTGCATCCGCACCGAGCGATTTTTTTCCGCTTGGCGAGCGCTTTTTTTTCGTGCGATAAAAGAACCAACCCATTCACGGAGCAACAGATGGCCACGCTCGAAGCGTTTCGCGCCGTGCTCGATGACGACGGCACGCCGGAAATCATCCGCAATCACATCATCGATTCGTTGCAATACACCCTGCGCAATCACGGACAGATTTTTACGTCGAGGGAAGTCGAATGGCTGGCCGGCTGGGATGATGCGCGCATCCCGCTCGCGGCTTCACGCGAGCTGCAGAAGCGCGTCGCCGAAACCACCCGCTGAAGCTCGCCCGCCTTCGCCGTCACGGCGCCAGCTCATATGCGGCGTGCCGGTCATACCTGGCACGCCGTCCGTAGCAGCCATTTCTTGCCTAAAGCCCCGCCGACTGGGCGGTTTGGCCGCGCTCGGAACTTTTTGCTATCCAATTAGCCCCATTTAGTGCATCATATTGGAATAGCTGTATTCCGCATCCACACTAGCGGCAATACAAGCGGCAGTACCAAACAGGTTCAATCGGCGTCTCCGCACCACCCCCGACTGTTCGACCGCTGCCCGTCGGCGATCCCGTCATTCCGGCAATGCGCCGCCTGCATTCGCCGTCGCGAGTTGTGCAGCTGAGTGGTTCATTTACGCGCCCGATGTCTGCGCGACATCAGCGTGTTTCTTCTCCATCGAATCCGCGATTTTGCGCGGCCGCGCTCATGCCCTTGCCATCGGGCCTGTGCCAATCTTTTTCCATGGCGGCGCGCCCCAAGGTGCTGCGCCGCCGGGCCTGTTGTGCCGCGCGTAACACGCGTGACACAGGGGCCACGTAATACAGGACACGTGCTTCATGAATTCAGTTGTCAAGACGTACAAGGGTTACGAAATTCATCCGCTCGTCTATCCGCGCCGTCCGGCGGGTGCTACTACGGGCCGCAATCCGGACGCAGGCTACGACGCGTCGGTGCGCATCTGCCGCGTGGGCGCCAATCCGGCGGCCGACGGGCGTGTGTTCCGTCTGCAGTATCTGTTTCCGTTTGACGGCACGGGCAAGGCGCGCATTGCGTGCATGGCCCACGCCGAGCAATTGATCGACGGCCGCGTAGACGGCCAGTCCGTCGCCGATCTTTGAGCGGTACTATCAGCGAATCAGCTGTTGCCGCAACGCAGATGGCCTGAAAGCCAACTGTTAACCGTATCAGATGTTGCGCCGGGCTTAGCTGCGTGGCCAACACCCACTTATCCCATCGACCAGGAGTTATGCATGGCGAAAGAAGAACTGCTTGAACTTGACGGCATCGTCGACGAAGTACTTCCGGATAGTCGTTACCGCGTGACGCTCGACAACGGCGTCGTGGTTGGCGCTTACGCGTCCGGACGCATGCGCAAGAACCACATCCGTATTCTCGCGGGCGACCGCGTCACGCTGGAACTGTCGGTTTACGATCTGACCAAAGGCCGGATCAATTTCCGTCACAAAGACGAGCGCGCCACCGGTGGCGGCGGCGCACGCAACACGCAATTCCGTCGCCGTTAAGGCTGGCGGCACGCTGACCGCTCATTGAGTTGCCTCATGATCGGTCCGGGCGTGGTCGATTGTTGCTGTTCAGTTTGTTCGCGAAGCCTTTCGCGCGCCTTCTCCGGCTTGACTCGTTGACTCGAGCCTGAGCGGCGCGCTGCGGCGTCGCTGAGTTGCCCCTCCTTTTCTACACGCCGAACACCGCACCGAGATCCTCTCCTGCGGCGCTCTTGCGCACCTGCTCGACCACCCGCTCCTCCAACGCCGACAGATGCTCGCGCATCGTATCCAGTGCCGCACGCAGGTCTCCCGCGTCGAGCGCTTCGATAATCTGCCTATGCTCGTCCGCGGAACAGGTCGAACCCTTCGACGGGTCGAACAACGGCTTGTACAACTCGGTCTTCGCGACGAGTTGCCCAACGAGGCCGAGCAATTCCGTCCCGCCCGCCAGTTCCGTCAACAACACATGAAACTGGCCCGCGAGCCGCACGGATTCCTCGATAGCGCCGGCGCGTGACGCCTTCTCTTCGCTGCGCACATGGGCGCGCAGGCGGCGCTGGTGAGCCGCACTCAAACTCCCGCACAAAGCCGCGACGATGCCCGCCTCGACAATCTGCCGGGCGCGATACACCTGACGAATGTCTTCTTCCGATGGCGACGGCACAAATGCGCCGCGATTCGCCTCGAGCACCAGCTTGCCCTCAAAACCCAGCCGCGCCAGCACCTTGCGCAACGCGCCGCGCGTGCAACCGAACGCCGCGGCGAGGTCGCGCTCGACCAGTTGCGCGCCCGGCCGCAGACGGCCTTGCAACAACGCTGCAGTGATCGACGCGTAAACGCGCTCCTCGACGCTGATCGAGTCATCGCCGATCGCGGTGTGAAGCGGCGTTTCTGCGTCGGCAGACGAGGGATTTCGGGAACGTGGAGCCATGAGTTCAGTGACGGAAACGGAGCGATATCGCCCCGCATTCTAGCGGCGGCGGACGGCAAGCGGCGGACGGCAAGCGCCACGCGGGTAGCGTGTTATCTATACCGGACATCAGCTAAATGGTTAACCATTCTAGGTTATTATGGTTGACCAAAACGAACCGGGAACGGATTTTTCACTTCGTTCGACGTTCTTTCACAACCATGCCGCCACGATCGCGCAGCTTTTTTCGCGCTTACGGCGGCGCTCACCCCTCACCTTCAGGTCCATCGTGAATTCGCACTCCAGCGCCACTCCGGTCCGTACTGACGCCAACGATGCATCCCACGCGCTGACGTGGCGGGACGCCTTATGGCTGGGCGTGATCGTGGTGATCGGCATCAATCTGCGTCCCTTGCTGACGTCGATCAGTCCATTGATGACGACGATCCGCGCGGCAACCGGGTTGAGCTTTTATGGCGCCTCGTTGCTGACCAGCCTGCCGGTCGTCGCGATGGGCATCGGCGCGTTCGGTGCCGGCGCGCTAACCCGTTCAATCGGAGAAACACGCGGCGTCGCGCTCGGTTTGCTGGCGATCGCGCTGGCTTGCGGTGCGCGCTGGATGGCGGCAAGTGGTGGGACCTTGCTGTTGACGGCGGCGCTCGCGGGCGTCGGCGTCGCGGCAATTCAGGCGCTGCTGCCGGCTGTCATGAAGCAGCGTTTTCATGCGCGCGTGCCGCTCGCGATGGGGGTTTTCTCGGCTGCGATCATGGGCGGTGGCGGCTTGGGGGCGCGCTTGAGTCCTTGGGTGAGCGCAACGATGGGGTCGTGGCATGCAGGGCTCGCGGTATGGGCTATACCCGCACTCGGGGCGTTGTTGTGCTGGCTGGATTTGAACCGCGGACCTTTGCATGGCCCCGCGGCGCAGCGCGCTCCCGCAGATGCGGTGACTTTTCCGCTGTGGCGCAAGCGGCGCGCCTGGACGCTCGGCTTGTACTTCGGGATCGTCAACGGCGGATATACGACGCTCGTCGCCTGGTTACCGGCGTTCTACCAGCAGCGCGGGGTGAGTGTCGCGGATAGCGGTTCGCTGCTTGCCAGCATGACGGTGTTTCAGGCTGCATCAGCTTTGCTGTTGCCGCTTGCTGCGGCACCGTTTCGGGATCGGCGGCCGTGGCTGGTGCTAGGTTTGTCCGCCCAGTTTGCCGGGTTGCTCGGATTGGTTTTGTGGCCCGACGCAGCGCCGTTGGTCTGGGTCGGCGTTGCCGGCGCCGGACTTGGCGGGACGTTTTCGTTGACGCTCGTCACAGCCATGGATCATTCGGCGGATCATCGCGTCGCGGGAAGGCTCGTCGCATTCACTCAGGGTGTCGGGTTCATTCTGGCGGCCGTTGCCCCCGTTTTGGCCGGGATTGCCCGGGGTTGGAGCGGCGGCTTTGGGGCTGCCTGGATCACCCTCGCTGCTAGCGTTGTTGCCATGATTGCAGTAAGTTTTTTGTTTTCGCCCCGGAGTTATGGGGAATGGAATTGATTCGATAGCGCTGCGCGAGTGCGCGTCGAGCCTCATCGCGAGGTCCCGCACACACCGGCGCTGCATCGCCAGCACAGATAGCGAATCACCCATCAATCAGCCAACGGTGCGACGCTTGCCACCGTTGCGCGAAATTTTCAATTTCCCTCGTCTCACATCCTCACTCGCCCCCGGTCGGCTGGCTGAGTTGCCCCTTTAGCCTGCACGAGCAGGCATCGATAGTCTTACGCACTGAGTAAGTTGTCCGACGAATAAATAGAAACGCCTGATTGTTTATATCAATCAGGCTATTTATTATCTCATTCAAGCTAAATTATCTTCCCGTCCAGGCTATTGATTTCGCGCGGTACCGGAACGCAACGAGCAGGCTGACGGCGGCAGAAAGTAACGTATCACGCAAACGACAGCGACAGCGACAGCGACAGCGACAGCGACAGCGACAGCGACAGCGACAGCGACAGCGACAGTCATTAGTTAGGAATCTTAATCTACGCGTTGTATAGCCTGCGCCAGAGAAGCAAAGACTGGCGTGCGGCTTACGGTCCCGGCTTATGCCGACAGCACGACTACTGCACAAAAACAGAGGCAATCCTTTTTATATGTCGTACAAGGGATAAAAACATGCAAAAACAGAGACGTATGAGCAAGCGGTACGGTTCTCCCATAACCTTTGCGGAAATCGGCGCTCTGTGGTCGAAAGCAAATGCACGTCGTGTGTTTGCAAGCGCTGCCTGTCTTTCGCTTTCGCTGGCACTCGCAGCATGTGGCGGAGACAGCGGCGTCGATACAACTTCCGAAACAACACCGACTCTGGAAAGGGCGGCGGCACTAGCGGCGGCGTCCAGCACCGTTCCCCTGCAATCGTCGTTGAAGATGAATGTGAGCGGCCTGTCTTCGGACGCATCCAATGACCGCTTCATCGTCAAGTACAAGACCGGCACCGCTGAACGCGGATCAACCTCTGCAGTCCAGTCAAGACTGGACCGCCTAACGAACGCCTTCCCCGCGAAAGCGCGCCATGTGCGCCGCATGGGCATTGGGGCTGATGTGGTTACAACGGAACACAAGCTGAACGCGAGAGATGCCAAAGCGTTCATGCGCGCCATTGCATCGGACCCTGACGTCGAGTATGTGGAGCCCGATACACCTATGTCCGTAACAATGGCGCCAAACGACCCGGAATATGGCATGCAGTGGGGCTTAACCTCGAACCAGAAACCCGGCGTCACCACGGCGGGAATACGGGCAGAGGGCGCCTGGGACATGGCTAACGGCGCCGGGACCGTGATCGCGATGATAGACAATGGCGTGACCCATCATAGCGACCTGAATGCCAATATCCTGCCTGGGTACGATTTCACCGCGAACAACCGGGGCGGCGACGGCACGAATCCGGGTATCACGACGGAGACATGCCCGGTCGTCTGGCACGGCACCCACGTCGCGGGCATCATGGCCGCGCAGACCAACAACGGCGTTGGTATAGCCGGGATTGCGCCCGCCGCAAAGGTCGTCCCGGTCCGGGTCATGAATGCCTGCGGAAGAGGTTTTACATCCGACGTCGCAGACGGCGTGACGTGGGCCGCTGGCGGGAGCGTGTCGGGTGTCCCCAACAACGCCTACCCGGCGAAGGTCATTAATGTGAGCCTCGGCGGTGGGGGTTCCTGCGGCATGACGTTTCAGAACGCCATTGACTACGCTGTCAGTCGGGGCGCCGTTGTCGTTGCAGCAGTTGGCAACGATGGCAACAGCGCAACGAATTTTACGCCGGCAAATTGCCGGAACGTTATCAGTGTCGGCGGCAGCAACCGCCCCGGTTTGAAGTGGGTTCTTTCGAACTACGGACAGACTGTCGATATTGCCGCGCCTGGCGACTCAATCTGGTCCACCTATAACAACGGAACCGCCGCGCCGGGCACCGAAGGCTACACATACATGGACGGCACGTCGATGGCGGCACCGATGGTGAGCGGCGTGATCGCACTCGCTCAGTCGGTGGCGCCGACGCCACTGACCTCTCCGGAAATGAGAGCCCTGCTGACACAGAATGTGCAACCGTTTCCCAACGGCAAACCGGATCAACCGATCGGCTCAGGCATTCTGGATGCGAACGCAACGGTCATTGCCGCCAGGTCTGGAAAGATTCCAGCGGCAGCCGATTTTACGTGCTCAGAAGCGACGACGATCATGCAAGTGACATGCAAGGACCTGTCCACTGCCCGCGGTGCGCCGATCAAGTCATGGGCCTGGAATTTCGGCACGGGTGGTCCTGATATGGTGCGCACGCAATCGGTCGCTCCCTATGCGAACTATGACTATCCGGGCACTTATGAAATCACATTCACGGTGACGGATAGCACCGGGGCCGTTAGCAAGCTGACGCGCCCATTTCAGGTCATTCCTCCAACCCTTACGGACCTAAGCGCCGGCATTCCGTTGACGATCTCGGCGAAAAACGGCGATATGCAGAATTACGATCTGGTTGTTCCTCCGGGCGTAAAGAGCCTGACGTTCACCCTGTCGCCAGGGACGACCAGCCAAACCGCAACACTGTATGTCAGAGCCGGTACGCCATCCACGCTCCATCCTGACTGTGAGTCCGTTATGGTCAGAGGTGGGGCCGCCACCTGCACGATCACCAACCCAGTAGCCGGAACTTACTACGGCATATTGAGCGCCAGTACAAAACTGAGCGGCGTTTCTCTCCTGGCCACCTATACGCAATAAATCGGCTACGCCGGAATTGCGCCCCTGCGTCGCGGCTGCGGATCGCAGGGGGCCTACTTCCCCCCACGGGCAAGCAATGAATCACGATGACGCAGACGTGAACACTTTCGTCGCGCGTGCAGATGCGCATTTTTCCGCGCGACGGATGACCGAGGCGATGAACGGTTACCGCCAGGTGCTCGCCGTGCGCCCGCGCGACGCACACGCGCTGCACCGTATGGGACTCGCCTGTGTTCATATGGATGAAATGGATCGCGCGCGGGGATACCTGGAACAGGCATTGCAGGCCGCCCCTGAGCGGGCTGAATTGTGGGAGCATGCGGGCCTGCTTGCAGCGCTGAAGGGCAACCATGCATCGGCTGAAGCAGCCTATCGTCGAGCGATCAGCCTGGCGGGCAGTAGCGCCAGTCTTCACCGGAACCTTGCCGGCTGCCTGCGGCTGTCTGGCCGTCTCAATGAGGCAATGGCCCACTATGAAAAGTCCATTGAGATCGATTCGGGCGTGCACCACGCCGTTCGTGCGCTGGCCCGGATCTGCACGGAGCTCGGGAAGATCGATGACGCTGCGGACTACTGGTTGCGCGCGTGGATGCTCGACCCGGCAAGCCCGCAAGACGGACTCGACCTGATCGCAGCGCTGGTCAAAGCCGGCCACAAGCGTGAGCTCGATGAAGCGATCGAGCAGGTCAGAACCCGCTTTGCGGACAATGCCGATACGCTTAATTCACTAGGCTACGTGTTGAACACCCACGACCGCTTCAGCGAAGCGCTTAGCGTGGCCCGGCAGGGACTCGTCGTCGATCCGCAACACCCGCTTCTGCATCACAACGCGGCAAGAGCACTCAGCATCACCGGCAACGTTGCCGAAAGTCGGCCACACAGTATTGAAGCAGCCCGGCTTCTGCCGGACAACCCGTACCTGCAATTTCATCTTGCCGGTGTGCAGCTTGCCCTTGGTGAGCTCGAAGAAGGCTGGAAGAGGTACAGATGGTTTTACGCGCTCCCCAGCACGGAAAATGAACAGATTCGCCCAGGTTTCCCCGAGTGGCATGGCGAACCCGTCGCAGGATGCCGGTTCCTGCTCATCGGCGAACAGGGGCGCGGCGATGAAATCCAGTTCCTTAGATTCGCCGAATGGTTGAATCGTCAAGGTGCTGCAGTAGATGTACTGGTCAGTCAGCCGATCGCGGAACTGGCCGCGAGCATGACAGATGTGCAAACCGTATTCACTACCCTACCTCCCGGCCCATATGACTACTGGTGTCACATGCTAAGGATGCCGGAACATACAAAACTCGATTTACCCATGCTTCCGATTGCCATGCCCTACCTCGCGGCAACGCCGGAAAAACTAGGTCATTGGAAGACTTATATCGAAGCGATTCCACAAGCCAACAAGCAGGCGCAAAACAAACGCGTCGGCGTAGTGTGGGCCGGCAACCCTCACCATGTTCTCGACCGTTACCGGTCTATCCAACTGGCCGCGCTGAAGCCACTTTTCGGACTTGGCGGCATAACGTGGTACTCGGTCCAGAAAGGCGTCCACGAGCATGAAAGCGAAGACCTGGCACACGAATACGACCTGCATACACTGGGCCCCGCGATCAACGACTTTACAGACACGCTAGCGATACTGCAGACGCTCGACCTGCTTGTTACCGTCGACACGTCGGTCGCTCATCTGGCCGGCGCGGCGGGACTGCCTGTATGGGTGATCGTGCCCGCCTATCCTGAGTGGCGATGGCTGACCGGCAGAACCGATAGCCCGTGGTATCCGTCGATGCGCCTGTTCCGTCAGCGGGAATTAGGCGAGTGGGGCCCGATTCTCGACGAGGTGTGCAACGCGCTCATTGAATGGCGCGACGCGCCGCTTCGGTGCATGCCGCTCGCATGCCCCGCGCCGGTGCAGACACCGTTGCCTGAACTGCTCACAGACCCGTGACTGCACTGGTCTTATCGCAGCGCTCGCCGCCTGGCACGCCTGTTGCTCTATCTGTATCCTGTCGTCTCAGCCACACTCCATGCTACGCGTCCTCCTCGTCACCGATACCGATAAGCCCATTGGCGATCTGCGCAATGCGCTCGCACGGCTCGGCTACGAGATGCTCGCGGGCACCGCGACGCCACAAGCGCTGCATCGCGTAGTCGAAAACGAACGGCCAGATGTCATCATCATCGATACGGAATCGCCATCGCGCGACACGCTCGAACAACTCGCGGTCATGAACGCCACCGCGCCACGTCCGGTGCTGATGTTCAGTCACGATGCGAACCAGCAACTGATTCGCGACGCAGTCGGTGCAGGGGTCACGGCCTACCTCGTCGAGGGTCTCGCCTCGGAACGGCTCGCGCCGATTCTCGAAGTCGCACTCGCACGGTTCGCACAGGAGTCGCAGTTGCGCGAACGCCTCGCACAAGCCGAAAACGAACTCGCCGAACGCAAGCTGATCGATCGTGCCAAACGCCTGCTGATGGATCAACAGAAGATCACCGAACACGCCGCGTACGCCAACCTGCGCAAGCGCGCCATGAACCAGGGCGTCAAACTCGCTGAAGTCGCGCGTGCCGTCATCGCGTCGGCAGATTCGCTCAAATGAAGCGCCGCTCATGAACTCTCC
>NZ_WOEY01000181.1 GCF_013177695.1 Paraburkholderia solitsugae | reverse complement strand
CGCAGGTTGTGGAGTACCAGCAGCGAGCGGATGCGGTTGCTATGGGCAGTGCGCTCCTGCCGCAGGCGATCGAGTTCACGGTGTACCCGCCGCTCATCTTCCTGTTCGGGGGTGGGGATACGTGCGACCGCCCAAGCCCGGCGCTCACCACCGTAGTAGCGCATGAGCATCGACAGCAGCTTGTCGCTGTCGAGACGGTCGGTCTTGGCGCGACGTCTGCGCCGGTTTACTTCGATACTGGCTGAATCCACCACCAGGTTCGTGATCTGATGTGCTTCCAGGCAGCGGTGCAGCCAGAAGCCGTCACGCCCGGCTTCATAGCAGCTGCGCACCGGGGCATCGGTGGCCAGATGACAGCGCGCTTTGGCCTTTGAAATCGCCGTGAAGACTGCGGCCGTATCGCCAGCGGCCACTGTGCAGCGGCTCGGCGAGCGCACCCCATCGCCCAGCGAGAGCTTCCAGCTCCTGTCACCCAGTTCAAAGGCGACATACAGCGATCCGGTGATGGTTGTATCCTGCCCGTGAAGGGCCGTGCGAGGCGCATTCATTTGCGTACTCCTCTTGGAAAACAGGGTTTGTGGCTCCCGTTTTACACCTGAGGCTTCACTCGTGCTGCCCTCATAGTATCTAGAAGCCTGTCACCACCATCGCAAACACCAGCGCAGCACCGCCCACCGCGCCGAGGAATGTGAAGCACTGTTCGTCCGCGCCCGAGTGGCGTGCCCAGACTTTTCCAGCCAGCGCAGCCAGCCCGGTGATGCCCAGAAACAACGACAGCGACGAACCGGCCGTGCACACCATGCCGGGAAACTCGTCGCTCCAGGCGCACGCGTAGAGTTGCCGCACGGATACACCGATCACGCCAATCGCCACCAGTACGCCGGCAATCAGTCCGTCCCGCTGAACTCTGGGTTTCATTTACAGCCCTCCCGCATCACGCTCCCCCCCATCCCTATCCGCGGCCCCAACGCCTGCCGCGCGGCTGTGCGCCTCGATACGGTGGACGGAAAGCCATGTCGCACCGTTCTCGGTTCATACCGTCATTGACGGCGATTCGACGCGGGCGGTCATCGTCCGGATGGACTAAGGGGATTGCCCGACAGATCGCCTGGGGACTGCCGGGGGGGCAGATGTTCAGGCAGCCGCGCTCGCAGCCGTACGAGAAAACCGCTTACAACCCACGTAATAAACCAGCGAGGTCAACGCAAGACCGACCACCCACGAAATATCCGCACCGTCGAGCCTCTTCGCAATCGGCCCGGTGTACAGGTCTGTAGCAACAAAGGGCAGTTGCACGACAATGCCGAACAGGTACGAGAAGATTGCGATGCCGTTGAAACGGCCGTAAATGCCGCCGTCCTGACGGAAGAAAGAGTCAACGTCGTATTGGCCGTGGCAGACGAGGTAGTAGTCGATCAGATTGACCGCCGTCCAGGGCACCAGCACGTAAAGCAGCAACAGAATGAAGTTCGTGTAGGTCGCGAGGAAGTTGCTTTGACCGAACAACGCGATCGTCAGCGAAATACCAAACAGCACCAGGGCGGTAACGGTACGCGCGCGTGCTTTGCCTGACCACGAGGGAAACAGCGTCTGCAGGATCGTGATGGTGGAGAGAGCGCCGCAATACAGATTCATCGCATTGGTTGCGGCAATACCGATCGACAGCACGATCACCACCAGTGTGCTGATGCCACGCGTGAGCGTGGTGAGGCCGTTGACGACGTCGCCATCCGCGACCACCAGGCCGATCACGGCACCCAGCGCCATCGGGAAGATCGAGCCGAGCGAACAGCCCCAATAGCTCGCCCAGAATGCGGTCCGCGACCCGGTGTTAGCGGGCATGTAGCGCGAATAGTCGGACACGTACGGCGCGTAGGCGATCTGCCAGAGCGCCGCCACCGAAATCGTGCCCAGAAAACCCGTCAGATTCGCACTGTTCTTCGTGAGGAAATCAGCCGGCAGTCCATGCACGAAAATGATCCACACGAAGGCGAGCACCAGCACCGCGCCGGAGCACCAGGTCATCAAACGCGTATAGGCATGGATCAGGTTGTAGCCGAAGATCGTCGCCACCAGACTCAGCACGCCGACCACGATCACGCCGTCATTCACGCTGACAGCAGGCGTCAGGCTTTGCAGCGCCTGGCCGCCGAGTACGAGGTTCGACGCAAAGAAGCCGAGGTACATGATCACGACGAGGCCCACCACCAGCAGCGAACCGATCGAGCCGAACTGGCCGCGCGTTTGCACCATTTGCGGCACGCCCAGTTGCGGGCCCTGCGCCGAGTGCAGAGCCATGAACACCGCGCCGACCAGCGTGCCGATCACGATCCCCAGCACACCCCACCAGAACGGCTGCTTGAACACCGTGACGGCCAGCGCGCCCGTGACGATCGTCAGCAACGTGATATTCGAGCCGAACCAGATCGTGAACAGATCGCTCGCCTTGCCGTGCCGCTCGGCGGCAGGAATGGGCTGGATCGTACTTTGTTCCAGACGGCCAATCGTGTCTTCCTGATTCATCAGCGTATTCCTTGAGGTTCGTCAAATGGGATTCTCAGCCCGACTGTTCGACGACAAAAAAACCTCGGAAAGAACAAATTAGCTTGCTACTGAATTGGTTTTACCTATATTCATCCCGAAATGCATACGTAGCGGCGCAACGCTTGCATAGACGGTGCCTCTCCATTGGATCGGTTTAATCTTCTTGGAGAGAGCGGTCGGTTGCGGCGATAGTCAGTGTGCAAGGGATCGCTTTTTCTTCAAGCCGCATTTCATTCCGGAGACACGCTTGATCACTATCTACGGCGAACGCCATCGCCTTCACCACGGCCGCAGCGAACTGATCGACGGCGAATTGAAGCCGTGCTTCGAGACGCCGCGGCGCGTCGATATCGTTCACGAGCGCTTGCGCCAGGTCGGGCTCGGCGAGGTGATTGCGCCCTCCCGCTTCGGCATAGACGCGTTAAATCGCGTGCATAGCGACGCCTATCTCGACTTTCTTCAGACCGCGTGGCAGGAATGGAGCGCGCTCGGCCGCACACACGATGCACTGCCAACCATCTGGCCGGCGCGCGGCCTGCGGCGCGACCGCGCCCCGCTCAGCATCGACGGCAAGCTGGGCTTCTACGCGATGGATGCGGGCGCGCCGATTACCTCGGGCACCTGGGACGCGATCGAAGAATCCGCGCATGTCGCACTGACTGGCGCGCAGTGCGTGAGCCGTGGCGAACGCGCGGCCTTCGCGCTGTGCCGGCCACCTGGGCATCACGCGGGACGCGACGTGATGGGCGGCTATTGCTACCTGAACAATGCCGCGATCGCGGCCGAACATTGGCTCGCGCACGGTGCGCGGCGTGTCGCCATACTCGATGTCGACTATCACCACGGCAACGGCACGCAATCGATCTTCTACGAGCGGGACGATGTGCTGTTCGTGTCGCTGCATGCGGACCCGTCGATCGACTATCCCTACCTGCTGGGCTACGCTGAGGAAACCGGCCGCGGCGCCGGCCAAGGTTTCAACTTCAACTATCCGCTGCCGTGGGGCACTGACTGGTCCACCTACGCGGTGGCGCTGGCTCATGCCGGCGAGCAGATCGAGCAGTTCGCGCCGGATGCGCTGGTCGTGTCGCTCGGGGTCGATACGTTCGAAGGCGATCCGATTTCGCAGTTTCGGCTTACAAGCAAGGACTATCCGCGCATCGGCGCGGCAATCGCGCAATTCGGCTTGCCGACGCTGTTCGTGATGGAAGGGGGTTATGCCGTGGAGGAAATCGGCTTGAACGCAGTCGGTGTGCTGACGGGTTTCGAAGCACACACGCAGGTTGCGGCGCGGTGATATCGCATACGGTCGTCGCGCCGGGTCAGTGCGAACCGGCCGGGAGATTTTCGCCAGGCCGGTTCGCCCCAAAGCCCTTAGCTCTTGAGCCGATACCCAGTCTTGAAGATCCACGCGACGATCCCGAGAAACACCGCCAGAAACAACGCGGTCATCCCCAGGCTGACACCGACATCCACATCGGCGAGCCCATAAAAGCTCCAGCGAAATCCGCTGACCAGATACACAATCGGATTGAACAGCGTCACGACCTTCCAGAACGGCGGCAGCATATTGACCGCATAGAAACTGCCGCCGAGAAACGTGAGCGGCGTGATGATGAGAAGCGGCACGAGTTGCAACTTCTCGAAGCTATCCGCCCAGATGCCAATAATGAAACCGAGCAGACTGAACGTCACCGCGGTCAGCACCAGAAACAGAATCATCCAGAACGGGTGCTGCACTTGCAGCGGCACGAACAGGCCGGCGGTCGCCAGAATGATCAGCCCGAGCAGAATCGACTTGGTGGCCGCCGCGCCCACATAGCTCACGACGATCTCCAAATACGACACCGGCGCCGACAGCAACTCGTAAATCGTGCCGGTAAAGCGCGGAAAGTAAATCCCGAACGACGCATTCGAAATGCTTTGCGACAGCAGCGACAGCATGATCAAACCCGGCACGATGAACGCGCCGTAACTGATGCCGTCCACTTCCTTGATGCGCGAACCGATTGCCGCGCCGAACACGACGAAGTAAAGCGAAGTTGAAATCACCGGCGCGATGATGCTCTGCATCAGCGTGCGCCAGGTGCGGGCCATCTCGAACTTATAGATCGCGCGAATTGCGTAGATATTCATGAGTTACCCCGGAGCAGACTGACGAAGATGTCTTCGAGCGAACTTTGCGTCGTATGCAGGTCTTTGAAACGGATGCCGGCGTCGTCGAGCGCTTTGAGCAGCGAGATGATGTCCGTGCGCCCGCCGTCGCCCTCATACGTGTAGATCAGCTCGTTGCCACCCTTGGCGACATCCAGTCCATATCCGGCCAGCGCTGGCGGCACCTCCCCGAGCTGACTCTCGAGTTGCAGCGTCAACTGCTTCTTGCCGAGTTTTCGCATCAACTCCGTCTTCTCTTCCACCAGCATGATTTCGCCCGCATTGATCACGCCGATGCGGTCAGCCATCTCTTCGGCTTCGTCGATGTAGTGCGTGGTGAGAATGATCGTCACGCCGTTGGCGGTAAGCGAGCGCACCAGCTTCCACATATCGCGGCGCAACTCGACGTCGACACCGGCCGTGGGTTCGTCGAGAAACAGCACACGCGGTTCGTGCGAGAGCGCCTTCGCGATCAGCACGCGGCGCTTCATGCCGCCCGATAGCGTAATGATCTTGTTATTACGTTTTTCCCACAGCGACAGATCGCGCAACACCTTTTCGATGTAAGCGGGGTTTTTCGGCTTGCCGAACAACCCGCGGCTGAACGAGACGGTCGCCCAGACGGTTTCGAACGAGTCGGTGGTGAGTTCCTGCGGCACGAGGCCGATCAGCGAGCGCGCGCCGCGATAGTCCGTCGCGATGTCGCGGCCGTCCACCGTCACGCTGCCGACGCTTGCCTTGACGATGCCGCAGATGATGCTGATGAGGGTGGTCTTGCCCGCCCCGTTGGGCCCAAGCAAGGCGAAGATTTCTCCGCGGTTGATCGCCAGGTTGATGTTTTTGAGCGCATGAAAACCCGTGGCGTAGGTTTTCGACAGATTCGTGACCGAGACGATTGGCTGCATGGATTCGACGATGGCAGACACCGGTATTGGGTTAAAAGGGGGCAGTGCGAATGTGCGACCGCACCCGCAATGTAATTGAAAGTGAAAAAACTTGCAGCGCAACCTGGAGATTGTGAAAAAGCCGATGACCCGGATCAGGATCCGCCGGCGCGGCGTATCAGCCGTTCAACACCGGCTGTGGTCTTTGCAGGACCTGCCTGCCGGATTCCGTCACGGTTCGGCGCACGCGAAGCTGCTGGCGAGATTCACATTACCTTTACCGCCATAGCGGGGAAACAGCGGATAACGGCACAACGGACGCGAGCGTCCATTGGTTGCTGCCGCGATATCCGTAGCGATCAGGGTTTCGGGCGCGACGCCCCGTGTGACCCAATTGTCGAGCGCCCCCAGCAGATCCACGGCGGGGATGAACACCCCGCTGCCATGCTGATAACCCGGCACCATGTACAGCCGCATGAACGCATCGACCTGGTCGATGCCGAATCGATCGATCAGCGCTTCGTAGTAGGCGATGGTCTGGTTCGGGCTGATGACTTCGTCGGCGAGGCCCTGCAGCGTGATGAGCTTGCCGCCGCGCGCGATGTAGCGTGCGAGGTCGGGGTTCATCGCGCCAATCGTCTCTGACAGCGCGACGAGCTGTCCGCGATATTTACCGGGATTCAGCGGATCGAACCTGAGCGATTCGAACGCCGCGTCCCGCGTCACGAAATAGCGGAGGTAGCCATCGCCCTGCGCGAACAGGTAGCCGTTGGCGAAGAAGGTCGGCAACGGCAAGCGCTCAGGTTGATGCGCGAGCCCAAGCAGGCCGCTCAGATGCGTGCCTTGAAAGACGTTGTAGCCACGATCGCCGGTGACACCCCACGCCAGCTTGTACGGCAGCGACAGGCCGTCGCGCATCACCAGCAAGGTGGAAAGTTGCGCGTCAGTGAGGCATTCGTCGTGCGAGGGCGCACGTCCGGCGCAGCGCAACGAGGCGATGATCTCCGCTTCGTGTTCCCGGCACCCGGCGACGTCACTGATGATGCCGTCCGCCGCGCCGTCGAGCCGGTCGCAGACCGCTAGCGTGCGTTGAACCACATGTTCGAGCAACAGCGGTGGAATGAAACCGCCGGGCGTTGCGAATTCCGCCTGGCCGAGCTTCACACCCATCAAACGCACGCCGGTAAAATTGAGCGCGGGCGAATTGGCGATCACACCGTCGTAGTCGTCGGGATAGCGCTGCATCACCGTGTAGCCTTCACGGCCACCCGTCGAGCCGCCGGCGAAATACATCCGTTGCGGCGGCCGGCCGTAAGCGCGCGCAATGAGTGCGAGCGCGACGTCGTGCGTTTTCTTCAGATGCGCGTAGCCAAAATTCGTCACCGCTTCGTCGACGAGGCCAAAGACCGCGAGCGACGAATCGCCCACATGGCCGGAGTCGTCGCCGAAGGTCGCATAGCCTTGCGCAAGCGGTGCGCGATCCGGAGAGAACGGCATCACGCCCGTGCCGCTCACCACCACACCGTTGTAGCCCCCGCCGCCGATCTGCAGCGCGCGGCCGTTCCAGCGGCGCGGCAGATTCAGGTCGAAGCGGATATCGGGCGTGCCGGCTTTGAGCGCCTTGATACGGCCGGTGATGCGGCAATATTCGCCGCCTTGCTGATTGCCCGGCGCCGTGGCGGCCACCATCGCCGCGCTTTCGATCTGCACACCGGCAGTGGGCAAGGCGATCAGTTCAGGAGGTAACACTGCACCCGCGAATTCCGCGCAATGCATGGCGAGCGGATCGTCCTTGGGCGCGGCCCATACCTCTGAGGCGCTCATCAGGCATAGCACTGCGCCGGCAACCGTGATGACCGTGCGCGAACCTCGCGTAGAACGCCCATGGCGCTGATAACACTGATGGCGCGCACGCGCCCTCATCCGTAACCCGCGCCGTTGACCGCCGGGCGCGACGGCTGCCCTTTCCAGCCGTTCCAGCCGCGCGCGATCATCAGCAGCGCGCCGATGGCGACCAGATCGCCGCCGAGTCCGATCAGCGTGCCGCGAAAACCATGGAACGTATGCGGCGTCGCCGTATCGACGATCAACGACACCAGCGTGCCGGCGACGAAACACACGAGCCCGGTACGGCCGACCGTCACCACCGCCGGCAACCGCTGTGCGAGCCACGCGACGCGGCCCTGGCGCACGAACTGCGCGGCGAGCCAGGCAATGGCGATGAAGTTGATCACACGTTCCACGGAAAGGTTTTGTTTATGCACGCCGGGCAGCGGCTGCGTCAGCACAAAGAGTTTGACGATAGCGAATGCCAGCACCGCAACCACCGCGGCGCGCGTGAACCAGCGCGCGGTGCGGGTCGCGTGAAAGCGCTCGCTGACGGGTTGCACCCGGCACAGAATACCGAGCACGAACATCAGTTGCCATGCAAACGGATTAAAAGCCCAGTCGGCCATGTCGTCAATGCTGAATAGTCCGGCCAACGGACGGGCCAGCGCCCAGATCGTCACGCTCAAGCCCAGCGCCGCGAGCGACGAACGGCGCGCCAGCGGCACCACGAACGGCACGCATAACGCAAAAACGACGTACATGGGCAGCACGCTTGATAAATACGGCTGGTGCCGCAGCACGGCAATATCGAACGTCTCGCGCAGTGGCTGAATCACGAACGGCTGCCAGCCGCTCAGGTCGACCATCGGCGGGTTCAGATGCCATTGCGCGAGAACGGCACCGGACAGCAGCGTCAATACTGCCGTCAATAGATAGGCGCGATAGATCTCCCAGCAGCGCCAGACGAAGCGCATCTTCGCCGCGTTCTCGCCACGCCCCGCGAGCACCGCCGTATACGCTGCCGCCGACGCATAGCCGCCGAGGAACACGAACACTTCGGCCGAGTCGCACAAGGCATACGTGTGCAACATCAGATGCGACAGCGTGCTGCCGGGCATGTGGTCCAACACGATAACAATCAGCACGACGCCGCGAAAGAAATCCACTTCGATCGAGCGTCCGCGGCGTGGGTCCATACAGGTTCTCGCAAGATGGCGCGTGCAGGCAACGCGCCTTGAAAAGCGGTCAGATACCGTTGTCCTCAGTAGGAACTCCATAACAATAAAACGTTCCCATCGATACCGTGTGCCCCGTCGACTTGCGCTAACAACCACCCTTTAAATGCAGGCGAAGTGGCAGCAATCTGAAATTCAGATGTCGGCGTGCGGTAATGCTGCGTCATCGCGCCTTCGATTGCGGGAAGTTTTGCGGCTTTTAATGCGTCAGGCGTGAGCGCAATCGGTAAGGCCTGCGGAAAAAAAATCGCCGCTTGCGATGCGCGATTTTTTTCGCTTTTTTTCATCGTAGGATGGGTTCGTAGAGGCCCGTCGGGCATCCCGCGTTTCACGCGCTGCCTTCGCACTAGAGCACCACCCCAATGAACAACAGGATTGCCGGCTTCGACGGATTGCGCGCGATTGCAGTCCTAATGGTATTTTTTCAGCACCGTCTATTCGGCGACATTGGCGAGATCGGCCACCTCGGCGTGTGGATCTTCTTCGCGCTGAGCGGCTTTCTGATCATCGGTATCCTGTCCGCGCAACGCACGCGCATCGAAACAAACGGCAGCCGGTTCGGTGCTGAACTGAAGCGCTTCCTGTTTCGCCGCACGCTACGCATCTTTCCGATTTACTACCTGATGCTGGTGGTGATGTGTGTGCTCATGACGTTCGGGATGGGGAGTCCCGAACTGGCCAGCGGCATGCCATTCCATTTCGCTTATCTGTCGAACTTCTGGATCGGCTCGGTGCTCCATGACTGGCCGGGGCGTTACTCGCATCTCTGGAGTCTCGCGATTGAAGAGCAGTTTTATCTCGTGTTTGCGCCGTTATTGCTGCTGGTTGCGGCGCGCCGGCATCGCGCGGTGTGTCTCACGATCGTCGCGGTTGGACTCCTTTCGCTGCTGGCGATGCGTGCGGCACGGTGGCAGGAGATCACGATCTATACGCATCCACTGACCAACTTCTGGCTGCTGGCGTTGGGCGGGATAGGCGGCTTGATGATCGCAGGGAAAGAGAGCCGCTTGCGCGTCATGCTCGGGCATGGCATGACGCTGTTCGTGTTGAGTGTTTGCCTGGTGGGCTTGTGTGCGACTGAGCCAAGGTGGAGTCAGTTGGGCAGCTCGCTTGCCTTCACGACGGTCAGTGCTGTGTATGGCGTCTCTATCGCGGCGCTTGTGTGTTCGATTGCGTGCTGCCGCAACGCGGCGGTGATCGGTCTGCTTGAAACCGGCTGGCTGGTGAGCTTCGGGCGCATCAGTTACGGCTTTTATCTCTATCACAATCTGATTCCGGACCTGACCCGCAACCGTCACGCGGCGGCGTTCTTCGGCGGCACCGTACCGCTGTGGGCGCACCTCGCCGGGATCGCCGCGTCGTTTGCGATTTCGCTGACGATGGCCGTGCTGTCCTGGCGACTGATCGAAGCGCCGATTCTTCGCTTGAAGACGCGGCGCGCGCCGGTGGGCACCGCGACGCCAGCGGCTGCGCAAACACCGGCCCCGTTAGCCGTTCGCAATGGGCGTGCGCTGAGCGATGAAGGCACCGCTTCAGACGCCATTTGAAGGCACCATTCCTTACGTTCTGCCTTCAGACGGCTTGAGCGCGGGCACGGTATCATGCGGCCTCACTTAGCTGGCTGCTTCGACCCTTGCGCGACACGCGGGCATTGAACTGGCCGAACGATAAAAACAAGCCACTGCCCGCGCATCCGGCCCATCTGGTCCGCGCGGTTGGCTCGCGGACCTCAACCATGTTTCATTTCAGTTTCGCCAACGGCGTACTTGGCGCGAGCCTGCAGACGCTCAGCCTTTACGCGCTGCTTGGCATCATTGCAGCGCTGTTGCTGGGCGGCATGGTCAAGGGCGTGGTCAGTATCGGCGTGCCGCTGGTTGCGATGCCGATTCTCAGCCAGTTCATGCCGATCAAGGAGGCCGTTCTATTGCTGTCGATGCCGATCATTCTCGGCAATATTCCACAGGCGCTGGAAGGCGGCGACATGCTGCCGACGGTCCGGCGCATTGCTGCACCGTTGATCGGGACGGTGATCGGCAACATCGTCGGCGTGAGCGTCTTGATCTCGCTGGCGCCGCATCGCGCGCAGGCCGCCGCGGGCATGTTACTGATCGTTGCGGCGCTGCTCCTGTTGCTTTCGCCGCGGCTTACGTTGTCGCCGACGTGGGCGAAGCCGGCCGGGTTCGTGCTGGGATTTGGTGCGGCGGTGATGGAGAGCATCGCTTCGGTGCCAGGGCCTTTGCTGGCGATGTATTTGATCGCCACGGGCGCCACCGGGAAAGTCTTTACGAAGCAGATCGCAATTATTCTGGTGGTGTCGATTATCACGCTGGTCGCTACATTTAGCGGCGGTGCCCATGCCAGCTTGAGCGATCTGGCCATTTCGGCCTGCGCGAGTGTGCCGGTGATTGTCGGGATGTTCTTAGTGCGACCGCTACGGGACAGGCTGCCGCCCGGGGCGTTTCGGGTGTTGGTGCTGGTGTTCGTTCTGGCTGCCGCCGCGCAGATGGTCTGGAAATCCGGGGTTTTATAAAGGTTTTGGAATGTGCCCGCCGGTAAAGCGATGCCGTGGAACGCGCATTGCTGATAGATGATTTGCTATTCATCCACCGGAGAACCGTCATGACTAATCAGCCCAACCCCCCAAACGAGCACGGCAACGAGCCTGATGAAGACCCGGGCAGCCCGCCCATCGACGTCTCCAAGCCCATCGGCGATGCGATTCCAACGCCGGTAGAACCGGGTCTGGATCAGCCGCTGCCACAAAAAGGCGACACCCCGGCGCCTGAAGAAGAGGCCGAGGACAGCCTGGGCGACACCGACACGCCGCCCGGCGTGCCAGCGCCCGGCCCATCCGATTTTGCATAGCACCGGCAGTCCAACAGGCAAGCCCCGCTAGCAGGAGCGCGATACGGATACCGCCAACGCTTCCGGCGACCCGTGTGTGACCGCTCCGTTCATCATCGTCAGCGCGACATTCATGCGCCCGATATCATGCGGTGCAACTTCGAACAGATCGCTCTCCAGCACGATCAAGTCCGCGCGCTTGCCGCTTGTGAGCGATCCGATCTCGTGCTCCATGCGCAGTTGATACGCACCGTTGATCGTGTAAGCCGCAATCAGTTGCGGAATGCTCAGGCGCTCATTGCGGTCGGGCAACACCGGTGCATTCGGCTCGCCTGCTAACTGGCGTGTGTGCCCCGATTCGATATGCTCGACCGGCCGGTGCTGGCAACGGCACTGACACGCCAGTCCGTCCATACCGATCGAAACGGTCACGCCCTGATCGATGAAGGTACGGAACTTGTACATATTGCTCCAGCGTTCTTCGCCGTAGTATTCACGAATCAACTCGCTATAGGCATCCACCACGCCCCATTGCAATTGCGTGTTGGCGAGCACGCCGAGCCGACGGAAGCGCGGAATATCGTCCGGATGGGTCAGGAACGCGTGGGTAATCACGTGGCGCCGTTCGCGCGGCGGATTCGTCGCATTCACCTGCTCCAGACCATCCAACGCGAGCCGCACCGCGGCGTCGCCCACGCAATGCATCATCACATCAATGCCGTGCCGGTCCGCTTCGAGCAACAGCCGCCTGAAATCCTCCTCCGGCATCGCTGTGTCGCCGCACGTATGCGGCTGGTCGGCGTACGGCGCCAGTAGATACGCCGTATGGTTCATTTCGGTGCCGTCGACGAATAGCTTGAGCACCTGGGCTTTCACCAGCGGCGAGTGATAACGCGAGCGGTAATCCAGCAGCGTCGCGACTGGATCGGTCACCGCGCCCAGCGCAGCGTAGCTGCCGACTACCCGCAATTTGAGGCGGTCTTCGCGCTCCATCTGCTGCAAGGTCTCGTAGAGCAGCGATTGATCGCCACTCGGGTCGAGAAAGCCCGCATCGAAAACCGTCGTGATGCCCGCCGCCGCGAGTTTTTCTTGCCAGACAGAAAACGATTGCAGATAGAGGTCGATGCCTTGTGGAAAATAGCCGGCGTCGCTCAATCTGCGCATCAGCAGCGAATAGGCCGCGCCGTCCACGACGAGGCCAGTGGGTTCGCCGCTCACCGCATCCTTCTCGAACCAGCTCGCGCCCTCTTCCACCACCGGCGTGTCCCGATCGATACCAGCGATCTCCAGCGCTTTCGAATTGGTCCACATGCTGTGGAAATCGGTAGAGAGCAGACAGACCGGGCGGTCGGGACAGATCTCGTCGAGCGTCTCCTTACGCAGCAAATGCGCGGGCATGGTTGCCTGGACCCAGCCCATGCCGCTAATCGCCTTCTCGTGCGGATGGCCAGTCACGTAGTCGCGCAATGCGTCGAGCACCTTCTGAGGGTCTTCGAAGTTCACAAACGCCTGAAACGCGAAAGCGGTTGTCGAAAAATGCCAATGCGATTCGACAAAACCCGGCAGCATCAATCTCTGGCCGACGTCGATGCATTGGGTCCCTTCGCCGATAAACGCGCGCACCGCGCTTTCATCGCCGACGCAAACGATTCGGTCGCCGCGTACGGCAACAGCCTCAGCCCACGGCTTCTGCTGATCGACGGTATAGACCCGTGCATTGACGAAAACATAATCGGCTGCCTCTGTATTCATGCTCACTCCATGTTGATTCATATTCGTCCTTCTGCGATCACGTGAAAACGGCTCACGGCGCGCTGCGAAAATCCGGGAACACGCTGCTGTACAGGCCAGAACGGTCGGCTGCCGCATGATTGGCCGCGATCTGGAAAGCGACCTCGTCCTGATACGAAGGCGCGACGATCTGCATGCCCGTCGGCACGTGATTCGCGCCGAAGCCGGTCGGCACGGAGATCACGGGAGACCGGCTGAGAAGGTTGAACGGCGGCGTGGCGGCCCAGCCGAGGTAGCTCTCGATCGACTTGCCTGCAATCTCGACTTCCGGCTCGACGGACGGATCGAAGTCGGCACGCAGCGCAGTCGTAAAGGAAGTGGGACACAGCAATGCACGATAGCCCTGAGACCAGACTTTCGCGTGCATATCCTGCTGTAGCTTCGCGGCGCATTGAGCAGCGGGCGTCAACGAAGCACGGCGATCACGGTGTTTGTCCCACAGCATCCGTACGTACGAATTCAGTTGTCCGTATGCATCGGCGGGCAATGAACGGAAGTGGTCGCCAAAGTAAATGCCGAAGATGCCTTCGATCAACGTCTCGCCAATTTCCTTGAGATCCCAATCGATCGCGACAGGTTCGATGACCGCGCCACGGCGGCGCAAGCCATCGAGCGCATGGTGCAGATTGGCTTCGACATCGGCGCTGATGGCAGGACTGCCGAGCGTCACGCTGAAGGCGATTTTCCAGCCGCTCAGATCGTCGTAGCGGGTGGGCAGCGGCGCCGCTGGCAAGGCAGCGTAGGTATCAGGATGCGGCCCGGCGATGACGTTCTGCATCGCAACCAGATCGTCGAAACTGCGCGCCAGCGGCCCTTCGGTCGCGAACGCGAAGAGCTCGTCCCCGACCGCGGTCGGCACGCGCCCAAGCGGCGGTTTATATCCGTATAGCCCTTGAAACGCTGCCGGCAAGCGGATCGAGCCCGCCATGTCGCTGCCCGTGCCAATGGGTGCGCAGCCCGCGGCGAGCGCGGCCGCGGTGCCGCCGCTGGAACCGGAGCAGGTGTAATGCAGATTCCACGGGTTGCGCGTCACGCCCCACCGTCGACTCCACGTCTGTCCGAGGCAGGAAAATTCAGGCGTCGTGGTCTGCACGTGCGGAATCGCACCGGCGTCGACGAGTCTGTCGACCATCGGATGATTTTTATCGGCGAAGTACTCCCGCACCGTCGAACCATTGGTGATGGTCCATCCGGCCACCGCGCTTTCGTCCTTGACGGCCACAGGAATACCTTCCAGCGGCCGCGCGGTGCCTTCACGGTAGCGCCGCGCAGCAAGGTGCGCGCGTTCTAACGCCGCATCGGCGTGAATCACCGTTGTCGCGTTGGCACTGGCCTGCTGTTCATAGGCGGCCTCCAGTACGCTCGACATCAAATCGACCGGCGACAGCGAGCCGGCGCGAAAGCGGCGAATCGCATCGGTGGCTGACAGGTAGCAAAGTTCTCGATTCATAAGCGGTACGTAGAAAGATTTAGAACGAGTAGATGAATTGCGCCGCAGCGATATCGTTGCCGCGCGAATAGCTGCCGTTGCTGTTGAGGAACACCGCGTGACTCGCCTGGTCGTGCCGGTATTCGAACTTCACGATGATCTGAGCGGTGGGGTAGAACAGCAGATCGGCCGTGATGTCGTAGTGCGCGCTGCCTTTGCACTCGCTGCCTTTGCTTGTCGATCGTTGCAGGCAGGCCGGATCCACACCGAAACCGCTCGTGCCGTTGACCGCCGGATTGCCGCCCGTGGCGCCGTACAGAATGTTGCTGGCACCGCCGCCGTTGGCCGTGTCGTTCAGATAGTCGAAGCGCAGCGTCGCGCCCATATGGCCGAGCCATTCGGTCGTCCACTTGCGATGCCCGAGCAACGAGAAGCCATACCAGCGCGCCGTCCCGCCGTTCCAGGCGCCCTTCTGCAACTCGCCGTAGTCAAGCTGCGCGTTCAACTGCAGTTTGTCGCGCGTGTAAGTCAGGTCGCTTTCCACGTAGCGAACCATGCCGAACGGCGACGACGCATTGCACTGGTATCCATAGCCGCCGCTATCCGGACACAACGAGAACAGCGTTTGCCGCCCGATGGTTCCGGAAATACCGATATCGAGCGCGGTCGAGAGAACGTCGTCGAAGCGCGCGCTCAGCGTAGGGGTCCAGTTGCTCTTGGTGGTGTTGTTCGCGGCGTTGACGATCGCCCCGGAGGTGCGCATTTGCTCGTTGCCGAACAGTACCTGCCAGAGATGGTTGTAGGTGGAGTTCGCCCCCTTCAGCCCGATGCCGACCATATTGCCCGGCTCGCTGAAGTCGTACAGCAGGCCATGGGTCAGCGTGAACATCTGATTCGAAGGCTGCCCTTCATAGCCGGCGAGACTTGTCATCAAACCGGTGGCAAACGTGGTGGTCGCATTGAGCGGTACGGTGACATCCGCCTGAGTCAGGATGTTGTTGCCGAGGCCGCCGCGCTCGTTGCTCAGAACCGAACCGAAACCGCGGTTCGGCTCGATCACGATTTCGGCGGCGGGCGCCATAGGGCCCACGCCGAAGGTCTTTTTGATGTCGAGATAGAGGTCGCCGATCGTACTGTTGTAGTAGTCGTAGACACCCGGATCGTGATTGACGAACATGAAGCCCGATGAATGCTGGGCACGGTTGTACAGATAGACCGGATCGAGATAACCGGTGATCGACAGGCCGGCTAGCGGCCCCGTCGTGGCGGCATCTTCGAGCGAGTCGACCTTGAGCGTCATGTTGTTCAACTGCTGGCGCATCTGTGTCGCGTCGTCGTTCGTCAGAACCACGGGCGGCGCGGCGGCCACGGGCGCAGGCGCGGCCGCAGACACGGTGGCGATGCTTGCGCGCAGCGCATCGACTTGCGATTGAAGCGCGGCGACCTGAGCCTTCAACGCGTCCAGTTGCGCCGCGTCGGATCCGCCGCTTGCCGGCGTCGCCGCCAGCACGGCAACGCTATTGAACGCGAGCAGACATAGCGCTGCAACACGGGTGAGTTTCATGGTGTGGGCCTATTCCAGGGCGAGCGCGTCCCGCCGCGCTCGCGCGCGGGACGGCACTCCTGGTCAGTGAAATCAGAGGGAGATCAGCGGGAGATCAATCGATCTTGAGCTTGCTCCAGAGCCGGTTTTCGAGGCGCTGGAGATCGGTAGGCAGTGGATGCACGGAGAACAGCTTCTTGAAGACCTCAGGCGGCGGATAGACCGAAGGATCGGCCAGCACCACAGGTTTGATCAGCGGCTTCGCACCCGGTATCGCCGTCGGATAGGCCGTGTCATTGGTGAGGTTGGCGCTTTCCTTTTCGGACAGCACAAAATTGATCCATTTCAACGCGGCTTCCGGATGCGGGGCGTCTTTTGGAATCGCCATCATGTCGAACCAGATCGGACCGCCCGCATCCGGAATGACATATTTGATGTGATAAGACTTCTTCGCATCGATGGCGGCGAGGCGCGCGGTGTTGACGTCGCCCGACCACCCGAAAGCAATGCAGATGTCGCCGTTCGCCAGATCGTTGATATAACTGCTCGAATTGAACTGCGCTATATACGGGCGAATACCTTTGAGCAGCTCATAAGCTTGCTGATAATCGGCCGGATTGTGGCTGTTCGGATCCTTCTTCAGATAGAGCAGCGCGAGGCCAAAGGCATCGGCGGGAGAATCGATCATCGATATGCCGCAGCTTTTCAGCTTCTGGGCATTGCGTGGATCGAACAGCAGGTCCCAGCTATTCAGCGGCGCATTGGCGCCGAGCGCGGCAGTCACTTTTTCGACGTTGATGCCGAGCCCGTCCGTGCCCCACGACCAGGGAATGCCGTACTGATGGCCAGGATCTTCCGCCGCGAGAATCTTCATGATCTCGGGGTCCAGATGGGCGACGTTAGGGAGCTTCGTCGCGTCGATCTTCTGGAAGATGCCGGCCTGCACCTGGCGCGCCCAGAATGCGTCGGACGGCACCACCACGTCGAAGCCGGAACTTCCCGATAGCAGTTTCGCCTGGAGCGTTTCGTTGGAATCGAACTCCAGGTACACGATTTTGATGCCGGTTGCTTTCTGGAAATTCGCGACCGTGTCCTTGCCGATCGAATTACCCCAGTTGTACACGTTGACGACCTGCTCGTCGGCTTGCACGGACGGCGTGCTGTAGTAAGCCGCGCCGCCCATCGCCAGTGCTGCAAGAACGCGTGTGAGCCAGCGCCCCGATGCTGCTGTTGCCATCTACGTTTCCTCCGAATGGATGCGTCTCAAGCGCTTTGCACCGTCGGTGCCGAAGCGTTGAAGCGACTGTATCCGGAGGAAAACCGCCGGTCTGCCCTGCCTGTGGGGGGCCAAACAGCAAATCGATGCGCGGGTAAACGCGAGGTTCAGACCTCGCCGTGCGCCCAGGCGAACAATTCACCCTTGGTGCGCAAGCCGAGCTTGGCGAACGCGCGTTTGACATACGACTCGGCGGTCGACACGCGCAACTCCAGGCGCGTCGCCGCTTCGGGCACGGTTTTGCCGGTCAGCAACAGTTTGCAGATCTCGTGCTCGCGCCGCGACAGTCGAATCTCGCTCGCGGCGAGCCGTTCCTCGAAGCTCGACGCCGGCTTGATCGCGGACGCTTGTGAGGTACAGCGCCGCACGGCCGCCGTGCTCGCGTGCAATTCACACAAGGGAAACAGGAATTCGCCCATCTGCCGCAGCAAGGTGAGCTCGGTGAAAGAAAACGCGGGCCGTTCGCGCGTGCGGATCAGCGCCAGCGAATACTGGATGTTGCGCGAGCCGCGCACGAGGAAGCACTCCTGGTTGGCATCCGCGACGTCGTACAGGGCACGGCGAAAATCCACGTCGGCGATCGCGTGAACGTCGCGTTGAATCAACTGGGTGCCGACAATTCCGCGCATCGACGCGATCAGCGGGTCCCGTTCGTAATAGCGCTCGTAGTAAAGCTCCATCAACTGAACGATCATCGGAATGCGCGCGGGACCGCCGCTGCCGAGCCACTCGGCGACATAGCCCTTACCGAAACCCGGCGTGAGCCGCACGCGTTCCAGATGCACGGCATCGGCGAAGACGCTACGCTCCAGAAATGCGCTCAGACTCGGCAGGAAGTTCGCCGTGCCGACGGCGTGGACAAGGTCGCCCAAGGCCCTCGGCTCGACCTGAACCAGCGGCGCGCGAACAGGCAAAGCAGGGTGCGATTCGGTCATGTCCGTCTCGATTCTTATGATCGGAGCACACTACCTCATCAAAAAGTCGGCGTCTTTAGCAGCTTGCCCACCGGCCGCGATGCCGGGCGCCCAACGCTTATGCAGCTGAGCGGCGGGCCTCTTTGGGCCCGTCCGCTTCATCGCCGCACTCTCAGGTCCTACTTTTTTAATGCCGGTGCCTCGTAACACCGGTCTTCTCTCCCGCACCTACCCCCGACACTGCAACCTTTCCCTTCGACAGATTCAGACTCAGGCAGCGGTACGCCGCCTCGGCTTTATCTGCGCTTCACTCCCGAGCTGGTCGAGAAGCTTGATGACGCGTTTGCGCTGGCTGGCAATCAACTCGTGAGTCTCTTCCAGCACGCGAATGCGTTTTTCCCAATACTCATGGTCGAGCGGGACTAGTACGCTGACCGCGTCCCCACGCGTCAGGTACTGAACCATGTTCTCAAGATGCGCCAGCTGGCTATCCACCAGACTGGACGGATGCCGCCCGCCGCGCTGGGCGGTCGGTTGATTGTTCGTGCCGCTCATCTTTCATACCCCGTGACTGACCCGCCGGCAAAGCTTGGACCCTCGCACCCATTGCGCCGCGAATGCCGAAGCGGCGCGCTTACAACGCGCAGTTGCGATTTCAGAACGGGGCCTGTTATAAGTGGATTGATTGCGCCGTCGATGAAAAGCGATCTGCATCTAATCATCCGACAATACCGTAGGTTTTTTGTTTGGCTTTACCATACGTCTCAGTTTTGACGCACGACGTGTGAAATATTCAGTTAACTCCGCGCCCCCGCCGGAACCGCGCCCCTCGTTCGCAGCAACCGATCCATGAACCAGCGCACATTACCGCACCATCTGGCCGCTGCCGCCGCAGCCGAATCGCGCTCCGCCATGTCCACGAGCCGCTTCAGCACGCACGCGCTCGCACCCGAAGAACAAATTCTGGCCTGGCGCCAGCGTGTGGGGCATGTGGTCGATGTGCCGCCTTCGAAGGAGCAGATCACGCGGGGATTTCGCGCTGAAATCGATCTATATGCAGTCGGCGGCTTGATGTTTTCGGACTGCAGCACGGAATCGATACGGCTGGAACGGTCGGTCGCGCGCGTTTCCACAGACACGCGGCGCGATTACGCCTTTCATCTGTTCGTGGAAGGTGAAATCGGCCATGTGACGGGCATGCGCAAGAAACGCAGCGCGCCGGGTTCGGTGCAGGGCATCGTCGCGTTCGACATGAACCAGCCGTTTCGGGCCGAACGGCCCAACAGCCGGCTTCTGACCCTGTTTGTACCGTCCGCGATCGTGGACGAGGAACTGCGCGACGGCACGGCGATCCACGGCCGAATTGTCCAGCAGGGTTCGCCGCTGACCGGCCTCGTGCTGGATCATCTGGCGGCAGTCGCGAGAGAAATCCCCGGGCTCGACCCGGCAGCCGCGGCGGCGGCACTGCAAACCGGCGCCCAGCTGCTGGTCGCCGCCTTCCGCAAGGAGTCGCGTCTGACCGGCGCGAGTCGCGCGGCGATGCAGGCCGCCGTGATGGGACAGGTGCGGCGCTATGTGGACGCCAACCTGCACGAGGGTAGCCTCACGCCGACCCGCGTGGTTCAGGCCTTACAACTGAAACGCGCCACCATCTATCGCTGGTTCGAGCACGAAGGCGGGCTCGGCGCCTACATTCGCAATCGCCGCTTGCGGGAAGCGGCGGACGAACTAGTCCGTTTCCCCCATCTTCAGGTGACGGAAATCGCCTACGGACTCGGTTTCCAGAGCGCGTCCGATTTCACCCGTGCATTTCGCCGCGCCTTCGACATGAGCCCGCTGGACATGCGGGTGCGCGCGTTGCACCTGCAGCAGCACAACGCGGGTAGCGCTGAAGTCGCGTTCAAGCCGGCGGCTGTGAAGCACTGGCAAGGCACGCATCCCTCGCTTCTGCCTCGGGAAATGCCCTCAACGCGACAAGCGTGAGCAGGGTCGCGGCCATCAGATACCACGCCGGAACCATCGGATCGCCCGTCCGCTCGATCAGCCACGTCACGAGGAACGGCGAAAAACCGCCGAACAGAACGACGCCGAGGCTGTAAATCACCGAAAGTCCGGCCGCGCGCCGATGCGCCGGAAACGCCTCCATCATCAGCACGGAACTCGGGCCGGCGTTGTTGACCGCAAGCGCCACGTACGCGGTGATGATGAGGAGCGCGGCGACGTCGCCCACGCCGTGGGTCAGCGCCCAGAACGCCGGCCATGCGGCCGCCAGCGACGCCACGAGCGCCGCGTACTGCAGCGTCTTGCGGCTCGCGAAGCGGTCGGCCGCGCGCGCCACGAGCGGCGTCACCACGAGAATCACGAGGCCTGAGAGGCAGGCGGTCAACAGGCTGATTGCCGGCGGCCGGTGCAGCGTACGAACCAGGTAGGCCGGCATATAGAAGACGGTGAGGTAGATGCCCACCGAAGGCGCCGCCATCATCAGGAGGCCGCAGACGACGGGACGCGGGTACTCCGTGAACAGGCGCCTCGGACTGAGTCGCGCACGCTGCAGCGGCGCGCCCACCGGCATCCGGCGACGCAAATACCAGCCGACCGGTCCGATGAGGCCGCCCAGCACGAATGGAACGCGCCATCCCCAGTCATGCATGGCGGCGGGCGACAGCAGCGCCGTCATGCTCGCCCCGACCAGCGCGGCGGCGAAGGCTGCCGCGCCCTGGCTCGCGCCGCGCCAGCTCACCATGAAACAGCGGTGCCGGTAGGCGACAGATTCCATCAGCGAAGCCGACGCCGGCCCGATCTCCCCGCCTGCCGCGAGCCCCTGCATCAGACGCGCGAGCACCATTAACACCGTCGCGGCAGGACCGATCGCGGCATAGCCCGGCAGGCACGCGATCAGCCATGTGCCAAGGGTCATCAGGGTGAGCGATACCGTGAGGCCGGCTTTGCGGCCACGGCTGTCGGCGATATGGCCGATCATGATCGCGCCGAGCGGGCGCATCACGAAGCCCGCGCCGAAGGTGGCAAGCGAAAGCAGCAGCGACGACGCGGGATTGCTCGAGGGAAAGAACAGATTACCGATGATAAGCGCGGAAAAGCTGTAGACGGTGAAGTCGTAAGCCACAAAACCGTTACCGATAACAATGGCCGCGACGATACGCCTGAGTTCGGCGCGGGACGGTTGGGCCGCTTCGTGGGCAGCAGTTTGCATGGATTGCGTTTTACGGGGGGACGGCGATGGTTTCAAGAGATTGGTAGCGTGGAGGTCAAGCTCCTTGCTTTAACGGCGCGAGGATACGCAACTTTACGCTCGCACGCAGATATTCTCGTCGCGTACGTGACCGGTAGTTGGCGTCATGGTCAGACGTTGGGACCGCATCTGAACGCGCTGCTACACTTCTACACCGCCCACTTCCCGAAGAATCCTCGCCGCCCGGCATCGTGCTGATCGCAGTCTGCGTGAGCGTCGCGCGGCACATTCTTCGGCTGACACACTCCGCACTCCATGCTTCGATTCGAGAACCTCAGTAAGCGCTATAGCGAACGCATCATCTTTCAGGGACTGCATTACGACACGGCGGCAGGATGCGTGGCGCTCAACGATGAATCCGGCAGCGGCAAGTCGACCTTGCTTGGCATCCTCGCCGGCACGATCGAACCGGACGCGGGCGAGGTCTGGCTCGGCGGGCATTCGCTGCGCACCGCGCCGCACGAGGCGAAATCCGTGCTCACGTATGTGCCCGAAGACTGCATGACGTATCCGGACCAGACCGGTCGTGATTATCTGGACCGTGTGGCGTCGGAGAGAAAGACAACGGTCGGCAGCCCCACGCTTGAGCTTGCCAGACGCTTCGGACTCGAGCCGCATCTCGACAAGCGCTTCGAGCAGATGTCGTTTGGCACACGCAAGAAATTCTTCCTGACAGGGGCCGTACTCGGCGAGACGAAAGTCGTGATCGCGGATGAACCGGTCGGCGGACTCGACGCTTCGGCGCGCGGGGTTCTAATCGATCTGTTTAAAACGCTGGCCGAAACCCGCACGGTCTTTTTCTCAAGTTACGACACGGCCTTTACGCAAGCTTGCGAGGCGAGAACCCTCGGTTTTGCGGATCTGGGGATGCGCGGCTAAACAGTTTCCGCGCGCGGCGGTCTTGCGCAAGGCTCAATCTTTCGATTCCATGACGGGGCCCTCCCCGGGTATCGTCCACTGGCGCACCGCGCGAATCTGCCCTACATTTTCCTGGTCGGTTGCCAATGATCGCAGCAGCAGTCGCTGACTGTCATTCGCCTTGGGCCCGGGCCACTGGGGCGCCGAACCGTCAAACCGTCGAGATTCGAAAACGGCATTCACGCCGGCACGTCTGACCAGGCTTGGAGGGGACATGGCCGTCTTCGCTAACTTTTGGCGTCTGATTGTCGGTAAGCCGCTGGATCCCCTTGATCCCCGAACTCGCCACGCGATCGCTGTCACCCCCCTGCTGGCCTGGGTAGGCCTCGGTGCCGACGGGTTGTCATCGTCATGCTACGGGCCGGAAGAAGCCTTCCTGGCGCTCGGCCAACACACCGCGCTTGCGTTGTTTCTCGCCCTGGCGACCGCCGCGACGGTCTTCATCATCGCGCTCGGGTATAACCAGGTCATCCAACTGTTTCCCACGGGGGGCGGCGGCTATCGCGTCGCGACAGCGTTACTGGGCCCGCACCCTGGCCTGGTTTCTGGCGCCGCGCTGCTGGTCGACTACGTGCTGACCGTCGCCACGTCGCTCGCAAGCGGCGTGGATGCATTCTTCAGCTTGCTGCCGGTGAGCGCGCAGGCATTCAAGCTCGCCACCGAACTCACGCTCATCGTCTTGATGACCGGTCTCAACTTTCGCGGCATGCGCGAGTCGATCATGGTGCTGTTGCCGATCTTCCTCGGCTTCGTGGTGCTGCATCTCGGTCTCATCGTGTACGGCATAGCGGTACACGGCAATCATCTGGCCGCCGTCGTGCCGGGCGCCATCGGCGAGGCACGCGGCATGTCGCAGGCTGTCGGCCCCTTCGTGGTGGCGGCCTTGCTCATGCGAGCGTTCTCGCTGGGCGGCGGCACGTACACGGGCCTTGAGGCCGTGTCGAACAATGTCAACATGCTGGCCGAGCCGCGCGTGCCGAACGGCAGGACGACGATGTTCTATATGTCCACTTCGCTCGCCTTCACGGCCGGCGGCATCATCCTGCTGTACATGTTGTGGCATGCCCAGGCGGTGGAAGGTCAGACGCTCAATGCGGTGGTGTTCGGCAGCGTCATCGATCATCTCGGGCTGGGCTCGGCGTTCGCAAGACACGCGCTGCTTGCCGCGGTGCTAGCCTTCGAGGCAGGTCTGCTACTGGTGGGCGCACAGACCGGCTTTCTGGACGGACCGGCCGTGCTGTCGAACATGGCGTCGGATTCGTGGGTGCCGCGTCATTTCCGCGATCTGTCCGCGCGCCTCGTCAGACAGAACGGCATCGTCGTGATGGGGCTCGCAAGCCTCGCCATACTCATCTGGACGCACGGCGACGTGTCGGTGCTGGTGGTGCTGTACAGCATCAACGTCTTCCTGACCTTCAGCCTCTCCCTGCTGGGTTTGTGCATTTACTGGTGGGGCCATCGCCGCGACGGCGAACACTGGCTGCAGCACTTCGCGCTATCCGCGCTTGGGCTATCGGTCACCAGCACCGTGCTGGTCATTACGCTGATCGAAAAATTTACGGCGGGGGGCTGGCTAACCGTCCTGGTGACCGGCGCGGTGGTGGCCCTGTGCTTCGTCATCAAACGGCATTACAACGAGACCCGCACACTGATTGCGAAGGAAGATGCGCTCTTTGCCGGCGCGCCACCCGAGGTCAGCGACGCGGCTCTCCCGCTCAAACCCGATCCGGCCCAGCCGACCGCCATTCTGCTCGTCGGCAAACACCGTGGGGCCAGCATGCATGCGCTGCTATGGGTGAACCGGCTGTTTCCCGATCACTTCAAGAATGTGATCTTTCTAGCCGTAGGCGAAGTGGACGCGCAAAGCTACGAAGGCACGGAGCACCTGGAGCGCTTGCGGCAAACGATTTCGGCATCGCTCGACTATTACGTTGCGTTCTGCCGCCGGCACGGCATCGCCGCCGAATACCGGATCGATTTCGGCACCGACCCAGTCGACGAGTTCATCAAGCTGGCCGGGGCCACGATGGATGAATTCCCCAACAGCGTTTGCTTCGCCAGCAAACTGATTTTCAAACGGGTGAATATCCTGACCCGGTGGCTGCACAATCACACGCCGGTGGAAATCCAGACGCGCCTCCATCAGGAAGGCAAACAGATGGTGCTGCTGCCGATGAACATTGGGTGATTCAGTGAACCATCGTCACCGGCGTAACCGTGCGCCTTGACAGCGACGCGAACATGGCTAGTCTGCGGAAGAAGCCCATATGGCTGGCATCGATCACCATCACGTCGGGCTGGGTGGTCGCCGCGTAGTCGGCGATCGCTTTCGTACGGTGGCCGAATACCCGTTTCCAGTGGTACGGCACGCCCGCTTCTTCGAGAACGGTGCGGACGTCGATCAATGCCTTCAGCATGGCCTGCTTTTCCTGGCGCACCAGTGCGCTGCGGCTGTGGAAGGCTGCCGCGCGCCCCTGATCGACGGGCTCGAGTACTTCCAGCAAGTCGACTTCGGTGACGCCGCGTTCCAGAAACATGAACGCCGCGTAGCGCGCAGCTTCTATCGCGCCACCGTGGTCGAGAACAGGGATGAGCATTCGTATCATCGAAAACTCCAAGCGGGTACTTTGTACTTTTAGCTTAACCAATGCGGCGTTAACGTCGCGTAAAAAAATCAGCTGGTTTTATTTGCAGCGTATGGGCGAATTCCACAGCGGCGCCGTGGCAATCTCACGATGCCTGTATCGCAGCGGGATTCAGCTCGATATGCAAAATTACCAGCCACCGCTTCGGACAGTCCTCGGCAATCTGCAGATCCTGCTTCTGGTCCCCGCCCGTCTTCACGAAACCCTTCTCACGCGCGAAGCCGAACGCGCGCCGCGCATCGGATTGCAGCCATAGTGTGAGCAACCCGCATGTCACGCAACTGAAAAGCCAGATCGTTTCATGAGGCAACGCTGCATCGAGTTGCTGCGCGACGTACGTAAAAATAGTCGTGAGAACCTGATTGGTGACGAAAGCGATGGCAACGACCTTGCACAACCCTCTGAACATCATGGCGGGCTTTGAGGGGGTCATGGAATCTCAAACCCCGAGCATGCGGCGTGCTTCAACCTCGGCCAATGCCAGCGCTTCGCCTGAATCACGCATCGGCCGGCCGCAGCCACGTCCGGTAACCCGCTGGATCTGCTTGTCGTGCCGGGTGGTCGTCACGCGCAGCGCGCCTTTGAACATGTTGCCCGGTGCGGGGAATACGCAAGCCTCGACGGTCACGTCGCCCTTTGTTTGTTTGAATGCCATACAACCTCCAGCCCATCACAGATTTTTTTACGGCGGAACGCCCAACTCAAACTCTACGGACAACGCCATAAAGGCCGGGAAACGATTGCCGCCAGCGATATAAAAATCCTGTGAAATTCAGTGCACGCCGACCAGCCGGTAGCCCACGCCGGACTCGGTCACGATGTGTTCAGGATGCGCCGGATCGCGTTCGAGCTTGTGACGCAGATGCCCCATGTAAATTCGCAGGTAGTGGTGGTTGTCGGTTTGCGAGGGGCCCCATACCTCACCCAGCAGTTGCTCATGCGTCAATACGCGTCCGGGATAGCGCAGCATCACGGAGAGAAGGCGATATTCGGTCGGGCTGAGATGAATGATCCGGCTGCCGCGCACGACTCTTCGCGCGCCAAGATCGACCGTGACGAGGCCGAACTTAAGCTGAGGCAGGCCGACCCTGTCGCCGTTGGCCTGCCTGCGCAAATGCGCGCGAATCCGCGCGCTAAGCTCGGGTAAGCCGAACGGTTTGGTGAGGTAATCGTCGGCGCCGGCGTCGAGCGCGGCGACCTTATCTTCCTCGCTGCTGCGCGCCGACAGGACGATCACCGGCATCGCGGACCAGCCGCGCAACTCACGGATCACCTCGATGCCGTCCATATCCGGCAAACTGAGATCGATGATGACGAGATCCGCCAGCCGCGTCGCCGCCTGCGCCAGGCCTTGCGCGCCGGTCGGCGCTTCGAAGACGCTCATGCCGGCCGCTTCGAGGCGCGTGCGAATGAAGCGGCGAATGGTGTTGTCTTCATCAATCACAACAACTCTAACGGTGGGATCGCTCATGAATGTGCCACGTCGGTCGCATCCTGTTGAGGCGGCGGCCAACGTAGAGGCAGGGTCTCCATCAATCATTCGGACAAGCGCGCTGCATACGCGGGCCGGTAAGGCAACGGCGGCAACGGCAGCTAGGGCGCCAAAGCCGCGGGCCAATCAATGCATCGGCTTGAGATCGTCCAAAGCCAGGTTGAGCTTCAGCACATTCACGCGTACCTCGCCGAAGATACCGAACTGCCGCCCCGATGTATTACGCGCGATCAGATCGGTGACCTGATCGACCGGCAGGCCGCGGGCCTTCGCCACGCGCGCCACCTGATAGGCGGCAGCCGCCGGACTGATCTCCGGATCGAGGCCGCTGCCCGACGACGTCACCAGATCCACCGGCACCGGTTGCGACATGTCGTTACCCGCCGCCTTCAAGGCATCGAGACGACCTTTGATTTCGTCGGCAAGCGCGGGATTGGTCGGGCCGAGGTTCGAACCACCCGAGTTCTGCGCGTTGTACGGCTGGGGCGTGGTGGCCGACAGGCGTCCCCAGAAATAGGTCGGCGCATCGAACTGCTGGCCGATCAGTGCGGAGCCGGCCAGCTTGCCGTTCCGCACGAGCAGACTGCCGTTCGCTTGGTGCTCAAAGGCGGCATGACCGATTGCGGTCACAACGATTGGATAGATCACCCCGGTGATCACGGTCATCAGGATGAACAGGACAAGTACCGGACGAAGCAGCGTTTTCATGATGGTCACTCTATTGGGTCAAACCCAGCCGAACACGTTCAGCACCATATCGATCAGCTTGATGAACGGGAACGGCAGCAGAATGCCGCCCAGCCCGTAGACCAGCAGATTGCGGCGCAACAGCGACGCCGCGCCTAGCGGCCGGTACTTCACGCCCTTGAGCGCCAGCGGGATCAGCGCAACGATAATCAGCGCGTTGAAAATCACCGCCGACAGAATGGCCGACGACGGCGAGCTCAGATGCATCACGTCGAGCACACGCAGTTGCGGATAGGTCGTCGCGAAAGCCGCCGGGATGATCGCGAAATATTTGGCGACGTCGTTGGCAATCGAGAACGTGGTGAGCGAGCCGCGCGTCATCAGCATCTGCTTGCCGATTTCGACGATCTCGATCAGCTTGGTCGGATTCGAATCGAGGTCGACCATGTTGCCGGCTTCTTTCGCGGCCTGCGTGCCGGTGTTCATCGCCACCGCCACGTCGGCTTGCGCGAGCGCCGGGGCGTCGTTGGTGCCGTCGCCGGTCATCGCCACGAGCCGCCCTTCGGCCTGGTGCGAGCGGATCGTGGCTAGTTTCGCCTCCGGCGTCACCTCGGCGAGAAAATCGTCCACGCCCGCCTCGGCGGCGATCGCCGCCGCGGTCAGCCGGTTGTCGCCCGTCACCATGATGGTCTTGATGCCCATCTTGCGCAGTTCGGCGAAGCGCTCCTTGATGCCGCCCTTGACGATGTCCTTCAGTTCGATCACGCCCATACAGCGTGCGCCGCTCTCGCCGCGAACCAACTGCGCGACGACCAGCGGTGTGCTGCCGCGCCGTGCGATTTCCGTCACCGCAGCCGTCAGCTCCGCGGGAAAACGGCCGCCGTGCGCCTCGACATAGTGTTTGATCGCATCGGATGCGCCCTTGCGAATCTCACGGTCGGGCAGATCGACACCACTCATGCGCGACTGCGCGCTAAAGGCAAGGAAGACTGCCTGCAGCGCGTGCATATCGCGTTCACGGATATTGAAGCGCTGCTTCGCGAGCACGACGATGCTGCGCCCTTCCGGTGTTTCGTCCGCTAGCGAGGACAACTGAGCCGCGTCGGCGAGCAGTTCCTCCGTGACGCCCGGCGCCGGTGTAAAGGCCGACGCCTGGCGATTGCCGAGCGTGATCGTGCCGGTCTTGTCGAGCAGTAGCACGTCGACGTCACCAGCCGCTTCCACGGCACGGCCGGAGGTGGCAATCACGTTCGCCTGCATCATCCGGCTCATGCCCGCCACGCCGATGGCCGACAGCAAGCCGCCGATGGTCGTCGGGATCAGGCACACCAGCAGCGCGACCAGTGCCGTAATCGTGACCACGTGGCCGGCTTTCGCGGCTTCGACCGAGAACATCGAGAACGGCAGCAGTGTCGCGGTAGCGAACAGCAGCACGAGCGTCAGCGCAACCAGCAGGATCGTCAAGGCGATTTCATTCGGCGTCTTCTGCCGCTTGGCGCCTTCCACCATCGCGATCATGCGGTCGAGGAAGGCTTCGCCCGGATTGGCCGTGACGCGCACGACGATCCAGTCCGACAGCACACGCGTACCGCCCGTCACCGACGAAAAATCGCCGCCTGACTCGCGGATCACCGGTGCGGATTCCCCCGTGATCGCCGACTCGTCGACCGAGGCGACGCCTTCAATCACCTCGCCGTCCGCCGGAATCACGTCGCCGGTTTCGATCAGCACGACGTCGCCCTTGCGCAGATCGGTCGCTGTCGTCATGAGGATCGGCGCCTTGGGATGCGCCTCCTGCAGTTTCTTCGCCATCACGTTGTGCTTCGCGCTGCGCAGCGAAGCCGCTTGCGCCTTCGAGCGGCCCTCGGCCAGCGCCTCCGCGAAGTTGGCGAACAGCACGGTAAACCACAGCCAGAGCGCGATCGCGAGAATGAAACCGGCGGGCGCTTCGGCCTGGCCCCCGAGCGCTGCGATCCACAGAATCGTCGTCAGAATGCTGCCGATGTACACGCAGAACATCACCGGGTTACGCAACTGATGGCGTGGCGCGAGCTTTCTGAACGAATCGAGGAGCGCCGGCCGCGCAATCGCCGGGTCGAACATCGAGCGCGCGGCGTTGCGTGCCTGACCGATGTTGCCAGGCTGATGAACCGGCGGTTGGAGTTCGTTAGTCATGCTGTCCTCTCAGTCAATGTCCCGCGACCATGATCAGATGTTCAACGACGGGGCCGAGCGCCAGCGCCGGCACATACGTCAGTGCGCCGACCAGCACCACCGTGCCGAGCAACAGCACGACGAACAGTGGGCCATGCGTCGGCAGCGTGCCGGCGGTAGCGGAGATGCGTTTCTTGGCGGCGAGCGATCCGGCGATCGCCAGCACCGGCACAATCGAACCGAAGCGGCCGAACCACATGACGACGGCCAGCGTCCCGTTGTAGAACGGCGTATTGACCGAGAGGCCCGCGAACGCGCTGCCGTTGTTATTGGCGGCCGAACTGTACGCGTAGAGAATCTCGGAGAATCCGTGCGGACCGGGGTTCGCGATGCCCGCCACGCCGGCTGCCGTCAGCACGGCAATCGATGCACCGACCAGGACGAGCAGCGGTGTGAGCAGCACGGCAATCGACACCATCTTCATCTCGTACGACTCGATCTTCTTGCCGATGTATTCCGGCGTTCGCCCAATCATCAGGCCGGCTACGAATACCGCGAGCAACGCGAACACGAGCATGCCGTACAGACCCGAGCCCACGCCGCCAAAGATCACCTCGCCGAGTTCGATCAGCAGGAGCGGAACGAAGCCGCCCATCGGTGTCAGCGAATCGTGTGCGTTGTTCACGGCGCCGCATGATGCGGCGGTGGTCGCCACGGTGAAGATGCCCGACTGTGCGATGCCGAAGCGGGTTTCCTTGCCTTCCATGTTGCCGCCCGGTTGCGAAACCGACGCGGTTTGATCGACATGCAGCGACGTGAATAGCGGATTGCCGTTCTGCTCAGACGAAATCTCGCCCCAGCAGGCAACCGCGAAAGCAATCGTCATCGCGGCGAGCACCGCATAACCCTGGCGCTGGTCGCCCACCACCCGGCCAAACACCAGGCACAACGCAGCCGGGATCACGAGCATCGCAATCATCTGCACAAAGTTGGCGAACGGCGTCGGGTTCTCGTACGGATGCGCGGAATTGGCGTTGAAAAAACCACCGCCGTTCGTACCGAGCATCTTGATCGCTTCCTGCGACGCGACCGGCCCCATCGCAATGGTCTGCTTGTCGGCCTTGTTGTCCACCATCACTGGATTGCCCTTCGCGTCCTTGACGGGGTTGCCCTGGGCGTCGGTCTTCGGGGTTTGATACGTCGTCACCTGCAGCGTCGGCACATCCTCATACGACTTGAAGTTCTGAATCACGCCCTGGCTGATCAGGACCAGCGCGATCACCGTCGCGAGCGGCGCGAGGATATACAGCGTGATACGCGTCAGATCGACCCAGAAATTGCCGATCGTCGCCGTCGTATGGCGCGCGAAACCGCGAATCAACGCGACCACGACCGCAATGCCGGTGGCGGCGGAAAAGAAGTTTTGCACCGTCAGCGCAGCCATCTGCGTCAGATAGCTGACGGTCGATTCCGGCGTGTAGTCCTGCCAGTTCGTGTTGGTCACGAAGCTGACGGCCGTGTTGAAGGCGGCGTCGGGCGTCATCGGGCCGAAGCCCTGCGGGTTCGCGGGCAGCCATTGCTGCAGACGCAGGAATCCATACACCGCGAGCACACCGAGCGTATTAAACGCCAGTACGGCTAGCGCATAGTACTTCCATGACATTTCGGCGCTGGGGTCGACCCCGGCGAGCTTGTAGAGCGCGGTTTCGATCGGCCGCCCGATACGACGCACGACGACCGAAGACCCGTCCACCACGCCTGTCATATAGCGGCCGAGCGGGATGGCGAGCGCGATCAGCACGACGATGAACAGGCCGGGCTGAAACAGGTTGTTTAAGTTCATTCGAGGGCCTCCGCGCGTAGCAAGGCATACACGAGGTAAGCGAACAGAATCAGCGTCGAGGCCGCCGCGAGCCACGTCATCCAGGTCGTCATGGACGGCCTCCGGGCGCGCGGCGAAGCTTGTCGCAGCCAACCACAAAGGCCGCGACGAGGCCGCCGAACGCAATGATTGCAATGAGGTAAAGCAGATCCATGGCTTCGTCTCCCACAACGGACTCCTGCACCGTGAAATTTAGGCAAATCCGCGTAAACGAAGCGTTAATACTTCGCGGCGTTTCGTAAAAACGATGGGCGTGGTGTGAGAGGCCGCCGGACTGGCGCGGCGGCATGGTCTTGCTGGGGGATTTTCAGGCGTTCGAACTACCGTTTGAAAGCGGCCGGCGTTTATGCTGCCGCTTATGCCGCTCGAGCCGCTTTATCGTGCGCAGCCTGTTCGAGCCAGAGCTGGCTATCCGGGAACCAGAATGCGTCCGGACGCGGAGGCGATACAAGCTTCACCGGCAGGGCGGGATTGAATATCTTCGACCATGCGGACAGATAGGACGGCGTCTTCACAAGGAACCCGCAATTGGCCAGCAGCAAGCAGGAAACCAGCGCCTCGCGGCCGATTTCGAGTCCCGGATAGCCGCTGAAGTGAACGGGCGTGCTGCCGGATGCGAGCAGTTTTGCCGGTGCTACCCTGACCGGCTTGCTGAATGGCCAGGCAATAAAGAAATCGATAAACGCCTGTTCGTCGCTCGAGATGAAAATACGGGTTAACTGCGGGTTTTCTGCAAGCGTCGATTCCACCTGCCGGCAAAAGCTTCCCCATGAAACCGGGACGGCTTCCAGCGTCTTGTCGGTACCTCTGAAATGCGCGCCCAGCGTCGACTCGCCGAGCCCGAGCTTCTGGCAGATCGCGTCGACTTCTTCGTAGATATGCGCGGCCGGACGATAGTGCGCGAGGAAGAGTTCGCTTGCGCTACTGAGTTCAAGCCGGGCTTCATAGCGCTGGCGAAAGCCCAGCTGGACCAGGTCGCGCACTGTCGACGTTCTCACCTTTTGAGTGAACGCGGGTCCCGGGGCAGTGTGCACGTGCTCGAAGAGAGCCGAGAACCAGTCCAGTTTTCCTTCGGCGTCGCCATACAGCCCACCGCGTGCGCTAATGCACGGGGTGAGGCATTTCTCGTCGCAATACATCAGAATAAACAGGACCATCTGCATCACGGAGAAAAACCCGGAGTTCTCCTGAATCTCGATGGAAAAAACGCCCCTGTTTAAACGTTGTTTAGCATGAAGTGAAATCCGGCGCGGCATAGCCACGGAATGCTTGAATCCCTCGCTGCGTCGGATCTGTTTCGCCCGATCGACCACCTTTTTCAACATGCCTGACTCCTAATTAATTAGGTATTCTATGAAATGGCACGTACCTGTCTTCTGCAAAGGAAGGGACGGCCCAGCATAACATCTCAAAAAGTTTGGCCAAGTAAGTTTGGCTTGTCTTCGTGAGCTATCGCACAAAAGCCCGGTAAGGTTTTCCCTGGATGGACGGCCGATACCCGGGATTCACCGCATTGATGAATCGCGTTCTTACGGCTGGCGACAGCATGAACATCTGCGTAAACGCTTGACCTTCCCACCATGGGAAGGTCCACGCTTGAGTTCTGATTTCTCATCGGAGGCAAGAAATGGAATTCAATATCCCGGATATGTCATGCGGCGGATGCGCCAATGCCATTACGCGCGCAGTGACCGGCCTCGACCCCGCAGCGAGGGTCGATGTCGATGTTCCCGTTAAAATCGTGACGGTCACCTCGACGCTGCCGCCGGCACGCGTCATCGAGGCCATCGAGGCAGCGGGCTTTCATCCGTCGCCCAAGGGCTAACCAGATCGCATCAGGTCAGGTCTGTCGATTGAACTAGGCGGCCTATTCGCCTGAAATGACTTTTTCCCCTACGGAAAACCTAATATGAATAACCTTCGCGCATTCCGTGCCCTTTGCCTTTTCAGCGGCGTTGCAATTGCCGTCGCGGCTGCACCCGTCTACGCCCAGCAGGGTGCCTCGATGCCCGGCATGGACATGTCCGGTTCAACGGACGCCGGGTCGAGCGCATCGACGCAGGCGTTCAAGGACGCCGACGAGAAAATGATGCAAGGCATGGACGCGCCTGCCTACACGGGCGATGCCGACAAGGACTTCGTGGCGCATATGATTCCGCATCATCAAGGCGCGGTCGAGATGGCGCAGGTGGAACTGAAATACGGTAAAGATCCCGAGTTGAAACGCCTGGCCCGAAACATCATCAAGGCGCAACACGACGAGATCGCGTTCACGCAGCGCTGGCAGGCGAAGCACGGTGTGAAGTGACAACGGGCAAGCTCATCGCTTTGAGGCTCTGAGGCTTTAACGCCGTGCTTGACCCTCACGCAACGTCAGGTTCTAGTCTCCATGCAGGTATGAAGAAAGGAGCAATTTCGATGCTGCTGAAAGTAGGTGAACTAGCCAGCCGATCCGGCATTACGGTACGCACGCTTCATCACTACGATGCGATCGGATTGCTCACGCCTTCTGCCCGCTCCGATGCCGGCTACCGGCTCTACAACCGCGACGACATCGCCAGGCTGCATCAGATCCAGGCGATGCGGCGGCTGGATCTGTCGTTGGCCGACATCGGGGCCTTGCTGGCAAGACCGGACTCTACCCTCTCGACGGTTATCGAGCAGCAGATAGCAGCGCTGACTCAACAGATCGATCGTGCAACCGACCTGCGCGACAGACTTCATCGTTTGCGTGGCCAGTTGATGACGGGAGAAGAGCCCGATCTTGCCGACTGGCTAACCACGTTGGAGTTGATGACCATGCAAGATAAATACCTTACGCCGGACGAGCAGAGCCAGCTTCGTTCGAACAAGCTAGCCGGGGCGGCGAATTGGCCGGCATTGATTCAGGCGGTGCACGCACTGATGGATCGCGGCATTCCCGTCGAAAGTCAGGAGGCCCAGGCGTTGGCAAGCCGCTGGATGTCGATGGTGGCCGATTACACCGGCGGCGATCCGCGCCTGCTTTCGAAGCTCGACACCATGCATCGCAACGAACCGGTATTACAGGTGAAGAGCGGCATCACGATGGAAATGCTGGCCTACATGACACGCGCTGTCAGGCATTCGAAGTTCGCGCTCTACGCGAAATATCTGTCGCCACAGGAACTGCAGCGCATGCGTGACGGAGACGAGCGTTACGTGTCTGAATGGCCGGGGCTCGTCGCGGAAGTCAGGAGCGCCATGGATAGCCGCAAATCCGTCGACGACCCATCGGTTCAAAAGCTCGCGCAGCGCTGGATGGATCTGTTCAACTCTTATGTCGGTACGGACCCGGAGACCCATCGGAAACTCCAGGCCGCATACGAGAACGAGCCCGCGATACTGGCGGGCACGGGAATCGACCGGGAGATGCTCGCCTACCTCCGCGACGCGCTAGAGATCGCGCAGGCTCAATGATTCGATCTGTTCCGCCTTCAAACTGATCCAGGAGGCGCATAATCCAGGTTGCATTGGGTTCCCTTGGTCGCTGAACTGAAAAGAATTCTCCATCCGAAGGAGTTAAAAAATGACGCTCAACGACGCGGCTTCAAGCGAACCCATCAACGTTGGCCGACTGAGCATTCAGTACCTGATCGACGGAACGGCAACAGGTGGCATGGGCGTTTTCGAGTTGACCGTGCCGCCTGACTCGCAAGTTCCACCGCCACACAGCCACACAAATAACGAAGAATGCGTTTATGTCCTGGAGGGCATGCTTCGATACTCGGTGAATGAGAATGTCCGGGACCTGACACCAGGAGATTGGATGTTCACTCCACGAGGCGCTGTCCATCACTTTAGCAATCCGCACAATGACACAGCCCGCGCATTGATTGTCCTTACGCCCGACATTGGCGCTCAGTATTTTCGTGATGTCGGCGCAATAATCAATGCAGGCGGCCCGCCCGACCGTGAGAAGCTGATCGGTGTCATGACCAGGTATGGCCTAGTGCCGGCGCCGCCGAAATGAACAAGGTTTGCGACCAGGGTCGCCTCTTTACGCAGACCCAATAGGGTCGCTCACCGCGCCTCGCTGCACCGCCTGCCCCGATTGCTCGCCGAACTGCAAGGCAGCAAGCTGGGCATAGAGCGGTGAGCTCAGAAGGAGCTCGGTATGACGGCCCTGCGCGACGATGCGGCCTTGTTCCAGCACGACGATGCGGTCGGCCTGTTGCACGGTCGCGAGGCGGTGCGCGATAACCAGTGTGGTGCGGTTCTGCGCGGCATTGTCCAGCGCCATCTGTACCAGTCGTTCGCTGGCGGCATCGAGCGCACTGGTGGCTTCGTCCAGCAGCAGGATGGGCGGGTTCTTCAGGATCGCGCGAGCGATCGCAATGCGCTGGCGCTGTCCGCCAGACAGTCGCACGCCGCGCTCGCCGAGAAAGGTATCGTAGCCTTGCGGCAGTTCTTCGATAAAGCCGGCCGCAGCGGCCATGTCGGCGGCCCGCTGGACTTGCGCAAGTGAGGCTTCTGGCGCGCCGTAGCGAATGTTGTCGAGCACGCTGCCGGAAAAGATCACCGATTCCTGCAGCACCACGCCGATTTCCTTGCGCAATTCGGCAAGCGGCACGTCACGCGTCGGGACGCCGTTGATCAGAATGCTGCCGGACTGTGGATCGTAAAAGCGCAGCAGCAGTTGAAACAGCGTGGTCTTGCCCGCGCCGGACGGGCCGACCAAGGCGACGTGTTCACCCGGACGGACATCGAGCGAGAGTGCGGAGAGCGCAGCAATGCCAGGGCGCGATGGATACGAGAAGCTGACGTTGTCGAAGCGGATGCCCTCGCCTCGCACAGGCAGCGCGACCGTGGTCCCGGCCTGCACCACCGGCGAGCGCGCCGCCAGCAGTTGCAGCAAACGTTCGGTGGCGCCGGCCGCGCGCTGCAGATCGCCCCACACCTCGGCGACCGCGCCCACGGCGCCGGCCGTGAACACCGCGTAGAGGATGAACTGGGACAACTGGCCCGCCGTCATGCGCCCGGCCAGCACCGCCTGCGCGCCAAGCCACAGCACGAACACGATGGCGCTGAACACCAGCACGATCACCACGGCGGTCAACCAGGCACGCGCGCGAATACGCGTGAGCGCGGTCTCAAAGGCCGCCTCCACCGCGCCGGCAAACCGCCGCGCCTCGAAGGGCTCCTGCGTATACGACTGCACGGTCGGCATGGCGTTGAGCACCTCGCCCGCCAGCGCGCTCGTGTTCGCGATCTTGTCCTGGCTCGCACGCGAGAGCCGCCGCACGCGCCGGCCGAAGATCACGATCGGCGCGACCACCACGACCAGCGTGGCGATGATGTAACCGGATAGCACCGGGCTCGTCACCGCCAGCATCGTCACGCCACCGGTCAGCAGGAAGAAGTTGCGCAATCCCAGCGACAGGCTGGTGCCCACCACCGTCTGGATCAACGTGGTGTCGGCTGTGAGTCGTGACAGTACCTCGCCGGTCTGCGTGGTCTCGAAGAACTGCGGACTCATCCCCAGCACGTGGTCGTAGACCGCACGGCGCAAATCAGCCGTGACCCGCTCGCCCAGCCATGACACGAGGTAAAAGCGCAGCGCTGTGGCGGTGGCCAGCACCAGCGATACGACGAATAGCGCGAGAAAATAGCGATCGATATGCGCCCGGTCGCCCCCCGCGAAGCCACGATCGATCAGATATTTGAACGCGACCGGCAACACCAGGGTGGCGCCCGCCGACGTCACCAGCGCGAGGAACGCGAGCGCCCAGCGGCCGGCATACGGGCGCAGGAACGGAAACAGGGCAAACAGGGGGCCGACACGTGACGAAGGCGATGAGGGCGACGAAGGCGGAACAGCATCTGGCATGAGGATTCCCAAGCGAATCGGAGGTCACCCAGATTGTGCCAGTCCTGCGGATTCGAAGGCGGTTCACGTAAAAGCCTGGCGTTGATCCCTGGGTGCTTCTGCATGCGCCGCCACGCACCGTCTTGAAGGACGGCCCGCCTATCCGGCAACACGCCTGCCGGCGGACTGTTTCCATGTGCTTGCCGCAACTGTGCATCTGTATCAAGATCGAGTCGACTCATCCGGATGAGGCCATTCCCATGACAGACGATTCCGATTCCGATCCCGACAAACTGAAAGGTCCCGGTGGCTTGACGCTGCGCCAGATCCACGAACAGGTGCAGAAGAGCGTCGAGCGCGACCGCGAAGAGCAGGCGTCGCGCAACGCTATCGCTCCACAGCGGAGCAGGTGGCAACGTTGGGTGCGCTACGTGTGGGGCCGCAGCGGGCGTCGCTAGGTGGCGAGCTTACCCCCGCATTTTCCCCGGCTTAGCCGAGGGCATCACGACTGTTTCGTGTTGGCATGCAGGCAAGCCAGCCAGCCAGCGCGGCATGTCAGTCATCAATCTCGCGTGCGAGCAACTGTCATTCAGCGGCTACCGGGCCGTGCTAAGCTAAGGCGTACCTGCCTCGCGCCCACACAGCGGCGCGACCTCTTCCTGAAAGCCGCGTTACATCGCGGCGCCATACAAAGCCCCTGTCGCTTTTTCAAATGGCCGTGCTTTGCACGGTCTATTCCTGATCAGTACACTTGGATTCACCTGGAGAACCATGATGAGCAAGAAGTCCGCCTCCAACCCGGCCGGCGAGTCGAACGACACGACCGCAACAGCGCTGACCGCGCTGGCAACGCAGATCAACGCGTTCGTACACGAAGGGACGCTCGACAGCCGGTTCGCCGCGAAACTCGTCAAGCGCCTGAAGAAAGAGGCCGAAGCAATTTCAGAAACCGGCAATGCGACGAAGTCCGACTTGAAGGAATTGAAGAAGGCCCTGGACGCGGTCGATGCAGCGCTGCACGAACACGATGCGGGGTTGCTTGTCACGGCCAATGCGGCGCTACGGGCGTCAGACGATATGCCCGAGGCCACGACACCGCAGTAACCGCGGAACGCAGCGTACACCGCATCGTCCCGTCCAGAATGCCGGCCAAAGCGGCTTGTCGCAGCCAGACAGCTTATTGCACTGCCATGATCGGCGCTGGGAACCATTCACCTTGCTGGACTTCCTGCTTCGACACATACGCGCGGAAAGTCAGCGAGAATCCCTTGCCCTCAGGCGTAGGCAGCCAGTTGCTTTGGGGCACGTTCTTCGGCCGTACCGGCGCCAGCCAGATGCTGGTACTGCCGTCCGCGTTGGCCTTGAGATGGGACACATTATTCAGGTTATAGCGGTGTATCGCGTTGGGTACCACGCGGTAGTCCGGCACGCTGTACAGCGTGACTGACCAGAATCCATTCACATGCGCGTCCGGTTTTTCGCCTTTAGCAAACCGGATCTCATAGGTCTTGCTGCCATCAAGCGGCTGCTTGTCGCTGTCGGTCAGACCTACAAAATAGATGGCCTCGCTAATGGCGTTTGCCCACAGACCGCCGTAGTTGATGATGTCACGCGCCATCACGTCATTGCCAAACTTGCCCGCCACATAAGAGACGGACCAACCGCCCTTCTGTGTGCCGAAGCCCCTGGCGCCTGCCAGAAAGCCAGGAATCGCCTTGGTCCTGATCACATCGTCGACCCGCTTGCGAGCGTCGTCGTTGCTCTTCATGTAGTTAGCAACGTTGATTGCCGCTGCCTGGTACTCCGGTGCCTTCGGCATGGCGTCCGGATAGGTTGCCAGTACTTCGGTTACGTGATCGAAGATCTCGGCGCGGATTGGCGCTGCCGGCGTAAAGGCCGGTACGGCAAAGGGCGGATCGATCGCGATGTCAGGCGAAGCATGCACCGTGAACTGATGCTGCAGCCGCACTGCTGTTTTTGGGGATCCTTTAAGTTCCACGCGCGCCAGCAACTTCGCCTTGGCAGAAGGCAATTCAATCTTGACGGCATCGGAGGGCACCGGCGGATTGGTTCCTTTGATCACCAGCGCGAACTTTCCATTCGGGTGGTCAGGGTACGTGCGTTCGTTGATATTGGTGATGACTTCGCCCCATCCGTCGAGCAATTCAGCCGTGTAGTAACGACCCTTGACTCGCGGCACGTTCAGGATGACGGCATGATCATTGTCTGCGGCGAGCCATGCCTCAAGGTAGGCGACGTCGAGGTTGGGATTCACAAACTGGGCCGATCCCAACGGATTGTATTTAATCTTGTTGTAGCCGACCTTCTCCACATTGATGTCGTAATTCTCCTGCTGCAACACCAGATAGCGCCCATACAGGTAGTCCCACGCGGACACGATCTGGTCATCCGTGGGGACTGCCGCGCTCGCGGCCGTTCCGTTTCCCGGCGATGTACCCGACGAACTGCAGGCAGTAATGCCCAACCCGATAAAACCAGCCACGATCCAGGAAGAAATCCATCTCGACGCTTTCAAGGTGTTTTCCATCTAATTGGTTCCAAAGTAATAATGCGGGAGAGCTTACATTGAACGTCGAATCGTTGATAGCGTAACGATGCCGTTTCAGGAAATTCAACCTGGCGGTATGCAATTTGATTATTTTTAGAGTCAATAAAACGGCCAATTCGTTTTATTGGGTGAAACGTTCAGCAGCACGCGAGTCACCACTCGTTGAGTGGCGGACGTGGCGCCCCTTCCTGCTGACTTCGCGTCATGGAAAACCCGTTTGCCTTCTGGCAGAGCCGGACGCCGTTTTCTCTCTTCTGCGAAAGCGCTTGAATTTCAGAACGATCAGTCCTAATATTCGCTCACCATGAGACGACACCCTGCTTCTACCGGTCCTTCCGCCCCGCCGTCCGAGCGCGGGCGGCCGCGTGAATTCGATCTTGACGAAGTCACCGGGATTGCCGGCAAGGTCTTCTGGGAACAGGGCTACCATGCCACGTCGATTGAATCGTTGTGCCAGTCGACGGGCCTTTTTCGCGCCAGCCTCTATAGCACGTTTGGCGATAAGCACGGGCTTCTGGTCGCCGCATTCGATCGTTACGCAGAGGGCGCCATTGCGCGCCTGAAAGAGCGGCTCGCCGTCGATCTGCCACCGCGCGAGGCACTTCGTGAGGCTTTGCTTCATTACACCCAGGTCTCCAGCAAGCTGTCGGGACGACACGGCTGCCTCATCACGAACGCAGCCATCGAGATGTTGCCGACTGACGAGGCTTTACGCCCTCACATCGAGACCACGTTGAGACGGATTGCCTCTCATCTCGTCGCCGCCGTGGTCCGCGGCCAGCAAGCGGGGGAATTCAACGCCGGGCTCGACGAGCAAGCTGTCGGCAACTTCCTGCTTTGCATGGTTCAGGGCTTGCGCGTGCTAGGCAAAGTGAATGTCAGCAAGAACGAACTGGTGTCGATCGTCGACATGACAATGCGAGCGCTGGTCTAAAAATTTTTGCCTATTTCTGGAACGATCATTCATGAATAAGCCCATCGAATTTTCGGCTGCATCCGCACCGGTGTCTGGTCTTGGCACCCCATCGGTCGGTCCGGTTGCGCAGTCGATCCGCGGCAGCTACGGGAAGGGTGTCGTGTTGTGCGTAATGGCAACGATATTGATGGGCATCATGTTTCCAGTGATGACCAGCGCCCTCGTGCATGTCGATCCATTCACGTTTACGTCGCTTAGATATCTGATCGCGGGCACCGCGTTTCTCACCCTCTTGCTGATAAAGGAAGGAAAAGGCGCGCTGAAGGCCAATGGGGAATCGTTTGCCTTGGCGTGGCTGCTCGGATCGGTGGGCTTTTGCGGATTCGGATCGTTCGTCTTTCTGGGGCAACAACTGGCGGGACGCGAGGGCGCCCTGACTGCATCGATCATGATGGCAACACAGCCCATGATGGGCCTGCTCGTGAACTCGATCGTACGCAAACGCCGCCCGCCGCTCTATTCGTTTCTGTTCATCCTGATGTCATTCGCCGGCGTCTCGCTCGTGGTGACAAAAGGGGACATCGCTGCCGTTCTGCGCGAACCGCAGCACTATTCGGCGAACGCCTTAATCGTGCTCGGCGCACTGTGCTGGGTGATATACACCTTTAGCGCGTCCCACTTCAAGAACTGGTCCGCACTCAAATACACGACGATGACCACCTGGCTCGGACTCACTACGATCATCGGCCTCAACGTGTTGCTGTTCGCGCTTCACGTTGTACCGGTGCCATCGGCAACGGCATTGCGCGGCGTCGTCCCTCACCTTCTCTATATGGGCCCGATTGCCGGCTTCATTGCGATCCTGTTCTGGAACATGGGTAACAAGATTCTCACCCCGCTCAACGGCGTGCTGTTCATGGACGTGCTACCCGTCACGACGTTCGTCGTGTCTTCGCTGACCGGCGTGGTTCCGGGACATTGGCAAATCGCCGGTGCGTGTATGACTGGCGCTGCGCTGATTTTCAACAACATCTATTTGCGACGCCAGGCTCGAAAAGCCGTGCCGTAGAGTTTGACGGACACCATTTTTAACGATGTCAACGACATAAGGACATCAGCGCGCGCAAGCACGATGCTTAATATCCATCACGCATTGCGCGCGCTTTTCGAAACACAACTGTCCGTTTCGATATCAACGATCTGGAATAACTCAACGCGTGCAAGTGCAGAATACGTCGAAACGAAACCGCCGCACTGGTAAAGTGCCCGTGATTCCGTTGCTCCCATAACGTATTCATTCACCTTGCCACGCCGCAATGCCGCTCAAGCCAAATCATGGACGTGCCTGCACCCCGATCGTGCACCGCACGCCGACTCTTCCGGCCGCGCTTGCCCTGAGCCTGTCCTTGCAGGGATGTACGCTGCGCGGTGCGCCGTCGTATGAAATCTTCGGCGCCTACTTTCCGCTCTGGCTGTTGAGCGCGGTAGTCGGGCTCGTCGGCGCACTCATCGCCCATCGGATCTTCGTTTCCACGGGGTGGGCGCAGATCGTCCCGTTTCAGCTCTCCGTCTGCGTGGCCATCGGTCTGACGGTCTGCGTGCTCTTCTGGCTTTCGGGAACAGGACAGCTTCTATGAAAATTGCCGGTAAGCGCCAAGGCTCTGCCAAAGGCCGCGTGATCGCGGGCGTGATCGTCGTACTTGGCGTCGCGGCGGCCTGGTACGGCTATGACCGGACGACCCGGTTTCCGTCAACGGACGACGCGACGATCGATGCCGACGTCGTGCACGTCGCGTCGCCGGTCGGCGGCCGGATCATCCGGCTGCCCGTGGAAGAGAACCAGCGGGTCGCGAAGGGCGACGTGCTCTTCGAGATCGATCCTGTGCCTTATCGGCTCATGGTCGCGCAGACCCAGGCCGACCTCGAACTGGCCCGCGCGGCACTCGAAACGCGGCGCAGGACGATTGTCGGCGAGCGCTCCAATGCGGCCATCGCCGGCGACCAGACGGGTAAAGCCGCACACAACTACGAACTGGCGTCGCGCACCGTCCAGCGGCTCACGCCGCTCGTGGCGAAAGGCTACGTACCAGTCCAGCAACTGGATCAGGCGCAAGTCGCGCAACACGACGCCGCGTTGTCGCTGAAGCAGGCACAGGAGCAGAAGCAGGCGACCGCGCAGACCATCGGCGACGAGGCAGACGCCATCGCCGTCGTGCACGCACGCGAGGCTGCGCTCGCGCTCGCGCAGCGCAGCCTCGACGACACCGTCGTGCGTGCCTCGCAAAATGGCTTCGTCACGGGGCTGTCGGTGCTGGCGGGCGAGACGGTCGCGCCGCATCAGTCGATCTTCACGCTCGTCCACGCGGACGAATGGTTCGCCGTCGCCAACTTCCGGGAAGGGGCGCTCGCGCGGATCCAGCCGGGTGATTGTGCGACCGTCTATTCCATGATCGACCGCAGCCAGGCGATTCACGGCAAAGTGGTCGGCATCGGCGCGGGCGTGGCCGATTCCGACCGTATCAATCTGCCGCGTACCTTGCCGATCGTCCAGCAGTCCGTGAACTGGGTGCGGGTCGCCCAGCGTTTCCCCGTGCGTGTGCGGCTCGACGAGCCGGCCGCCCGGCTGGTGCGGATCGGTGCGAGTGCGATAGTCGAGGTCCGGCATGGCGCAGCCTGCCGGTGATCTTGCCCGACCGGGCCCCGCCGACATCCTGAAGCTGCTTGCGCCCTATCCCGGGCGCGCGGCGATGGCGACGCGCATCGCGCTGATCTGCGCGCTGACGGCGTTCGTGACGAGCGCGTACGGCACGCCGGAAGCCGCGATCTCCGCCTATGTCGTGTTCTTCCTGAACCGGCCCGACCGGGTGTTGAGCGTGATGCTGAGCTCGGCGCTGATGGTGCTGGTCACGCAGATGATCGGATTGGTCACGGTGGTGGCCATGTTCGCGCTCGACGATCCCATGTGGCGGGTTGCGTGCATCACGGGGCTATCGTTCGGTCTGCTGTTCGTGACCTCGGCGAGCAAGCTGCGGCCGGTGGGCGCGATCCTCGCGATGATCGTCGGCTTTGCGCTCGGCGAACTCGGCAGCGTACCGTTCGGCGAAGTGGCGACGCGCGCCCTGCTCTACGTCTGGCTGATGGTCGCGATTCCGGTCGGTATCTCGATCGGCGTCAACCTGTTGATCGCGCCGTCGCCGCGGAAGCTGGCCGGCCGCGCGCTCGCGAAGCGTCTGCGACTCGCGGCGCAGAGCCTGGTCGAACCCGAGGCGACGGCCGACGCCCTCAGCGCATGCCTGCACGAGGGCGACGCGGAAATCGGCACGTGGCTCAAGCTCTCGGTGGTCGACGGGTCGTCGGTGCGTGACGATATCGGGCCGCTGCGGCAAGCCGTGTCGTCGACGCTGGCGATTCTGGTCGCGGCCGATCTGGCGGCCAGCGAACCGTCTGGGCGGCTGCCGGCATCGTTCGCCGTGCCGATTGCCGGGACGCTGGACAACATGGCCCGGATGCTCGAGGCAGGCGGCTATCCGGTCGACATCGAACTCAAGCTGCCCAACGTGGACGAATTGACGCCGCTCGCGCGAATCGTCGTTGAGGATCTGCATGATGTGATCACCCGCTTCGCCGTAGTCGAAGCGCAAACCGATATTGCGGGCGAAGGCCAGGTCGAAACCGACGCGCCAGCCGAAGCACGAACCCAGGCTCAAGACGAAACGAGGACCGCGCCGCCGCCCGCGAGCAAGCGCGGTGGATTCTTCCTCCCGGATGCATTCACGAATCCCGAGCACGTCCGCTACGCCCTGAAAACCACCGTGGCGGCAATGTTCTGTTATCTGCTCTATTCGCAGATCAACTGGCCGGGTATCCATACCTGCTTCATCACGGTCTATATGGTCTCGCTCGGCACCACCGCCGAGACCGTCGAGAAGATGACGCTGCGGATCACCGGGTGTCTCGTGGGCGCGGTCCTGGGTATTGGGGCAATCCTGTTCGTGGTGCCGGTCCTGTCGTCCGTCGCCGGGTTGATGGCGCTCGTGCTGATCGGTGCATGGCTGTCGGCGTGGATCGCGTTCGGCTCGCCACGGATTGCTTATGCCGGCTTCCAGATCGCCCTGGTGTTCTTCATGTGCGTGTTGCAGGGCGCGGCGCCTGGTTACGATCTGACGCTCGCGCGGGATCGCACGATCGGGATCCTGATCGGCAATGTGGTCGTCTATCTGGTTTTCACACGCGTGTGGCCGGTCACCGTGGCGGCGCGCGTCGACGCCGGGCTCGCCGCGTTGCGGCAGCAGTGGGAACGGCTGGCGGCGCTGCCCGATGCCGTCACGCGCCGGGCGCAGGCCGCGAGCGCCATGGCTCAGTGCGGCGCGCTCGAACAGGACCTCGCGCTGATGCACTACGAGCCGTCGTGGGTTCGCCCTGACGCGCAGTGGATCGCGGAACGCCGCAGCGCGCTGGCCAAGCTCGACGCGCTGGAAGGACCGATGTTCCTGCTCGCCGAACGACGCCCGCGCGATGCCGCGATCGACGGCTGGCTTAAGCGCGTCATGGGTGGGCCGGCGTTACCGGTCGCACCCAATGCGGCTGTACCGGATGCAGCAGCCAACGACGACGACACACGCACCGCTTTGCTGCACCTCGGCGATGCACGCCTCACTCAACTCGAACACGCTGCGTCGAACGACGCAGCGAAGGAACCCGCGACTCATGCGCCGGCTTAACCCTTCATTCGCAATGGCGATCCTGGCCGCAGCGGGTTTGGCCGGATGCGCCACATCATCTCTGGACATGGCTCCGGACAGCCCCGACCGTCCGTGGTATCCGCAGACGGACGCGGCCGGCGCCATCGTGCCTGGGCCGGCGGCGTTTGCAGGGTCGGCGAATTCAGCTAACCCGGCTAGCTCAGCTGCTTCGGCTAACCCAGTTGCATCGGCTAACTCGTCCGCCTCCGCACGCAGTTACCAATTACCCGCCAACCCCGTGCTCGCCGCCGTGCCGCCTCCGCCGGCACTGGAGCAGGCGCATGCATACTCGCTACCCGAACTGATCGATCTGGCGGAATCGGCGAACCCGCTGACCCGCATCGCCTGGAACGACGCGCGCAATGTGGCGCTCGCAGCCGGCATCGCGAAGAGCGCGTATCTTCCGCAACTGTCGGTCGCGGCAATGGGGCAATACGCCGGTCTCCATGATTCGAGCACTTCCGTGTTCGGCGATTCGTCGGCCACCGCAACGGGGCATGGCACAACTTCAGTGGTCGCGCTGCAATGGCTGCTGTTCGATTTCGGCGGACGTGCCGCGCGCGTCGAGGCCGCGTCGCAGGCATCGGTGATGGCGAACATCGGCTTCACCGCGGTCCACCAACAGGTCATTTTCGATGTCAGCGTCGCGTTCTACGCGTACCAGGCCGCGCGCGCCCGCATCGCCACGACGCAACAAGGCCTCGACAACGCCGACGCGATCCTGGCTGCGGCACAGTCGCGCTACAAACATGGCATCGGCACCGTCATCGAAGTGGCGCAAGCCAACCAGAATCGCGCGCAGGCCAAGCTCGCGCTCGTAGAGGCGCAAGGCGTCGAAAGCAACAGCTACCTCGCGCTGATCTCCGCAATGGGGATTTCTCCGCTGTCGAAACCCAGGATCGCGGAGATGCCGGCGCGCACGCTGCCGGCGCCGACCAGCGACTCGATCGACCGGATCGTGTCGTCCGCGATCGCCCGCCGCCCGGACGTGTTGAGCGCCTATGCAGCCGAGCGGGTCAATCTGGCGAAAGTGAAGGCGGCCGAGTCGGACTTCATGCCAAAGGTATTCGTCTCAGCGACAGGGGCGTACAACACCGGCAGTTCGTCGATTTCAGCGGTTCCGGCCATCGGTCAGCAATTGCCGACGGTGAACCTGAGCGGCGGCCGTTACGGCGGCAGTGTGATCGTCGGCGTGACGATTCCGCTGTATGACGGTGGCTTGCGATCGGCGGTGCTCGCGCAGGCGCGCAACGATGCGGACAGCGCGTCGACCCGTCTTACTCGAAGCCGTGAAGAAGCGGTTCGGCAAATCGTTGCTGCGCAGAATACGCTGCAGACAAGTCTTGCCGCGCAGGCTGCTGCCAAAGAGTTGCTTGCTGCGGCGCAGACGACGTATGACGCCGCGTTCGACGCGTATCGGCAAGGTGTCGGCTCGGTCACCGACGCGCTGCTTGCACAAAATCAATTGCTGGCGGCGAAGAATGCGGACGCGGATAGTTACAGCAGCGCGTTGTCGGCTGCCGCGGCGCTTGCGTTGGCGACTGGATCCGTTGAATCGATTCCGATGCGGGACAACTGGTGAGGACATGATTGGGGGTGCGAGTTGACTCGCCCTCTTCTAGCGCGAAGTTCATTTGAAACCAGCCTCGACAAGCGTTATTGTCGAAAAGACAAGATCGGCGACAAGCCGTCATACTCTGCCTGTTCTTGCAGCGGACGGTCCGACAGCGCAATTGGAAAATCTGGCCAGGCACCAGGGCGATGCATGGCCGTCCGTCCCGTCTTGTCGACGGCAATTTCCGCGTAGCGCCACGCGCGGTTCATGTGGAGCGTACTTCGTAATGAGTCACCCCCCTGTCGCTCCGTTCGCCCACGACAAGGCTGATTCCGGTGCCTTCGTGGGCGGCGCGCCAGCGTTTCGCCAACTGGTCCGCATGATCGATCGGGTCGCCCCCACCGATCATCCGTTGCTCATTTTTGGGCCGACTGGTTCGGGCAAGGAACTGGTCGCTCGCCGCGTGCACGCGCACAGCCTGCGCCAGGATCAACCGTTCGTCGACGTCAACTGCGGCGCGATTCCAGAGAACCTCGTCGAAGCCGAACTGTTTGGGCACGTTAAAGGGGCGTTCACCGGCGCCGGCGAAAACCGCCAGGGACTTCTCCAGCAGGTCGGCAACGGCACGCTGCTACTCGATGAGATCGGCGAACTGCCGCTCGCGCTGCAACCGAAACTGCTGCGCGTACTCGAAACGCGAACCTTCCGTCCGATTGGCTCGTCAACCAGTCTGCAGTTCACCGGTCGCGTGGTTGCCTCGACCCACCGCGACCTGCGCGAACTCGCGCGCGAAGGGCTATTCCGCGAGGACCTCTTCTACCGGCTCGCGGTCTTCGTGCTGGCCGTGCCCGGACTTGAGCAGCGCATCGAGGACATTCCCGCCCTTGTTACCCATTTCGCATCGCAGCACGTGCGTCGTCTTGAGTTTTCACCGGCTGCCATCCGCCGGCTTGGCCAGCACGCGTGGCCGGGCCACATCCGGCAATTGCGCAACCTGATCAGCCAGTTGAGCGTACTCGCCGAAAGCACGCTCATCGACGTCGACTCGCTCGAACCGTTTCTCGCCAATGAGACCGGCGGACCGGTGTCGCGTGCAAACCTCGCTGACATGCTGTTGCAACTCGAAGGACGCGACAAACTCGCCGCCGCCGAGGACCTCCTGATCGACCGCGCGCTCGAACGGACCGCGGGCAATAAAAGTGCAGCCGCCACCCTGCTGGGGGTGGGCCGCAAGACCATCGAGCGGCGGCTGAAGTCGCGCGAAGAACATCACCGGGAAGCGCGCAAGTGTCTCGAGCATGCGAGCGCGCTGATCGAGGAGTCGAAGTTCGTCGAAGCCATTCCGCCGTTGCGGCGCTGCCTCGAGCTGCTACAGACGCCCCACGAACAGGAGGCCGCGCGCCGCCTTCAGTTCGATGCCTACCGGCTGCTCGGCATGAGCTTGCGCAGCGTGCACGGCTGGCTGTACGCAGAGGCCACTGCCTGCTACGCCGCCGCCCTGGCGATTGGCGAAGGCGTCTGTACGCCCGCTGAAATCGCCGGGATCCAGTTCGGCGTCTGGACCACGCAGCTGACCACGCTTCAACTCAAGCAGGCGCGTGCGACCGCGCAGAACATGCTGGAGCGCGCGCAGAACGGCGGTGACCGGGTGTCACTCGACGAAGCCCACGTCGCGATGACCAACACCCTCTTCTGGCTTGGCGACAGCGAGGAAGCCCTTGCCTGTCTCGCGCGCGGCAACCTGCTTGGCGTGACGCGCGACGACACCCGTACGGGCTCGCAAGGGATCGATCTCGCCAGTCTCTCATTGACTTTCGAAGGACTCGCGGCCTACCAGATCGGCGCATTCGGGCAGGCGCGGCGCGCCATGGAGATGCTGATCCTGCGCGCGTCCGAGCCGGGCGCGCACGCGTTCGCTCATGCCGTCAACCTGCAGGGCGCCGCCTGGCTCGCCTGCCTGTTCGATGACATGGACCGGTTGGGCCACCTCGCGAGTGAACTCGAATCGGTGTCGATCGCGAACGGCTTCGCGTTCTATCGGGGCATCGGCCAGATCCTCCGCGCGTGCCACCTCAGTTCGCTCGGTCATTCCGAGGAAGCGGAAGCCATCATGCTCGACGGCTACGATAACCACGTCGTGTGCAATGGCGGTGCGCTGTTCTATTCCTTCAAGGCGTGGCAGCAGGGCGAGATGCTGCTGCGCGCCGGCCGCGCGAAGGCGTGCGAGGCGATGCTCGCCGCCGCGATCGACGAGACCCTCGCCCGTCAGGAACGTGTCTACCTGGGCGAACTCCTGGTCACCCGGGCACGCGCGCAGTGGGCACTCGGCGAGGTGAACGCTGCGGAACTGGGTCTGCGTACCGCGCTGTCCACTGCGCTCGCGTTCGGTTCGGTGCCTGCGCGCGTGGACGCCGCGCGTTACCTCGCCGATCTGCTGCGCGCCACCGGGCGCATCGCGGAAGCCATCGACATTCTTGAGCGCGGTTTGCGCTCGCTGACGACAGATCCGACCACTCGCGTCACCAGCGCCATGGGTTTGCTTGCCGAGCTTCAGCGTGAAGTTTCTCTCGGTCCCTACACCAAAGGAATCGCAAATGGCGGATGAATTGCGCAGGGAATAACCTATTGGACGAAATCGTCCACTTCCCGGAAATCAAGTGGACGAGACTGTCCAATATCGCGACTGGAATGTTCCGATATTCCCACCCCTATGCGGTTTGACAGCGCGGCACGTTTATTGCATTTATAAATTGGATATTCGCCACCGCCTGAAAAATAACTCTCACGGGCGGTAGCCGTGCCCAGAACATACGACGAATCTGTCCGACAAGCTGGGAAGCCGGGAGACCAAAAAAAGATCGCGCGCTGCCAGGTGCACGACGCGCTGATCGACGCCAACGATACTGAGTCGCTGGCGATAGATTGAGAGGGCTGTGCTGTTGTTGTAGTTGTGACTATCGTGTGTCGACACGTGGCGACTGAATGCTTCCGCAGAGAAGATCGTTGCAACGCGTGACGCCGGAATGGCGGATCCGTCTGGCTATGCACCGGGCGGGCCGCTGCGGGGCTCGGCCGTCGTTGCTCTCCCTCCCGGGAACAGGCAGCGGCGGCTTGTCCTTTTTAACCAGCCTGCGCCAATCGCGGCAAACCCACCGATCCTCGCAAGGCATTCAGATTGTGAGCGACGTCGCGAGCGGACCACGCTGGCCATCCCCGGGGGATTCGAACAATGCATCACCACATTTTCGAAAGCGAACTCGTTCATCTCGAACGCGTCATCGCATGCGCGCCGCAAAAACCTTTTCCGCCGACATATTGGCGCGATCGCGTCGAACAACTGAAAAATTCTCCGCAAGCAACGATGTACCGCTACCGCATTGCCCGTCTCGCCCGCCTTACCTCCGAACTGAGCGGATGAGTCGAATCGTCGGTACCTGCAGTGAGTGTGGATTGCAAACGTTGCCAGGGATCGAAGCCGGACCCACAACGGTCCTACGCCTTTCCCTAAGGCGGCCATTCATGCGTTGCGGTCCAGCATCTACTCGGATGCTTTCCGAGCCCACGCCCCTTTCCAGAAGGAAGATCGCACACCGCGCGGTCATCCTTTTGAGGATAAAGGTGCGACCAGCGCGCCCTTGGCGCCGTGGGTGCAAATGGCATTGGCCACGAAGCCGCTTTCAATCATTGTGCGCAAGAACGCGCTTACAAATTCTGCACCTGCGGGACGCCCCTTTGGTGTGCCCATCGCTTGCTCGATGACCATGAAACGGCCTTCGAGCAATCGCAGCCCGGTCACTCTTTCGGCATCGCTCACTAGCTGCTGCTTCACGCCGGCAGCAACGCCATAGCCGTCGGCAAGCATCATGTCCACAACGCCAGGCGATGTCGGTGACCTGACAAGTTTTGCTTTCGTAATGGTCCGCGTCAAGAACAGGTCATAAGCGCTACCCCGGCCGACGACGACCGTGTTCCAGGATTGATCTACTTCATCGTTCGACCTGATTGGCGAGCCCTCGCGCACGAGGTAAGCCCCTTCGATGATGATGTACGGGAAGGTTTGCTCAATGCCCTTGCCCCGTATTGGGTCTCGCGCGACGAATGCAACATCCCACTCGTTTTGCTCGAGAGCGTCTACTACCTTGCCTGCAGCGTCGTACGGGATCAAATCAACAGGCACACCTAGCTGCCTGGCGAGCGCTCGGGCTAGATCGACGGAGATTCCCTTGGGCTCGTGGGTAGCGGCGTCCTTGTTCGCTAGAATAGGATTGCCGTAGTTAATTGCGGCACGAAGGCGACCGTTCGGCGCCAGATCGGCCAACACGTCATGCGTAACAGGAATCATGGTCAAGGAAAGTAGTGTCTTGAAGGTGAAAGCTCCATCAACAACTCGATCCGTGCAGCCTTGACAGTACAAGCAGAGTTACAGTGACTGTCAGCGCGCCTCCAATCCGCGTCGCGATCTGTGCAAAAGGCATCAAGGCCATCCGGTTGCACGCCGTCAGGATCGCTACGTCGCCAGTACCACCCTGTCCACTGTGGCAGGCGTTGACGATCGCTGCATCGATCGGATACATCCCGAGCTTTTTCCCTACTACGAAGCCGGTGGCCATCAAGGTTGCGACCGTACAGACGATCGTGATTACGTTCGGCACGTTAATCGCGGCCATCAACTTGTCCCATGGCGTCATCGCAATGCCGATCGCGAACAGCAACGGATAGGTCACTGCTGTCGAAAAGAACTGGTAGACGATGCGGGCACCGCCTTGCAGATTCGGAGACACGAAGCGCCCGATCTTGATAAAGACCGCCACGAACAGCATCGCAACAGGCGCAGGTAAACCCAGCAGGCGGTGACACAACAGCCCCACCAGGTAGAGCGATATCGCGGTGATCGCTGCCGCCGCGACGGTGTTGACATCCGGCGCACCGGGAATCTCTTCTTTCGGAGCGTCGCTATGTCGATCCGCGTCGGGCTGGAGCATGCCGTTGCCAGTTAGGTGCGGTTTTTTTTCACCGAGCCAGCTCAGCAGACCGGAGAACAGGATCGCCGAAAGACTGCCGATCATCACTGACGGCAACACCTGGGCGAACACCGGGCCCTGCGCGACGTTCAGGATTTCGGAGTAGCCCATTGACAGCGGTATCGCACCTTCGCCGACACCGCCAGCCATAATGGGAACAACAATGTACAGCAGTGTGTGCTGTGTACCGAGACCCAAAGCAGTACCTACTGCCGTTCCTACGATGCCGGCCATCGTGGACCCCGTTGCCAGCGGGACAAAGATCTTCACAAAGCCACGGATCAACACATACCGATCCATGCTGAATATGCTGCCAACAATGATCGATGCAATGAACAGATACATGAAGTTGCTGACGTTGGTGAACGTGGTCACCATGGTCAGCAGCTTGACCGGAAGCAGATGGTGAAACGCAAGCGCTGAAGGCAGGAATGTCGCCACGATTGCTCCCGCGCCGATCTTCCGGAAGAACGGCAGGCGCTTGCCAATTTCCGCACACGTGAAACCACATACAACAAGTACCGCGATTGCCATCGAGATCTCGCCGGGAACCTTCCCCGTCACCACGAAAGCGATAATCAGACCGACCAGAAGTACGTAAATAGGCAAAGGAATGATGCCGACGCGCAGGTCCACGATGGCCCACCATCCGTTCGGCCAGAATGGAACACGTTCTGCTTTCTGAGCTTCCATTGACAATTCACCAGTGCGTTCCATGCGGTGTCTCCGTAGTCGTACTACGTATGGATCGGTCTTGTGCGCCGATTCGTTAATGTGGACATTGAGTGCGAGGGGCACAGCGCCCACGGGAGGCGCTGCATAAGGGAGAGTCAGTGGTTCGCTGGATCGAGAGAGGACGGCACGAATACGTGGCCTTCCATCAGACGGCGTGCGCTGCGGCTCATGATTGCTTTCGTGACAACCCACGTACCATCGCGCTGCTCGGCTTCTGCACCGACCGCCATCACGCCGGATGGATGACCGAAGCGGATCTGCCCGGACTTCTTGCCTGCCACAAGCTGGTTGACGACTGTGCCCGGAATCGCGCCGGCAACAGCGATCGCCACCGCGCCGGTGCCCGTCATCGCATGGTGAAGTTTCCCCATCGACAGGATTCGCGCGTTGATGTCGACCATCGACGGGTCAATGGTCTTGCCACTCGATGCTCCATAGCCAGTCGGCAACGACACGAAAGCGAGCTTGGGTGTATGGGGCCGCAGCGCTGTCACTTCTCCGGCCGTAGCAGCCAGACCCATGCGTACAGCGGCGTGCGAGCGGATCGCTTCGCACTTTTCAAGTAGCGACGCATTGCTGTTGACGTCCGCCTGCATCTCGTTCCCGCGCAGGCCGAGGTCTTCCGCGTGAATGAAAATCGCGGGATTGCCCGCGTTGATCATCGTGACCTGAAACGCGCCATAACCAGGAACATCCAGCGCATTGACGGGATTTCCCGTCGGAAACATCCCTCCGGCAGTTTCTTCACCGTCTTCCGAGCCACCCGGATCAAGGAACTCGATCCTGATTTCTGCCGCAGGAAAAGTCACGCCGTCCAGTTCGCAGTCGCCCTCTTCAACAACCTGGCCATCTTTCATCGGCACATGCGAAATGATCTTCGCGTTGATGTTGGCCTGCCAGATTCGCACCGTCGCGATGCCGTCACGCGGCGCATGGACCAGTCCCTGCGCAATGGCGAACGGGCCAACGGCGGACGTCAGGTTGCCGCAGTTGCCCGACCAGTCGATAACCGGCTTCTCAATCGATGCGGCACCGAACAGATAGTCAACGTCGCAGTCCGGGCGTGATGAAGGTCCGACTGTAACCAGCTTGCTGGTGCTCGACGTAGCCGCGCCCATCCCGTCAATCTGTTTCTGGTAAGGGTCCGGGCTGCCGATCACGCGCAGCAGAATCTTGTCCCGCAGAACCGGGTCTGAAGGCAGGCTGTCTGCGCGAAAGAAGACGCCTTTACTCGTGCCGCCGCGCATATAGACGGCAGGAATCCTGTATTGGGCCACGTGATGCTCCTATTGAGTTTTGAAGGTGATGCACACAGGACTGCCCGTTTTGACAACACGGCCCGTCGGTGACGGAGTCCCGCTGACTGCATCAATCAGGTATTGAACGATCGAGTCGGATAGCTCATTGGCGACGTAGAGCATGCGGGCGTCATGGCTCAGGCACAGGAACCGTGGGCACTGACCCTGAGCGTCGGTCCACCTTGTTTTCACAGGAATGCCCGTCGTACCGTCAAGTTCGACCGTAGTGATACTGTCGTGACCACGGTTCGAAACGTATAGCGCGCGGCCGTCGGGGTGGATCGCAATGCCCGCGGCGCGTGAGAGTTCATGACGACCGGCAGGCAGGAGGGATGTCGTGTGCAGTGGCTCCAGTGCGCCACTCAACGGCTCGAATCCCCAGGCCGTCAACGTGGAATCCAGTTCGTTTGCAACGTAGACGAGTGGCAGCGACGGATGTAATGCAGCATGTCGCGGCCCTGCGCCTTCGCGACTCCGACCCGAGGTGACGACCGGCGCGTTGCCAATACCGCTCCATCTGATGGCGAAGACGGTGTCGAGCCCCTTGTCTGGCACGATGTGCCACTCTGTGTTGTATCGCTGGGTCGCGAAGCGCGCGACATGGTGCGGATGTGACGACACCTGCTCGATACGATGCGGGCCCGGCGTTCCCGGCAGTTCGACAAGAGACGAGACCGGCCCAAGCGCGCCGTTTGTCTCGATCGGAAACTGGACGGCAGACCCCGTCGCATAGTTCGCGACGACAAGCGCATCACCGCTGCGCGACAGTGCGAGGTGCACTGGATTACGCCCTTGGCAGGTCTGCCGGTTCAGCAGGCTGAGCCGGCCAGTCGATGCATCGACCGCGAAACTACTGACCTCCGTACCGTCACCATGCACGGCATATAGCACGTCCTGCGTTTCGTTAAGCGCAAGGAAGCTCGGATTGTCGAGTGCCTCGCATGATTCGACCCGCTCCCATGCGCCCGATACCGGATCAACCGCATAAACGCCGATCCCCTTGCCACGCGCATTGCGCTCGCGCGTCGGGCGGCATCCAACATAGGCGAAGACGAAGGCCATGTTTATGCAGCCTCGAGCATTTCGCCAGAGATACGCGGCAGCAGGCCGCCAGCGTTGAAGATTTCCGCTTCCTCTTCAGTGTCGATCCGGCATTTGACGGGGGCCGTGATCACCTCGCCATTTTTGCGCGTGATGCGCAAAGTCAACGCCGTACCCGGTGAAACTTTCCCGCCAACACCTTCGACTGCATAGACTTCCGAGCCATCCAGTGCCAGCGTCGTGCGATCGTAACCTTCAGCGAATTCAAGCGGCAATACGCCCATGCCGACCAGGTTCGAGCGATGGATACGCTCAAAGTTTTCGCACACCACGGCACGCACACCGATCAGACGCACGCCCTTTGCCGCCCAGTCGCGCGACGAGCCTGAACCATAGTTCTTGCCGGCCACCACGATCAGTTCCTGCCCGCGCGAGACGTAGCGTTCAGCTGCATCGAAGAGGCGCATGATCGTGCCTTCCGGCTCCATACGGGTGAACGAGCCTTCTTTGCCCGCGGCCATTTCGTTGTGCAGCCGGTTGTTCGCGAACGTGGCGCGAATTGCAACCAGGTGATCGCCGCGACGCGTGCCGTAGGAGTTGAATTCGGCCGGCTGCACGCCGTGCTGGATCAGGTATTCACCCGCCGCGCTTTCCGGAAGGATTGCGCCTGAAGGTGAAAGATCGTCAGTCGTGACGTTATCGCCAAATACACCAATCGCCCGCATGTCCGCGAAGCGCGCGGCGCTCGTGAGGTCGGACTGCCAGTACGGCGGACGGCGGATGTAGTTGCTGTCCTCGCGCCACGGAAACTGTGCCGGCACCGCGCTTTGCCCTTCGGCCAGTTCGCTCTTGCGGAACATCTCCGTGTAGATTTCGAGGTACTGGTCGCCGCGTACGCTTTCCTTCAGTAATGCATCGATTTCCTCATCGGACGGCCACAGATCCTTCAGATACACCGGTGCGCCGGACTTGTCGGTTCCGAGAACGCCTTCTTCGATGTCAATGTGAATCGTCCCGGCGATCGCATACGCGACAACCAGCGGGGGCGAAGCAAGAAATGCCTCCTTGACGCGCGGGTGAATACGACCGTTGAAGTTCCGGTTGCCAGAAAGCACTGCCACGGCACGTACATCGCGACTGACGATGTCGGCTTCGATCTCTTTTGGCAGCGGGCCCGACATGCCATTACATGACGTGCAGCCGAATCCGATGATGCCGAAGCCCAGCGCTTCGAGCGGCGTCATCAGGTTCGCAGACCGGAGATAGCTCTCGACCGGCTTCGAGCCAGGCGCGAGAGATGTCTTTACCCATGGCTTGCGCTGAAGACCGAGTTCAACCGCCTTTCGGGCGACCAGACCAGCGGCGATCATGTTGCGTGGGTTCGATGTGTTCGTGCAACTGGTGATGGCCGCGATCACTACCGCGCCATCGGCCAGCTTGACTGGCCTGGTGGTGTCCGATTCAGGCGCGGCGGGTTCCGACGGACGGGCGATACCCTTCGAGATCAGGCTTGAGAGGGGCACACGGTCGTGGGGATTGGCCGGCCCAGCCAGCGCGCGACCCACGCTCGACAGATCGAACGACAGCACACGGTCATATTCGGCATCGGCGAAGTCGTCCGCCCACAGTCCTTGCGCTTTTGCATAGTCCTCGGTCAGCGAAATCTGGGATTCGGTACGACCGGTCAGTCGCAGAAAATCCAGCGTCTTCTGGTCAATGGCGAACAGTGCAGCAGTGGCACCAAACTCGGGCGCCATATTGGAGATGGTGGCCCGGTCGCTCAGCGTCATCGCGCGAGCGCCTTCACCGTAAAACTCGATGATGGTGCCGACCACTTTCAGCTTGCGCAGGAATTCGGTGATGGCGAGGACCAGATCAGTTGCGGTGATGCCGGGTTGCCGGAAACCTTTCAGCTCAACGCCGACGATGGTCGGCAGACGCAGCCACACAGCACGGCCAAGCATGACGGACTCGGCTTCAATTCCACCGACACCCCAGCCGAGCACGCCCAGCGCATTGATCATCGTCGTGTGGCTGTCGGTTCCGACGAGCGTGTCGGGGAACGCCACCCCGTCCTTCACCTGAATGACAGGGGACAGGTACTCAATGTTGACCTGGTGCAAGATGCCGTTGCCCGGCATCAGCACGTCGAGGTTCGTGAAAGCCTGTTTGCACCAGGCGAGAAATTCAAAACGCTCTGCGTTCTTGCTCTTCTCGATCGCCATGTTCTTTGCGATCGCTTCCGGGTCTGTACCTGCCACTTCCACGTTCAGCGAGTGGTCCACCACCAGATGCGTCGGCACGACCGGATTGATGGCGGTCGGGTCGCCCCCCGCTTCCGCCACCGCATCCCGCATACCGGCCAGATCGACCAGGGCCGGCGTACCAAGCAGATCCTGCAGGACCACACGTGCCGGGTAATACGGAAAGTCAATGTCATGCCGGCGGTTGGTCAGCGCTCGCAGATAGGTAACTGCATCAGGGGCGGGCTGTCTGCGCACGATGTTTTCGGCGAATACGCGAACGCTATACGGCATCTTCGCGAATTGAGTGGCGTCTATCGCGTCCCTGGCGTCGCGGACGCTGACGAAATCAACAGACTGGTTAGGAAGATTGTGGGACATGGGGGTCTCTCCGAGGGTCGTGCATGCGGTCATGCGCCTTGTTAAAATGCATTTTATGATCATAAAATGCATTACGCAAAGACATAAATGCCTAATGTTAACCCTGGGAATTCGGCTAGGTAGCGGGGGATTATGACTGGTTTTAGGGGTTTTCGAGGGGGCAAGCCTACAATGCTTGCGCAGAAGCGTTATGCGTTATATGATCAATAAACGCAATGTGACGGGACGGCAGAAAAGTGGATCAGGGGCGCAAGCATCGTGAGTGCGAAGCCCTTCACCGACTACCAGCACTGCGTGAAATCCGGACGGGAGCG
>NZ_WOEY01000180.1 GCF_013177695.1 Paraburkholderia solitsugae | reverse complement strand
GCAATGCTCTCAACTTAAGCCCCATTCCATCAAGCAAGTTTGTACGCGAGATGGAAGTGGGGCTTCGCTTTTCTGGGCGGTCTCGGGTATGAGCGCGAAGGCTGGATGCGGCATCGGGTCTGGCGGATCACTGCAAGCACCTGGGTGAGATTCTCCAGACACTGCCGGATACGCAGAAGGCACGCGCCGAGTATCGGCTTGAGCGCTCCGAGCGCGTACACGCGGTTGGGACGACTGGCACATTCGTCGTTGTGGGGCGAATCCAGGTCACTGAGCAGCGTGCACAGGTTGTCAGCGAGGATTTTGGCACCGAAGTCCTGCTGCAATGCCAGGTATTCCAGACCCGTGACGGCTTCCAGCCGCAGCCGGTGCTTCAGGCGCTTGAACGCTTCCTCGACCCGCCAGCGCTGATGATAGAGCGCGCCGAAGGACGCAGCGGGGTAACGCTGGGCATCAAGCAGCGAGGTCATCAGCACCCGCACGCGCCCGCCGGGCGTGACGTCGCGGATCAGGCGCACGGTGGTAGCCGTGCGTGCCAGTTCGTAATCGCAGGCGTCCTGCTCTCTGGGAGCCTCAAGCGTCACCACGCGCTCGGTCTCGCCGCTGCGCGCGAAGACGGTGACGCACTTCCAGTTCCGCGCATCGACGCGCATGCAGAACGGAATCTCGCGCTGTGTCAGCGCGGCCACCATGGTGTTGCCGATATAGCCGCGGTCGAGTAGCAGCAGATCGGTGCGCGGTTGCAGCACGTCCAGCGCTTCGAACAGCATCTGCCGCTCGGCGCCATCGGCCGGATGAAGCGCAGCGTGCAGGGTCAGCTCGGGCCCCGGCAGGAACAGCGCAAACGCATAGTGATCGGCGCTTAACTCGTGGCCGCGACGGGTGCCCACACGCAGGCGGCTACCATCAGCAGCGACCAGCCTCAGGCCGTTCCACTGCATCGAATCGATATGGGGCTGGGCGAGCGCCATGAGGTGTACGCGGGCCAGGTCGAAGAGCTCGGCTGACAACCCGCGTCGTGCCTTGCTGAAGGCCTGTGCGCTGACTGCGCGCACGCGCCCGCGGGTATCTCCCAGCGCGCCGAATAGCTCATCGAGTTCGGCCTGCACGCTCGCACACATGCCCGACATCATCAGCGCGGCCATGCGCGGCAAGGTCAGGGTGCGATTGCGCGTAAATGCGGTGGGAGAGCGACGCACGCGCTCGGCGAGCGTCGGATCGAGCAGGAAATCGGAGAACTCAGCAAGAAGCCGCGAGGACGCTGGTATTTGAGTT
>NZ_WOEY01000179.1 GCF_013177695.1 Paraburkholderia solitsugae | reverse complement strand
ACTTTCCGTGTGATGCCGCTTCTGCGGCCCCGCACAAACGTTTCATCGCAATCTCGGTCTCGTTCGCTGCTCCACGACCATTCGTCAACCATGGTCGCGGACTCCGTTCGGGTGTCTAAAGTCCAGTAACTTAATGACATCGCGTTTTTATATTTGCCCATCGACGAGCACATCCATATAGACGCAACGCATGGCAGAGATATCAGTATTGTATTTTTCCTGAATGACCGACGTCCCTACACTGAGTCCATGCATTCTCGACAATTAGTCGATCGCAACGGGCTGCATACTCAACCCAAGTGTAAGGACCAAAAATGAGCAAGCTCTTCTGTTCCGCCGCCTCTGTCGCGTTGATACTCACGGCATCGCTTTTCTGTTCGGCAGCCAATGCTGCTCAACAAGACGCCGGTGCCTCGCAGCCGCAAGTTTCGCAAACCCAACAGGCACCCTCCGACCCCACTGTCCAGCAGGCGCACGGGCTAACGCGCAAGCAGGTCTATGACCGACTGGATCCGGCAGAAAAGGACGGCTCGCTAGCACGCCTCGATGCCACGCTGTAGGGACCGTGAGAGTAGTGCGCACTCGCGCATGCATCGATGCTCGTTCCTTCCCGATGTCGAGCGGTGCATCAGCTTTACCTGCCCCGCAACAGATAAATACCGCAGTGCCGGGACCGAGCGCGGCGAGGCGACCGGCACGCTGATCGTCGACAACCTGCTGCCCGGCAGTGTGTTGTGGCTACTGTCTACCGGCACGGGTCTCGCGCCATTCATGAGCGTGATTCGCGATCCGGCGGCATACGAGCGTTACGATCACATCGTGCTCGCCCACACCTGCCGGTACGTCCGTGAACTTGCCTATCGCGACTACATTAACCTTTGATACATCGCCATTGAGAGAATTAGTCATGAACAGAATCAAAACTCTTTTCGCTACCGCGCTCGTTGCGGTTGCTTCTGCGTCAGCGCTCGCAGCGCCGACCGATCCAGCCGGCTTCTGGACGACACCCACGATTCAGGGCTACGGCAACATGCACTATCTGCCCGACAGCGCGTTCAAACCACAGCCTGGCCATACCTACAAGGTGGTCTTTGCGCTGACTGAGGCCGCCCCACAGCCTGACAAGGCCAACCCAGCGCTGGATCACGTGGCGCGCACGGTCAATCTCTACGCCGCTTCAGGTGTACCACTGGCGAAACTGAAATTCGTAGCTGTTGCGTATGGCGCGGCGACACCGATCGCGCTCGACGATGCGCACTACCGGGCAGCGTTTGGCGTGCCCAACCCCAATCTCCCGCTGATTGCCGAGCTCACGAAGGCAGGCGTGACGATCGCGGTATGCGGGCAGGCAGTGGCCGAGCATCATTTCCAGTACGACTGGATCAATCGGGATGTCACGCTTGCGCTGTCCGGCCTGACCACTGTCACTGCGCTCCAGCAGCAGGGTTATGCGCTGATGCAGCTGTAACTGCACGTTCGTCGCGCGTGCGGGTGGTGCGAACTGCCGTGCAGTGCGCGTACCTTCGTTGATCATCTGGAGTCCACTGCATGTCAACCATCAACCGAAACACGCTTGCCTTGTGCATGATGAGCGCCATCGGCGCCCTCATCATCGGATCTGCCCATGCGGAGGGCGAGCCGGCACCCGGCACCGCCGGCATCGCGCATAGCCAGGGCGTCTATCCACCGTGGCAACACGGTGCGAACAATGACAGTCCGGTACGCGGCCTGTCGTTCACCGAACCCGACGCGGACAATCTTGCCGATTTCCATGGCGACCCGGTTCATCCGTCGCTCGCGCTCTATGTCGGTGGAAACTACTTCTTTGCGATGGCGCCGCTCGTGCAGGCGTTCGAAGCGCGTTACCCACAATACAAAGGCCACGTCTACTGGGAGACGATTCCCCCGGGCCTGCTGGTGAAGCAGATGGCAGACGGCGGCACGGTCACGGTCGGCAACATGACCTGGACTGTCCCGGCTGACGTGTATCTCGCTGGGCTGAAGGCCGTGCAGAAGCAGATTGACGTCGGACGCCTGCAGGCGCCGGCGGTGCCGTATGTGACGAATACACTGACCATCATGGTGCCGCACGGCAACCCTGCCCATATCTCAGGACTCGCCGATCTCGGCCGGCCCGAGGTTCGGCTGGCGATGCCGAATCCCAAATTCGAGGGGATCGCACGGCAGATCAAGACGTCGCTCGAACATGCGGGGGGCGACACGCTGCTCAACGACGTCTACGGCACCAAAGTCGCCGACGGGTCAACCGTGCTGACGCACATCCATCACCGGCAAACGCCGCTGTGGATCATGCAAGGCAAGGCGCAGGCAGGTGTCACCTGGCAATCCGAGGCGATGTTCGAGGAACAGGCCGGCTATCCCATCAGTCATGTGGACATTCCTACGGTCGACAACACGACGGCGATCTATGCGGGGGCCATGACAACGCATGCGCCTCACGCCGAGGCGGCTCAACGTTGGCTGGACTTCATCCGCTCGCCCGCAGGGCTCGCGATCTTCGAACGGTACGGGTTCAAGCCCTACCAGGCTAACGCCGGGTGAACGCGCCTGCCATCAGCTTGCATCTCGTGCCGGGTTGCCCTTGGTAACCCGGCATCCAGTCATCTTCCAGTCCGGGATCGCTCCGTGAACCTCCATCAATTCCGATTCGTACGCGAGGCGGTTCGAGCGATGTTTCAATGCGAGGTTACGTGCGTACGCTAGTCGAACTGCTGTCGCCGGCGTCTTCGCGGGAACACGTCGAGCAGGCCATGCGAAACGCGGACGCCACCGTGACAGGCCTCGCGGCCAACAACGTCAGCGCGCTGCGGCATCCGCTGCGACCCGCGCCAGCACCAGGTCGAAAAAACCCTGCGTACTCGGCGATAGTGACCGCCCCTTGAGCCACACCATGTGCAGCGGGCGCTCGATGCGAAGATCGTCCACTTCGAGCACCGTCAGCTCGCCGCGGCGCAACTCGTCCTTCACACTGAGCAGCGAAACGTAAGCGATGGCGTGCTGGGCAAGCAGCATCCGCTTGATGGCTTCGGTGTCGCTGATGGACATTAGTGGGTCAATTTGCAGACCGATATGCCCGTAAGCCTCCTCAACAACCGCACGCGTGCCCGAACCGGGCTCACGCAGAATGACCGTATGCGCAGTCAGATCGCGCGACGATAGCTTCTGCCCGGCACGTGGATGTCCGGCCGCGACGACCGCGGCGATTTCGTCGGCTCCGATCGGACGGGAATGCAGAATCGTGTTATCGAATGGCCCCTCGATGAAGCCGAGTGCAAAGGCATGGTTGCACAAACCGGCTTCGACTTGCTCGGTGTTGGTAACCGTCAGGTCGATTGCGACCTGAGGGTGGCTGGCGTTAAATTGCGCAATCATATCCGGCACGAGATACACGCCGACCGTCGCGCTGGCGCCTATCTTCACATGCCCGGCGCTGAGACCGGCCAGTTCCCGCAGTTCCCATTCCGCCGCGTCGGCAAGCGAGAAGATCTGCTCGGCGTAGCGGAACAGCGTCGACCCCGCGTCGGTCAGCGCGACCCCTCTCGGCAGCCGGTCGAACAGCACAAGTCCAAGCCGTTCCTCCAGTTCCCTGATTTCCCGCGTGACCGCCGGCTGGCTCACGCGCAGGCGTTCGGCCCCCCCGCTAACGCTGCCCGCGCGCGCGACCTCGAAAAACGCCAATAGATGAGTAAAGTTCATCGCAACTGTAATTCCCGGAAACTGCGCATGCGCTGGACCTCGCCACACATGCCGTACCTGTCGCGAAGCCTTCCTTCGCAATGCAATGCAGTGCAGTCGCGTCCGCGCACGCCATTGGCGCCGATTCGCACCGCGTTTGCAGGCACAACCCCACATTCACCTTTCAGCGGCATGCGTTGCAGATATGGATCGTATCCCAACAATATATTTTATTTCTGGCTTCCTGGTGAATACGATGTGTACATGGAGGCGCTAGACAAGATCTGCACATGCAACCCCCGGCTCGCGCAGATTTGCGCCACGAACGCGGCAGACGAGCATCGCTCTGGCAGTCCCTGCTGGGAATAGAGTCAGGTTTTCTGTGTTCACCATGACGTAGCCAGTGTCTATTTCTTAATCGTCAATTTAGGAGTTCGAAATGAATAAGCGTTATGTGCTGAGCCTTTCCATGATCCTGCTCGCGTCGGCAGGTATCGCTTCCAACGCGTCCGCCCAGGAGAAGACCCGCGCGGAAGTCCGTCAGGAACTGATCCAGGCAGAAAACAACGGCCTGCGTTTCGTGACCGACACGTCGTATCCCGACGTCAACCCGGTCTTTGCGCAACAGGCAGCCCAGCTCAAGCAGCAAAGCGAAAGCGGCACGGGTGCCGGCATGTCGGGTTCGAGCGCCGCCGGCCAGCGAGAAGCGGCAGGCAAAGCCGGCATCGGTCAAAGTCATGCGGCTATTCCTTCCTGCGTCGGACCAGTCAGCTTTTGTACGCCGTATTTCGGCAGCTGACGCAGCAACATGTCGCGCACGCCGACCCAATGCCCAGTACCACCCATCATTCATTGAAGGAGATCAAGTCATGAAGACGCTTATTTGCCTGACCCTCGTCGTCAGCGCGCTCGCGAGCCCGGCACTGACCTTCGCGCAAGCCACATCCGGCCAGTTGCCCCGTGCGCAGGTGCGCGCGGATCTCATCCGTGTCGAGCAGGCGGGCTATAACCCCTCAGCAGGCGACGATCCGGACTATCCCGCCGATATCCAGGCCGCCGAAGCAAAAATTGCTGAACAGGACGGTGCCCGGCTCGCGGCCGACGCCGTGGGCGGTATCGCGCAGGCCAGTTCCTCGCAGACAGGTATGGCGGCAAATGCAATTTCGCCCCGTTCCCTGTATGCCGGGCATTGACAATGTGTCAGTCCATTTGGGTGGTGTCCGGCGACGCACATTGGGCAAAGCGGAGACACGCCAGCAGCGGGTGTCTGCCGCCGTCTACCGGCATGACGAGCGACGAACCCGATGCGGCAATCCTGATATTGCGATCCACTTTTGCTAACTGACGCGTTCACAGTAATTTGCCGGCTTGTGCAGCCAAGCTACTGCGAGAAACCGATGGAAGACCTGATAAGTCGCGCGATTTACCACCCGCTCGTCGCGCTCCCGACGTTCTATCTGACCGATCTGATGTGTAACGTCGACTACAGCCTGGTCGGTGCCCTCCTGGTGTTGGCATTCGGATCAATGTTCCGGCTGGCGCGGCTTTCGAGCAGATGGTGTCGCCGCAACAGAAGAGAATCCGGAAACTGATGTTCCCTGGCACTGGCGTTCCGTCATGTGCGGTCGCGAAACTGTTGTTCGTGGGCACGCACACTTTGATGTCCGCTGGTACTCAGTAAGTTGCCGGTGACCTGACGCGAGGTCAAATGGCCAGAACGGGCCGAAGAACGAAACCGCTCGCGCGGTAGGGGGCTCCGGCCAGCGCGTGCGGTTCATGGGAGGTCCGCCGCGCGGTTCCGTATGTTGGCGAATGAGGCAATCCGCCTCGCTCTCCAACAGGAGCCGAATCATGACCTCCTCACAGGCAAACGCCAGTCCACTGCGCCAGCGCATGATCGACGACATGCACATGCGCCAGTTGTCGCCGAAGACACAGGACATCTATCTGCGCATTGTGCGCGAATTTGCCCGGTTTCTCGGGCGCTCACCTGACACGGCCACCGTCGAGGACCTGCGGCGCTACCAGCTGCATCTCGTCGATCACGGCACATCGCCCGTGTCGCTCAATCATGCCATCACCGGCCTGAAGTTCTTCTTCGGGGTCACGCTCGACCGGCCTGACCTGATGGTCAGGATGCACCCCGTGCGCGTGCCCCGTACACTGCCCGTCGTGCTCAGTCCCGATGAAGTGCGCCGCCTCATCGAGGCGGCCGGCAATCTCAAGCACCAGACCGCCCTGTCAGTCGCTTACGGCGCAGGACTGCGCGCAAGCGAAGTCGTGGCCCTGAAGGTCGGTGACATCGACAGTCAACGTATGACGCTGCGCATTGAGCAGGGCAAGGGCCGTCGGGACCGCTACGCCATGCTCTCGCCGGTGCTGCTCGAGCGCCTGCGCGTCTGGTGGCATGTAGCCCGGGCCCAGGGCAGGATGCTGGATGGTGGGTGGCTCTTTCCCGGGCTCGATCCCGTCGATGCGCTCAGCACGCGACAGTTGAATCGCGCCATCCATGCCGCCGCAGAGGCCGCACACATCGACAAGCGCGTATCCATGCATACCTTGAGGCACAGTTTTGCGACACACCTGCTCGAACAGAAGGTGGACATCCGCGTAATCCAGGTACTGCTCGGCCACGCGAAGCTCGAGAACACCGCGCTCTACGTCCAGGTGGCCACCGACCTGCTGCACGAAGTCACCAGTCCGCTGGACCGCCTGCCCTCCGAGTAAGCTGCGCGCTGTAGCGCCTCATGCTGGAGGTTGCGGATATCTTCCGCAGCCACGGGCCAGCGTGGCGGGCAACCGCACACCTGAGCCTGGGGCAGCTGAAGGTCATGTCGGCTATCGAACAGTGCCGCACCGCGGCGCTGGGCGGGCATGTGCTGCGCTGTTCGGGGTGCGACCACATCGAGGTCGAGTACAACTCCTGCCTTATGGGAAGTGGTTCCATATGGGGAGAAGATGTCTCGGAGCGAGCGCGGAGCGGACTACGCGCCCGTTTAACTCTCCATTAAAGCTTGGCCCTGAGCATGGCGATTACCTTGTCGGACGGCCGAAACGAACCCCTGCGCAAATGTGGTGGGACGATCGCATTGAGGGCTTCGAGCTTCTCAGTTGGGTCAGCGCGAGTGTAGATTTCAGTGGTCGCCAGATCGCTATGCCCGAGCCATAAGGACACTTTCCGGATATCCTGAGTGCTTCGTAGTACTATCATTGCGCAGGTATGCCTCAATACATGTGGTGATACCTGCTTCTTCGATAGCGAGGGACACGTATGACGAGCTGTCTCAGCATGGCATTTAAGGATATACGCGAAACCCCAGCGACTCATTGCTTCACCGCGAGCATTGACGAACAATTCCGGTACTGCAACAGCTCCCCGTACCGCTATCCAGGCACGCAATGCATTAGCAGTCGTTTTCCACAGGGGCAATGCGCGCTCCCGCCGACCCTTGCCGTGAACACGGATGCTCATCGACGGGAACACAACGTCGGCGGCTTGCAAACCCGTCAGTTCCGATACACGCAGTCCAGCGCAGATGGCCAGATGCAGCATCGCCCGGTCCCGGATCCCCTCGCGCGTTGACGGATCGGGCGCATCGAGCAGGGCCTGAACCTCTTCCTCGCCCAGATACGGCACTAACCGTGAATCAGTTTTCTTGTAGGGAATGCCCAGGATTCGTCGCGCCTGTTCGAGTATCGCGGGCTCGCGATACTCAAGGAAGTGGAAGAAGGACCTGATTGCAGCCAACCGGACATTGCGAGTCCCGGGCGAGTTCTGGCGCGTATCTTCCAGATATTCCAGGAAGTCGCTGATCAGTCTCGCATCGAGCTGCTCCAGCGCTAGCGACGACGGCGTCATCCTGAGTCGCCCGGCGGCAAACTCGAACAGGAGCTGGAAGGTGCAAGCATAGGAGTCGCAGGTGTGTTGGCTGGCGCCTCTCTCATGAGCAAGGTTTTGACGAAGAAATGCCACAATGTGCGGCGCGATCGGGATCATTTCTGTTCTCCAGTGAGAAACCCTTCTGCGGCAACAGCAATGTCATGCAGAAGCTCGGGAGTTGCCTCCAGATACCAATAGGTGGCGTTGATGTTGACGTGACCCATGTAGGTCGCAAGGGCCAGCATGTGCCGCCCAACACGGTCCCGCCCTTCCGGGCTCACCTCCAGTGCCCTGACGGCGAACGTGTGCCTGAGCTCATGTAGGCGGGGACGGTGGCCGTTGTGGGTGGTGCCGATGCCGGCGATCTTCAGCAGCTTCTGGAACATCCAGTAAGCGACCGTATATCTGAGCGGGCGCCCATCGTCATCAACGAACACATGGTCGTCACCCGAACGGGCCCGCCGCCGCAGGGTCAAGTACCTCTGCAAACCCTCCGCCGCCGTCTCGTGCAGTGGAACCAGACGGCTCTTCTGGAATTTGCTCTTTCGAATGAGTAATCCTTCGGGGGTAATGTCGGCACGCCGCAGGTTCAGGGCCTCAGAGATCCGCATGCCGGTGGCGGACAGCAGGGCGATTAATGTCGCATACGTCTGTGGTTGCAACGTATCGCGAGGACCCGATTGCAAGGCTGCGTTGACCAGGCGCTCGATGTCGGCGCGCGAGTAGATGAACGGGACACGGCGTGTCTTTCGGTAGCCAAAGTACCGGGCGGGCGGCAGCTCATGAGTTTGATCTTCGGTACGCAGATACCGGGCGAACCGACACACGGTCTTTAGCCTCGCGTCACGCTGGGCCACCGACGCAGCCTCGGCGGCCCAGTCGATTGCGGTTTGCGCGCGAACGTGCGTTTCACCGCGCTTGACGGCAAAGCACGCGAAGCTGCGCAACAGATAGTCTGCGTTCAGTAATTTGAAGCCGGCGGCACGCCGCGCGGCAAGATAGGACTCCACGGCCGGCATCATTTCATCACCTCCGGCCATGGCTGCGCGATTTGCCTGAGCAGCGCGACGTCGACCTTGGCGTAATAGGCCGTGGTATCGATGCCGCGATGCCTCAGGACCTGGCCAATCTGGTCGAGGGGAAGCCCATGACGCAACATCTCGGTCGCCGCTGTGTGGCGCAGCAGATGTGCGCCTTTGGCGGGCGAACTCACCCCGGCCCGTTTTAGTGCACGCTTCACTACCGACGATATGCAATCGCCTGAGATAAACGGCTTGAAGGGGGCGATGTTTCGAACAAAGACGTGGTCGCTGCAGGCAACTCGAGGTCGCGACTCGATGTACCGCAGAAGTGCCTCACCAGCATCCTGCGGCAGCGGGAGACGAACTTCATAGCGTCCCTTTCCCGAGACGCGCAGCGTCCCGGTTTCCCACTCGATATCGCTCATGCGAAGGTTCGCCAGGTCACCAGCGCGAACCCCGAGTCGCACCAGCAACAGGACAATCGCGCGATCGCGAAGGCGTCCGCGTGAATTGCCATCGCATGCGGCAATCAGACGGTCAACTTCGTCAGCGCTCAGACACCGTGGCAGTGTCGCCAGGCGCCAGTGCGCCAACGCCGGAACCGCTTGATCGAGTCCGGCTCGACATAAACCCTGAACACCGAGATAACGCAGGAAGGCTCGCGCGCTGGTGACCAGCTTTTCTGCGGTACCGATGCCACAGTTGCAGGCACTGTTCAACAGGAACGTGCGCACGTGCTTTGCGTCCCACCGGGTCGCGTCACTACCAAGCACCTCCACCATCACTGCGGCATCACGACAGTAGAGCCGAATGGTTGACGCTTTCGCGCCTCGGTGCGTGTGCAACCATCGCCGGAAACCGCTCACGATCTCAGGCTCTCGAATCTCGGCAATCGAGGGCTTGTTGTCCTGGCAGACGCCGATCTCAATCAGGTATTCGCGAAAGCGCTTGGCACCGAAATACAGATGGTGGTTGGCTTTACCTCCTTTTGCTTCCGGACAGGTGCAGGTAGGCAGATGACGATAGAAGATTTCTGGAGTTTGTGGACCCGCATCGGCCAGGGTACCGCCGTGCGCCAGCATGAAGCGGCCCAGATGGTCGGCGGCTCGCAGATAACGTACGGCGCTGGCCGCGGAGTATCCGTCCCGGTCGAGCGCATCAGCAAAGTCATCAATGAAGGCTCCGCTGGGCCCGGAGCGCAGGCGTTTCAAGGTTTTGGGTGCCACCAGGTATGTGTCTAGCATCACATCCTCCTATGATGGTTGCCAGGGAAAGCAAGACCACCATAGCAAGGACAGGCCGCGATTTTATGGGGAGTTGAATGGCAACTTGCCAGACATCAAACCGACACGGCCAGCCGGATTCGCGCCGAACCTGATCTGCAACTCCGCGTTAGGCAGAACTTCCCATAAGGCAGAGGGATTTTTGGTTAGCGATTGCGGCTACGAACCTATGAGCGAGTCCATATAAGTCGGACCGCAATCGGTAACCAAAAATCCGTTTGTGCTGAACCGCTCCGCAGGCGGTCGCCTCTATGGGCATTGAATGGTCGCGAAGGTAATCCGGCGTGCGTGACGCATGATAGCCGGGCGCGGGACGACGATGAAGCGGAGTGGACGAGTACGTGAGGTTGGTGCGGGCGTTGGGTTGGCGAGGGCAAGGGTGCCGATGGCGAGGCGTTCGCCTGGGGCAAAGACACGATGAGGCAACGCCGGGCGCGTCGCCATCAGGAACGCATGGAAACGTGACCGGTCGTGGTGTGAACGGGAATCAGTGAACATGGTGGGCGGGTGGCGGCGCACGCGGCAGTGCACCGGGCAGGAAGGTTTCGATGCAGACCATGTGCCCCTTGCCGCAGACGGGGCAATCGCGCAGGGACCTGCCAGTGAGTCGCTGGTAACGGTCGCGGTAGTCTTCCATCGGGTCGGGTATTTCGTCTGCGGGAGCCACGACGCCGAGCAGCCGGCGGCAGGTGGCGAGCCTGGCGGTCCGGTGGCGATTGGCGAGCCACCCGTAACTGCGAATGCGCTTGAAGCCGTCGGGCGGCACATGCAGCAGGAAGCGGCGGATGAATTCGTCGGCCTCAAGCGTCATGGTCTTCGTTGCGGCGGGGTGTTTATAGTCTTTCCACCGGAAGGTGACGTGGCCATCGTCGAAGCTGACCAGCCGGTGGTTCGAGATGGCCACACGATGGGTATAGCGGCCCAGATAGTCGAGCACGTGCCGGGCGTCGCCGAAGGGAGGCTTCGCATAGACGACCCACTCGGCCTGGGCGGCCCGTGCGAGAAAGGCGGCAAACGCCCGGATGTCGGCGAGCGGTTCAAGCTGGCCATAGAAACGCAATGCGCCGGTGTCGAAGGCATGGCGCAGCTGGTCGAGAAAGAGACGCCGGAACAGCCGTGAGAGCACCCGCACGGGCAGGAAGAAACCGGGGCGACAGGCAATCCAGTGTTCGCCGTCCGGGGCGATGCCGCCGCCCGGTACCACGCAATGCACGTGCGGATGGTGTTGCAGGTTCTGCCCCCAGGTATGCAGGACCGTGATGAAGCCGATTTCGGCGCCCAGGTGTTTCGGATCGGCGGCGATCGTGCGCAGGGTTTCGGCGCTGGTGCGGAACAGGATGTCGTAGAGCACGCGTTTGTTCTGCAAGGCGAGCGCCGCGATGGGCTCGGGCAGCGTGAAGACGACGTGGAAATACTCGACCCCGGGGAGCAGCTCAGCCTGCTGGTGTTCGAGCCATTGCGCGCGGGCGAGCGACTGGCACTTCGGGCAGGCGCGATGCCGGCACGAGTTGAACGCGATGCGCTGGTGACCGCAGGCGTCGCACTGTTCGACATGGCCGCCGAGGGCCGCGGTGCGGCACAGTTCGATCGCGCTCATGGCACGCCGCTGGGCACGGCTGAGCCCGTCGGCATGGCCCTGCCGGTACCGCGGCCCGCAGCGGCGGAAGATATCCGCCACCTCGAGTGCCGCACGCATGACGGTGTTCAGAAATACTCGGGCGGACTGGGTGGAGGCTGCAGCGGCTCGGGGTGCGGCAGCAGATCGAAGGGGCTGGTGGTCGCGCACACGGTGCTGGTCGCCACTTTCAGGTAGCGAGCAGTCGTGGACAAGGCGCGATGTCCCATCAGCAGCTGGATCCTGCGCACGTCGGTGCCGCTTTCCAGCAGATGCGTGGCGAATGCGTGCCTCAGCGAATGGGGCGTAATGGGTTTCTGGATGCCGCTGCGCTGGCGCGCGACCCGGCAGGCCAGCGCTACTGCGGACCGGGTGATGGGCTGGCCGGGGATGTCACCTGGAAAGAGCCAGTCCCGGGGGTGAGCGTCGTGCCAGTACAGCCGCAGGATCTCGAGCAGCCGCGGCGAGAGCATCACGTAGCGATCCTTGTGGCCTTTGCCCTGGTTCACGCGGATGACCATGCGCTGGCTGTCGATATCGGTGACCTTCAGGTGTACGACCTCGGAAACACGCAGGCCCGCGGCGTACGCGGTCATCAGGATGGTGCGCTGCTTGAGACTGGCGATCGACCCGAAGAAGGTGATGATCTCCTCCAGGCTCAGGACGACCGGCAGTCTGAACGGCTTCTTCGGCAACGGAAAGTCCTCGTCGCTCCAGGGTCGTTTGAGCGTCACGCGGTAGAGGAAGCGCAGTGCGCCGATCGTTGGGCCGAGACTGGCGGGTGCCAGCTTGCGTTCTTCGCGAAGATGGACGAGCCAGGCCCGGATCTCTTCGGGACCCAGCAGTTCGGGCGAGCGGCGAAAGTGTCGGGCGAAACTGGAGACCTGCAGCAGATAGGATGTCTGGGTGTTCTCTGCCAGGTTCCGGATCAGCATGTCGTGCTGCATGCGTTCGCGGAGCAGTGTCATGGTGGACCTCCTGGGAACAGTGGATGGAGTGCCCGGTCGGGCACCTCCATGCTGCTCCTGGCCTGCTCACCACCTCGCTACGGTCCGGCTCCAGATAACCGTCCTCATGGAACGCCAGCCGCTCGCCTTCGCTTCCCTCCCACTACCGCGTCAGCGGTTTAGTACAAGACATGTAACGGAGTGCACTCCGTTACCTGCCGTAACCGGCACTGCATGAAGTGCCAGGCCAGTGCCGCACGCCGCTGGCTCGAGGCGCGCCAGGCCGACCTGCTGCCCGTGGAGTACTACCACGTAGTGTTCACGCTGCCCGCGCCGATCAGTGCGATCGCCTGGTACAACAAGGCGGTAATCTACGGACTCCTGTTCGACATCGCCGCCGAAACCCTACGTACCATCGCCGCAGATCCCAGGCACCTGGGCGCACAGATCGGCGCCACGCTGGTGCTGCACACCTGGGGCTCGGCACTCACGCATCATCCGCACGTGCACGGTATCGTTCCTGGCGGCGGCCTGTCGCCCGATGGTGAGCGGTGGATCGCCTGCCGGCCCGGTTTCTTTCTGCCGGTGCGCGTGCTCTCGCGCCTGTTCCGGCGCCGTTTCCTCGAAGCACTCGCCGACGCACACCGACACGGCCAGCTGCAGTTCTTCGGCGACTACACAGAGCTTGCCAATGCGGCTGCCTTTGCGCGGTGGCTTGCGCCGCTGCGCACCTGCGAGTGGGTGATCTACGCCAAGCGTCCCTTCGCCGGACCGCAAGCGGTGCTCGAGTACCTCTCACGCTATACGCACCGCGTCGCGATCTCCAACCAACGCCTGGTCGCATTCGATGAGCGCGGTGTGACCTTCCGCTGGAAGGACTACCGTGCAACGGGGCGCACCCGCTACAAGACCATGACGCTCGAAGCCGGCGAGTTCATGCGCCGCGTCCTGCTGCATGTGCTGCCCAGCGGCTTCCATCGCATCCGTCACTACGGGCTGCTGGCCAACCCCGTGCGCCGCACCAGCCTCGCGAGGATGCGTGAACTGCTGGACGTCGTGCCTGAAACCAGCACCCAGCCCGACGATCCCAAGGACGCCGTCCCTCCGGTCTTCGTCTGCCGGCACTGTGGTGCGCCGATGATCGTCATTGAGATACTGGAACGCACTGCGCCCATTCGCGCACCACCCATGCGACGAGCCGAGACATGAACGTAACGCTTCCCGGACGTGCAACCCGACCGTCGGCTTTGCGGCAACGCGGCCCACGAGCGGACGTCTGCGCCTGTCGCCTCGCGCAGTCCCCCAGATGTCCGCTTCACCGCCACAATTGCGCCACTGCACCGCTTCATCACTGCGTCGGCGCGCATCCAGAATCCCACCGCACCACGCATCCATCAACATTGCTGGCCATCCCGGCCTATCAATCGCCATAGCCTCCAGGACTCCGGCCGTATCGAGGCACTCCGCGGTTTCCTCCATCGAGGCTCGTTCGTCGCCTGCCAGCAACGCACGGTGGCGCACTCACATTCCTGCGGACGATGGCAGGCGACGAACAACCCTTAACGGGTACTGCCGGTCCGAAACGGTCAAAGCAGTCGTTCACCAAGCTCGCTCGAACGTCGTCGGGTTAGGAACCTATACCGGCCATTGACCCGTTGATGAGCCAATGACCGCAATGGCCGAAATTGAGTCACTCATACGACATTGGCTCAGAAAGCCCGAACACGAGAGCCGCGGCTGTTCTTGGCAACGTGGAGACATGCACCGCATTTGATGCACGGAAGGTTCTAGGCGGAGCGAAGTTCTCACCACTCCACCGGCAAATCATACGTTCGCAGCAGCAGAGTTTGCGGACCACACGTTAAACAGGCAACGCGGATGGGGCGTCCAAGCCACTGGTTGCGACATCCGCGTGCGTCGCACCCGCTGGCAAATGGTGTTGAACTCGCGGCCATGCGTGACAATTTGCGGCACGCGTCGATTTCGACCGCCTCCATCTATCCTCAGGCAACAACGCTCGCTCGGTTGCCATGCTGGTGTGGGCTTAACCGCAATCAAGCACGTCAGTTCGAGGCATTACCGACGCTGTTTGATTGACGCCGACATGCGCCTCGCCCGTCCACCGCAAATCCGCTGCCACAAGTTCGGTCCGAGGCCAAGCCGCCTCGGCAGCGCCCTGCTTAAGTCGGACGGTTCAATCAGCTGGAATGACGAGCCCGACACCCTGTAGTCCAGAGGGGGTTTCGCACTATTCTGGAACCGCCGCCTGACCGACTGGGCTTTAGCCTGCGATCCATTGCAAGGCGCGTGGTACGCGTTCGTCCATTCGAAAGAGTTGCGTGCAAACTGGAAAATGGGCAAGACGAGAAACGCCCATATTTTGCAAGCGTGGCCAACGCGAGCCACAGGAGCCTCAACTCTCGTCCTGTATCGGGCCCACCTGCAGATCAGCCGCGCTAAAAATTGTGCGCCGCACCATGAAATTCCGCTTTGCCGCAGACTTTGTTGTATCTGAACAGCCGTTCTTTCGATCCTGCAGACTTTGTTGCACGCCGATGGATGCAAAAAATGAGTTTGACAAACTATCTTTAGATATATATCTTACGACACATCTTAAGACACAAATGGGAGTACCCAAGATGCGTCATCAACATCGTTTTTCCCGTTCGCGTGGCGCGGACGAAGGTTTTTTCGCAGGGCATGACCGCCCCTCTTTGCATGCGCTTTGGCATGCGTTCGCCCATCACTACGCGTTCGGCGGTGAGCGCGGTGATGAAGCGCGCAGTGAAGGCTTCGAAAGCCGTCACTGCGGGCGTGACGATTGGCACGAGTTTCATGGTGGCGAGCGCCCCCATGGCGACCGGCACGAGTTTCACGACGGCGAGCGCGGCCGTGGCCGCCGGCATGCGTTCCAGGGCGACGAGCGCGGCTATGGCAGCCATGGCGGACGCGGCGAACGTGGTGACGGCGGCGGATTCGGCTACGGCTACCGCCACGACCGCTTCTCCCTGCACGCACTGTGGCACGCCATCGGCGGCCATCACGAGCATCGCGGCGGCGGCCGTGGTGGGCGCTTCGGCGGCGGCCCGGGCGGCTTCGGTGGCGACGGCGACGGTTTTCCGCGCGGGCGCAAATTCAGCTCCGACGATCTGCAATTGCTGCTGCTTTCGATGATCGAAGCGCAGCCGAGCCACGGCTACGAACTGATCAAGGCGCTCGAAACGCGCTCGAACGGCTTCTATAGCCCGAGCCCGGGCATGGTCTATCCAGCGCTCACGTATCTGGAAGAACTCGGCTACGTGACTGTACAACTCGAAGGCAACCGCAAGCGTTACGAACTGTCGGAAACGGGCCGCGAGTACCTGGCCGCCAACCGCGACCGCGTCGAATTGATGCTCGCCAAACTGACGCATATCGCCCGAAAGATGGATTCCGTGCGCCGCGCGTTTGCTGGTGAAGAGCCGGCCGACATCAGCGAAGGCGGCTGGCTGCCCGAACTGAGCGAAGCGCGCCGCGCGCTGAAGCATGCGCTGCTGCGTCGTGACAACGTGCCGGCAGACGAACAGCGCCGCATCGCCGCGATCCTGATGCGCGCGACGAAGGAAATCGAAGGCGAAGGCAATCCCGGCAGCGACGAAGGCGGCGGCAAATTCACCGCCTGAGATCGCGCCATCCGACACGCGCGTTCGAAGGTGCCCATGAGCACGTCCGAGCGCCAATCAAACCAACAGGAGTAGCACGCTTATGCTGGCAAATGACAACCGGGCCGATCTGGCGGTCTATCGCGTACGACATCCGCTGAAGTTCCGTCTGTTGCAGGTCAAAGAGGTGCAGGCACTGACCCCGCATATGATTCGCGTCACCTTGACTGGCGAGGATCTGCACGACTTCGTCTCCGCTTCGTTCGACGATCACATGAAAGTGTTCTTCCCCGAGCCCGGCGCCGACAAACCGGTGCTGCCGGAAGCCGGTCCTGACGGTCCGGTGTTTCCCGCCGGACAGCCGCGACCGATCGCACGCGATTTCACGCCGCGCCGCTTCGACGCTGAAACGCGCGAACTGGACATCGAGTTCGCCATGCACGAAGCCGGCCCGGCTGCAACGTGGGCGGCACAAGCCAAAGTGGGCCAGTATCTCGGCATTGGCGGCCCGCGCGGCTCGCTGGTGATACCGACCGGCTTCGACTGGCATCTGCTGATCGGCGACGACACCGCGCTGCCGGCCATTGCCCGCCGCCTCGAAGAGCTGCCTGCTGGCAAACGCGTCGCGGCGGTGATCGAAGTGGCCGATCCGTCGGCGCAGATCGAATTCGCGACGCGGGCCGAACTGCATATCGTCTGGCGCTATCGCAGCGAATCGGGTTATCGCGGCGAGGCCTTGCTGCAAGCGGTACGCGAGATCTACTTGCCCGAAGACGGTGAAGGCTACGTATGGGCCGCCGGCGAATCCGCGACGATGCGTGCTGTGCGCTACCACCTATGCACGGAACGTGGCGTCGAAAAGTCGCGCATTCGCGCGGCTAGCTACTGGAAACAGGGTACCGAAGCGGTACATGAAACGCTCGACGACTGACTGTCCGCAGCGTGCGCGCAATGAACTGCGCACGTTCGGCAAGCCGTGTGATCTGTGAGAACCGGCTGGGCAATGTGGGCCGTGCAAGATGCGGAGGCCGTGCGGCGATGCGTGAGCCGCACCGGCCACATAAGCCCTGCACGCGGCATGCGTCGAACGAAAATAAGGAATTGACCGATGTATTCAATTAGCAAAAAGCATGAGCGCCGTTTGCTGTGGCTGCTTGCGCTGACGCAGTTCACCATCGTCATGGACTTCATGGTGATGATGCCGCTCGGCCCGCAGATCATGCACTCGTTCAGTATCACACCGGCCGCGTTTGCGACAGCCGTATCCGCGTATTCGTGGTGTTCGGGGTTGTCGGGTTTATTCGCGGCGACCTATATCGACCGCTTCGACCGGCGTCGTTTGTTGCTGACCGTCTATGCGCTGTTCGCGTTGTCGAATCTCGCGTGCGCACTGGCGAGCAGCTTTCCCCTTCTACTTGCCGCGCGCGCCTTTGCGGGCATCTCGGGTGGCGTGTTGGGTTCCGTGATCATGGCGATCGTCGGCGACGTGATCCCGGTGCAGCGCCGCGGCGCCGCGACGGGCACGATCATGACGGCCTTTTCACTGGCTGCGATTGCCGGCGTACCGGCCGGCGTGATGCTCGGCGCTCACTTCAACTGGGCGGCCCCGTTCTACTTGCTGGTGGGGCTGTCGCTGCTCGTCTGGGTGGCTGGGTGGCAACTGGTCCCTTCGCTTGCGGAGCATTTGAGCCGCCGCCAGCCGGCGCTTGGCGAGGTGCTGCCTGAATTGTGGCGGCTGTTGCGCAACCCGCGGCATGTGAATGCGTTTGCGCTGACTTTCATGATGATGGTTGCGCACATGCTGGTGATCCCGTTTATCTCACCGGTGTTGGTCGCCAATCACGGTGTCGCCCCGGCGCAGTTGTCCTGGTTGTATATGGCGGGTGGCGCGGCAACGTTCTTCACATCGCGCCGGGTGGGCAGACTTGCGGATCGGTTCGGCACGCGACGCGTATTCCGGATTGCAGCGGTACTTTCGTTTCTGCCGGTCCTGTTTGTGACGCATTTGCCGGATCTACCGTACTACGCGCTGGTAATGTTTTTCCCGTTCTTCATGGTGCTGATGTCGGGGCGGATGGTACCCATGCAGTCACTGCTGACAACCGTACCCGAGCCTGCGCGCCGGGGTGCGTTTCTTAGCGCCAACAGTGCGCTACAGGCCTTGGGTACGGGCTGTGGCGCATGGATTGGCGGCTTGATGCTGAGCAGTTCGCCGACGGGGCAAATCTTGGGGTATGGCACGGTCGGCTGGGTAGCGGTCGCCGTCGCGCTGGTCGGGATGTTTTGGGTTTCCCGGGTACACGGTGCGCAAAGCGCGTTACCACCGACGAGCGCACTGAGGGGTGACACAGTCGGACAAGGTTGACGAGAGCACGCCGACGCACTAAGAACCACCGCGTCGGCGCGCGCAGCGCCGCCGGAAGAATGACAGCCTTGTCACTCACGCCGAATGTGCGAGAACACAGATTCCAGATGCACCACTACCGCGACTGTGCGGGGGACCCGCTTGTGAGCTGGCGGTGTGAGCCGCTTTCTTTGCTTATCTTTCTTTGCGGCGGCGTAACTATTCAGCGCTTGTAAACTGCTACCAGGCTGTGCATAGTGAAGGACATGACGAAGATGCCTGACATCAAGGACCTGACACCGGAGCAGAAGGACGCACTCATCGTTGATCTGGTGAGGCG
>NZ_WOEY01000018.1 GCF_013177695.1 Paraburkholderia solitsugae | reverse complement strand
GACTACCTGAGCGACCGCATCTCATGCACCGATCAGATTCCCCTCCTGCCTCACCTCCTCGAACAACGCATCGTTCTGCCTGCTTGAGCAGTACGCCGACGCTCGCCCCAGGTTATTGAGAAGTTACCGGGACAGATTTATTTGTCGGCGGTCCATACCGCGTCGACACGTCCGAGGAACAGTTTTATTTGTCGAAAATGGCCAAATCAGATTTGTTTTGACCGGATCAGGTTTCGATTGAGCGTCACCAATGGAATACATCGTAGGGCCGGTGCGGCGCACGATGTTTCGGTCCGACGTGAAGTGTCGATGTCGCCGGAACTGCCGGAAAGGCGGGGCGTGGAGCCGATGCAAACCACGGTGCACCGCGTGGTGCGCCGTGGCGAAACAACTCGATTAGCGCGGTTGCGGTGCGTCTTTGATAAACGGCGTAGTCAATGCCCCGAGAATGCAGATCGCGCCGACATACAGCGGCGCGGCCATCGGGTTCGACTTCATCATCAGCGAAACGGCGATCGGTGTGAGGCCGCCGAACACCGCGTAAGCGACGTTATATGAGAACGAGATGCCCGAGAACCGCACGACCGGCGGGAACGACTTGACCAGCACGAACGGAATCGCGCCGATCACGCCGACGAAAAGACCGGCCACGGCATACAGCGGCACCAGCACCGAAGTATCGACGGCGAGTTGCTGGAACATTACGTAGTACGTCACCGCCAGCGCGAGGCCGCCGATGAAAATCGTGCGCCCCGCGCCGATCCGGCCGGCGATCGAACCTGCCATCACGCAGCCGATCGTCAGGCACAGCGTCGCCACGCAGTTCGCCAGCAACGCGGTGGCCGGCGCGATATGAAACTGCTTTTGCAGCAGCGTCGGCGTCATCAGAATCACCACGACAATCGCGGCCGACAGCATCCACGTGAGCAGCATGGACACGATCACGGCACGGCCATGGTCGCGCAGCACGGCCTTGAGCGGCACTTCCGCGGCGATCGCCTTACGTTGCTTGAGCTCGGCGAACACGGGCGTCTCATGCAGCCAGCGGCGCAGATAAACCGAGAACATGCCGAACACGCCGCCCACCAGGAACGGAATGCGCCATGCGTACGCGGAGATTTCCGCCGGCGCGAAGTTGCGGTTCACCGCCGATGCGATCAGCGAGCCGAGCAGGATGCCCGCCGTGAGGCCGGCCGTCAGCGTGCCGCACGCATAGCCGATGTGCCGCTGCGGCACGTGTTCGGACACGAACACCCATGCGCCCGGCACTTCGCCGCCGACCGCTGCGCCTTGCATCACGCGGAACACCAGCAGCAATACCGGCGCCATCACGCCGATGCTGGCGTAGGTGGGCAGCAGGCCCATCATCAGCGTCGGCACCGACATCAGCAGCACGCTCAGCGTGAACATGCGCTTGCGGCCGAACAGGTCACCGAAATGCGCCATGATGATGCCGCCGAGCGGCCGTGCCAGATAGCCTGCCGCGAAGATGCCGAAGGTTTGCACCTGACGCAGCCAGTCCGGCATCGCGGCGGGGAAGAACAACTGGCCGATCGCCGGCGCAAAGAATACGAAGATGATGAAGTCGTAAAACTCCAGCGCCCCGCCGAGCGCGGCGAGGCCGAGCGTCTTGTAATCGCTTCGCCCAAGAGGGCGTGGGGTGACAGCCTGCGCTCCACCCAGATTTGTCGCTTGCATTGCTTGTGTCTTGTCTTGAATTGGAAACCACACGTAGCGCGTGGAAATACGGCGGTCGTCGGGCGGGAAGTGTGGGAAGCGCTGGGTAGAGCACGGGACACCGGCGCGCCGCCCGGGTAGGGCAAGCGCGATGACGACTGGGACCAGGGCGGCGATTTTACAGGATGAAAGCCGTTCGCTTCGGGAAGTGCTTAATTAGATTGGGAAAAGTTCCCCGAGACCTGCCTTTTCGACGGCTGGCGGGACCACAAGGGCTGCGCGTCGTGCGAGCCGCAGCGGTAGGGTGTAAGAATGCTGTGCAGCGCTGTCGGAACTAGGCGATTGGTGCGCAAATTAGGAATGCTCCTATGGGATGGCGTGGGCGTCCCTCTGAGAATCGCGTCCGAGCTATCAGTTAAGAGTCATCCCATGCGTATTGCCATCCTTCAGCGTGACCCGGTCTTGCGTCAGTCGATCGAAAAGATCCTCATGAGCGCCAGCCATACCTGTATGGCCTATGACGACGGTCTGGCCATGTCGAAAGCGCTCGCCCGTTCCACCGTGGACATGCTGGTATTGGACTGGCAAGGCACGCGCCTGTCCGGCGACGAAGTCCTGCGGTCGGTGCGCGCGGTCGGCGGCGACCGCTTGCCGGTCCTGTTCGCTTCGACGGAGACGTCGGAGGACAGCGTGGTGCGCGCCTTTGCCAGCGGGGCGGACGACTATGTCGGGCTGCCATTGCGGCCGGGCGAGTTCCGCGAGCGCGTGGCGGCGTTGCTGCGCCGTGCCTATCCGGACCGTTTCAACGCAGCAAGCTTTGACGTCGGCCCGTACCATTTCGACACGCATCGCCAGCTCGTCATGCTGCGCGGCCAGCCGGTCCCGCTATCGGGTACGCAATACCGGCTGGCGTCGCTGTTCTTTTCCAATATCGGCCGCGTGATGTCGCGCGACCATATCTTCGCGATGGTGTGGGGCCGTGAGTTCCGCGAGTTCACCCGCACAATCGACAGCCATGTGTCGCGCCTGCGTTTGCTGCTCGAGATCGAGCCGCAAAACGATTTCCGGTTGCAACCCGTTTACAAGAGTGGCTACCGGCTGCTGCATCTGCGGCAAGGCGAAGCCGTCAGTGAGAAGAAGGCGGCCTGAACTGGCGCCGGCAGATGGAACGGCGGGTGTTGCGGGCCGTATGCGCCGGCCTGCCCCCGCTTCCGGCTCGCGGCTGAAAGCGGGCCCGGGTTCATCGAGGTAACTTAAAGCTGCGGCAATACCGGCCGGGCTTCAATCGCCCGGCGGATCAACGCTTCCACCGCCTTGCGTTCATCTCCGGCCAACGGCAGACGCGGCGGCCGCACTGGCTCCGTGCCAAGCCCAACGATCGTCTCGACAAGCTTGATGTTTTGCACCAGCTTCGACGACACGTCGAGCGCGAGCAGGGGCGCGAACCAGCGATAGATCGCTCGGGCTTCTTCAAGACGGCCGGCCTTCAGCAACTTGTAAATCACGACCGTCTCGCGCGGAAACGCGCATACGAGACCGGCCACCCAGCCATGCGCGCCCATCAAGATCGCTTCCATCGCCAGGTTGTCGACGCCGCACAGGATCGCGAAGCGGTCGCCGACCACGTTGATCAGATCGGTCACGCGCCGCACATCGCCGCATGATTCCTTGATCGCGACGATCTTCTTTTCGTCGGCGATTTCCGCGAACATCTCGGGCGTCATGTCGACGCCATAGGCCAGCGGATTGTTATAGATCATCAGCGGCAGCGCGCTTGCATCGGCGACGCTGCGAAAGTGATGCAGCGTCTCACGCCGGTCGGACAGATAGCGCAGCCCGGGCAGCACCATGAAACCGGCTGCGCCGTGCCGGCTGCCGGCTTCGGCCTGGCGGCAGGCGTCGAGCGTGCTGTTCTCGGCGATCGTCAGCAGAACCGGCACGCGGCCACGCGCGGCCTCGACGGCGATGTCGAGCACTTGCAGCTTCTCGTCCAGCGAGAGTGTCGACGCTTCGCCTAGCGATCCGCACACGATGATGCCGTCCACGCCCGCGTCGATCTGAGCTTCGATATTCTTGCCGGTCCATTCGCGATCTATGCTGAAATCCGCGTGAAACTTGGTGGTCACTGCGGGCCATACGCCTTCCCAGATATGCGCCACGACTGCTCTCCTGAGTGTGTTGAGTTCAAGCGCAGTGTAAGCAGGGAAAACGCCGCCGTCTTGCGTGATTCACGCGTGGCAGATGACGATTTCAGCATAGTGGCTGTGCCTGCAAGCCAAACATGATCGGGCAGGCCGGTTATTTCGGGATAGGACGCACAGTGTGTCAAAGTCTTATGGACAGGGCATTACACGTGCTCTTGAGTCCGGCCGCCGTACGCCGTTCAAGTGTGGGTTTCGCCCGTTTCCAAAGATTGAGACGTGTGCGGACTGGCAGAAGCACTATGCTGAAATCGTCACAATCGGCGCTTAAGCACACCAAGACTTCGACGCCTGGTCTTCCTACCATGTGCATCATGAAAACCCTAGACATCATCGACTCGCACACCGGCGGTGAACCGACCCGCCTCGTGGTGTCGGGTGGCCCGGAGTTGGGCGGCGGCACGCTGGCGCAGCGTCTCGACGTGTTTCGCACCCATTTCGACGACTGGCGCGCGGGCATCGTCACCGAGCCGCGCGGCTCGGATGTGGTGGTCGGCGCGCTGCTGTGCGAACCGGACGACCCCGCGTGCGCGGCCGGCGTGATCTTCTTCAACAACGTCGGCTATCTCGGCATGTGTGGGCACGGCACGATCGGTCTCGTCGTCTCGCTCGCGCACTTGGGACGGATCGGGCCTGGGCGTCACCGGATTGAGACGCCGGTCGGCATCGTCGAAGCGACCCTCAACGAGGACGGCAGTGTGGCCGTGCGCAACGTGCCGGCTTATCGTTACCGGCAAGGCGTGCAGGTGGACGTGCCGGGCTACGGCAGGTTGAGTGGCGACATTGGCTGGGGCGGCAACTGGTTCTTTCTCGTCGCCGACCACGGGCGCACGCTGGAGGCTGCGCGTATCGCCGAGCTGACCGCGTTCAGTGGCGCAATCCGCGATGCGCTGATCGCGCAGCGCATCACCGGCGCGGACGGCGCCCTGATCGACCACATCGAACTGTTTGGACCCGGCTCGCGCGACGGTATCGACAGCCGCAGCTTCGTCCTCTGTCCCGGCAACGCGTATGACCGCTCGCCGTGCGGCACCGGCACGAGCGCGAAAATCGCCTGCCTCGCCGCCGACGGCAAGCTGGCCGTTGGCGCGGTGTGGCGGCAGGAGAGCATCATCGGCAGCGTCTTCGAGGCGAGCTATCGTGACGCCGCCGACGGTGTTTCGGTGATTCCGACCATCACCGGCCACGCGCACATCATGGCCGAAGGGCGTTTGTGTTTCGACGAGCGCGATCCGTTCGCGTGGGGTATCCGCACGGCATGACAGCGGATGCGTTGATTGTCGGCGCGGGCATTGTCGGCGCGGCTTGCGCGGCGGAGTTGGCCGCGCTCGGCTTGTGCGTCGAGGTACTCGACGCACACGGCATCGGCGGCGGCGCGACGGCGGCGGGCATGGGCCATATTGTCGTGATGAACGACTCACCCGCGGAATTCACGTTGAGCCGCTATTCGCGCGATTTGTGGCTGGCGCTCGCGCCGCAGTTGCGCCTACGCGACGCGTTCGCGCGCTGCGGCACGCTATGGGTCGCAGCCGACGACGAGGAATGGCAAGCCGCCAAAGCCATGCATGCCGCGTTCGAAGCACAGGGCGTCTGCGGCCAACTGCTCGACGCGGCTGCGTTGCGGGCGTGCGAACCGGCGCTCGCGGCATCGATGGCGGGCGGCTTGCGGATCGAGCACGACAGCATCGTGTATGCGCCCACCGTCGCCGAGTGGCTTCTGACGCAATCCTCAGGAGTCGAGAATATCCGTGTGCGGCTCGGCGCACGGGTTGCCGCAGTCAGCGCTGACGGTGTGACACTGGCCGACGGTGAGCGCATTAGCGCGGCACATGTGATCGTTGCCAATGGTCTGGGTGCTCAGCAACTGCTGCGGTCGCTGCCGTTGCAGCCGAAGAAGGGGCATCTGCTGATCACCGACCGCTACCCCGAACTCATTCGCCATCAACTGCTCGAACTCGGCTATATCAAGAGCGCGCATCACGCGGCCGGCACCTCGGTGGCATTCAATGCGCAGCCGCGGCCTACAGGCCAGTTGCTGATCGGCTCGTCGCGCCAGTTCGACACAACCGATGCCGCCGTCGACATGCCGGTACTCGCTCAGATGCTGCAGCGTGCCGCACACTATCTGCCGGTCCTGCCGACACTCAATGGCATCCGCGCGTGGACCGGCTTTCGCGCGGCATCGCCTGATGGTTTGCCGTTGATCGGTCCGGCCGGCGATTTTGCGCCTGGCGTGTGGCTCGCTGTCGGACACGAAGGCCTTGGCGTGACGACCTCGCTGGCAACTGCAAAGTTGCTCGCCGCGCAAATCATGGGGAACGTCGCGCCGATTCCTGTCGAGCCGTACCTGCCGGGCCGTTTTGCGCAGGAGGTGGCCTATGACTAACGCTGATGCAGCGTGCGTCCGCTTGACGATCGACGGTAGAAGCATTGCGGTCGAAGCGGGTACGACCGTGGCTGCGGCGCTTGTCGTTGCAGGTGTGCGCGGCACGCGGACTTCGGTTAGCGGCCAACCGCGCGCGGCACTGTGCGGGATGGGCGTGTGCCAGGAGTGCCGCGTCACGATCGACGGCCGGATGTATGCGCTAGCGTGCCAGACGCTTTGCCGCGAAGGGCAGGTGGTTTGCACCCCTACCACCACGGGCACGCGATGAAGCAGCACTTCGATATCGTCGTGGTGGGCGCCGGTCCCGCCGGGTTGAACGCCGCGCAGGCAGCGGCGCGCGAGGGCGCCACGGTCGCGCTGCTCGACGACAATCCGCGCGCCGGTGGTCAAATCTGGCGGCAAGGTCCGGGCCATCCGCCGCAAGCGCCGCTGCACGGGTTGCTCGCCGCCTTGAAGATGCACAACAACGTCACCCTTTTGCCGTCGACTCGCGTGATCGCGCCTCTGGGTCCGCGCGGTTTGCTGCTTGAGTCGGCTGAGCAGGGTGGCGTGTCCATCAGCTACGATCGGTTGATCCTCGCGACCGGCGCGCGCGAGCGGCTATTGCCATTCGCCGGCTGGACGCTGCCCGGCGTGACCGGTGCAGGCGCGCTTCAGGCACTCATCAAAGGCGGCATGCCGGTGCGCGGCGAACGGATCGTGATCGCAGGCAGCGGCCCTTTGCTGATCGCCGCGCTCGCTACCGCGCGTGCTGCTGGGGCGCGGGTCGCGGCGGTGGTGGAACAGGCGTCTGCGCTCAAGGTCGCCCGCTTCGGCGTCTCGTTGTTGAGCGAGCCCGCGAAATTGCGGCAAGCCGTTGCCATGACGCGTGGCTTCGCGGGACTGCGCTACTGGACCGGCAGCATCGTGCGGCAAGCGGAGGGTGAAGGCCGCGTCGAGCGCGTAACGATCCAGCGCGGTCATCGGGACTTGACGCTTGACTGTGACCGCATCGCCTGCGGCTATGGACTCGTGCCGAATATCACGCTCGCGCAAGCGCTCGGCTGTGCGATCAATGAAGCAGGCGAGATCGTCGTCGACGGTGAGCAGCGGACGTCGATCGACGGCGTACTGGCGGCAGGCGAATGCACGGGCGTCGGCGGCGCGGAGCTGGTGGGTGTGGAAGGCGAGCTCGCGGGCCTTTCGGCAAGCGGCGCCCTCGCCAGCCGCACCGCACTGCGTGCGCAACGAGCCCGCTGGCAGCGTTTCGGCACGCGCGTCGAAGCGGCGTTTGCCCTGCAAGCCGCCGCGCGCACGCCACCCGGCGACGCCACGCTGCTCTGCCGGTGCGAAGACGTCAGCATCGGCGAGGTGCGTGCCTATCCGGATTGGCGCGAGGCGAAGCTGCATACCCGCTGCGGAATGGGCGCATGCCAGGGACGAATCTGCGGTGCCGCGGCTGGATTGTATTTCGGCTGGCAAGCCGCAACGCCGCGCCCGCCGTTCAGTCCTGCGCAAGTCGGCACGTTGATGGCGGCAAGTGCGGAGCAGCCGCTGGCCGAATGACACCGGTCTCCTGACGCTTGCTGGATATTATCGGTGGCGACGCGGCCCTATAATCGACCGCACACGCCAACCGTCCAATTGTACGAACGAGTGCATCGGCGAACGCATGGTTGAATGCACTGGCACACGCCGGCAAGCGAACCCGCGAATGCTTCAGCCAATGTACCGACAGATGTACCGGTAACCGCACCAATAACTGCACCGACCACGGAACCCGCACGATGAACACGCTGGCTCATCCGCTCGAACCGGACGACGCAACGCTGTCCGGCATGCTGTCGCATTTCACGCTGCTCGAGCCTGTGTTCGACGCGATGCCTGACGTCGTGTTCTTCGTCAAGGACGAGCACGCCCGCTATGTGCTGGTCAATCGGACGCTGGCCTCGCGCTGCGGTTTCAAGGAAAAGGCCGCGTTGCTCGGCAAGACCGCCGAGGACGTCTTCCCGCGCCGTTTCGGCCGCATCTACACCGCACAGGATGAAGCGATCATCAATATCGGCAGCCAGATGATCGATCAACTGGAGTTGCACCTGTATCCCGGCCGCCAGCCGGGTTGGTGCCTGACCTGCAAGCAGCCGTTGCGCGATCCGGCGGGCAAGGTGGTCGGCCTCGCCGGCATCTCCCGCGACCTGAAAGCGGACGAAAGCAGTCATCCCGCTTACAGCCGGCTGGCGGCGGTGGTGCAGTCCATCCAGGAAAATTACGTGCAGCCGTTAAATCTGAAACAGCTTGCTACGATGGCGGATATGTCGGTGGCGCAACTGGAGCGCTACTTTCACAAAGTGTTTCATTTGACGCCGCGCCAGGTGTTGCTGAAAACGCGACTGGACGCCGCCACCGCGCTGCTGGTCTCGCACGACAAGGTCACCGACGTCGCCGCGCTCTGCGGCTACACCGACCACAGCGCCTTTACGCGCCAATTCAAGGCGACCGTCGGCGTCACGCCGACCGAGTACCGGATGCTGCTGCACGGAACCGCGCGAAGCTGATCTGCCACACATGGTTCGTCGCAAGCATCATTACTACGTCTACGTTGTCGCACTCGACGACACGGTCTGGAATGAGGCGCGCTTTCGCCGCGCGAATCCGGATTACCGGTTCGACAAACCGTGCGTCTACGTGGGAATGACGGGACTGGACCCGGATCTGAGATTCGACCGGCACAAGGCCGGCATTCAGGCAAATCGCTATGTGCGCGATTACGGCCTGCGCCTCTTGCCCGAATTGTATGAAGTGTTCAATCCCATGCCTTACCGAGGCGCACAGGATATGGAGGTGGAATTGGCGATTGGACTGCGCGAGGCGGGGTACGGCGTCTGGCAGGCGTAATGAAACCGCAAGATTCGCCTTATTTCACGCCAAGCCCGCGCAACACTGCATTGCCTTCGGGCGTCAGACGGATATGCGAGGCGCCTTCGTGGCCGGCAACCGTTTCGATCAGGCCGGCTTCGTGAAGCTGTGGAATCTCGGGTTTCGCGGATGCGTCGATCGGCGCGTGCAACAACAGCAGCAGCGTTGCCAGTTCGTGGTGGCTCAGCAGGCGGCGCAGAATTGTGGGCCGCTTTGCCGGTGCCGTCGTCTCATTCGTGTTGTGATCGGGCTGGTTCATGGAGCGCACCTTGTGCGGGATAGTGTCGGGTGGATCATGCGGACGAAGTCTTAAACGATTCTTAAGATCCATTGTGATGTAACACCGTGACACTATGATTGCGCCGGAACAAGTTACCGACAGTTACACTTGGTCGATTATTACCTTTGCTTACCTTACGGCGCGCAGGTTTTGCTCGCCGATTCAATCCACAGATTGCTCACGTGGCGCTTGCCCGCGTAGAAGCGATAAGTCGTCGCGCCATTGTCGCTGCGCACCTTGACGATATTCGAATCGCCGAAGTCGAGCATCTGGCCTTGCGGGATGTCGGTCGACTTGAACGCGTCATTGTGGCTGGTCGCCACTTGCGTCAGGCAGGCGACCACGTCGTTGACCGAGCGCTGCGTCGTGGTGTCGATGACGGGTTCGCCGGCATCCGGATTTTTCTGGAAGTACGCGCAAGCGCTGAGAAGCAGGGGCACTGACAGGACTACGGCAAACTTCTTCATATCTCTCCTGGCGTTTCATTCGGACGACGGGGCGCGGGACGCCCGCATGGGGCAGCGCGCGCGGCACCGGGCCGCGGATCAACCGCCATTATATCGGCGCGGCGCGCCCGCTTGACCCGATGAAGCACGGGCCGTGCCCGATCCGCCCGAATCGACGGGCAGCAGGCCGCCTGCCGCCGTCTTCCCGCGTGGCAGGCCGAACGCCTATTTGCGGCGCTGGGCCTGCGCGGCGAGCCGCACAGCCGCATTGGCCGCGCCATAGCCCTCGTAGCCACCGCGCCGTTCGACAATCTCCAGAAAAAACCGCTGATCCAGTTGTTCGGTGTACGCGTGGAAGAACTCGCCGCCGCGTTCATCGCGGTCATACAGGATATTGTGCGCGCGCAGCGCCTCGAGCGTCTCGTCCGGCAGCGCATAGCGAGCCTCGAGGTCGTCGTAGTAATTGCGCGGGATGCGCAGCACCGGCAGACCGTCGGCGACGAATTCGGGAACCGCGCTGAAAATGTCGCCTGTGCTGAACGCGACGTGGTTCAGGCCCGAGCCGTGGTATGTGTGCAATGCCTCAGCCACCGCCGTGTGATGGTCCACCGACGCGTTCAATACGATGCGCACCGACCCGTCATGACTGCGCAGCGCGCGGCTGCGCACCAGCCCGTACGGGTCGGGCACCAGTACGCCCGGCTCGGCCTGGAAGCCGAGCGCGGTCCGCAGGAACAGCACCCACGTATCCAGCGACGGCGCCGGCACCGACAGGCAGACGTGGTCGATGCGCGTGAGCGGCCCCACTTCAGTCGGACCGTTGACGTCGGTGAGGACGAAATCGGCTTCGAACAGGGTGGGCTGGTCCGGCGTCTCGTCGACGAAATAGTTCAGGCTCCCGTCGGGCGCCTGCACAGCCGGCAGCACGCGTTCGTTCGGGCCGATCTGGCCCGAGAACGGGGCATAGCCGAACCCGGCGGCGCGCTCGAACGCCTGATTGGCGTCATCCACGCGAAATGCCGACGCGCACAGCGACAAACCATGCTGCTGGAAGAAGGCGTTGGCGAATGAATCCGGTTCGGCGTTCAGCACGATCGATGCCGCGCCGTGCTGAAACAGCGTCACATCTTTCGAACGATGCTGGCCGGCCTGGCGAAAGCGCAGCTTGCCGAGCCAGTCGACAAGATGCGCGCGGGTGGTGTGGTCGACCGCGAACTCGAGAAACTGATAGCCGACATGCGCGGGCGCGGCGGGCGATTGATAGAGCTGGCCGACAGGCTGCTGCGTGGACTCGAGCAGCGCGCGCGTCTGTTCCTCGAGGAAGAGCAGCGAGCGATGGCCGTCCGCCGCGGTGATGGTGGTCGGTGCGGCGCGAAAGCCGTCGTTGAAAATTTCGAGCGACAGCGGCCCTGTGTAACCGGTTTTCACGACCTGCGCGGTGAAGCCCGCCAGATCGAAATCGCCCTGGCCCGGAAAACAGCGGTAGTGGCGGCTCCATTCGAGCACGTCCATGGCCAGCTTCGGCGCGTCGGCGATTTGCACGAAGGCGATGCGTTCGCCTGGAATGTCGGCGATCGCGTCCACCGTATCGTTTAGCGACAGCGTATGAAAGCTGTCGAGCACGAGCCCGAGATTCGGATGGTTCACCGCGTTGACGAGCTTCCACGCATGGCGGTAGGTTTTCACGTGCTTGCCCCACGCGAGTGCCTCATAACCGGCGATCACGCCGGCTGCTTCGGCCGCGCGGGCCAACGCGCCCAACTGGTCGGTCATCAGCGAATCGTCGCCGATGGTGTCGGGCGAGACGTTGCTGCACACCAGAATCCGGTCCGTCCCCAGTTCGTGCATCACGTCGAACTTGCGCTTCGCCCGATCCAGATTGCGCTCGAGGCGCTCCGGGCTCACCCCGTCGAAATCGCGGAACGGCTGGAACAGCATGATTTTCAGCCCGAGATCCTCGGCGATGCGCCGCACCTCGGCGGGCGAGCCGTCGAAATACAGCAGGTCGTTCTCAAAGATCTCGACGCCTTCGAAGCCCGCCGCCTGGATGGCGGTCAGCTTTTCGACGAGGGTCCCGCTGATCGACACGGTGGCAATCGAACGTTGCATGAACGACTCCTGAAAAAACAATGAAGCAGCTGTTGGGAGGGCGCGAAACGGCCGCCTTGCCGCGTCCGCGCACCTTGCGGTCCGCCATATTGCAATGCGCAAAATGGTCTAGCCAGTTACCCGCAACCAGCAAGAGGCGGACTGAAAACGCCAACATTAACCGCAATTTTCGACAGTTTATACAAACTAACTAGATGGTACAAATTCGTATAAACCCCGAATGACGATTGCGGCCAATGCGCGCACACTGCATTCACGTTGTAGAGCTGCGGCGCGTGCTGTGGCCCGCTTTATGTCTTACTTTTGCAGGAGTAGTCATTATGAGTTTTGCATCTGTGCTGGTCCTCAACGGACCGAATCTCAACCTGCTCGGCACGCGTGAGCCGACCATCTATGGCTCGGAAACGCTCGACGACGTCGCGAAACTTTGCCGCGACGCGGGCGATCGGCTGGATCTGGCGGTCGACTTCTGTCAATCGAACGCCGAGCATCAACTCATCGACTGGCTGCATGCGGCGCGCAGCAAGGTCGACGGCATCGTGATCAATCCTGCGGCTTACACGCATACCTCGGTGGCGATTGCCGACGCGCTCACCGCCATCGAAAAGCCCGTCATCGAAGTGCACATTTCAAACGTGCATCGCCGTGAAGCGTTCCGGCATCACTCGTACGTGTCGGCGGTGGCCGAGGCGATCATCGTCGGCTGCGGTACGCAGGGCTATGTGCTCGCGCTGGAGCGGATGGCGACCATCCTTAAGAATAGGGCGGCAAAATGAACGAACAAGCGAACGAACAAGCGAACACTCAAGCGAGCGCAAAATCCTTTCTCGTCGGCCTGATCGGCGCGGGCATCGGCGGATCGCTCAGCCCCGCGATGCATGAGGAAGAGGGCAGCAAGCTCGGCCTGCACTATGTGTACCGCCGCATCGATCTGGAAGCGTTGAAGCTGGACATCACGGCGCTCCCCGATTTACTCGTTGCCGCCGAGCGTATGGGCTACAACGGGCTGAACATCACGTACCCGTGCAAGCAAGCCGTGATCCCGCTGCTCGACGAACTGTCCGACGACGCGCGCGCGCTCGGCGCGGTCAACACGGTTCTATTCAAGGACGGCAAACGTATCGGCCACAACACCGATTGGTCCGGTTTCGCGCGCGCGTTTCAACGCGGCTTGCCGGACGTGTCGCTCGAGCGCCTCGTGCAACTGGGCGCGGGCGGCGCGGGGGCGGCAGTCGCGCATGCCGCGCTGACGATGGGTGCGCAAACGCTTACGCTGTTCGACGTGGACCCCGCGCGCGCCGCATCGCTCGCTGCGGAATTGCAGAAGCGTTTCCCCGCCTCCACCGTGACCGCCGGCAGTTCGCTCACGGAATCGCTCCATGAATCGCTCGTGGCCGCTAACGGCCTGATTCATGCCACGCCCACAGGGATGGCGAAATTGCCGGGCTTGCCGTTGCCGGTCGAATTGCTGCACCGCGGTTTGTGGGTAGCGGACATTGTCTATTTCCCGATTCGCACCGCACTGTTGCAGGCCGCCGAAGCGCTCGGCTGCCGCACGCTGAGCGGCGGCGGCATGGCGGTGTATCAGGCGGTCGACGCGATGCGAATCTTCACGGGTCTCGAGCCCGACGCCGAGCGCGTTTACACGCATTTCCAGTCCTTGTTGCAACGCTAAACCGGTAGCACGCGAGCCGTACACAACTGGTACACAACCAGACCGAGGAGACAGAGACGCCATGCCACAACCCATTCAATCGCCCCCCGCCGACGCAACGCCCCAGCCGAATGCCACGGCGAGCACCGTGCGCCGTTCGAAAGCCCGCTATCAGATTCTCTCGCTGCTAGCAATCGGTACGATGATCAACTATCTGGACCGCACGGTGCTCGGCATCGCGGCGCCGCAGTTGACGAAGGAACTCGGCATCAACGCCGCGCTCATGGGGCTGCTGTTCTCCGTGTTCTCCTGGAGCTATGTGGCTTCGCAGATTCCGGGCGGCCTGTTTCTCGACCGTTTCGGCAGCAGGGTGACGTATTTCCTCTCGATGACCTTCTGGTCGCTGTTCACGCTGGCGCAAGGTCTCGTGCACGGCATCGGCGCGTTGTTCGTGTTCCGGCTCGGCCTCGGCGTCGCGGAAGCGCCGTGCTTCCCGACCAATAGCCGGGTGGTGGCCACCTGGTTTCCGCAGAGCGAACGCGCGATGGCGACCGGCACTTACACGGTCGGCGAATACATCGGCCTCGCGTTTTTCAGTCCGTTTCTGTTCATGCTGATGGGCGCGTTCGGCTGGCGTTCGTTGTTCTACGTGGTGGGCGGCGTGGGCCTCGTGTTCGGCCTGATCTGGTGGGTGTTCTATCGCGAGCCGCACGATCATCCGACAGTCAATCAGGCGGAACTCGACTACATCGAAGCAGGCGGCGGTCTGACGCACGGGAAGAAGGACGCAGATCTCTCCGGCGCACCGGCGGCAGCGGGTGCAGCTGGCGCCGCGACTGCTACGGGAAAGGGTGGCTTCGAATGGCGCACCATCGGACGCCTGCTCAAGCATCGTCAGTTGGCCGGCATCTGCCTCGGCCAGTTCGCCAGTAACTCGACGCTGGTGTTCTTCCTCACCTGGTTCCCGACGTATCTCGCCACCGAACGCCATATGGCCTGGCTGAAGATCGGCTTCTTCGCGATCATGCCGTTCATTGCCGCGTCGATCGGTGTGATGTTCGGCGGCATCTTCTCCGACTGGCTGCTGCGACGCGGCAAGTCACCGAACGTGGCGCGCAAACTGCCGATCATTGCCGGCCTGCTGCTCGCGTCGACGATTATTTTGGCCAACTATGTCGAGAGCAACGTGGTGGTGATCGCGATTCTGTCAGTGGCGTTTTTCGCGCAGGGCATGGCGGCGCTGGGCTGGACGCTGGTGTCGGACATCGCGCCCGACGGCCTGCTTGGTGTGACCGGCGGCATCTTCAACTTTGCCGCCAATCTGGCCGGCATCGTGACGCCGTTGGTGGTGGGTTTCATCGTCGCGGCAACCGGCTCGTTTGTCGGTGCGCTGGTGTTCATCGGCGCGCTCGCATTGATCGGCGCGCTGTCTTACATCTTTATCGTCGGCGATATCAAGCGGATCGTGCTGGTGGATTGAACCGCACGCGTTGGTGAAATAGCCCGATCGGTTCGGCCTGATGGAATAGAGAAGGGGGACGTGGTGATGCCACGTCCCCCTTCTTTTATTGCAGTCTTGCCTCAGTCTTCCTTGCGCACGAAACGCAGCACGGCGTCGACGATCATCGCGCGATGACGCGCACGCAGGCGCGGGTGCGACGGATCGCGGCCGAACGCCGTACCGAAGGTATGGCGATTGCCGACGCGGTGAAAGCACAGCGAGCTGATCATCAGGTGCAGGTCGATCGCGTCGACGTCGCTGCGGAACAGTCCCGCCGCGATGCCGCGTGAGAGCAGATCTTCGATCGTATGAATGACGGTGACGTTGCGGCCTTTGAAGGACTTCACCTGCTCGACGTACTTCGCGCCGTGAATGTTCTCGATCGTCACGAGGCGCACGAAGTCGCGCTGGCGGTCGTGATAGTCGAACGTGAACTCGACCAGCGCGCGCATGCCCTCGATCGGATCGAGTTCGCTGACGTGCAGATCCTGTTCCAGTGCGCGAATGTCGCCGTACACTTTTTCCAGCACGGCCTGGTACAACCCTTCCTTGCTGCCGAAGTAGTAGTACAGCATGCGCTTGGTGGTGTTCGTGCGCTCCGCGATCGCGTCGACGCGCGCACCCGTCAGTCCCATCGCGGAGAACTCCTGGGTCGCGACGTCGAGAATGTTGCGCTTCGTCTGTTCGGGATCGTACTTGCGTCGGGCGTCGGTACGCGAGGCGTTGGACGCGATGCCGGTGGTATCAGGCTCGGCGGCCTTGCTTCCCTTTTTCATTGTGGTTTCGAGCGGCAGTGACGGCGCATTCTAGCATGGCCAAACCAGCCTCTGGAGCGGGTCTCCGGCATAAGCGTCTGCGTATTGAATCGCGTCACGGCGTCGACCGGTTCGAGGGGCGCCGGGCGGCGAGTGCGTCGCGCGTCTGCATGGCGGTATAGGTGAGTTGCGCGGCCGCGAGACCGAGCGCGCCGTAGGTGGGCGTCAGGCCGAAGGCCGCGAACGCGTCGGGCACCGGCCGTTCGCCGGAGATGGCCGCCGCCAGCAATTCGCCCGAGACGGTGGTGGGCGCCATGCCGTGCCCGCCGAAGCCGACCGCGTACCAGATGCCGTCCGTGCTGCGGCCGATTTGCGGCATCTTGTGCCGCGCGTAGCTCATCAGGCCGCCCCAGGCGTGCTCGATACGCACGTCGTGCAATTGCGGATAGACCTTCAGCAGATCGCGCCGCAACAGCCGCGCGATGATCTCAGGGGCGCGGTCGCGAACCGAGATGCGGCCGCCCCACAGGATGCGAGTGTCGGGCAGCGGGCGGTAGTAGTCGAAGGCGAAGCGCGTGTCGTAGACAGCCGCGCGGGTGTCCATCGCGTCTTTCAGGCGTGCGCCGAGCGGCTCGGTGGCCATCACGTAGGTGGCGATCGGCAACACCGCGCGTTCGACCCGTGGGTAGACGTTGCGCGCATAGCCGCCGCCGGCCATCACGACGTGGCGCGCTTCGAGCGTGCCGTGCGGTGTATGCACCACGAAATCCGAGCCTTCGAGCTGCAAGCGCACAACGGGCGATTTCTCGTGAATCTGCACGCCCGCGTTAGCCGCGGCACTCGCGACGCCGAGCACATATTTCAGCGGATGAAAGTGGAATGCGTTGCGCTCGAACAGGCCGCCGTGATAACGGTTCGTCTTCAGTTGCGAGGCAAGCTCCGCAGCCGCCATGGGTTCCCACTCGACACCGAACGAATCCCGCATCAAGCGCCGTTGCGTGTCGAGCCTTGCCGGTTCGTCGAACCAGTTGGCGAGGATCACGCCGGCATCGGTCACGTCGCAATCGATGCGATAGCGACGGATACGCTTCCTCATCAGATCGACGGCGTCGGTTGTCAGCGTGTAGAGTTCGCGCGCGCGGGCCGGCCCAAGGGTTTTCAGCAGATCCGCGCAATCGAGGCTGTAGCCGCCGAACACGAATCCGCCGTTGCGGCCGGAGGCGCCGAAGCCCACCTCCTCGGCTTCGAGGACGGCGACGTCGGTGACGCCGCGCTCGGCGAGTCCCAACGCTGTGGACAAACCCGCGAGGCCGCCGCCAATGATGCAGACGTTGACGCTGCGCCGGCCGGTTAGCGGCGCGTAAGCGGACGGGCGCCCGTCAGAGCGGGTCACGGTGGATTCGTAATAGCTTTGCATACAGCTAGGGTAGCGGCAACGGCGCGCCCGCGTCCAGCCATCTGACAATGCTTGCACTTCAGATCGGTTAAACAGAAGGCCGGCATCCGCAAAAAACGGATGCCGGCCTTGTCCGCTGCTGGACCGGTTCAGGACACCGGCAGCAGCTTGCCGCTGAACACCACCGGACCTGTAGGCGCATTGTGATCGGGCGAGCCGCCCGGCGCTTCGATCGAGACTGCCAGCGCTGCGTAGCGCTCAGGCTTTTGCTGACCGGCCGTGACCTTGCCGTTGGCGCTGTCCGGCAGCATGCCGAGCGACACTGGATGGCCATTGGCCGGAATGCCCCACAACTCCATCGCCCGCCCGGCCGGCAAGTCGACCTTGCCGAGCGGGTGCAGCGTCATGGTGGCGTGGGCTTCGTCCCACGCCACCAGCATGACCGGATGCGCTTCCTTGTCATTCAGCACCGCGACATGCGAAACGGCCGCTTCGGGTGTTTGCGGCTGTTGCGCGACGGTTGGCGCCGTGGCAGGCGTCACACCGGACGGCAACAGCGAGCGCACGGCGACCACCACGGCGACTGCGGCGAACCCGGTCACGCCGATTGCCCAGCCACGCCAGAACGCGAGGTTATCGAAGAGGCTGCCGGACGGACGCGCGGGTTTTTCGACCACGGTGCGGGGGTGTGTGGCTTGGCGTGCCGCCTCACGTGCCGAGCTCAGGCCGAGACGCCGCTCGATGGCACCCCACACGGCGGCCGGCGGCATGCGCGGTTCCGCGAGTTCGGCCAGAGGCGAGATCCGCCGCTGCCATGCTTCAACGGCCTGACGAATCACCGTATCGTGGTCCGCGTACTGTTGGAAGCGGCGCCGCGCGCCGCCACGCAGTGTGCCGAGCACATATTCGGCGGCCAGCATATCGACCAGCTGAGGATAGCGATGGAGATTCATCACTCACCTCCCAGGCAGGTTTTCAGCTTGGCAAGGCCGCGCCGGATCCAGGATTTGACTGTGCCGAGCGGCACGGTCAGAACGTCGGCAATCTCGCTATGGCTCTGATCTCGCAGGTAGGCGAGCGCAACCGCCTGACGCTGCGCCGGGTCCAGTTGCTGCATGCAGCCGGCCAGCAGACGTGCTTGCAGGCTGACCGCGGTCAGCGCTTCGGGATCCGGATCGCCGCTTGCCACAAGATCGTCCAACACATCGCTCCATTCTGTTTCCTGCTTGCTCACCCGCCGCAGGTGATCGAGCGCACGGTTCCGGACGATCGCCGACATCCACGTCATCGGGGCGGACAGTGCCCGGCGGTAATCGCCGGCAAAACGCCAGATATTGACGAAGCTGTCCTGCAAGACTTCTTCGGCCCACTCGTGCTTGCTCAATATACGAAGCGCAAGGCCAAACAGTTTCGGGGCAGCGAGATCATATAGCTCGCGCAGTGCCGCAGCGTCTTCCTTGGCTATGCGTTCGAGCAACTCGGCGAGGGCTTCCGGCGTCAGTTCTCGAGGATTGGCGGTCATGGGAAGTGGTGTGGTGAGCGTGCGAGCCTATGTTACGCACTTTCTTCCCGGCCTTATATGTGGTTTTCCCCCCAGCGGGCTGCCTTAGACACCCCAGCGCAACACCAGCGGATCGAGCCGCCGCGCGACTTTCAGCAAGCCTGCACGCGTGACCGGATGCATCGGCGGCAATGGATGGCGCACCGCGTCCGATCGAATCACACCGCCTTCTTTCATCAAAGCTTTGCACGATGCGAGGCCGCCCTGGCGGTTTTCGTAGTTGATGAGCGGCAGCCATTCCTGATAGTGGGCGGCGGCCGCTTCGGTGTCGCCGGCCGCATAGGCGTCGACGATCAACCGGATGCCGTCCGGGTAGCCGCCACCGGTCATCGAACCGGTTGCGCCCGCATCGAGATCGGCCATCAGCGTGATCGCTTCTTCGCCATCCCACGGACCCACCACGGCTTCGCCGCCTAGTTCGATCAGCTCGCGCAGCTTGTTCGCCGCCTGCGGCACTTCGATCTTGAAGTACGCAACGTTCTCCAGTTCACGGGCCATGCGCGCGAGAAACGGTGCGGATAGCGCGGTGCCACTCACCGGCGCATCCTGGATCATGATCGGAATCCCGATGGCATCGGACACCGTGCGATAGAACTCATCGATGCCGCGCTCGCCAATACGGATCGTTGCGCCGTGGTACGGCGGCATGATCATCACCATCGCGGCGCCCGCAGCTTGCGCGCTGCGGCTGCGTTCAGCGCACAGATGCGAGCTGAAATGCGTGGTCGTGACGATCACCGGCACGCGCCCGGCGACGTGTTCGAGCACCAGGTGCATCAGCGTGTTGCGCTCGTCGTCGGATAGCGCGAATTGCTCGGAGAAGTTCGCCAGAATGCACAGGCCGTTGGAACCCGCGTCGATCATGAAATCGATGCAGCGTTTCTGGCCTTCCAGGTCGAGACGGCCGGCCTCGTCGAAGATGGTCGGTGCGACGGGGAACACGCCGCGCAATGGAGCAGGGTTGGGTGTTTGGGTCATGGCGATGTGCGTTGTGCTGAGGTGAGGGGATGACGCGATGAGGCGTGGGTTTTTGAATGTCTCCGTCGCCGACTATACGGCGGCGTGCGTGGCGGGTATATTGAATAGTTTCCATCTTGTGATCGCTTTTGCGACTCACCCCCTGGGTTCGCGGCAAGCCATGAAAGACACCCTGAACGTTCTGCTGTCGAGACTGCGCATGAAGCAGCTGCAATTGCTGATCGCGCTCGACGACCACACGTCGCTGCACAAAGCAGCCGGCGCGATGTCGATGACGCAATCGGCTGCGAGCAAGGCGTTACAGGAGCTGGAGTCGATGCTCGAGGCGCCGCTCTTCGAGCGTTCGAAGAGCGGCATGATTCCGAACCAGCTCGGCCACTGCGTGATCCGCTACGCGCGGCTCGTGGCGACCGACCTCACTGCGCTGTGCCAGGACGTCGCCGAGATACGCTCGGGGCGCGGCGGCCGTCTCGCGATCGGGGCGATCATGGGCGCGATTCCCGAATGCGTGGTGCCGGCGCTGAATGATCTGCATGCCGGGCAGCCGGGCCTGTCGATCGAAGTGGTGGAAGACACGAGCGCGCGCATGCTGCTGCAGCTCGACGAAGGCCGGCTCGATCTGGTGATCGGCCGTGCGGCAGTCGCCGCCGATCCGTCGAAATATCACTACCATCCGCTCGATGACGAGCCGTTATCCGTGGTGGTGGGTTATGAGCATCCGTCCTTGGCCAGGAAGGAAGTGACACTGCGTGATCTGGCCGGTCACCGCTGGGTGATGTATCCGTCGCATATGCCCTTGCACGCGTTGCTCGAACGCGAGATGGATCTGGCGGGGCTCGAGATGCCGGACAACCCGATCTCGACCGCCTCCACCTTTGTGACAGTCGCATTACTGCAAAACAGTGTCGATCTGGTTTCACTTTTGCCGACCGCGATCGCGGCGTTGTTCGCCCGGCAAAAAATGTTGCGTCTCGTGCCGGTCAAACTGAAGTCGCCTTCGCAAACCTTCGGCGTGGTCACGCGCAAAGGCGGCGTGCTGTCGCCGCCGGCTGAGCAATTCATTGCGTTGTTGCGAGGACGAAAGGTGGAGCAGGCGGGGAGTCAGGTGATGCGGAAGCAAAAAACTGCCTGAAACTAGCAGTTTTTCGACTTACGAAAGACATCCAATATCTCACGCCAAGCGGCGCTCTGCCATGTCTTGCGATGGGGTGTTGCTGCGGCGACACTCTCGGGTAAATCCGAACCGATTGCATGCTCGTTTTCCGCGCTACACTTGATCGAAGGTGCGCCGAATTGAAGAGCATGGCGCACGCTCGGGGAGAGCAGCCATGAATCGGCCACTGGTTCGGTTACCGCTTCGCACGACTGGCACGGCGCCCGTCAGGAAGTGGCTCAAATGGGGGCTGGCAGCGGCGTTTCTGCTCGCGCTGGCTTTGGCGGCCCGCTTTATGCAGGTCGAGATCGAAACGTCGCGACTGCAGGCGCGCTATCTCTCCGAACTTACGCGCGATGTAGGTTTCTCCGTCGAGAACGGTCCAAGTCATTCCATCCGCTTTCCTCAAGCAGACAAAGGCCCCTACGATAGCCGGCTCGGCTACGCGTTGCTGCCGTCGTTCCAGAAACGATTGCTCGAACGCGGGTTTGAAATCAGCGCACAGTCGCGCGATTCCGAACGGATGCTGTCGCTGGCCGATAACGGTCTATTTATTCCCTACGCCGAAAAAGATCAGGCGGGGCTGCAACTCTTCGATGGAACCGGCGCGCCGCTCTTTGGTGCACAGTTTCCAGGCCGCGTTTATGACAGTTTCGATTCGATCCCGCCACTAGTAGTCAATTCGCTGCTGTTTATCGAAGACCGCTATCTGCTCGATCCGGATCAGCCGAACCGCAATCCGGCGATCGACTGGGGACGCTTTAGCCGCGCGCTAGTCGACCAGGGCGCGCGCGTGTTCAACCGGCATCAGTCGACGCCCGGCGGCAGCACGCTGGCTACGCAAATCGAGAAGTTTCGCCACTCGGCGGACGGGCGCACGGCAACGCCGCCGGAAAAATTGCGGCAGATCGCATCGGCCTCGGTACGCGCCTATCTGAATGGCCCGCAAACCATGCCCGCGCGCCAGCAGATCGTCGTCCACTATCTCAACTCGGTGCCGCTTGCCGCGCAACCGGGTATCGGCGAAATCAACGGGATCGGCGACGGTCTGGCCGCCTGGTACGGTCGCGATTTCAACGACGTCAACCGCATTCTCAAAGCGCCGTCGACAGAAGAGAATCTCGCGGAGCAGGGCGAGGCGTTTCGCCAGGTGCTCTCACTGATGATCGCGCAGCGTGCGCCATCGTATTTGCTGAATCACGGCTATACCGAACTTGAACGTCTGACGGATAGCTATTTACGGCTGCTCGCGACCGGTGGTGTCATTTCGATTCCGCTGCGCGATGCCGCGCTGTCCGCGCAGGTGGATCTACGCCACGCGCCGAAAAAAACGCAGAACGCGGACTCGTTCGTGTCGCGCAAGGCCGTGACGTCGATGCGCTCGCATCTGTTGGCGGCGCTCGGCATTCCGAGTTTCTATGAACTCGACCGGCTCGACTTGCAGGCAACGGGCACGCTCAACAACGCCGTGCAGCAGGCCGTGAGTGATCGCCTCGCCGCCGCCGCGACGCGCGATGGCGCGCAAGCCGCCGGGATCGTCGGCTATGAAATGCTGCGCCCCGCCGACGATCCGTCGAAAATTGCCTATAGCTTCACGCTGTTCGAACGGCGTGACGGCGCGAACCTCGTGCGGGTGCAAACCGACAGCGTCAACCAGCCATTCGACATCAACTCCGGCGCGCGGCTGAATCTCGGATCGACCGCGAAAATGCGTACCGTCGTGACGTATTTGCAGATCGTCTCCGACCTGCATGCGCGTTATGGTTCAATGAGCACAGCGGAGCTGAAAGCTGTGAAGCCCGATCCGAACGATCAGCTTACGCGCTGGGCGCTCGATTATCTGACGCATACCTCGGATCGCTCGCTGCAAGCCATGCTCGATGCGGCGGTGGAGCGTAAATACTCGGCGAGCCCGGGCGAAACGTTCTATACGGGCGGCGGCGCGCAGTCCTTCAATAACTTCGATTCCGACGACAACAGCCGCATTCTGACCGTGCACCGCGCCTTCCAGCATTCAGTGAATCTGGTGTTCGTGCGGCTGATGCGCGATATCGTCCACTACGAGATGGTGCAGACCACCGGACCATCGTCGCAATGGTTGGGCGATCCAGCAATCCGCAAGATGTATCTCACGCGTTTCGCGGATCAGGAAAGCCGCGTGTACATGAATCGTTTTTACACGAAGTACCACGGCAAAGCACCCGAGCAGCAGTTGGCCTTGCTGCTGCTAGGCGTGCGCAAATCGCCGCCTAAAGTGGCGACGGTGTTGCGCAGCGTCGCACCGGACGAATCGAATGCGTGGTTCAACGCGAAGATGCGTGCCGCGTTGAAGAACACGCCGGCGGCCTCCATGCTGGACGATGAGGATCTGGGGAACCTATACGACAAGTATGCGATCGACCGCTTTAATCTGAACGACCGCGGCTACATTTCGAGCGTGCATCCGCTGGAACTGTGGACCCTCAACTATCTGCGCAGCCATCCCGACGCGACGCTCGACCAGATCGAAAACGCGAGCCGCGACGTGCGTCTGTCGACGTATTCCTGGCTCTTCAAGACGCGCTATCACGCCACCCAGGATCGCCGTATCAAGCGGATGGTCGAACTGCGCGCGTACGATGCGATCGGCAAGTCGTGGCAGGCCCTTGGCTATCCGTTCGCGACGCTTACGCCGTCGTATGCTGCGGCGATTGGCGCATCCGGCGACCGGCCGGCCGCGCTCGCGCAACTGATCGGCGTGATTGCCAACGGCGGCAATAAGGTGCCGACCGAAAGCCTCACGCAACTCGACTTCGCGCAAAACACGCCGTACGAAACGCATTTCCAGCGCGCGGCGGTGGCGCCGCAGCAGCAGTTGTCGCCAGAGATCGCCGGGGTTGTCAGGGGGCTGTTGCGCGATGTTGTATTAGGCGGTACGGCTAAGCGTCTCGCCCAGGGTATGACGTTCCCCGATGGTCAGACACTTGAGATTTACGGCAAGACCGGCACCGGCGATCAGCGCTTCAACGTGTGGGCCAAAGGCGCGCGCCTGATCGAGTCGCGCAAGGTGAACCGCAGCGCAACCTTCGTGTTTGTGATGGGAGACCGCTTCTACGGCACGCTGACCGCCTGGGTGCATGAGCCATATGCGGCCCATTACGAGTTCACCAGCGCACTCTCGGTGCAGTTGCTGAAGTCGTTGGCGCCGGTACTGCAGCCGTTGCTGCAAAACCCGCCTGCTAAAACTGCTTCTGTAGCGAAGGTGGCGGCACAATGAGCAGTTGGTGAGCCACGGGCAATGACTGTATGAGCGCCGTGCAAGCTTCATGGGCGAGGGTGCGCTCGCTGCGGACCCGTGCACAACAGGAAACCGAAGCGTCTCGACGCCTAATAGCCCGCGTCCGTCGCCGGCTTAAGAAAAAGTTCGTGCACGGGCGCGAAATGCGCGTATAGCGGCAGAATCGCACCACCCATGGCCCGCGCATCGGCGCCGATGGTGCCTTCCAGCAGTTGCGGGCGCACCATGCCTTCCCATTCGAAGCGATCGAGCACGCGCTCGGTGCGCCGAATGATTTCGCGCACCAGTTGCCGGTCGAGCTCGCCGTCGATCACCACCGCTTCCAGGTCGAGCAGGGCAGCCGCGTTGGTCAACGCATTGGCGATCGCGGGACACGCGGTATCGAGCCATTGTTCGGTCTGCCGCCACAGTTCAGGCGACAACGCGCGATGATCATGCGCGGCGGCAGCCGGCGCGCCCGCGTCGATCAACAACTGTTCCAGAACGAAACCCGATGCTGCGTGCAGCAGTTGCCGCGCCGGCTTGCGCGCGCTGCCGTCTCTCAACGGAATCGAACCGACAGCGCCTGCGTTGTCATGCGGCCCGCCATGCAAACGGCCGTCGATCACCAGACCACCGCCGATAAAGGTGCCGACGAACAGATAGAGAAAATTGTGAATCCCGCGCCCTTGGCCCATCACGAGTTCGGCGGCGCAGGCGGCGGTGGTGTCTTTGGCGAACTCGACAGGCAAGCCCGTCATCGCCGCGATACGGGTACGCAAATCGATCTCGTGCCAAGCGTCCAGCGCTTCCTGCGGCGCGCCGAGAAAGTCGCGCCAGCCGCCGAGCCACAACGGCGCCGCCACGCCCACGCCAACCACTTTGTTCGCCCTCGCGCCGAGCGTCTGATTTACGCGCGCCAGTTTGCTGTCGAGCGCCGGGAATAGCGTGCGCGGATCGGGATAGGCATACTCGAATACGTCGCGGCACACGACGTGGCCCGCGAAATCCATTGCCAGCACGTCGAGACTACGGCGTCCCACCTTGATGCCGATGGTGTACGCGCCGTCGGCACGCAATGCGATCGGCACCGAGGGTTGACCGATGCGGCCGCGCACGCGCGCCTGCTTCTCGAGCAGGCCGTCGTCGATCAGACGGTCGACGATCATCGACACGGTCTGCATCGACAGACGCGTGAGACGGCCCACCTCGGCTTTCGGCAGCGGCCCATGCAGACGGATCGTCTGCAGGACGATCCGTTCGTTGAATTGCCGCATGCCGACCTGGTTCGAGCCGACCGTGCGTTTGAGGGGGGAACGTGTACCGGTGGTTTCCATCGTCGTGTGCCCCTCAGCGGGATGCAGGCATCATGCAATCGCCTTGACGTCCGCTTCCTTCGCGCCCGTCATGATCGCCACGGCCTCTGACATATGGATGTCTTTGGTGTTCACCACCGCGGCACGCCGGCCAAGCCGCTGGATATGAATGCGGTCCGCGACTTCGAACACGTGCGGCATGTTGTGGCTGATCAGGATCACCGGCAGTCCGCGCTCGCGCACGCGGCGGATCAGTTCGAGCACCATGTTGCCTTCCTTGACACCGAGTGCGGCGGTGGGCTCGTCGAGAATCACCACATGCCGCGCGAACGCCGCGCTGCGTGCTACGGCCACGCCTTGACGCTGGCCGCCGGAGAGCGTTTCGACCGCCTGGCGCATTGAACGGATGCCGATTTGCAGATCCTTCATGTGCGCGGTGGCTTCGTCGAGCATGCGGCGCTTGTCGATCATCTTGAAGATCGAACCACGCCAACCCGGTTTGACGAGCTCACGGGCGAGAAACAGGTTTTCGGCGATGCTCATCGCGGGCGCCACCGCGAGCTCCTGGTACACAGTCTCGATGCCTTGAGCGCGTGCATCCAACGGGCTGCGGAATTTGACCGGTTTGCCGTCGAGCAGGATTTCGCCTTCATCGGGGACGGTGGCGCCCGAAAGCGCCTTGATCAACGACGACTTGCCCGCGCCGTTATCGCCGATCACAGCGAGAATCTCGCCGGGCAGCACTTCGAAATCGCAGCCGTCGAGCGCGGTGACGCTGCCGTAGCGTTTGACGAGTCCGCGTGCCTGCAGAACGGGCATCACGGTGGAAGCAGAAGTAGATGTCGACATGACAGGCTCCTTTAGGGCTCAACCGCGACGATGGGACAGTTTGTCCGCGGCTACCGCGAGAATCACGAGCATGCCGGTGATCAACACCTGGTAGACCGACGAGACGCCGATCAACGTCAAGCCATTGCGGAACACGCCAACAATCAGCGCGCCGAGCAGCGTGCCCATAATCGAGCCGCGTCCGCCGAACAGACTCGTGCCGCCCAGCACCACCGCGGTAATACTGTCGAGGTTCTCGGTTTGCCCAGCCTGCGGGTCGCCGACCCCGGTGCGCGATACCGACAACAGCGCGGCGATGCCGTAGATCGCACCGGCCAGCGAATACACGGTGAGCAAAATCTTTTGCGAGGAGAGGCCCATCAGGCGAGCGGCTTCGGGGTTATTGCCGAGCGCATACAAATGCCGGCCGGGCACGGTGTCGCGTAAGACGAACCACGTCGCCGCATACATCAGCAGTGTGAGGACCGTGCCGTAGGTGACATCGGCGGGGCCGAACTTGAACGTGTTGCCGAGGAACATGATCGCGTCCGGCAGGTTCGAGACGCTTTCCGCGTTCGAATAGATCTGCGTGAGCGCGAACGCAATATTCAGTGTGCCCAGCGTGACGATAAAGGCCGGCAATTTGATCCGCGTGATCAGCACGCCATTGAGCGCGCCGAACAGCGTGCTTGCGGCGACACCGCACAGAATCGCGAGAACGGGCGGCACGCCGAGCGTGACCGCGAATTTGGTCATGATGATCGAGCCGAACGCCATCACCATCCCGCACGACAGATCGATCCCGCCCGTCAGCACGATCAGCGTCTGGCCGATTGCGATCGTGGCGACCACCATCGTCTGTTGCAGGATCAGCGAGAGGTTCTGGAACGACAGGAACCGGTTGCTCTGTGAAATGAAGAAGCCGCAGGCCAGCAGCAGGGCGATCAGCGGTCCGATTTCAGCGAGCGACGGCAGGCGGTCGGCGAAGGTGCGCGAGTGGGCAGCAGGCGCGGAAGGGGTCGACATGATAGGTGTCCTCGATGCATGAGCGGGGCGGGCTGGCCACGCGGCAAATACGCGGGGCCGGCCATCTAGCAATGAAGCAATGAAGCAATGAAGCAATGAAGCAATGAAGCAATCCAGCAATCCAGCAATCCAGCAATCCAGCAATCCAGCAATCCAGCAATCCAGCAATCCAGCAATCCAGCAATCCGGCAATCCGGCAATCCGGCAATCCGGCAATCCGGCGGCCCAGCGCAGTTGGCCGCCTTTTCAATACGCGTTACTTGTTGCCCCAGCAATTGTCGAGGCCGAACTTCGTATCCTTGCTATCGATGCCGGACATCGGCTTATCGGTGATCAGGGTCACCCCCGTGTCCTGATAGCCGGAGACCTTCTTGCCGGTCTTCGCATAGTCGACGCCCGCCGTCACGCCGAGCGCGGCCATCTTCAACGGATACTGCTGCGAGGTGGCGGCAATCGCGCCGGCCTTCACATTGCGTACGCCTTCGCAGCCGCCGTCAATGGACACGATCATCACGCTCTTGTCTTTGCCCGCCGCTTTGAGCGCGCGATACGCACCCGCTGCGGCCGGTTCGTTGATCGTATAGACCACGTTGATGTCCGGCGATTTCTGCAGGCAGTTCTCCATCGCCGTCTGACCCTTCGCCTGATCGCCGCGGGTGTCCTGGCTGCAGACGATCGACGGATCGCCTTCCTTCACGCCGAAGCCTTCCAGGAAGCCGTTATGACGCAGCACGCCGACCGAAACGCCGGGCGCTAAGTCGAGCGTAGCGATCTTCGCGGGCTTGCCGTTCATCGCGGCTTTCGCGTACTTGCCGATCAGCACGCCGGCTTTGAAGTTGTCGGTGGCGAAGAGGGCGTCCGTGGCATCCTGCGGATCGGTCGGCGTGTCGAGCGCGACCACCATCACACCGGCGGCGCGCGCTTTCCTGATGCTCGGCACGATCGCCTTCGTGTCGCTCGGTGTGATCAGAATCGCTTTCGCGCCGGCCGTCATCATGTTTTCGATGGCGGTGACCTGGCTCGCGTTGTCGCCGTCGAACTTGCCGGCGGCGGTGAGCAGCTTGGCGCCGTCTTTTGCGGCAGCCGCTTCGGCACCTTCTTTCATCTTCACGAAGAACGGGTTGGTGTCCGTCTTGGTGATGAGGCCGACGACAGGCTGGTCGGCCGCCTGGCTCGCGCTCGCACACCACACCGCCGATGCCGCAACGCACATCGACACGATTTTCCTGGCGACAGGATGCCTGCGGGAATTCAGATTCATGGGACGCTCCTCCGGTTATTGGCAACGACGTTGTGAACTGCGGGCGATTGCACACGCGAACGCTGCGCGCTTGCAATCTGTTCGCAATCTGGATTGGAACCTGTAGCGATTCCTGGGCAGCCCGAAGTGGACTGCTTAAATCACTTTAGTTGATTTAGTAGAGCAGGCGTGGAGACGCTCGTCAAGGAAACGATCGGAGAAGACGTCGACGCGCTGAAGCGCTCGCTAGGGCGGCGGGCCTTACGTGACGGGGTTTGGCGGGAGTGGTGCGATGCAAGGTCGAGCCCCGGAACTTCGGGAAAGTCCTGGCTCGCTTGTAAGCGAATTGAAGTCTTAAGTGATCTTTCGCGACGGGGTGGGCGGCCGTCGCGAAGGTAGTCAGTGGCGGCTGAGCGTAATGCCATGTACGCAATAACCGGCCCTTCCAGCCGGATCACATTCTGATGACATCCATCACGGTCTTCTTGTTGTCCTTAAACTGGTAGATCGTGATCGCTGCGTCCCGCAGGTCGCCGTGCGGGTCAAACGCAATGTGCCCGATCACGCCGTCATAGCTCGTCGCAGGCATCGCTGCGAGAATTTTCGATCGGTCGGTCGAATTCGCTCGCTTCATTGCGTCATAGATAACGTAGACGGCGTCATACGTGAACGGAGCGTAGGCGTCTATCGGTGTGTTGAAGCGCGCCACGTATCGCTTGTCAAAGTCTTGACCCTTTGGCATTTTTGACAAGGCAAGTCCGGCTTCTGAACATGTCACGTTGCCAATTGCGCTGCCGGCAAGTTGCGTCATGTTCTCCGTGCAGGCACCGTCGCCTCCCAGCACCTTTGCGGTGATGCCGAGGTTAGCCGCCTGTTTCGCCAGCGGGCCGGCCGTTGCGTCCGAGCCGCCATACATGATTGCGTCGGGTTTCAGACCCTTGATTTTCGTCAGAATCGCTCGGAAGTCGACGGCTTTATCGGTCGTCGCTTCGTGGGTCACGATAACGGCGCCTCGTGCTTTTGCCGCTTTTTCAAATTCTTGCGCGAGACCCTGGCCATATGCGGTTGAGTCGTCCACGATTGCAATTCGCTTTGCGTGCATGGTGTCGACTGCGTAGCGAGCCAGTGCCGGCCCTTGCAGTGCGTCGGTCGCGACGACGCGGTAGGTCGTTTTGAAGCCTTGCAGGGTATAGGTGGGATTGGTCGAGCCTTGCGAGATCTGCACCAGGCCGGCCTCGCTGTAGATCTTCGAGGCCGGGATCGAAACCCCGGAGTTGATATCGCCGACCACGGCGACCACGCCATCGTCAACGAGCTTCTGGGCGACTTGAGTCCCTGTGCGTGGGTCGGCGGCGTCGTCCTGAGCATCGAGTTGCAGATGGACCGGCTGGCCGCCGATGACCGGATGCTGGCTGTTGATCTCGTCGATGGCAAGCCTCGCCGCATTTTCGCTGTCCTTGCCCATATGCGCGAGTTGCCCTGTCAAGGGCGCGGCATGACCAATCAGGACCACGGCCGGCTCCGCGGCGAAGCTCGCGCTGCCTGCGCCAAGCAGTAGCGTAGCGGCGGTCGTTTGCAGCGTCCGATTCAGTTTACTGAACGAGGGTGACATGGGCGGCTCCTTGGTTTCGGTTCAATGAGTGTTCGACCGCCAAATTCTTCCGTCCAACGACTTATTTTATTGACCGGCGATAGATAAATCTGATTGACCCCAGGACTTTCCCGGTAGGCCGCCCTTTGTGCGTTGGGCCGCCACGGTCACAACAAAAAGTTGCGCCAGGTGGCCAGTTTTTGTTGTCACGGGCCTGATTTTGCGGCGCTAAACTCTGCCAATGCACTGCAGCTGTCCGTTTGCGCGGGCGCAATACGTGGAGCCTGATTGTGCGTCCGTTGACAATACTAGGTGTCTGATGAATGTCCGTTTTCTAGAAACGTTTGTATGGCTTGCAAAGCTGCGCAATTTCCGGCTGACAGCGGAGCGCTTGCATGCGACACAGGCCGCAATTTCCAGTCGGATATCTGCGCTCGAGCAGGAATTCGGCGTGCGTCTATTCGATCGGGGACCGCGCGACGTCAAGCTGACCCAGGAAGGGACCAAAGCGCTAGTCTTCGCTGAGCAGATTCTGAAACTCACGAACGACATGCTCGCAAGCGTCAGCGACCGCTCGCATGTGAGCGGATTGTTGCGGGTCGGCGTGATGGAATCCGTCGTGCATACGTGGCTTCCCGAGTTGCTACGGCGAGTGCGGGACGAATATCCGAACCTGACGATCGAGCTGACCTGCGACACCTCGACGAATCTGTCCGTGCAGCTGGTTAATGGCAACGTGGATATCGCTTTTTTGAGCACCGCTGTAACCGGTGCTGACGCGGAAAATGTTTCGCTCGGCGCATTGCCGATGCGATGGGTGGCGAGTCCGTCACTGAATCTGTCGGCTGAAGCACTATCGGAAGCTGAACTGGCGAGCTTCCCGATTGTGAGCTTTGCCCGTCATTCGTCGCCGCATGTGTTTGTAGCAGGCCTGTTTGCAGCCGCCGGCGAGCCGCACGTGCAAATCAACTGCGTGTCTTCGGTCGCGGCGATTATCAGGCTCGTACTCGACGGTTTCGGCATTGCGGTCCTGCCGACAGCTTTCGTGACCCGCGAGTTGGAGTCCGGTCATCTGCAACTGCTGAAAGTGACTCATCGAGTCCCGGAACTCCCGCTTTTCGCATCCTTCCGGCGAAGTCCGGACAGTTTGCTATGCGAGTCGATCATGCATCTGGCGCTCAAGGTCATGCGAGAGTTCAGCCTGGAGAGCGGTCCGGATATCGCGCTCTTTCCAGACACCGATGAAGCGCTGCCACCTCATTGAGTGGCACCCCGTGAAGTCTTCTTCGACTATCAAAGGCCTGAACCGAGATGCCAACTGCTACGCCTCTGACCATTCAACCGCTTACTGCCGGCGCTTTCGAACCCTATGGATGGATGTTAGGCAAACCGTTTCCGGAGGATAGCGCGGCGCCTTCGTTTGCAAGCCCGTCTTCCGATTTCTGGCGTGAGCATCTGTTCGATGCCGGACTGTCCGGAGACCCTGAAATTCTGTGGGTCAGATACCGCGATTGCGAAGCCGAGGTGATGAAGCTCGAGGCGCATTGGCTGACTGAGCAGGCCGTGGTGCCGCTGACCGGACCTCTCGTGCAGATTGTCGCGACGAGTACACCGGATGGGCACCCGAACCTTGATTCATTGGCCGCTTTCAAGGTGCCTGTCGGGGAGGGGATCTGCATGCGGCCGCGCTGCTGGCACGCCACGCGTGCATTGCAGAGCGAGGTGACGTGCCTCATGCTTACGCGCCGCTCGACGACGTTCGAGCTTGCAGTCCATCTGCTTACAGGCGCTCCCACTGGCGAAAGCGCGATTCGGCAGATTCCGCCGTACCAGCTGGTCGGCGCGCTCGCCCTCATACAGGCGTCGACGCTTCAATGAAGGTGCCGAGGTTCAGTCATCCGGTGTGGAATCCGACGCGGTTCCAAGGCAGTTTGCGCCCGAAGGGACTTACCCGCAGGAACTTACCCGCGCGGCGTGAGCCTTTGACGCTTCGTTTCGAGGTGGGTGACGACACGCTGCAAGGTCCGCTCGGCCGGTCCCGGCGTCTGCACGAACTTGCAGCCGATCACGAAGCGCCGGTCGCCCTTCGGCGTCGTCAATTGCCGCGGCGCGACGATTTCCAGATCGAGCCGCAACGTGCCGAAGCTGCCGAGTTGCAGCGTGACGTCGCGCAATACGGTACCGCTTTCAAGTGAGCCGAAACGCGCATCGGCGGTGTTCAACGCCACGCCGCCCAATGAAAGATCCTGCAGTTCCAGCCGGAACGAGCCGCCGTCCACATACGGTCCGCTAGCGATGTACGGATCCAGCACGGGCGTTTGCACGCGGAAGAATTCGCGGCGTTGAACGTAGTACAGGAGCGAGGGGAAGGCTGCCTCGAAAGCCGGGCGCTCTTCGAACATGATCGGGTTGGCGTTGAGCGTGGTGAACTCCGTGCGAATGCCACCTGGCAAACTGCGGAAGATCAGCTGGCGCGCAGCCGGAAGCGCGTAATTGTCCATCTCCACACTGCCAGCGTCGAAGATAAAGCGAGCATTGCGCGAATCGACATCGAGCACTTGCGTAACGATCTGGCGGCCGTTGAATTCCACCGTCACGAAGTCCTGGCCGGCCATCAGCTTGCGCAGGCAAACTGCGATTTGCAAGGGATGGCGCTGCGCGAAGGTCGAGTCTGCGTCGAAGGTCTGTTCGGCGACATCGGCGTCCAGCAGAAGATCGGCAATCATTTGAGTATCCATGCTTGTTATGGCCTTGGCCTGGCCTGTTGGGGGAGCGCAAGCGGCATGTGAGTCATGCCGGCGCTCGGCCTTTCCCTGTCTGATTGCAGGGACCGTGCCAACTGCATGGGTGGACTGATCGAAATGGTGTTTTTGCGGTGGGACCGCTTGATACGGGCGTTTGCGGGCGGAGGCCCGGGAGGTGGGGGCGGTCGTACGTAGGGTTCGCTACGTAACGTCCTCGATGCTGTTACGGCCACAGGAACACAGGGGTGGCAGCCAGGCCAGGCACGCTGCCTGGCGACGCCGCTACTACGACCGGCGCGTCACACGAAGCGATGCCTGGCGTCAAGCGGGGACTCAACGAGGCCGATTTTCACTGCATCATTCAACGCGCCTGACGCGCCGGGCCGGTCGATGCGCGCACGACGAGTTGAGGCGGCGAGGAAATCCGCATCGGCACGCTAGCAGCGAGTTGGCGACCCGCTTGCCCATACGACGATTCGATCAACTCACGCAACAGATCGACCGCGAGGTCGGCAACTTCGACGGTCGGCACAGCCACCGTCGTCAACGCGGGCCGCGACTCGCGCGCCAGTTGAATATCGGTAATGCCGATCACGGACAGATCGCCCGGTACGCTCAAGCCGAGATCGGCGGCGGCGTGCATCGCGCCGAGCGCCGGCAGATCGTTGGTCGCGAAGATCGCGGTGAGTGTCGGATCGGCTTCCAGCAGCGCACGCGCCGCGGTATAGCCGCCTTGTATCGTGTCGGGCGCATGCTTGACCCGGCCCTTCGGCACGCCGGCCGCACGCACTGCGTCGACAAATCCTTCATAACGGGCCGCGTGAATGCCCGAGGCCTTGCTGCCGACAATCGCGCCGATCCGCCGGTGGCCGAGCGCCAGCAGATGCGTGCCGGCCAACTCGCCTGCCAGACGAAAATCGACCGCGACGCACGGCAGCCCCGGCGGCTCATTGGGCCGTTCCCACATGCACAACACTATGGGCGTGCCGCGCGATTCGGTCGCATGAAGGTCCGCAAAATCGAGGTTCGCATTTGTCACGAGCACGCCCTCGGAAAGCGTGCCGGCGATCTGGTCGAGATACGCGCGCCCGGTCAGCGGATCTTCGTTCGTATTGCAGATAATCACGAAGTGGCCGCTGCTGCGCGCCGCGCGTTCGACGGCAAGCGCGAACTCCGGATAGAACGGATTGGCGATGCTCGACACCATCAACGCCAGTGTCGGCGCGCGGCCTTCGGCGAGCGCACGGGCGGCGAGATGCGGGCGGTAGCCGAGCGCGTCGACGGCGTCCAGCACCCGTTGGCGGGTGGTCGCGCCGACTCGCCCGCGATTGCGCAAGACGTTCGATACCGTGGCAGGGGTGACGCCGGCATGACGCGCGACTTCGCTGAGGGTTGGCATGGCTATTCAATATTTGGGATGACTGTCCGACATTTGCATCGCAGCTTCAGGCGCGGCACCATTTGCCGCACAGACAAAACGATATCGGAGACAGGCAAGGCCCAGCGATCGCATGCGATCGATTTTTTTCGGCCCTGCTGATTAAGCGCTTAATCTCCGACATCGAGCCGATTAAATCACGGAGTCGATGCGATGGCGAGCATTTCGTTGAGAGGCGTGCAGAAGGCGTATGGCGACGGCGCGCTGGTGATCCGCGATGTCGATCTGGAGATCGGCGAGAACGAATTCTGCGTGTTTCTCGGTCCGTCCGGCTGCGGCAAGTCCACCTTGCTGCGGATGATCGCCGGCCTCGAAGACGTGACTGACGGCGATCTGTCGATCTCCGGGCGCCTCGTCAACGACGTACCGGCGGCCCAGCGCGGCGTGGCGATGGTGTTCCAGAGCTACGCGCTGTTTCCGCATATGACCGTGTTCGAGAACATGGCATTCGGCCTCAAGCTCGCCAAAACCCCCAAAGACGAAATTGACCGCAAGGTGCGGGAAGCCGCGCGCATCCTGCAACTGGAGGCCCTGCTCGAGCGCCGGCCGAAGGCACTTTCCGGCGGCCAGCGGCAGCGCGTGGCGATCGGCCGCGCCATCGTGCGCCAGCCGGGCGTGTTCCTGTTTGACGAACCGCTCTCCAATCTCGATGCGACGCTGCGTGGCCAGACCCGCATCGAAATCGCGCGGTTGCATAAGCAGTTCGCCAAAGCCAGCGTGGTGTACGTCACGCACGACCAGATCGAAGCGATGACGCTCGCCGACAAGATCGTGCTGCTGCACGCGGGCAAGGACACGGAGCGCTACGGCAGCATCGCGCAGATCGGCGCGCCGCTCGAGTTGTATCACCGTCCGAAGAGCCGTTTCGTCGCCGGTTTCATCGGTTCGCCGCGCATGAACTTTTTGCCGGGGCGGGTGGCGTCGGTCGATCCGCAGGGCGTGACCGTCACGCTAGATCACACCGATGAAAACGTGCGCGTGCCGGTCAGCGGCGATGGGCTCCAGGCGTCGCAACCCGTCACGCTCGGCGTGCGTCCCGAACACCTGGAATTCATCGGCGCGGCAACTTCTGAAAACGCGCAGGACGCCGTGCTGACCCGCACCGTGTCCCTCGTCGAACAGCTCGGCGAGCACAGCTATGTCCACCTCGATCAGCCCGGCGGCGCCGCGCTGATCGCCAAGGCGCCGGGCGACACACGCCTCGCGCCGGGTGACCGCGCGAGCTTGCGTGTTCCCAGCCGCGCTTGCCATTTGTTTACCGAAGACGGCTTCGCCGCCGCTTCGCTCGAATCCGTCGAACACTACGCATAGAGGACATTCGGATGCGCCTTGGAGTCTGTTATTACCCGGAACACTGGCCGGAGTCGATGTGGGAAGACGACGCTCGCCGAATGAAAGCACTCGGCATCGAGCAGGTGCGAATCGCCGAATTTGCGTGGAGCCGGATGGAGTCAACGCCAGGCGAATATGACTGGGGCTGGCTGGATCGCGTGATCGACGTACTCGGCGCAGCCGGCCTTCAGGTCGTCATGTGCACGCCGACGGCGACGCCGCCCAAGTGGCTGATCGACCGTCATCCGGACATTCTGCCGATCGGTGCGGACGGCCGTCCTCGTGCCTTCGGTTCACGCCGTCATTACGATTTCTCATCGCCTTCGTATTTCGCCGCGTCGCAGCGGATTTGCACGGCGGTTGCCGAGCGTTACGGCAAGCATCCGGCTGTCGCGTACTGGCAGACCGATAACGAATTTGGTTGCCATCACACGGTAATCAGTTATTCGCCGGCGGCGGTAGGGCGCTTTCGCGAATGGCTCAAGGCGCGCTATCAAACCATCGATGCGCTGAACCGTGCGTGGGGCACGGTGTTCTGGAGCATGGAATACCGCAGCTTCGACGAGATCGACGCGCCGGTGGCGACTGTCACCGAGGCGCATCCGTCACACCGGCTCGATTATCGGCGCTTTGCCTCCGACGAAGTGGCGCGCTACAACCGCATGCAGGTCGAGATCATCCGCGCGCATTCGCCGGGGCGGCCGGTCGCGCACAACTTCATGCAGCTCTTTACCGAGTTCGATCACTACAAGGTGGCGGCCGATCTCGACGTTGCCGCGTGGGACAGCTATCCGCTCGGCGCGCTCGAAGAGCAGTGGTTTGCGCCGGACGTGAAGGCGCGCTGGTTGCGCAGCGGGCATCCCGACTTTGCGTCGTTCAATCATGACGTGTATCGCGGCATGTCGAAGCTGCCGTTCTGGGTGATGGAGCAGCAGCCCGGTCCGGTGAACTGGGCACAGTGGAATCCGGCGCCGCTGCCTGGCATGGTGCGGCTGTGGAGTTGGGAGGCGTTCGCGCACGGCGCGGGCTGTGTGTCGTATTTCCGCTGGCGCCAGGCGCCGTTTGCGCAGGAGCAGATGCACGCCGGTCTGAACACGCCCGATAACCGGCTCGACGTCGGCGGTCATGAAGCCGCGCAGGTCGCCGACGAGATTCGCGCGGTGCTCGCCGCGAACGCCGACGCCAATGCTGCGATCCGTTCGAAGGTCGCGCTCGTCTACGACTACGAGGCGAAGTGGCTCTTCGAGATCCATCCGCAGGGCGCGGACTTTCACTATCCGCGCTTCGCATTCGAGTACTACTCGGCGCTGCGTGCGCTCGGACTCGATGTCGATATCGTCCCGGTCGATGCGTCGCTCGACGGCTATCGTTTGATCGTCGTGCCGCCGTTGCCGGTCGTGCCTGCCGATTTCGCCGCGCGGCTTGCAAGCTCGAGCGCGCAAGTCGTGCTGGGTCCACGCACCGGCTCGAAAACAGCAGACCTGCAGATTCCGGCGAACCTGCCTCCGGGGGCGCTGGCCTCGGTGCTGCCGTTGCGTGTGTGGCGCGTCGAATCGATGCGGCCGAATGTGACGGAAGCAGTGCGGCTGGCGGATAGCCAGGATGCGAGCGTGGAAGACGGCGTCGCGCGCCACTGGCGCGATTTCATCGATGCCGACGGCGATGCAGCGGCTTCGCTCGACGTGCGAGCCCATTTCGCCGACGGCCATCCTGCCTACGTGAAAAGCGGCGCGTTTCATTACCTCGCGAGCCTGTTCGACGATGCGCTCACCGTTCGCCTTTTCGCGCGGATCGCCGAGGAAGCCGGTGTCGACACGATAGCGCTCGGCGACAGCGTACGGTTCAGCCGTCGTGGTGCACTGACCTACGTGTTGAACTACGGCGATCAGACGCACACGCTGGCCGATGTTGCCGACGACGCGTTCGTGATCGGTTCACGCGCGATCGAACCGCAGGGTGTGGCCGTCTATCGATCGGGCAAATGATTTGAAGCGCTAAACGAAGGATTCCATGCAGTAACAACAACGACGCAAGATCAAGGCATAAAGGAGACAGCAACATGGCACTGAAACCACGCAATATTCTGCTGGCACTCGCGCTGGCCGCGGCCGCCGCGGGGGCATCCGTCGTCAGCACGGCACACGCCGGCACGCTCGAGGTCAACATCGCGTTCAAGGGCGCAAGTCAACGCGCCGTCTGGCAGTCGATCATCGACGACTTCAAGAAAACGCATCCCGGTACCGACGTGAAGGTGTCGTTCGTCGATGAAGAAGCGTACAAGGTCCAGTTGCCTGGTTGGCTCTCCACCGTCGCGCCCGATATCGTCAACTGGCATGACGGCGAGCGGATGGCGTATTACGCGCAGCGCGGCCTGTTCGAAGATCTGAGCGGCGACTGGGCGAAGAACGGTTGGAACGACATGTATGCGTCGACGAAGGAAGCGTCGTCGTATAAGGGCAAGCAGTACGCCGCACCGACCGTTTATTACTCGTGGGGCATGTTCTATCGCAAGGATCTGTTCCAGAAGGTCGGCATTAGCGGCGAGCCGAAAACGTGGGACCAGTTTCTCGACGACTGCAAGAAGCTGAAAGCGGCGGGCATTACGCCGATTGCCGTGGCAGGCCGTGATTCATGGACGCTGGCCGGCTGGTTCGACTACCTCGACCTGCGCCTGAACGGCAACGCGTTCCATCAGAAACTGATGGCGGGCGACATCGCGTACGCCGATCCGCGCGTGAAGAAGGTCTACACGACGTGGAAGCAACTGATCGACGCCGGCTATTTCATCGACAACTCGCTCTCCTACGATCTGGATGCGGTGCAGCCGTTCCTGTTCCAGGGCAAGGCTGCGATGATGCTGATGGGCACCTTCATCACCGGTGGTTTCCCGCCGAGCGTCAAGCCGGAAATGGGCTACTTCCAGTTCCCGATCATCGACGCGAACGTGCCTACTGCCGAAGAGGGGCCGGTCGAATCGCTGAATATTCCGTCGAAGGCCAAGAACAAGGCGGATGCGCGTGCCTTCCTTGCGTTCGTCGAGACGCCGGAAAATGGCGCGAAGCTGGCGGCCGGGCTCGGCTCGCTGTCGGCGAACAGCAAGTCGCCTGAACCCGAGGATCCAATCTCGAAGATCGGCTTCCAGATTCTCGCGAACACGAAGGGCGGCATTGCGCAGTTCTACGATCGCGACATGACGAAGGAAATGGCCGATGAGGGGATGAAGGGGATGCAGCAATTCATCTCCGATCCGTCCAAGCTCGACGACATCCTCGCGCAACTCGAGCAGACGCGTAAGCGGATCTACAAGAAGTGAGCGGTGGCGGCCCTGGCTTGGGCCGCTACTCGTTGCATCAGATCGGCAACTATGTTGCATGGGACCAGAGTAAGCGCTGAAGCGCCAACAGCTTTGCATGGGATCGGAGTAAGCGCTAAAGCGCCAACTCCGATCGACATCTGGTCGAAAGGAGAATGATCGTGTCGCACTCTGTCACCCGTCACACTGTCGGCGGTCCTGCCGACCCCGGCGGTGCTGGCCTGCCTGCTTCGGGCGTACCGGCTTCGGGCGGGTCATCGCGCGGCGGGCCACCAGGCGTGGCGCGCCGGCGCCGTCCATCGCCCACCTCGCGCCGGCAGCGGCGAGCCGCATTTCTGTTTCTCGCGCCCGCCTGCGTGATGGTGGCGATCTACGTCGTGTGGCCGATCATCTCGACCATCCGCCTGAGCTTTTTCAACTGGGACGGGATGACCGACCCCTCGTTCGTCGGTCTCGCAAACTATGTCGAGTTGTTCCATGCGCCGACGTTCTACACGGCACTGAAGAATAACCTCATCTGGCTGCTGCTGTTCCTGCTTGCACCGCCGATGGGGCTCGCCGTCGCGCTCTATCTGAACCAGGCGGTGGCCGGCATCCGCATCGTCAAATCGCTGTTCTTCGCACCGTTCGTATTATCGGGCGTAGTGGTTGGTTTGATCTTCTCGTGGTTCTACGACCCAACCTTTGGCTTGCTCGCGGTGATTCTCGGACACGGCGTGCCGGTACTCGGCGACCCGCGTTACGCGACCCTCGGAATCGTGTTCGCGGCGCTGTGGCCGCAAACCGCGTATTGCATGATTCTCTACCTGACCGGGCTGACGTCGCTGAACGCCGAGCAAATCGAGGCTGCGCGAATGGAGGGCGCGCGCGGCTGGTCGATGCTGTGGCACGTGATCCTGCCGCAGTTGCGGCCGACCACGTTCATGGCGATCGTCGTCACGGTGATCGGTGCGTTGCGTAGCTTCGATCTGATTTCGGTGATGACGGGCGGCGGACCGTTCGAAAGTTCGACCGTGCTCGCGTACTACATGTACGACCAGGCGATCAAGTATTACCGCATCGGCTATTCCGCAGCGGTGGCCGTCGTGCTGTTCGCGATCATGCTGGTGTACATCGTTTATCACTTGCGCCGCATGCTGCGCGCCGAGCAATAAGGAGCCGCTCATGTTTCCGATCCCGATCGACAAATGGAAGCCGGTGACGCGCCGCGTGTACAAACTGACGTTGCCACTCGCGCTGCTGATCTGGCTGCTGCCGATGATCGCGGTTCTCGTGACCTCGGTGCGCTCGACGGAAGAACTGAGCGAGGGCAACTATTGGGGCTGGCCGAAGCACTTCGCGATGCTCGATAACTATCGCGAGGCGTTGACGGCCTCGCCGATGCTGCATTACTTCTGGAACAGCGTGCTGATTACGGTGCCCGCTGTAGTGGGCTCGATTGCGCTGGCGGCGATGGCGGGCTTCGCGCTGGCCATCTATCGGTTTCGCGGGAATTCGACGTTGTTTGCGACGTTCGTTGCGGGCAATTTTGTCCCGGTGCAGGTGTTGATGATTCCGGTGCGGGATCTCTCATTGCAGCTCGGGCTATTCAATACGGTGAGCGCGCTGATTCTGTTCCATGTGTCGTTTCAGACTGGCTTCTGCGCGCTGTTTCTGCGCAATTTCATCAAGCAGTTGCCATTTGAACTGGTTGAGGCGGCGCGGATCGAAGGCGCGAACGAATGGACGGTGTTCTTCAGAATTGTGTTGCCCTTGATCCGTCCTGCGCTTGCGGCGCTGGCGATCCTCGTATTCACGTTCGTCTGGAATGACTACTTCTGGGCGCTGTGTCTGACGCAAGGTGACGACGCCGCGCCGATTACCGTAGGCGTCGCGGCATTGAAGGGGCAGTGGACCACGGCGTGGAATCTTGTGTCCGCCGGGTCGATTCTGGCCGCGTTGCCTTCGGTCGCGATGTTCTTCGCGATGCAGAAGCATTTTGTGGCGGGATTGACGTTCGGGGCGACGAAAGGGTGATGAGGGCGCGCTACGCGAGGCAAGCTCGCGTAGCGCCACTCGGGAACGACCGGGATTGGGATTAGAACGTATGCCGGATTGCCGCACGGACGACAATCTGACTCGACGACGAAGACAGATCTTGCGCGCCGGGCACATACGCCTGATCCAGCGCTGATCCGGTGGTGTCGCCTGTGATCTTCTGAAGGGCGCCCTGGAGGTAGACATCGGTGCGCTTTGACAGGTTGTAGTCCGCCATCAAGCCCACCGTGTGAATCTTCGGCCGTACGCTGCCTGTCGTTGCATCGTAGTTCTCCAGCGTATAGACGTATTGCGCACCCACAAAGAACGCCGGCGTGAACTGATACTTCCCGTTCAGTTCGAAATTCTGATACTTCAAACTGGTCAACGTGCCGCCTGCGAGCGCGCCGCGAGTCGGTTCGATGCTTTCCTGTCCGCTGAGGTAGGCGAGATTCGCAGTCGGATTACTCATGTTCGTGTTGGTATAGACGAACCCGACGGTTGCCGGCCCGGCTGTATAGTTGATCCCTGCGCCAAAGATGCGCAAGCGCTCCGATTGAAAGTTCGCGTCTGCGGCGACTGTCGAACTCGAACCGGCAATTGCGCCACCGGACGTGGCCCCAGGGTTGTCCGCATTCAGATAGGACGCGGCGATCAACAATCCGCCGTTCGTGTACTGTGCGCCGACGCTCAACTGCCGGTTATTGGCGAAGCCGGTGCTGTTGCTGAAGCTATACGTGCCGCCGAACTGGAGGCCGGCGATATCCGGACTCGCATACTTGACCGTGTTGTTGACACGGAACGTGTTATCCGTGTTGTCGTTATCGAACGGATGGGATAACAGATAGCCGCCCCAGTTACCGTTGGCTGTCGTCTGCGCGAGATAGTCGACCACCGAGTCGTATTGACGGCCGAACGTAACCGTTCCGTACTGCTCGCTCTCAAGACCGACATAGGCCTGGCGTCCGAACCCGAGTCCGCCTTGTGCGAGCTTGCCGGTGTTGACATTGAAGCCGCTTTCGATCTGGAAGATCGTCTTGAGGCCGCCGCCGAGATCTTCGGAACCTTTCAGTCCCCAGCGGCTGCCCTGTGCATAACCGCTTGTCAATTCGTACACGTGACTTCCGCCAACGTTATTCGTGAAGTCGATACCCTCGTCGATGACGCCATACAGGGTTACGCTGTTCTGCGCAAAAGCCGACGTTGCACATGCGGACGTTATCGCAATACAAATAATTGTTTTATTCAATTCGTCATCCTGAATATATGAGATATTTTTCTATTCAATTGCTGTCGACCAAACCTGAGATTTACCGGAACCGTAAGTAGAGCGGCAAAGCGCTCAGGTCCGGCTCACTTCGCGCCATAGATGTCGAAATCGAAGTACTTCCGGTTGATCTTTGCGTAAGTCCCATTCGCCAGGATGGCAGCCAGTGCCTGATTGAATGCATCGCGCAGCGCGACGTCCTGCTTGCGAAGGCCAAGACCGTCGCCGAGACCGAAATACTTCGGATCGTCCAAAGCCGGGCCGGCAAACTTGTAGTCCTTGCCTTCAGGCTTCTTGAGAAAACCGTCGTTCGCTTCGATCGATGCCTGAAATGCCGCATCGAGCCGTCCCGCTAACAGGTCCGTGTAGACCTGATCCTGATTCTGGTACGAGACGATCTGCACGCCCGCCGGTTGCCACTCTGCTTTGGCGTAATCTTCCTGGCTCGAGCCCTGCTCGACACCGACACGTTTCCCCTTTAGCGAAGCCGCAGTCGGCAGCAGATCGGAGTCGCGCTTGACGACCAGTCGTGCCGGCGCATTGGAGATCTTGTTCGTGAACGCGATCTGCTGCATGCGCTTGGGCGTGATGGTCATCGAAGACGAGATCGCATCGAATTTTCTCGCCAACAGGCCGGGGATCATACCGTCGAAGCTGGTTTCGACCCATACGCAGCGCGCATGAAGCTCGGCACAGAGCGCGTTGGCGATATCCACGCCAAAGCCGGTCAGCTTTCCGTCTGGCGTCTTGTACTCCAGCGGCGGGTAAGTCGGATCGACCGCCAGCTTGATTTCCTTGCCGGACCAGTCGGCGGCATTGGCGGCACCGGACAGTGCCATCAAACCGAACGAGATTGCTGCAAGTGTCTTCTTCACGTGTGTTTCTCCTCAACGTCGTTGTTGAACTACTTGTGTTCCATATGAACAGGTTTTGCCAGAAAGCGTTCGGTCAGCTTGACCCAATAGGTGGCGCCCACTGCCAGACAGTCATCATTAAAATCGTAGCCGGAGTGGTGTAGTGCACAACTGCGTTCGCCGTCGCCATTGCCGATCACGAGGTAGCTGCCCGGGCATTTTTCGAGCATGAATGCAAAGTCTTCGCTGGCGGTGAAGGGTTCGAGGTCGTCGATGATGGATTGTGTGCCGAGCCAGTCCGCCGCCACCTGGCGCGCGAACTCCGTTTCCGTACGATGATTGATCAGTACCGGATGACAGCGGACGTAATCGATCTCCGCGTGCGCGCCGAAACTTGCCGCTTGTCCGTGCACGAGTTCGCAAATCCTGCGCTCGAGCAGGTCGCGCACATCCGGTGCCAGTGCCCGGACGGTCAACAGCATCTGCGCCGACGACGGGATCACATTCGACGCGACGCCCGCATGAATCGAACCGACGCTGATGATGGCCAGATCGCGCGGGCTCACATTACGTGACACGATACTCTGCAGCGCGGTCACGATCGACGCGCAGACGACAATCGGATCAATCGCCTTGTCCGGCACGGCACCGTGCCCGCCGCGACCCACCACGCGCACGGTGACGGTGTCGGCTGACGCCATGAATGCGCCGCTAAAGAAGCCCAGATGACCGGACGGATAACCAGGAACGTTGTGGAGCGCAAATACTGCATCGCACGGAAAGCGTTCGAAGAGGCCGTCTTCCATCATTTTTTTCGCACCGCCGAGGCCTTCTTCAGCGGGTTGGAAAATCAGGTTCAGCGTGCCGGAGAACGCTCGTGTTTCGGACAGGTACTTTGCTGCCGCCAGCAGCGTAGCAGTATGCCCATCGTGGCCGCATGCGTGCATGACACCTTCGTTCTTGCTGGCATGAGGCAAGCCCGTCGTTTCGTGGATGGGAAGCGCGTCCATATCGGCGCGCAATCCGAGGGACGGCCCATGTCCGTTCCGTAGTGTGCCCACCACGCCGGTTTTACCGACGGCGCGGCTGACCTGATAGCCCCACTTGTTCAGGCATTCGGCGACCAGCTCGCTGGTTGCGACCTCCTGAAAGCCAAGTTCCGGATACGCGTGAATACGGCGACGTAAGCCGATCATTTCCTCTTGAATGGCGGCGATGCCGGGCAAAACGAAGTCTTGAACCATCGATGAAGTCCTTTGAAGAGCGGACAGACCCGGTCGTCGCGCCCGGCCGTTTGGGTGTCGGGCGTCGCAACTGTCTGCACTGGTCCGAATGCTATTTAGCTAATTTTCGAGGGTGAAGCCGCAGTTTTGTTATGCTGACAACAATTAGTTGTCGGGGTGGTTTCGTGAAGATTCATCAACTGCAGGCGTTAGTCGCGAGTGCGGAAGCGGGCAGCATCAGAGCAGCCGCGCGCTCATTGGGGATTTCTCAGGCCGCAGTCACGCGCGCGCTGCGCGAACTCGAGGCCACCGAGCAACTGCCGTTGCTGATACGCGCGCCGGCAGGAATCAGCTTTACCGAATATGGCAAGGCGCTGCTCACGCACGCGAGACTGATCCTTAATCAGTTGGAGCACGCGCAGAACGACCTGGCGAGATTGCGCGGCCGGGCGGAGGGGAGGCTTAGCGTCGGTGTGACACCATGGATCACGTTGACGTTTCTGGCTGAGACGGTATTGCTGTTTCGCAAGCGCATGCCCGATATTCAGCTGGAACTGTTCGAGAGTCTGATGGCCGTCGCGCAACCGTTGTTACGCGCAGGCGACATGGACTTCGTGATCGGACAGTTGCATCCGTCTACTAGCACGCAGGAGTTCTCCTGCGAGCCGGTGTTGAACTACGAGACGGCCGTGATGGTTCGCCGGGGGCATCCGCGTCAGCACTGCCGTTCGATTCACGATCTACTGGATCAGGACTGGACACTGAATTTCGCGCCCGACGGTCAGGACGCGCTGATCGACTATCTGTTCACGCGCCATGGCGCGCAGATCGAAGCGAGCCGCATTGTGCGGGCACAGTCGCTAGGAACGCTGCAAATGCTGGTTGAGCGCGCCGACATGTGCACATGGTGCCCAACCGTCCTCCAGACGGCTCCGCTGTTTCAAGGTCAACTGGTGGCGCTGGCGCTGAAAGAGAAGTTCGATGCGCGACAACTGAGCATTGTCACGCGCCGAAACAGCACGCTCGGCGGCGCGGCCCATTGCTTTATCGAATGTCTGTTGCAGGTGATCCGCAAGCATGCGCGATCGGCAAAGAAAGAAGATCTTGCGCTGTTCGATACCTTGACCTTGCTCGTGTGAGCATCGAGCGAAGCGGCTCAGTGGACGATGTTCTTCAGGAAATAGTGTCCTCGATGGGGAGGTCGCAGGAAAGGGTTGACGATTACCTTTCTGAATTCTTCAGTTTGATGACATACGTGAGGCGAGGCGCTCGCATTTCACCCTGTTTATGCAACTCGAATTTTCCCGACACGTCCAACTTGAGTTTCCACTCCCGGCGCGTTAAATTGCGGCTCGCCGATCTATGCGGTAGCCTCGGGGGCGAAGGCCGATTATTCGATTTGTAACTCATTCGTAGGGATTCCTGATGTCGGACCAGGTCGGGCGCGAGAAGGAAGCATCGGATGAGCGGCTGGCCGGACGTGACGAAGTTTTGCTGCTGGGATGGGCGGCTGCGGGGCTGGCGGCCGTACTTGGCGCGCTGAGTTTCTTTTCGCACAGCTTGCCCGCTGATTCGCGCTGGTGCGCGGTATTGGCGAGCGCATGCCTGAACGTGCTTGCCGTCACGCTCTGGAGTCCGTTGTCCGCGCGTAGCTCAGCCGGGCGCGCGGTTGGATCCGGGTGGAAGCACGCCTTCATGTTCCTCTGGCAGATCGTCCAGCAGGATCCTGAAGCAGGGGACTTGAAGGGGGCGGTCCGCGCCATCCGCTGGCAACCGTGGGCCGTGCTCATCTGCACATGCCTTTCCGTGGCGATCGCCGTGAAGGCCTTGAAGCCGTTTCCGCCCGCCGCGCTCCTTCACGCGATGGTCTCGCCGTCGCTGGTCATAGCATGCGGTGCAACGGCGCTGGTGCTTGCCTTCCTCACACTCGTCGTCGAACGCTTCTATACACACGATGCACAGCACGCGCCTGCCGCACGGTCGGCGTCGCTGGCGGGGATGTTGCGCGTCGTGCTTCTATGTGCTCTTGCCGCGGCGGTATCGGCGGCGTGGTTCGTCTACATGCATACGACGCTCGATCTGCTGGTCCATGCCGTGGCGATATTCAGCGCGGCGATCGCGATCGAATTGATGTTGCGCGTGCTCATCCGGTGGTTTTTCCCGCCGCGCGCCGGCTCGAATGCGGCGCAGGTCCCGTCGAGCGTGCTCGCGGGGATGCTGAGTGTCGGCCGCTCACCCTTGTCGACGCTGGGCGCCGAGCTGCACGGCCGGTACGGAATCGATCTGCGGCAGAACTGGGTGTTAAGCAGCTTCGTGCGGCTGTTGCCTGCAACTGTCGCAACGATGATGGTCTGTGCCTGGCTTCTGACGTCCGTCGTCGTGCTCGGCCCGGACCAGCGCGCGGTCTACGAACGTTTCGGTGCGCCCGTCGCGGTCTGGCAGCCTGGTCTGCATGCCGGCATTCCCTGGCCTTTCGGCCGGGCGCGCATCGTCGACAACGGCGCCGTGCATCAGCTCATCGTGTCGGGCGGGGCGGACGACAGCAGCGTCGCGGCGCCCTCCGCTCCCGCCGACGGGCCGACGCCGGAACAGTTGAATCGTCTGTGGGATGTGCAGCACCCGTGGGAGACGACTCAGGTGATTGCTGGCGCGACCGGCGAACAGCAGAACTTTCAGATCGTCAACGCCGACGTGCGGCTCGATTATCGCGTGGGCCTGAGCGATGCGGCCGCGCGCGCCGCGCTATACCGGTCTGTCGATCCGGAAACCACAGTCCGGTCGATCGCCAACCGCGAGGTGGTGCACTACCTCGCATCGCATACGCTGCAATCCTTGCTGGAGACGAGCCAGACCGCCATGGCGGAGAGCGTGCAACGCGCCGTGCAGCAGCAACTCGACCGGCTGATGAGCGGCATCGACGTCGTGGCGGTCGTGATCGAGAGCGTGCACCCGCCCGCAGGTGCGGCGGCGGCCTATCACGACGTGCAGGCGGCGCAGATTCGGGCACAGGCCAGCGTCGCGCTAGCGCATGGTTTCGTGGCGCAAGCGTTGGGCAATGCGCAGCAGCAGGCGCAGGCCAAGGTCGCCGGGGCAAGCGCGGACGCGGGCAGGACGGTGGCGACGGCGCGCGTGCAGCAGATCGATTTCGAGGCCGACATGGTCGCTTACCGGCTCGGTGGACCGGCGTTTGCCTTCGAGTACTACTTGAGCCGCTTGCAACAGGGCTTGCAGAACGCGCGTATCACGGTGATCGACGATCGGCTGGTCGCCGACCGGCGCGCCACCATCGATCTGCGCGCATTGACTGCCGGCGATCTCGCCGGCGTCCGGTACGGCAACTGACGCGCACAGCAGAGGCAGGCGGGTGCGTGCATCGAACGTCGCAGAGGCTGTTTTCAGGGTGACTATATGAGTTTGCTTCATTCGCATGCCGATGGCCACGGGCACCACCATCACCACCACCACGACGGTCACGGCGATGGACAGACCGGGCGCGGCGGTCCGTTTTTTCTGCGCGTGCTGCTTGCGCTGCTGTGCGTGATCGTCGCGATCACTGTGGCGAGTTTCATTTCGGTGCGCGCGGGCGAAGCCGCGGTGATCACGCGCTTCGGGCAACCCGTGCGTGTGCTGCTCGAGCCTGGCCTCGGGTGGCGTCTGCCCGCGCCGATCGAAGCGGCCGTGCCGGTCGACCTGCGTTTGCATACCACGTCGAGCGGATTGCAGGACGTGGGCACGCGCGACGGCTTGCGGATCATCGTGCAGGCTTATGTTGCGTGGCGCGTGGCGGCGGACCCGAACGACGTACGCCGTTTCGTGCGCGCCGTGGGCAACCAGCCCGACGAAGCCGCGCAGCAGATCCGCTCCCTGCTCGGTTCCTCGTTGCAAACCACGTCTGCCGGTTTCGATCTCGCGTCGCTGGTGAACACGGATCCTTCCAAGGTCCGTATTTCCGCTTTCGAAGACGCCTTGCGTAGCCAGATCGACGCGCAACTGTATTCGGCCTATGGCGTGCACGTCGTCCAGGTCGGTCTGGAGCGATTGACGCTGCCGGCCGTGACGCTGGCGGCGACGGTTGGCCGGATGAGCGCCGAACGCGAGACCGTCGCCGCGCAGCGCACGGCCGACGGCAATCGGGAAGCGGCTCAGATTCGTTCTGATGCGGATCGCGACGCGCGGCTTGCGGTCGCCGACGCGAACGTCAAAGCGGCGGAGATCGAAGCGCAGTCGCGCAAGGATGCGGCCGCGATCTACGGCAACACCTATGCGGGCAATCCGCGTCTGTACACCATGCTGCGTTCGCTCGACACGCTCGACACGGTCGTCAGCGCCAACACGAACCTGATTCTGCGCACCGATGCGGCGCCGTTCCAGGCGCTGGTACAGGGTCCGACGGACCTGAAGCCGGAGCCGTCGTCACAGGCCGGCGCGGGCGCTGGGCCGGCGGCGAAAAAAACCAGGTCCACGCGATGAGCACGGACGCCGACTTGCCGCCGCTGGGGCCTGGCGCTCAGGCGGTCCGGCTCTCGTTCTGGTTCGTGGTCGCCGTCGCCGTGCTGGCCGCGTGTGCGTGGGCGGGGTCGAACATCCGGCGCATCCCCCCCGATAGCCGGGCGGTCGTGTTGCGCTTCGGCGCGTTCGTCCGCACTCAGGACGCGGGCTTGCTGATTGCCTGGCCGCGGCCGTTCGAGTCGACGTTGCTCGTGCCTGGCAGTGCGCGAGTCCTGGAGCAACGCATTCAGTCACTCGAACGTGATCCGCGCGCGCGCGAAGCCGACGCCAATGTGCCGCAACTACCGCCCCTCGCGGCGGAGCCGTCGGATGCCCCTGCGGTGGCCGGTGGGACGCCGGATGCGCCGCCGGGCTCGCCGGCCCCAACGGACGCCGGCGCCACTGCGCCGCCCGATGCGTTGCAGTCCGAAGCGTTGCTGCCGGATGCGCTGGCCGGTTCCGGTTACGTGCTCACGGGCGACAACGGTGTGTTGCAGTTGCGCGCGACGCTGTACTACCGCGTCGTCGATCCCTACGCCTATGTGCTGCAAAAAGACCGGCTCGACGCAGCACTCGAGCGGATCGTGTCCGCGTCGGCGGTGGATGTCGTGGCGAAACGCGATCTGGATGCGATTCTGGTCGCGCGCCCCGAACTGCTGTCCGCGGATCAGCAAGTCGCGATCAAGCGCGAGCGATTACGCGGCGATCTCGCGCAGGAGATCGAGCGGCATTTGCGCCAGCTCGACGCGCAACATGCGGGACTCGGCGTCGAAGTCGCACGCGTGGACGTCGAAGCGTCGTTCCCGGCACCCGCCGTCAGTGCGTTCAACTCGGTGCTGACCTCGTTGCAGGTCGCCGAGCGCAGCATGGCCGAGGCGCGCACCTCCGCAGAAAAAATACGCCAGGACGCGCAGCAGGATGCCGACCGGATCGTGCAGAACGCGCAGGCGAGCGCGGTGGAACGGGTGTCGTCCGCGCAGGCTAAAATCTTGACTATCCAGCAACTGGAGGTGCCGTTGCGGACCAACAGCGATCCTGGTCTCCTCGCGCGCGTGTATCGGGAGCGTGTTCAGGCGATCCTGTCGAAAGCGGCTCGCGTGACGACCGTCGACCCGCACAACACGTCAAATCTTATTCTGCCGGGGAATGCCCAATGAGCGCGAAAGCCGGGCACACCCTGCACACGCACGACGCCGCCGCGCCAGCGGACGAAGCGGATCGTACGCCTCATAGTCCGGCGATTGCCTTGTCGGCGTTGGAGCAGCGTGTGGTCACGCGACAGATCGCGCTCGCGCTGCTGGCCGGCGGCCTGCTCGTGTTGTCGACCGCATGGCATTACTTCGCTCCGGCCGATGAAACGATTGCGCAAGTGCTAGCGGGACTCGCGTCGCTCGTCGTCGCCGGGCCGGTCTTCGCGAGCGCATGGCGAAGTCTGAAGTCGCCCAGCCTGCACGGTGTAACCGATCGTCTGATCGCGCTCGCGATGCTGGCGGCGTGGGCCGTGGGGGACATGACGACGGCAGCGCTCCTGCCGATCGTCATGACGTTCGGCCATGCGCTCGAAGAGCGCAGCGTGCTCGGCTCGCAAGAGGCGATCCGGGCGCTCGGCAGGCTGACCTCGGGCAAGGTGCGGCGGGGCAACGCCGACAGGTCGATCGAAGAGGTGCCGTATGACGCGGTGCGGGCCGCGGATCAGATCGAAGTCGTAGCCGGCGCGCGAATTCCCGCCGATGGCCTCGTGCTGCACGGTCAGTCCAGCGTCGACAATGGTCCGATTACCGGCGAGTCGGTGCCGCTCGACGTCGAAGCGGGCGCCGCGGTATTCGGTGGCGCGATGAACCTGGACGGTCCGTTGCGTATCGAGGTCACGCATGCGGGCAAGCAGTCGACGCTCGGCAAGATCATCGAGTTGATGCAACGCGCGGAGCAGGCCAAGCCCCCGATCACGCAGATACTCGAACGCTACATGGGCGGTTATCTCTGCCTCGTCCTGCTGATTGCCGCGATTGTGTGGTTCGTCTCGGCGAACGCATCGGCGATGCTGGCCGTGATCGTCGCGGCGTGTCCGTGCGCGCTCGTGCTCGCCGCACCCTCCACGGCCATTGCCGGGATTGCGGTGGCCGCGCGCCACGGCATTCTGTTCAGAAGCGCGGCGTTCCTCGACAAGTTCGCGCAGATCGATTCGCTGGTGATCGACAAGACCGGCACGCTGACGTATGGCGAATTGCGCGTCGAGGACGTGCTGCTGGAGCCAGGTGTCGATGTTGCGGTGGTGCTCGAACTCGCTTCCCGGCTCGGCGGCAGCAGTGCGCATCCGGTGAGCCGGGCGCTGGTGCGGTACGTGGCCGACGTCCAGCCCGCCGGATTCGAACGCGTGCCGTTCGAACACGCACGCGAACTGAGAGGCTTGGGCATCGTCGCCGAGACGCCTGACGGGGTGGCGGTGCTCGGCCGCGCCGGTTTGCTCGCGGAGCACATACAGGTGCTCCCGGAACCGCGCCGCGCGATCGACGGACCTTGCGTCGGTCTTGCGCTGAACGGCCGGTTCCTTGCATGGTTCGGGTTCGCCGATGCGATGCGCGTGGAGGCGCAGAGCGCGCTGGCGGAATTGCGCGAACTGGGGCTGACGCGCCAGACGCTTCTGACTGGCGATCGCGAACCGGTGGCGCGCAAGCTGGCGGCGCAAACCGGCATTGGCGTCGTGGTAGCGCAGGCTTTGCCGCACGACAAGCTCGACTACGTGGTGCGCGAAATGGCGGCCGGTTATCACCCGCTGGTGGTCGGCGACGGCTTGAACGATGTCCTCGCCATCAAGGCAGGTCCCACCAGCATTGCCATGGGGGAGCGGGGCATCGACATCGCCGTGGCATCGGCGGATGTCGTGCTGCTCGGCGACGATCTCCGCCGCATCGCGACTTGCGTGAGGCTTGGGCGGCGGTGCCTGCATACGGCGACGATCAACGCCGCGATCGGGTTGGCGTGGACCGTCGCCGTTATCGTGCTTGCCGCGACGGGCATGCTCGGGGCCGTCTGGATCGCGCTCTTGCATAACCTCGGCACGTTTATCGTGATCGCCAACGCAGGGCGGCTGCTGCGGGTAGACGAAGAGACGCGCCTCGGTGAACGCCTGCCGGTCGATGGCTGAGGGCCGATGAGGGACGGGCAGTGCGTTGACCTGGTTCGAGCGCTGCCTTCGTTGCCCTAGTTCACATTGAAATGGACACGGATATCCTGCCGGCTTTCAACTGGATGCCCTGCCTGCATCGCAGGAAAGAATCGCCATTTACGGAGCGATTCGAGCAGGATCTGGTTGAGCCGCGGGTTCGGCGTCGGCTTGACGAGCTCGACATCGACCGAGCCGTCGACGTGAATCATGAAGCGGGCGGTTGCAACGGTTTGATACGCCTGCTCGCGTAAATCTTCGGGGAGTTCCGGCAGCGGTTGGGAAATGGAGTGCGCGGCCGCGTGGTCGGATGACGCGGCGGCTGACTTCTCTTCCGAAGGCGCCGCAGCAGCATGTGCGGGCGGCTCAGCGGCGGGCTTCGCTTCCGCTGATGTTTGCGCGGGCGGGGCGGGCGCTACGCTGTGCGTCGATTGCATTTCAGGCTGTGATTGTGCGGGCGGTACGGCGCGTTGCGGCAAGGCGCGAGGGCGCTTATCCGCCGGTTTCGTCGCCGCTGGCGGAGCAGGCGCAATGTGCACCGCCGGCGCGGCAGGCGGCGCGGTCGGGACAGGTGGCGGATCGAGTTCCACCATGCGCATTTCGAGCGGCTTAGCCGGTGGAGGCGCCGTGGTTGCGCCCAGCCAGTGTCCAAATGCAGAAAGAAACACAATCCACACCATCAGCGCAACCAGCAACGCTAGCGTGAGCCGAACCTTCGGAGAATCGTCCACAGCGACCGCGAAGCGCATCCGGCTATTCACGATGTACGGCGATCAGAAACCGCTCAGCGCCTGCGCGGCGCGCGGCCAGCATCGCCTGAACGACCACGCCGTGACCCGCTGCGTCGTCAGCCGCGATCACAACATTACCGTCCGGTTGCAGCAGGCGTTTTACCGTCGGTTCGATCTGATCGAGATGAACGGATTGATGATTCACAAATATCTCATTGCTCCTGTCCACCGAGATCGTGAGTGGTTCATGGGGCGCCATCGGCTGCGCGATGCCGGCCGGGAGGTTGACCTTGACGGCGTCGAGCCGCTGCATCGCAAGCGATGCGAGCATGAAGGTCGCCAACAGAAAGAACATCACATCGATCATGGGAATGATTTCGATGCGACCGCGCTTGGCCGCGCGCGAGCGCTTGAACTTCACGGCTGCGCTCCCACGGGCGTATCGGCAAGACGGATTTCGCTGAGCCGCGCGTTCGCGAACGATTCGAGTTCATCCATGAGTCGTTCAAGCCGTCGGGAAAAATAGTTGAACGCAAAGAGCGCGAACAAGGCGACCACGAGGCCGATTGCGGTTGCCACCAGCGACTGTGCCACGCCGCCGGTCACGCCACCCGGGTCGACGAGACCATCGCCGCCGAACAGCTGAAACGAATGCATCATGCCGACGATGGTGCCGAGCAGGCCCAGCAGCGGCGCTGCTGTCACGATGGTTTCCAGCACCCAGAACCCTTTGCTCATGTCGCGTTCGATTTGCGAGGCAACCGATTGCGCCTTGGCCTCGCGCAGCCACAGCGGGACAGAAGAATCGGGCGCCCATGGCGCGCTCATCCGCGCGAATGCATTCTGACTGGCGATATCGTTCAACCTGCCGGCCCAATCAAGGGCCGACCCCGGTGTGCCGATTTCGTGTGTCCCCCGCATCGCGCCTGGCAAGCGGCCAAAACGCAGAAACACATAGACCCGGTCGAGGGTGATGGCGACCGCCAGAATGGCGAGTATCGTCAGCGGATAGATGACCCATCCGCCTACGCGTACCGCCGCGAGAACACTAGCCCAATCTTGCATGACCTACCTCTTCGTAGCCTGACGGAATTAGAAATGCTTGGTGATGCCGGCGTAGACGGCGAAATGTGGGCCATATTGCGGTGCGCCGACGCCGATACCCGATCCGTCGCGCAACTCGTAGACGCGATTGAACGCGTTGATCACGACCAGGCGTGCATCGAATTTCCCGATGAGCGGCTGGTTGAAGTGCTGTATCACACCGAGATTGACTTGCGCATAGAGCGGCAGCCGATCGGTATTCGCAAAGCCGCTACGCAAACCACTTCCCACCAGCCCATCGAACGTGAAGGTCGTTCTGCCGAAATCGTAGGTTCCGCCGAATGACGCGGTGACGCGCTGGTCATGATCAAGGTAGACCCAGTGGCTGTTGATATAGGCGAGTTCCGCCTGGTCGAAATTGAACTGTGCCGAATCGATCTGCGTTCCCTGCGCGCGGCTCCACGCGAAATTCATGTACGCCGATACGTTGTCCTGCTTGTAGTTGGCCGTGAACTCGAGCCCATACACGCGTCCTTCCCGGTAGTTGAACGGCGTGAAGATGAGCGCGGAGCCGAACTGTCCTTCATCGAGCAGGTTCGTCGATTTCTTGTAGTAAGCGTCAAGCCCGACCGTCACGTTCGACCCGAGGCGTTGCGTCACACCGAGATCGAAATAATGGCTGCGTTCCGGTTGCACCGGATCGTTCTGGCTCGACGGACTCTGATTGGTCGTGCCATTGAAGCGGCTGATGGTCGAGCCCGACACCAGCTCGAACGCAGGTGGCGTGAAATAGCGCGCGTAACCGGCATGGAACGTCGTGGCCGGCGTCAGCGCATAGACGAGGCCGATGCGAGGGCTGAGTTGGCTCGCGCTGACATACTCGTCCATCTTGTCGTAGCGAAGACCATAGTTCAGCGTGAGCTTGTCCGTGATTTTCCACTCGTCCTGCACGTAGGCGCTGTACAGATAACCGGTCTTGCTGCTGGAGTCCTGAATATTAAAGGGTTGATCGGAGATCTGATTGCCGTTGCTGTCCGTCGCGAATACGTTGACGCTGTCATCGAACACCGCGTGTTCTTGCTGGAAGAAGAGGCCCGCTCGAATCGTATGCTTGTCGTTCAGCCGCCAGGTCGTGTCCACCTGTGCGCCATTGGCCGAGTTGCTGTGAAAGTCCTGTGACGCTACGCCGTTAAAGAGCAGATCGCCGACCGGATCGGGATTGAATTGCGTCCGTGTATAGCGCGTAAAGAGCGCAACCTGATAGTCCAGCGCGGCGCCATTGGTACCCTGAAGGGCCACCACGGCGAAGTTGTTCAACTCCGATTGCGTTTCGTTCAACTGGCTCGAATTGAACGTGTTGCTGCCGTTGAGCGTGAAGTTGGTGGGCAAACCAGGCGTGTTGGGAATCTCGAACTGGTTGCTCGTCGTGCCGAACATCACGCTTACGCGCGTGAGCGGGTTGATGATGTACGACATGTAGCCGAACGCATCGCCCTGACGGGTGTGATCGTGAATCGCGTTGGCACTGGCGGTGGGATTCTCGATCCCGAGATTGTTCATGCCCACCGAGCCGCTGAAGTAGTAGCTGAACGGCCCCTGATTGCCGAATACATCCGCGCTGGTCTTGATCGTCTGATGGCTGCCGCCGAATACGTCGATGGAACCACCGTCGCCTGCATCGCCCGTCTTCGTATGGATGTCCACTACCCCTGCCGTGCGGTAGCCGTACTGCGCCGGCAACGCGCCGGTGAGCAGGTTCACCTGGTCGATGATCCGGGTGTCGAGCGACTGGCCGAAACCGCTGATCGGCTCGGGAATGATGACGCCGTTGATGCGGTATTGCAGGTTCGCGTGGTCGCCGCGCGCGTGCAACTGTCCGTATGAGTCGCTTGCCACGCCGGGCGCCTGGAGCAGCACCTGGTTCAGCGGCGTGTCTTGCCCCGCGGGCAGCGCGTTGATATCCGCCTGGCTGAAACGGTACACGCTGCTGCCGGTTTCCGGCAACAGTCCGTTGCGGGCCCGATCGAGCCGCTTTGCGTTGACCTGAACGTCGAGTGTGTCGCTTTGAGCGAGTTTGACGCTCACCGCGCTTTCTGCACCCGCAGTGGTGGTCGCAATGCTGTTGCCGCTCGCGAATCCCGGTGCCGTGACGACAATCGCGTAGGTGCCCGGTGTCACGTGAGCGATCGCGAAATGGCCGTCTGCGTCCGTTTTCGTCTCGTTGACTGCGGCGCCGCTTGCGTTCTGAACGCTCACGGTGGCGTTTCGGACGGGCTTGCCCGCTGCGTCGGTGACGGCGCCGGTCACCGAGCCTTCGTCGGGCGCGGCATGGGCGTGGGCAGCGATAGCGAACAGCAGCAGGGCTGCATGAGAGACGCGCGTGCGGTTTTTCATCGTTATTTATTCAGGGTTGAACACGAGGTGGATGCGTTTCCGTCTTGTTGACGTTCTTCTGGGTGCGATAGGAATGACTGGACGTGCGTTTACCGGCCCCCAATCAAGTGGGATCCTTGTCGTCGTTCGTCGCGAGGAATGTTATATCATTACATTGAAAAACAAAAATGACAACTCGAGGGAGGGCACTGCGGGCGATTTGGGAAGGGGAGGAGGGCGTTTAACGCCTGAGCGGAGGCCCGGATTCGAGCCTCCGTCATTTTTGGCACGGGGGGCGTGATCGTGCTTGCGTGTGCTTTGCCAATGCCAACGAATGATGCGTGTCGACGCCTGCGGCTAAAAGGCTGAAGCTGTGCTGCTAGCGCGGTTCGGCGAAATCCTGGTAGGAATGCTGGCGCGCGATTTCGACGAGAGCGTGGGCCGCCGCCACTGACTCGACGGCCTACGCATCGGCCCACTCACAACTGAGCATGCTTTGCCGCGTCTTCGATCACGGCAGCGACTTCTTTCGGACGCGATTCGTAGACCGAGTGGCTCGCGCCGGCGAGTATCGTCGTGTGACTGTGCGCACGGGCGTAGTACCAGCGTTCGAGGTCGGGATTGATGATCTTGTCATCGGCCGCGACGATGCCCCAACTCGGTTTGCTGGTCCATGCGGCGACCGCCATCGGTGTCGAGAAGACCTTCGCTGCAGTGAGGATTTGCGCGTGCGATTCGAACTGGGCTTCCTTGAGCGGCAGATCGGCGGCGAAATCGCTCGGGAAATCCGCAGGATTCAGGTACGTGTAGCCGTCGCCGGTCTTCATGATGGCGCCTGCTTGCTTCGACGTGTAGCTCGGCATACCTTTGCCAAGCGTGCTTTCGTCTTCGCCGACGGCCGGCGCGTGTGCGGCCACGTACACCAGGCCGACGACGTTCGGATGCACGCCGGCCTCGGTGATGACCGAGCCGCCGTAGCTGTGTGCCACGAGGATCGTCGGGCCATTCTGCTGGTCGAGAACGCGTTTGGTTGCGGCGACGTCGTCTTCGAGCGAGCTGAGTGGCTCCTGCACGATAGTGACGTGGTAGCCATCTTTGGTCAGCCGGTCATAGACCGGTTTCCAGCCTGATCCGTCCACCCACGCGCCGTGCACGAGCACGATATTGTGGACCGGGGCATTCTGCGGCTGGGCGTCCTGTGCCATCGCACCGGTAGACGCAAAAAGACTAGCCGACAGTGACAAGGCCGAGGCGACGAGAGGCAAAACTTTCATGACACACTCCGTTATGCGTTGAGATGGGTGGAGGTATTGAGAGAAAACCGGCTAGTTCCTTAAAAAAATAGTAGGAGTACTGTGCATGTGGGGGCGAATCAGAACCCCTTTCGCCACTGTTCAGCTACCGAAGAAGGTATTGCAGAAGCTCACCGGACCCACACAGGAAGAGGGCGTCGACACACGCGTGGGCGCGCCGGACGACGAACTGCCGTACTGCGCTACGCCGCCATAGCCCCGCTGCGCCATCGGCTGATCGCCGTGCGCCGCGATCTTTGCTTCAGCAGCCTGGATGTCGGCCGGATAGTCGGCGTCGTCGCCGCGTGACGGGTTGTAACCCGCCTGTTCGACACGCACCAGATCGGCGCGGACTTCGGCGCGTGTCACCGGCGCATTCGATTGCGCGAAGCTCAGAGCGGGAGCGGCCAATGCGCTGGCGGCGAGAGCGATACAAACGAGAGTCTTGTTCATGATTGATAGTCTTCCTGTGAGTGTGATGAATCGCGGGGAAACGGTTGCCGGGAAAGGGAGAATGCTTTAGCTGCCGAAGTACGGCGTGCAGAATCCTGCAGGGCCGACACACGCCGTCATCGCCGCGCCTGCAGAATGGGTGGGCGCATTGGATGAGCGTTGGCCTGCCGCCGTCGAACCCGACGTCGCCGGACCCTCACCACTCATGCTCACCTTCATGCGCGCGGCCTGTTGCGAGAAGATCGGGTTGATCTCGGGGTACGACGTGTCGGTCACGAGGCGCGAGCCGTCGGCTTCTGCCTGAACCAGTTCCTGGCGCACTTCCGCGCGGGTCCTTTCCTGTGCCGATGCCTGGGTGACTGCGCCGGCCGATGCAAGGAGGATCATCGAAAGAGTAATAGCAAGGTTGCGTTTCATTTTGGATACCTAATTGATGGTGATTGAATCTAACGATCTATGTGATTGAAAACTGCGTCTTTACTTGTCTACCTATGTGATCCACGTGCTGCTGAAGCTGCGCAGAAGCGTTTCTGCTTTCGCTCGTGGACCGTCTGCTTGCTGCCGTCTATGTAGGGGCAAACACACCGTTTGGCTGCTTATTCCATTTTTTTCTGCAGCCCGGGGGAAGTGCGCGAACCTTACGTTTGCCTGAATGAACTGACCAACCCCGTACGCCACCGTACCGACTTCCTCCTCCCACGCGAGCACCGTCATCGCAAGCCCCCCGCATTTCTCCGTCACCGCCGATCGAAATAGTTTCGCGCGACAGGGCTTCCCTGACCGATTTGTGCGCCATCCCCATTCCGCCCGGAGCGGCCAACCGCGTGATCGAGCCGATCATGCGGAATGCCTTGTCACGCCCGGCGCAGCAGGGGCGCCGCGATTTGCGCGACACATCCATCAAGCACGCACGAAAGCGTGCAAGGAACACAAAATGTCACCGACCGATTCGATTCTGGAGGAGCCGCAAACCTTCCTTCCTCACGCCAGTGTGGCGGCGTACGCCGCGATCTCCGGCATGGACGCCTACCGCACGTTGGTCGCCGAGGCTGAACGTGACTACGCCGGATTCTGGGCCCGTCTCGCGCGCGAGACGCTCGAGTGGAAAAAGCCGTTTTCTACGGTTCTCGATGAATCGCGCGCGCCGTTCTATGAATGGTTCAACGACGGCACCCTCAACGCGTCCTACAACTGCCTCGACCGCCACGTCGAAGCCGGTAACGGTGAGCATGTCGCAGTGATCTTCGAAGCGGACGACGGCACCGTCACGCACGTCACCTACCGGCAGTTACTCGAACGGGTGAGCCGCTTTGCCAACGCCTTGCGAACCCGCGGCGTGAAGAAAGGCGACCGCGTGGTGATCTACATGCCGATGTCGATTGAAGGCATCGTGGCAATGCAGGCGTGCGCGCGCATCGGCGCGACGCATTCCGTCGTGTTCGGCGGTTTTTCGTCGAAATCGCTCAACGAGCGGATGGTCAATGTGGGCGCGATCGCGCTGGTCACCTGCGATGAACAGATGCGCGGCGGCAAAGCGCTTCCGTTGAAGAACATCGCGGACGAGGCCCTTGCGATGGGCGGTTGTGAAGCGGTGAAAAGCGTCATCGTCTATCGGCGCACGGGCGGCAAAGTCGCGTGGCGCGAAGGACGCGACCTGTGGATGCACGAACTCACGCAAGCCGCAGCAGACACGTGCGAGCCGGAATGGGTCGGCGCGGAACATCCGCTCTTTATTCTCTATACGTCCGGTTCGACGGGGGTGCCGAAGGGGGTGCAGCACAGTACGGGCGGCTTCCTGATGTGGGCCGCGCAGACCATGAAGTGGACCTTCGACGCGAAGCGCAGCGACGTATTCTGGTGTACCGCCGACATCGGCTGGATTACCGGCCACAGTTATATCGCGTACGGTCCGACGGCGATTGGCGTGACCCAGGTCGTGTTCGAAGGCGTGCCCACTTATCCGAACGCGGGCCGCTTCTGGGAGATGATCGCGAAACATCGCGTGACGGTGTTCTACACCGCACCCACCGCGATCCGTTCGCTCATCAAGCTGGCCGAATCCGATCCCGAAGTTCATCCGGACCGTTACGACCTGTCGACATTGCGTCTGCTCGGCACAGTCGGCGAGCCGATCAACCCGGCCGCGTGGACGTGGTTCTACGAACACGTCGGCCATAGCCATTGCCCTGTCATCGACACCTGGTGGCAAACGGAAACGGGTGGCCACATGATCGCGCCGATGCCCGGCGCCACGCCACTGGTGCCGGGTTCGTGCACGCTGCCGCTGCCGGGCATCATGGCCGCGATCGTCGACGAAACCGGACAGGACGTGCCGAACGGGCAGGGCGGCATTCTCGTCATCAAACGGCCATGGCCGTCGATGCTGCGCGGCGTCTGGGGCGATCCCGAGCGCTACAAGCAGAGTTACTTCCCTGAAGATCTCGGCGGCAAACTGTATCTCGCCGGCGACGGTGCGGTCCGTGATGAGGACACCGGCTACTTCACGATTACCGGCCGTATCGACGATGTGCTCAACGTATCGGGCCACCGGCTCGGCACGATGGAGATCGAGTCGGCGCTTGTCGCGAACCCGCTGGTGGCGGAAGCCGCGGTCGTCGGCCGTGCCGACGAGACGACTGGCGAAGTCGTCGTCGCGTTCGTGGTGTTGAAGGGCGAGCGGCCGACCGGCGACCAGGCGATCAGAATCGCGACCGAATTGCGCAATTGGGTCGGCAAGGAGATCGGCCCGATCGCAAAGCCCAAAGAAATCCGCTTCGGCGAGAACCTGCCGAAAACGCGCTCGGGCAAGATCATGCGCCGCTTGCTGCGCTCGCTGGCGGCTGGCGAAGAAATTACCCAGGACGTATCCACGCTGGAAAATCCGGCGATTCTCGATCAGCTCGGGTGATGGTTCGCGCAGGGCGCGAGATTGCTGGAACGTTTTTTATCTTCAGGAGCAGGCCATGGCCAGCGCACCGATCCGAACCACACTAGCGAACCCGCGCCACTGGGTCTCGCCGGCTTTGCATTGACAACGTGGCTGCTCAGCATGATCAACGCCGGCTGGTTTTCGGGCGAGTCGATGGGCCTCGTGCTCGCCTGTGCGCTCGCCTACGGTGGGACCGCGCAGGCCATTGCAGGGATGATGGAGTTGCCGCGCGGTAATACCTTCGGTGCGACGGCCTTTCTGAGTTACGCCGCGTTCTGGTGGTCGTTTGCACTGTTCGTGCTCTTTCTGCATGACAAGGTGCCACCCGCGTTCGTCGGCTGGTATCTGTTTCTTTGGGGTGTCTTCACGTTCTATATGTGGCTGGCCACTTTTCGCTCACCTCGCGCGCTGCAGTTCATTTTTCTGGCGCTCTGGATCACCTTCGGGCTGCTGGCTGGAGGAGAGTGGACGGGTTCAGGGTTGGTGCGGATGGCGGGCGGCTATATGGGGCTCGTCACTGCCGCGCTCGCGTTCTATCTGTCCGCAGCCGATGTGATCAACGAGGTGCACGGGCGGGTGGTTCTGCCGGTTGGCGATCCACGGATACTTAGCCGGCATGCTGTGGCGCTCTGATTATCCAAAGGGACGTCGGCTGCAGATTGTTTCGACACAGAGGAGTGAGTGTGACTTCTGCAGTCGATCAGTTAGGCGATGTGCAAACCGCGGGTATCGAACACTAACAGCGTTGAATATGCGCGAGGCAAAACGTCATGAACCTGTCAGGCAAAGTGGACGGCGACGGCTGGACGGTTACGGCTTGCGCACGCGCAAGCGGCACTGACTTTGGCTGTCTGATCGGCACGAGCGTTACCGGGCCGGATGGCGTGGTCGTGCGTGAATTCACGCACGACCAGATTTTCCGCACGCCGCAGGAGGCCGTGCTGGATGGCTTGAAAGAAGGCATGTCGTGGGTGGGCCTGACGACCCCGAATACGATTTGCGGCGCCTAACGGCGCCGTATCTCCCGGCGTGCCAACCAGATGCCGGGCAGCATCGGCAACCAGAAAGTCAGGGCGCGCAACAGCAGTGTGGCGGCGAGCGCCGCTTCCACTGACACGCCAAGCAAACTCAGTATCCCCACCGAGGTGGCTTCGAAGGTCCCCAAGCCGACTGGAATGGGACCGATAGTGGCCACCATCGACGCGATGATGAAGCTCACGAACACGACCCAAAGCGGTGGCACTTCGCCGATCGCGTTGAACGCCAGCCAGAGCGTCAAGGCATCGAAGACGAAGATGGCCAGTTGCAGTCCCACTGTCTGCAACAGCAGGCGCGGGCTGCGCAGCAGGTGAGTGGGCGCATCGGTCAACTCCTGGAGCAGCGCAGTGACGCCCAGGCACTTGCTGAGCCACGCGACCGGCGCACGTTGCCCCCATTGCTTGAGTCCCAACACGGCAGCCGGAACCACCACCGTCACGATCACGAAGATCGCCACGCCGGCGATCAGTGGCACGTTCAGCCGATGCTGGAGCCACAGCACGCCGGCGCTTGCGAGCACCACGAACAGGTAGGCGATGTCGTATGACACCATGCCGGCCAGCATGGCGGCCATCGCGATCCCGGCAGGGACGCGCCGGCCGGTCAGGCCGCGCACCACGAGCATCGTGCCACTGATGCCGCCGCTTGGCAGGACCTGATCGGTAAAGACCTTGGCGATGCCGAGTGGAATCAGGGTGCGTAGCGACAGGGGATGTCCGGCCTGCAGCAAAGCCTGGCGCCATACGAACGCCGCGCTGACATAGGTGCCGGACTGAACCGCAAGCGCGACCAGCATCCAGCCCGGACGAGCTGAGCGCATCAGTTCGGCCATCTTTTGCAGCGAGCCGAGGTGTAGCACTACCAGAATGACGGTGACAAAGCCCATCACTCCGACGATCCAGAACATGAGCGGGCGCCACCGCGATGTTTTGCCGAGCAAGCCGGGAGCAATATGCACGAGGCCGGTCTCGGCGACAGGCGTCGGCTTGGGCAGCAACGCGCCGCTTCCCGGCATCAGCGGGGCGTGGGCGGAGCGGATCTGCGGCGTGCTCATGGGATGAGAGGCGATTGAAGTCGCTAAGTGATGGCAGGGGTGTACAAGCTCAAGCGCATGCCCTCAAGGCGATCCTCGCGCCCCGCCGATCGCCGAGGGTGAGCGCTCCCGGTTCTAGCGCGGCGTCTCAACCATCGCCGCGGCAACGTCAGCGTGGCCCGGTTTGGCTGACTCTACGAGGGTGGTTTGCGTCTGCCGGCCTGGCACCAGCAACACGGGACAACACGCACTGCGCACCACGCGCTCGGCGACACTGCCGAGGAACAAACGCTTGAAGCCGCGCCGGCCGTGCGTGCCGAGCACCAGCAGGTCCGCATTGAATTCGTTCGCCGTGATGCGGATGCGCTCCGAAATATCCTCGCCGATCGGCGCGACGTCCACCATCCGCGGCGTGCCGGCCACGTTTTCGTGTTTCATGCGGGCCAGGGCGTCCGCCATTAATCGCTGGCCTTCTTCCACGAACGCGTCACGCGGGATCGTCGGATCGTAGCCGAAGGCGTCGTACGCCATCAGCGGGTTGTCGACGACGTAAAGCGGTTGCAATTGCGCACCGCTTTCGTGTGCAAGTTGCAAAGCGGCGTCGAATGCGTGTTCGGACGTCTCGCTGCCATCGATTGCTACCAGAATGTGCTTATACATGTCGACCTCGAAGTGTGCGCTGCAGGATCGCGGGTCCAGTTGGGGAGTGATCAGAGCGCCGCAGCCTGAACCTTGCCATCGACAATGTCTTTGCCGAACTGCATCGCAAGATCGATCGCATCGTTGAAGGTGGCGGGACTCACGGCGTCGAAAACCGTTGTATAGCGTCGTGCTTCAGTCTCGCTCGAAGGAACCGTGTCGATCCGCACGACCGATGAAAAACGCCTCGGCCCTTTCGCATACGGGTCACCGAAGAGCGGGAATTGCTGGCGGGCGTACGCACGTAACTCGTGCCCTTTGTAGAGGGTGGTGGGAATGGCCATGATTATTTGCTCCTCATAGCGGTGGTTGCCTGCGGTGGCTCATCTACATCTATGCAACCCCCCCACATGCAGGACCTTCGGGTGATGCCGATGCGAGCGCGAGCGCGCTGAGCCGTTTGCGTAGCTTCAGGCCATGTTATGCCTTGGCAGACGCTAAAGCAGTCCGCCACCGTACGGACTTCAAAATATCCTGCGCGCACTCCGCCACCTGTCGCGGTTTCTTTCATCTGAAAGTGCGGTACGGCACCGTACCGACTTTCACTGGCCTCGCGCGCACCGTAGTCATGGAAGTCCGCTAGTTCCTCCTGTCCGTTCCTCCGCGACCTCCGAGCACGTGCGCCGCGGCGGCCTGGCATCGGTTGATGCCGCGCCTCGCGTGCAACCCGCAGCCGTGCCGCTGAATTGAGCGGCTGGGCGCCTTCTATCGCCAGGTTGTCGACATGAAATACAAAGACTATTACGAAGCTCTGGCATTGCCGCGCAGTGCGACCCAGGACGACATCAAGCGGGCCTACCGCAAGCTCGCCCGCAAATATCACCCCGACCTCAGCAAACTCGACGACGCCGAGGCGCAGTTCAAGGAAGTCGGCGAAGCCTACAGCGTGCTCAAAGACACGGAGAAGCGCGCGGCCTACGACCGGATGGGCAGTCAGTGGCGCAACGGCGAGGAGTTCCAGCCGCCGCCGCAGTGGGACGAAGGCTTCGAATTCAACGGCGCGGAGGGCCACGCGGGCGAAGACGCAGGCTTCGGAGAATTCTTCGAAGCGCTATTTCGCGGAGTCCATGCGGACGGTGGCCGTGCCTCGCCGGGACGCAGACGGCGTGCGCCCGGCGCTGCCCGCAACGAGGGAATGGGGCAGCATCAGGAGGCGGCTTACGGCGGCGAGCGCTATGCAGCGCCCGGCCAGGATCACCATGCCAAGGTTGTCATCGATCTGGAAGAAGCCTATCGGGGAGCACAGCGTTCCATCTCGCTGGAGATGCCGGTGCTCGACGCAAGTGGCCACGTCACGCTGAACTCACGAACGCTGAACGTCTCCATTCCAAAGGGCGTCTACGGTGGCCAGCATTTGCGGCTGGCCGGCCAGGGCGGCCCTGGCTTTGGCGACGGGCGCGCAGGAGACCTCTATCTGGAGATCCATTTTCACGAGCATGGCCGCTTTCGCGTCGATGGCCGCGACGTGACGATCGATGTGCCGGTCGCCCCGTGGGAGGCCGCGTTGGGCGCGCGGATCACGGTGCCCACACCCGACGGCGCGGTGGAAATGACGGTGCCACAGAACTCGGCCGGCGGCCGCCGGTTGCGCCTGCGAGGCAAGGGCATCCCAGCCAGCGGTCCGTCCGGCACACCGGGTGACCTCTATGCGCAACTGAACGTCGTTCTGCCGCCCGCCGACAGCGATCAGGCACGCGCGGCCTACGAGACGATGCGGCAAGCGTTCAGCTTCGAACCTCGCGAGCATTTTTCAGGGGACCCGTCATGAACGAATCGCGCACTGCATGGTTGGAATGTCTGATCGTCGAAGAGCAGGTGGAGTTCACCCTGATCGAGTTGTGCCGGGCAACCGGCGCCTCGGAAGCGCAGTTGGCGTCGTGGATCGATCAGGGCGTCATTGAGCCGAAATACCCAGGCAGCACGGATGCACCGCGCTTTGACGGGTCGTCATTGCGCCGTGGCCGAACTGCCCGGCGCCTCGCGCACGATCTCGAGATCAACGCTGCGGGCATTGCGCTCGCGCTCGATCTGCTCGATCAAATCGAAGTCTTGCGCGCACAGCTGCTTGGACGATAGAGGCAGATCGTTGTCACCTGTCCGCCTGCCAGCGCCTTCCAGGCGCGAAAGCAGGGCTCATGGCGCAATCCACGCGACGATCATCGCGATCACCGTCGCCGCCATCACACCGGTTGCCACCCAGCCGAGGACACGCAGCACCAACGGCAACGTGAAGCGCGACATGATGCCGGTACGCATCGACAGATGCATCATGACGATCATGACCGGCACGGCGACCACCCCGTTGAGCACCGCGCTCCAGAACAGCGCCTTGACCGGGTCGATCGAGGTGAAGTTCAAACCGACGCCGATCGCTGTCGCCGCGGCGATCACGCCATAGAACGCCTTCGCCTGCAGCGGCAGGCGGGCAAGTCCAACCCGCCACGCGAACAGTTCGCCGACTGCGTAGGCACCCGAGCCGGCCAGTACCGGCAGCGTCAACAAACCGGTGCCGATAATGCCGGCCGCGAAAACGACAAACGTGAACGGTCCGGCGACCGCTCGCAGCGCTTCCGCCGCCTGGGCCGAAGTCTGGATATCGATGGGCCCGTGAGCATGCAACGTCGCTGCGGTGGTCACGACGATGAAGAAGGCGATGGTATTCGACAGCGCCATGCCGAGATAGGTATCGATGCGGATTCGCGTGAACTCGGCAGGGGCTTCCCACGGCGCGTGAGTGAGCGGATGGGCGCCGGGCCGCTCCAGTTCGTCTTCGACTTCCTGTTCGGCTTGCCAGAAAAACAGGTAAGGGCTGATGGTCGTACCCATGACCGCAACGATGGCCACGATGTAATCCGGTTTAGCCGAAAGCGGTGGCCAGATCACGGCCAAGCCCACCTGGTCCCACGGCACTTTGACGACGAATGCGCAGATCACGTAGCTGAAGAGCGACAGGCACAGCCATTTGAGTATCGATACATAGCGAGCGTAACGCGTGAAAACTTCGAGCGCTACCGAGAGCAGGCCGAAACCGCAGACATAGAGCAACGCGGGGCCAGAGATCAACAGCTTGAGCGCCGCGCCCATCGCGCCGAGGTCGGCGCCCAGATTGATGATGTTCGCAATCAGCAGCAGACTGACGACGCTGGTGGAAAGCCAACGCGGATAGTGCCGCCGTAAATTGCCGGCGATGCCGCAACCGGTGACGCGCCCGATGCGCGCACTGATCTCCTGGATCGCGGCCATTAGCGGATAGCTGAACAGCAAGGTCCACGCGAGACCATAGCCGAACTGCGCGCCGACCTGCGAATAGGTGGCGATGCCACTTGGGTCGTCGTCCGAGGCGCCGGTAATGAGGCCGGGTCCCATTACCTGAAGCAGTTTCGGGCGGTTCGGCTGCTTGACTGGCTCGCGGGTCAGCGTGTCCATGGCCGGGGGCTCCTCTTTGGCCGGCGAGGCCATAATCGTCCGTCAGATGGTCGTGGGCGCCGCCGGTTCGGTCGCCGCCACGCATTCATGCCAGCCGATGATGCAGCGTGACGCGGCGCGGGTAGCGTGAACCTGTTTGCCGACGTGCTGTGAGACGAGTCGAGGGTGCGCCTGTTCGCCGGTGCAGTCGGTACGGTGTCGTACCACGTGGTGCCGCTCGCCCCCACGAGCGCCGGGGCCCGGTGCTACCGGAAGATCTCGGCAATGAGATTAGCCACGGTCCGGATGCGCTCGCTGTCGCGCAGGGCGGGATGCAGCACCATCCACACGTCCTGGTCGAGCGCCTTGATGTGCTTCTCGATGCAGACGAGATCGCTCGTTGTATCGCCCGCGAGTTGGGCAAGCACGCCGAGCCCGGAACCACCCAGCACGCCGTCGAATACGCCCATGCCATAGCTGCTTCGAAGCGAAGGCGCGGGCGCGCCGGGCAGGGTCTTCAGCCATTGCGTGGCGGGATGATCCGGCTGCCGGTCGTCATAACCGACGAACGACAGCTTGTCCCATTCCTTCCTCGTGATCGCCGCCTTGTGGCGCAGATAGTAGTCGCGCGAACCAAACAGCCCGAAGCGGATCTTGCCGATGCGCCGGACATACAGGTCGCCCTCGTCCGGGCATTCGGACCACAGCGCGATGTCCGCTTCGCGGCGAGCAAGGCTATACGGCCGTCGTGAAGTCAGCACTTCGATGGCGAGGCCGGGCAGCCGCTCCTGGAACGAGCCGAGCAGCTTAAGCAAAATGTAAGACGGCCATTCGACGGCGTTGATCCGCACCGTGCCGTGCGCACCTGCGCCGCCGGTCACGTCCGCGGCGCGCTCGATCTGGTGGGCGAGATCTTCCATCTGCTCGGCCCAGGCCAGCACGCGCGCGCCGAATGCCGTGACCGTGCAGCCTGAGGGCACCCGGTCGATCAGCGGTTCACCCAGCCGCCGTTCAAGCTCGGTCAGGCGGCGCGACAGGGTCGGCGCGCTCAGATCGCAGGCCGCCGCGGCCGCTCGCATGGTCCCGCCGCGCGCGATTTCCACGAGAATCCGTAGGTCGTCCCAGTCTACGTGTTCCATTTTTGAAACGCTCGATTTTGAAATTAGGCATAGCATAACGTGGATCGCGAGGATAGCATTGGACCTGGCCATACTCGTCCCGGCATCTGGCAAAGAAACCTGAGGGTTTCAAGGGCAGCCGGTGGCAGGTGTGGCGAACCAACCTTCCCATCACACGACTCAACGGCTATCAGTATGTAGACCGAACGAGCGATACGGAGACATCAATGATTCGTCATTTCCAACTGGCGCGGCGTCGCGCCATCGTAGCCAGCGCAGCCTTCCTCGCAGTGTCGATTCTGCCGATGCCCGCCGCGTTCGCTCAGGCCGCACACAAGCCGAAAGTCGCCCTGGTGATGAAGTCGTTGGCGAACGAGTTTTTCCTGACCATGGAAACCGGCGCGAAAAACTATCAGAAACAGAACCCCACAAAATTCGATCTCGTCACGAACGGCATCAAGGACGAAACCGATACGGCTAACCAGATTCGCATCGTCGAGCAGATGGTCGTGTCCAAGGTCGACGCACTCGTGATCGCACCGGCCGATTCCAAGGCGCTGGTGCCGGTTCTCAAGAAAGCGGTCGACGCCGGCATTATCGTGGTCAACATCGATAACCAGCTGGATCCGGACGTGCTCAAATCGAAAGACCTGAACATCCCGTTCGTCGGCCCGGATAACGCGAAGGGCGCGCTGAAGGTCGGCGACTACCTGGCGAAACATATGAAGGCGGGCGACAACGTGGCCATTATTGAAGGCGTCTCGACGACCACCAACGCGCAGCAACGCACGGCTGGCTTCAAGCAAGCCATGGCGACGGGCGGCATGAAGGTCGTCTCGCTGCAATCGGGTGAGTGGGAAATCGACAAGGGCAACGCCGTGGCGAGCCAGATTCTCAATGCCAACCCGGACGTCAAGGCGCTGCTGTGCGGCAATGACAACATGGCAATCGGTGCGGTCTCGGCCGTGCGCGCGGCAGGCAAGGCCGGCAAGGTGCAGGTGGTGGGCTACGACGACATCGATGCGATCAAGCCGATGCTCGCCGACGGTCGCGTCCTCGCCACAGCCAATCAGTACGCCGCCAAACAGGCCGTGTTCGGTATCGACACAGCGTTGAAGGCAATCGCCGAACACAAGAAGCAGTCGGAATTGTCGGGCGTCGTCGAAACGCCTGTCGATCTGGTCACCAAGTAAGGCTGGCATACCGCGTGGCCCGTATTGCATGACGGGCCACACCGCCTGATCTTTGTCCCGCTTGATCAATCTGATGTCTACTCCCATCCTATCCTTGACCGATGCCCCGCCCGTGCTGACTGTTCACGGCATCGGCAAGACGTACGCCGGCCCTGTGCTCGCCGATATCTCGCTGGACCTTTACGCGGGTGAGGTGCTGGCGCTGACCGGCGAAAACGGCGCGGGCAAGAGCACCTTGTCCAAGATCATCGGCGGTCTCGTCAACCCGACGACCGGTTCGATGACGCTGGGCGGCGCGGCTTACACGCCGGCCAGCCGCAAGGACGCCGAGGCGCTCGGCGTGCGCATGGTCATGCAGGAGTTGAACCTTCTGCCGACCCTCTCGGTGGCCGAGAACCTGTTCCTGAACCGCTTGCCGCAGCGCGGCATGTTCGGCTGGATCGATCGAGCCAAATTGCGTGAGGACGCCCGGCATGCCATGGCGCAAGTCGGGCTCGACGCGATCCACCCTGATACGCTGGTGGGCACGCTGGGCATCGGGCATCAGCAGATGGTCGAGATCGCGCGCAATCTGATCGGCGATTGCCGCGTGCTGATCCTTGACGAGCCCACCGCGATGCTGACCGCCCGCGAGGTGGACCTGCTGTTCGAGCAGGTCGAACGGCTCAAGGCGCGCGGCGTGGCGCTGGTGTACATCTCGCATCGACTAGAAGAATTGAAGCGTATCGCGCGTCGCGCTGCCGTGCTGCGCGACGGGCAGCTTGTGCATGTCGACGAGATGGCGAATCTGTCGGCCGACCGCCTGGTCACGCTGATGGTCGGGCGCGATATCGGCGAGCGGATCGATCTCGGCGAGCGGCGCATCGGCGACGTAGCGTTCAAGGTGACGGGGATGACCCGCGAGCCGGCCGTCCGCGATGTGTCCTTCGAGGTGAAGGCAGGCGAGATTTTCGGCATCAGCGGTCTGATCGGCGCGGGCCGCACAGAACTGATGCGGCTCATCTACGGCGCCGATCGTGCGGATGCCGGCACGGTATCGATCGGACAGGACGGCGGGCCGCTCGCGCCCGTGAAGGTGTCGTCGCCATCGGACGCCGTGAAGAACGGCATCGCGCTGATTACGGAGGATCGCAAGGGCGAGGGCCTCCTGCTGACGCAGCCCATTGCAGCCAATATCTCGCTCGGCCATCTGCGCGCGATGTCGAGCAAGGGAGTGGTGGACGCCCGGCGTGAGGCGGCGCTGGCGCGCAAACAGATCGACGCGATGAGCATCCGCAGTTCGGGGCCGTCGCAGCCAGTGTCGGAGCTCTCCGGCGGCAACCAGCAGAAGGTGGTGATCGGCCGCTGGCTCGCGCGCGATTGCACGGTGTTGCTGTTCGACGAGCCCACACGCGGCATCGACGTCGGCGCGAAGTTCGATATCTATGCCTTGATGGGCGCGCTCGCGCGGGAAGGCCGCGCGTTGGTAGTGGTGTCGAGCGATTTGCGCGAGTTGATGTCGATTTGCGACCGGATCGGGGTGATGTCGGCAGGACGGATGACAGGCATGTTCGAGCGTGGAAGCTGGACTCAGGACGCGCTGCTCGCAGCGGCGTTCGCGGGCTACACGAAACGCGACGCGCTGCTGCACGATCCGATCGAACCCGACGCAGGGGCGCCCCACGCAAAAGCGCCCGACGCAGCGGCGCCCGGCACAAAATCTGTGGAGTACTGAAGCATGACCGCACCAACCAGCCTGCCTACGTTGCAGAACAAACCGCCCAAAGACGCGAAGCCGATCGGCACGCGCCTTGGATTCTCGAACTACCTTGGCCTGCTCGGCGCGCTCCTCGGGATGATTGTCCTGTTTTCGCTGCTGAGCTCGCACTTCCTGAGCTACGACACCTTCAGCACGATCGCGAACCAGATTCCCGATCTTGTCGTGATGTCGATCGGCATGACCTTCGTGCTCATCATCGCCGGGATCGATCTGTCGGTCGGTTCCGTGCTGGCGCTCGGCGCGGCGCTCACGAGCGTCGCGGCCTTGCAGTGGCACTGGCCGGCGTTGCCCGCCGCCTTGCTCGGCATGGCGGGGGCGGCACTGACGGGCTGCGTGACCGGCATGATTACCGTGGCCTGGCGGATTCCGTCGTTCATCGTGTCACTCGGCGTGCTCGAGGCGGCCCGCGGTCTCGCGTATCAACTGACCAACTCCCGCACAGCCTATATCGGCGACGCGTTCGATTTCCTCTCCAACCCGATTGCGTTCGGCATTTCTCCTGCGTTCCTGATTGCCATCGTTGTCATGATCGTGGCGCAGTGGGTGCTGACCCGCACGGTCTTCGGGCGTTATCTGATTGGCATCGGCACGAACGAGGAGGCGGTGCGCCTCGCGGGCGTCAACCCGCGACCGTACAAGGTGGCGGTCTTCGCGCTGATGGGCCTGCTGGCTGGTCTGGCTTCCCTGTTTCAGATCTCGCGCCTTGAGGCCGCGGACCCGAACGCCGGCCAGGGCATCGAATTGCAGGTGATCGCGGCCGTCGTGATCGGCGGCACGAGCTTGATGGGCGGCCGCGGCTCGGTGATCAGCACGTTCTTTGGCGTACTGATCATCTCGGTGCTGGCCGCGGGTCTCGCCCAGATCGGGGCGACCGAGCCGACCAAACGCATTATCACAGGGGCGGTGATTGTCGTGGCCGTCGTGCTGGATACTTACAGAAGCCGGCGTCGCGCCGCATGAATTGACCATTAGCGGCCGTTCGTGGATGGTCGGCAGGAGAGTGAACGTGTCGAAAGAAGTAAAGCCGGGCCGCGTGCTCGTGGTGGGCAGCATCAATACCGACCTGGTCGCCCGCGCACCGCATTTGCCGCGGCCTGGCGAGACGATCGGCGGACAGGAGTTCTCGCAGGTTGCGGGCGGCAAGGGCGGCAACCAGGCGGTGGCGGCCGCGCGGATCGGCGCGCGTGTGGCGATGGTCGGACGCGTGGGGAAGGATGCGAACGGAGCTCAGCGGGTCAAGGATCTGGAAGCGGAGGGTATCGACTGCGGAGGTATCGAGGTCGACCCGGTACAGCCCACCGGCGTTGCGATGGTGACTGTGTCGGACGACGGACAGAACACGATCGTGGTGGTTGCGGGCAGTAACGGCGAACTCACGCCAGAGAGCGTCGCGCGTCACGAAGCGGCGATCAAGGCCAGCGACGTGGTGGTCTGCCAACTGGAAACGCCTTGGGATTCCGTCCATGCAACACTCGCGCTCGCCCGGCGCCTGGGCAAGATCACCGTGCTGAACCCGGCGCCGGCAACCGGTCCGCTCCCCGCGGAATGGCTGCCTCTTGTCGACTACCTCGTGCCGAACGAGGTCGAGGCCGCGATACTCGCCGGCCTGCCGGTCGAATCGCAAAGCGGCGCGAGAAGGGCGGCGCTGGAGTTGCAACGCGGCGGCGCCCGTAACGTGATTGTCACGCTGGGTGCGCAAGGGGCCTATCTGTTGCCGGAAGGGGGCGAAGGCACGCATTTTTCCGCGCCGCAGGTCCGGGCGGTGGATACGACCGCGGCCGGCGACACCTTTATTGGCGTCTTTGCCGCGCAACTGGCTGCCCGGCAGCCGCTGGAAGGCGCGATCAGCCTCGCGCAACGCGCGGCTTCGATTTCCGTCACGCGCGCGGGTGCGCAGCCGTCGATCCCGACGCGCGCAGAAGTGGATAGCGCAGCCTGAGAAGGGCCGCGGTCTCGCTCAGACCCGGCCCGGATCGAGCAGGTTCGAACTGAAATCGCAGCACTGTGCCGCGAGTCGCGCGATTTCGGTATTGAGCGAACGCGGCTGTTCCGCCCGATGCAGCGCGACGTATGAAACGGGCGGCAGCGCGGGTCGCGTCTGGATTATGCCGAGCGCGCCGCGTGTGACCATATGGTTCAGGCACGCCTTCGGCAGATAGCTGACGCCGAGCCCCGACAGCGTCAGTCCGATTTGCGCGATCAGACTGTTGCTCGCGAGAATTCTTTGCATGTTGACGCCGTGCTCCTGTAGAAAACGGCTATAGATAAAGCCCGTTCCCGACAGACCGCCTTGCAGGATCAGCGGATACTGCGCAATCTCGGCGAGCGAAATGGCCGCCTTCTTCGGCGCCAGCGCAGGCGCACACATCCACGCGTTATCCACTTCACCGACCTTCGTCATCGCGAAGGGCTCAGTGCTGTGGATTTGTGGAACGACGATGATGTCGATCGTGTCGTCGGCGAGCCGGTCGCGCAGCGTCGCGTTCAGATCCACCTCGGCTTCGACGACAACTTTCGGGTACGCGGCCTGGATCGCGCCGATCAGGCGAGGCAGCCACGTCAGCGCGGTCAGTTCAGTCACCCCGATGCGGACCTGGCGCACTAGCGCCTCCTTCGAGCTGATCCGCTCGACAATCTGGTCACGCCGTTCGAGCAATTCCTTCGCATAGGCGAAGAACTCGGCGCCTTTCGGCGTCAGCCGCGCGCTGCGGTGCGCACGGTCGAATACGGTCAGGTCGAAGGCGCGCTCGAGCTCCTGAATCCGCTTCGAAACGGCCGATTGCGTGGTGTTGAGCCGGCTCGAAGCCGCTTCGAACGAGCCGAGCTGAACGATCCAGTACAGCGCTTCCATCTGCTTGAACGTCAGCATCGCGCCATCCTTCACATGAAATAAAGCGATAGTTTCTCATATAAAAAAATCGCTTTTTTTACTTATTTCGGCTACTTAAGGTTCCTCCATCGCCCCGTCCCCAATCTGGAGAGAGCATGGATACCGTCGTCGAAAGCCCGCCCGTCAATCACATCGCGCGCAAACCGCGTGTCGGCCTCGCGTGGCAGATCCTGATCGGTCTCGTCATCGGCATCTTGACGGGACTCGTGCTGAACCACTTCCCGCAAATGCGGGACGCGACCATTTCCGGGCTGTTGCAGCCCGCCGGCGACATCTTCATCAAGCTGATAAAAATGATTGTCGTGCCGATCGTATTCACCAGCATGGTGGTCGGAATCGCTGGCGTGGGAGACGGCAAATCGCTCGGGCGCATCGGCCTGAAGACGCTGGTGTACTTCGAGGTGATTACCACGATCGCAATCCTGCTCGGCCTTGTGCTCGGCAACGTGCTGCAGCCGGGCGTGGGCACGGATATGTCGCAACTCGGCCATACCGACATTTCCCGCTATCAGCAGATGACCCAGCAGATGCAGGGCCATCACGGATTGATGGCCCTCCTGCTCGGCGTGATTCCGGACAATATCCTCGCTTCGATGGCGAAAGGCGACCTGCTGCCGGTGATCTTCTTTTCGGTCCTGTTCGGCCTCGGCCTGCAGTCGGTCCCGGAAGAATTCCGCAAGCCGGTGATCGCCATGCTCAAGGGCGTCGCGGAAGCGATGTTCAAGGTGACGAACATGGTGATGCATTACGCGCCGATCGGTGTGTGCGCGTTGATCGCGGTGACAGTTGCGAGCTTCGGTTTCGGGTCGCTGCTGCCACTGCTCAAGCTGGTGGCCGTCACGTACCTCGCGATCGTGCTGTTTGTGCTCGTCGTGCTCGGCATCACGGCCCGGCTGTTTGGCTTCCGTATCTTCACGCTGCTGCGTGTCATCAAGGACGAGCTGATCATCGCGTTCTCGACCTGCAGCTCGGCAACGGTACTGCCGCAACTGATGAAGAAGATGGAAGACTACGGCGTGCCGAAGAGCATCGCGACCTTCGTCGTGCCGACCGGCTACACGTTCAATCTCGACGGCGCTTCGATCTATCTCGGCATCGGCACGCTGTTCGTCGCGCAACTGTACGGCATTCATCTCGGCTGGCAGGAACAGATAGTCCTTGTATTGACGATGGTCGTGACGTCCAAGGGCGCGGCTGGCGTGCCGGGCTTCATGTTCGTGATTCTGCTCGCCACGCTTGCAAGCGCGGGGCTGCCGCTCGAAGGGCTCGCTTTCATCGCCGGCGTGGATCGTGTCATGGACATGGGACGTACCGCCCTTAACGTGGTGGGCAACGCGCTTGCGCCGCTCGTCATCGCCAAATGGGAAGGCCGGTACGACGCGCAGAAGGGCAAAGCGTATCTCGCGTCGCTCGACGCTTGAGCGGCACAGTTCGCAGCACGACAATCATTTAGCAAAAAGGTCAGGAGCATTCAGATGAGCAGTAGGCAAGGCGAATTTTTTTCCGCGTCGTTGATTGAGGAGATCAAAGCACGGTTTCACCATGTCGACCAGGACATCGACGGGCGCGAACGGCTCTTCTTCGACAACGCGGGTGGCTCGTTCCGCCTCAAGGCGGCCGTCGACGCGTTCGCGCGAATCGACGCGCTGCCCGATTGCCCGGAGCGCATCCACGCGCGCGCACGCCATCTACAGGACATTCAGGAGCGCGGCGAGGCGGATATCCGCACGATCCTCAACGCGAAGGACGGCAGCATCTACACGTCGCTGACCGCGTCGGGCGCGATGTTCGACATGGTGCGCGCGATCATGGAGAACGTACCGGGCACCAACGCGGTCACGACGATCCTTGAGCATCCGTCTTCTTTCGACGCGATGACGTACTACGCACAACGCACAGGCAAGTCGTTGCGTGTTGCGCCCAGCAATCCGGAGACGGGCGGGGTGGACGTGGAGGCGATTCTGTCGTTGATCGACACGGACACGGCGCTGCTCAGCGTCATGGCGGCATCGAACATTTCCGGCGCGAAGTTCGACATCGCGACACTCGTTGAGCGCGCGAGAGAGAAAAAACCCGGACTCTTCATCGTCGTGGATGCGGTCCAGCACGCGCCGCATGGTGTCATCGATCTGCAGAATACGCGGGTCGACGGTATCAATTTCGCGCCCTATAAGTTTTTTGGCTGCCGCGGCTCCGGTATTTCCTGGCTGTCGCCGCGCGTGGCCGTTTTGCCGCATCACCGTCTCGACGCGAAACAGGAAGGCGTGTGGGAGCTTGGCAGCCCGGCACCCGCGCAGTTTGCGGTCGTGACCGAGATTGTCGAGTACGTGACGTGGATCGGTGCTCAATTCAGCGATGCCGATACGCGCCGGGCGCTTTTCGTGGAAGGGATGAAACGCATCGAGTTGCATGAGCGCGCGCTGCTGGCGGCGCTGCTCGACGGTCAGGGTGGGCGGCGCGGCCTGCGGCGGCTCGACGGTGTGGACGTGTTCTGGGATCACGCCGATCTGACGCAGCGCGATCTGATCCTCGGTATCGGTTTCACGAACCTGAGCCCCACCGATGCTGTACGCGAGTACGAAAAACGTGGCGTGATCGTCTACGAACGGATCGCGTCAAGCCTGTATTCCGGCCGGATGCTGAAGTCGTTCGATCTCGCCGGCGCGGTGCGGATTTCGCCGCTGCACTGTCACGCACCCAGCGACGTCGAGCGTTTTCTTTCGATTACCGAAACGCTGAGCACACTTTGATGATGAAGCCACGGTCCGGGTTCTCCCGGACCGTGGCGCCACGCGCTTAAGCGGATTCGTAAAACCGGGTGACGGCATAACCGGCGACACGCCCGGCCCGCCGGTTCCGCGACCCGTACGCAGACCCCAATTACGTGGCGCACAAAAAATGTTGCGCCCCTTTACTCCCCTCTGACACACACACTGCGTATAGCCCCTTTGCCGCAAGGCGTGGCAACGATTTGTCGCCCACGCTTACAGCGCTGCAGGTAACTCACTGAAACAAAATCGTAGTCGAACTGTAGTGTCGCGTGGCTAGGATGTCCCCATCGCCCATGTATCGATCAATGGAGGTGCCGGATGCTTAGCCATCACGAACTCGCGACTCTCATGCTGCTTGGCGACACGGACAAGCGCCTGGAAGCTTTCGATCCGGATGTATTGACCTTACACCATTACGAGCTCGTGGAAATACGGCAGCGTGATCCGCAAGGATCGACGCTGCGACTCACCCGCCAGGGTCGCGAACTACTGGAACGTCTGCGCATGGGCGCAGGGGGATGAGCGAAGGCGCAGGGTGAATGCGGCCCCGTCCTGCTTTGCCTGCGCGAGACATCACCCGAAGCTCGGGAGTGTTGTAGGCGCGTAATAGATGCGATCTAGCGCGCCGGCGTGGAATCCGCCCTGGTTTCTTCGGCATTGACCGCTGCCTGCCTGTTTTCATCCCACTGCCAGCCGCCCCCCAGATTCTTGATCAGCGCGACGCTGCCTTGCGTCAACAGCGACTGACTATCCTTGAGCGATTGCTCGGCCTGCAACAAGGTGAGCTGCTGCGTCAGCACGTTTTCCTCGCTTGCCGTGCCGGCCAGCAATTGCGCGCGTTCGCTGGCAAACAACTGCTGGTTACGCTGGTAAATGTTGTCGAAAGCCTGCGTCTGCTGCTGGAGATGATTGATCGATGACAGACTGTCCTCGACATTCTGAAACGCCGTCAGCACAGCACCGCGATAGGCGGCCACATCCTCGTCATAGGTCGCGCGTGCTTCGCGCACCGCCGCGCTGCGTGCGCCGCCGTCGGAGATCGTCGCGGCAAGATCGGGGCCCAGCGTCCAGACGCGGCTCGGCAACGAGAACAGATGCGCGAACATGTTGTGCTCGAATCCCCCCTGCGCGGTGAGATCGAGCACCGGGAAGAAGGCGGCCTCGGCCGCACCGATTTTTGCGTTCGCCGACGCGGCGGTGCGTTCGGCGCTGACCACGTCGTAGCGCCGCTCGAGCAGTTGCGACGGCAAGGCGAGCGGTACCGGCGGATTGGCGAAGACGTAGTCGAGCTTCGGCGGCACGGAGAAGCCGGCCGGCGGCTGGCCGACCAACACCGCAATCGCATGTTCGTCCTGTTCGCGCGACGTTTCGGTACTTTGCAGATCGGCCACCACGACCTCTAACGTGTCCTGCGCGCTCAGCACTTCGTCGTTCGATGCGGTGCCCTGCAGGAACGCAGCGCGCGTGATGTCCAGAATGCGTTCATCGACGCTTTGCTGCTGCTTGAGCGATGCGATATCCAGATCGGCCTGGCGCAGCGCAAAGTAGTCGGTCGCGACGCTCGCGGCGATCGAGAGGCGTTCGCCGGCCAGTTGGGCATCGCTTGCCTGCGCGCTCGCTTTGGCCGACTCGATCTCGCGGCGGATTTCGCCCCAGAGGTCAGGCTCCCAGCTTGCCGTCGCGGTCGCGCTGACCGAGTTGCGCACGCCCGCCGCTGTGCTGCCGGTCGTGTTGCTGATGCCGCTGCTGGCCGCCGCGGGACCGGTGCCGCTGCGCTTGGCGGACAGGCCGGCCGTGACGACCGGAAAGAGGCTCGCGCGGTTGGCGTCGACGGTGGCCTGCGCGAGCCGGTAGGCTGCCTCTGCCGCGGCGATCGACTGATTGGCGTTGAGCGACTGCCCGATCAGTTGCGTGAGCGTGTCATCCTGATACATGCGCCACCAGGTGCTCGAGAGCGACGCTTGCGGATCGGCCTGTGCGCGTTGCCAGTTCACGCCTTCCTTGAAAGTCGCCGGGATCGCCACGGTCGGCTTGCTGTAATCCGGGCCGACGGCGCAGCCCGCGATAGACAGCGAGGCAAGCGCGATGCAGGCACCGCGGCGGGCACGTTGCGTGAGGCGCGTGCGGTGCGAAGAGGGAACCGGAGACGTAACTGAAGACGCAATCGAATGCGTAACCGAACACGTCGCCAAACACGTCGCCGAATACGTCACGGAACCCATCAGCTCAAACAATGGCCTCGTCTTCATGATCGTGCGTCCTTCTTGTGGCGCCGCATGCGCCGATGGACCCGGTCGAGCCACAGATAGATGACCGGCGTCGTATAGAGCGTGAGCATCTGGCTGAAAAGCAGGCCGCCGATAATCGAAATGCCGAGCGGCTTGCGGAACTCGGAGCCGTAGCCCGAACCGAACACGAGCGGCATCGCGCCGAGGATCGCCGCGCTGGTGGTCATCATGATCGGACGGAAGCGGATCAGGCAGGCGCGCGTGATGGCCTGTTTCGCCGGCAAATTGGACTGGCGTTCCTCGGTAATGGCGAAGTCGATCATGATGATCGCGTTCTTCTTGACGATACCGATCAGCAGGATCACGCCGACCAGCGCGATGATCGACAACTCGGTATTCGTCACGAGTAGCGCGATCAACGCGCCGACCCCCGCCGAGGGCAGGGTGGAGAGGATCGTCAGCGGGTGGATCAGGTTCTCGTAGAGCATGCCGAGCACGATATACACCGTCATCAAGGCGGCCATGATCAGGATCGGTTCGTCCGCCACGGCTTCCTGAAACACCTGCGCGGTGCCCGCGAAACTGCCGACGATGCTGGCCGGCATGCGCAACTGGGCGACGGCTTCGTCGACCTGCTGGGTGGCCTGGCCGATCGACGCACCCGGGGCGAGATTGAACGACGCGGTGACCGCGGGAAAGGTGCCCTGGTGATTGATCGAGATCGCAGTCCTGCCGATCGAGAAATGCGCGATCGCCGACAGCGGCACCAGGGCGTTGCCGTTCGACAGGACCGCCGTCGAAGGCGTGACCGTCTGGCTGCCGGGGCCGGACACGGCCGCCGCGCTCGCTGCGGCAGCGGCCGCCGCAGCGGCGCTCGCCGATGTCGCGACACTCGGCGCATTCGTCGTGCCGCCGCCGGTCGAACCTCCACTCGACGTGGCCGGCGCACCGGCCGGCACATAGATGCCCTTCAGCGCCGCGGGATCGGTCCAGTACTCGGGCGCGAATTCCATCACCACGTGATACTGGTTGGCGGACTTGTAGATGGTCGAGACCTGGCGCTGGCCGAAGGCGTCGTACAGGCCCTGGTCGATCGAATCGAAGTTCACGCCGAGGCGCGAGGCCGCGTCGCGATTCACTTCAATGCTCGCCTGCATGCTGTTGTCCTGCTGGTCGGTATTGATGTCCTCCAGCGTTGACAGCTTATGCATGGCGGCGACCACGGCGGGCACCCACTTGTCGAGGTCGGTCTGCTCGTCGGCGGTCATGGTGAACTGGTATTGCGCGCCGCTTTGCCGTCCGCCCACTGTAATGTCCTGGGCCGATTGCAGATACAGTCGCGCGCCGGGAATATCGCCCAGCGTGCGGCGCACCTGGGCGATCACCTGGTCGGCCGTCGCCTTGCGCGTGCCGAGCGGTTTGAGCGTGACGAACAGAAAGCCGGTATTGATCGCATTGGAGCCGCCCATGAAACCGCCCACCGCCTGGACATTCTGATTCCTCAGCACCAGTTGATTGATCTTGAGGAATTTCTGCTGCATGGCGTGATACGAAATGCTTTGCGAGGCCTGTATCTGACCGATCAATCGGCCTGTGTCTTCCTGCGGGAAAAATCCCTTGGGGACGACGATATACAGCAGCACGTTGAACGCCAGGACCAGAATCGTGACGATCCCCATCAATACCGGATGGCGGATCACCCAGCCGAGCGTGCGGCCGTAGAAGCGGTGAAAGCGCGAGTCGGGGTACTCGTGCTCCGCATGAGCGGCGCCGCTGCTGCGCAACGCAATGCTCGAGAGCATCGGCGTGACGGTGAGCGAGATCAGCATCGACATGATGATCGCCACCGAAAGCGACACCGAAAACTCGCGAAACAGCCGCCCGACGATGCCGCCCATCAGCAGCAGCGGAATGAACACCGCGATCAGCGAGACGCTGATCGTCAGCACCGTGAAGCCGACTTCGCGCGCGCCGTTCAGCGCGGCCAGCATCGGCGGCTCGCCGCGCTCCAGGTGGCGCATGATGTTTTCGACCACCACGATCGCGTCGTCCACCACGAAACCGGTCGAGATGGTCAGCGCCATGAGCGACAAGTTGTTCAGGCTGAAGCCGAGAAAGTACATCACACCGAAGGTGCCGAGCAGTGAAAGCGGCACGACAATGGCCGGCACGAGCGTGGTGCGCCAGTTGCGAAAGAACGCGAAGGTCACGGCGGTGACCAGCAGCACGGAGATCGCCAGCGTGATTTCCACTTCCAGCAGCGAGGCGCGGATGGTCGTCGTGCGATCCATCAGGATGTTCAGCTTGATGGTCGGCAGGATCGACGCTTCCAGAAACGGTAGCGCGGCCTTCACATTGTCGACCGCCTCGATGACATTCGCACCCGGCTGCTTGTAGACGATCAGCAGCACGGCGGGCTTGCCGTTCGATAGGCCGAAGTTCTCCAGATTCTCGACGTCCTGACGCACGTAACCCAGATCGGAGATGTGCACCACGTCGTTACCGCTCTGTTTGACGATCAGCGGCGCGTAGTCCGGTGCGTTGTACAGCATATCGTTGGCGCCGATGGTGTACTTGACGCCGCCCACCGCCGTCGAGCCCTTCGCCCGGTCGACGTTCGAAGTGACGATGGCCGCGCGGATCTGTTCGAGACTGATGCCGTAGTGATTCACGCGATCCGGATTCAGTTCGATCCGCACCGCCGGCAGGGCGCCGCCGCCCACCCTGACGTCGCCGACCCCGGGTGTTTGCAGCAGCTTCTGTTGCAGCACGGTGGAGGCCGCATCGTAGAGCTGCCCACGGGTCGCCGAATCCGACGTCAGGCTGACGATCAGGATCGGCGCGTCGGCGGGATTCACCTTGCGATAGGTCGGATTGCCGTCGAGGTTTGCCGGCAGGTTGGTGTGCGCCGCGTTGATGGCGGCCTGCACGTCACGCGCCGCGCCGTCGATATTGCGGTTCAGGTCGAACTGAATCGTGATGCGGGTCGCGCCGAGCGAGCTCACCGAGGTCATCTGCGTGATGCCGGCGATCTGCCCAAACTGGCGTTCGAGCGGCGTGGCGACGGAGGTGGCAACCGTGTTCGGATCGGCGCCGGGCAGCGTCGCCTCCACGCTGATGGTCGGGAAATCCACTTCAGGCAGCGGCGCAACCGGCAGCAGCTTGAACGCGAGCGCACCGAATAGCGCGATGCCGGTCGCCATCAGCGTGGTGGCGACCGGGCGCTGGATGAACGGTTCGGAGAGGTTCATCGCGCGTTACTCCGCGGTGGCCGGTTTGCGCTTGCTGAAGCGGTCTTCGACGCGATGCATGGCGAGATACATGACCGGCGTGGAGAACAGCGTCAGCAATTGACTGATCACGAGGCCGCCTATGATCGCGAAGCCGAGCGGATGCCGCAGTTCCGAACCCATGCCGGTGCCGAACGCGAGCGGCACGGCGCCGAACATCGACGCCATGGTGGTCATCAGGATTGGACGGAAGCGCAGTTCGGCGGCGCGGCGAATCGCGTCGACGGCGGGCAGTTTTTCATTGCGCTCCAGTTCGAGCGCGAAGTCGATCATCATGATCGCGTTCTTCATCACAATGCCGATCAGCAACACGATGCCGATCAGCCCGATGATGTCGAACTGCGTGCCGGTGATGACCAGCGCCAGCAGGGCACCGAGCGCCGCGGAGGGCAGCGTCGAGAGGATCGTGACCGGATGGATGAAGCTTTCGTACAGCACGCCGAGCATCAGATACACCACGATGATGGCGGCCGCCACCAGAAACGCCTCGTTGGAGAGCGATGACTGGAAGGTCGCCGCTGTCCCTTCCAGCGAGGCTTGCACGGTGAGCGGCAGGCCGATCTGCTTCTCGATGTCGGCGAGTCGCGATACCGCGGTGCCGAGGGTGTAGCCGGGTTGCAGATTGAACGAGACGTCCGCGTACGGGAATTGCCCCTGGCGGTTGATCGTCACGGGTGCATGAATCACTTTCATCGTTGCCATGCTGGCGAGCGGCGCGACACCGCCTGACGACGTGTCGACGTAGAGGCCGGAGAGCAGGTCGGACAGATCGCCGGTGGTTTTATCCGCCACCAGCACGACGTGATACTGGTTGAGCTGCGTATAGATGGTCGAAACCTGGCGCTGGCCGAAGGCGTCGTACAGCACGTCGTCGATGGCTTGCGGCGTGACGCCGAGACGCGAGGCGGTGGCGCGGTCGAATGTCAACTGGATCTGGTTGCCCTGCTGCAGTGCCTGGCTTTGCACGTCGGCAAACGCCGGGTTTTGCCGGAGCGCGGCGATCAGCTTGCCGGTCCATTGATCGAGCACCACCGGATCGGTGGCCTGCAGACCGACGCGGTAGCTGGTGGTCGAGATCATGTCGTCGAGCGTCAGATCCTGCACGGGATGCAGGAACAGCCGCATGCCGGCGAGACTGCCGGTGGCGTCCGCGAGGCGCCGGATCACCGCGGCGCTGCTATCGCGATCGCCTTTGTCCTTCAGGTTGATCAGCACGGTGCCCTGGTTGAGCGTGGGGCTGGTCTGATTGATGCCGACAAACGAAGACAGACTTGCCACTGCCGGGTCTTTCAGCAGATCGCCGACCAGTTGCTGCTGCTTCTGGACCATGTATGGGAACGAGATGGTCGGCGCGGCTTGCGAGATGCCTTCGATCAGACCGGTGTCCTGTTCCGGGAAGAAACCCTTGGGCATCAGGACCAGGATGAGGAAGGTCAGGGCCGCCGTGAGCGCCACGGACAGCAGCGTCAGCCCGCGATGCGCCAGCACCCAGCCGAGTGCCTGCCCGTAGCGGCGATTCACGCGATCGAAGAAATCGACGCGATGTTCCGCCTCATGCTCCTTGAACATGCGCGAGCACATCATCGGCGTGAGGGTCAGCGAGACGATTGCCGAGATCACGATTGCAATGGCGAGCGTCAGCGCGAATTCGCGAAACAGCCGGCCCACCACGTCGGCCATGAAGAGCAGCGGGATCATCACCGCGATCAGCGAAACCGACAGCGAAATGATCGTGAAACCGATCTGCTTCGAGCCCTTCAAGGCGGCCTCTAGCGGCTTGTCGCCCGCCTCGATATAGCGCGTGATGTTCTCGATCATCACAATGGCGTCGTCCACGACGAAACCCGTCGCGATGGTGAGCGACATCAGCGTCAGATTGTTCAGCGAGAAGCCGAGCCCATAAGCGACCGCCAGTGTGCCGATCAACGACAGCGGCACCGTCACGGCGGGAATCACCGTCGCCGCCACTTTGCGCAGGAAGATAAAAATCACCATCACGACCAGCGCGACGGCCACCCCGAGTTCGTACTCGACGTCGGTAACCGAGGCGCGGATGGTTTGCGTGCGGTCGGTCAACACGTCGACTTGCAGCGTGCCGGGCAAGCTCGCGCGCAATTGCGGCAGCAGCCGCTGCACGCGGTCCACCACGTCGATCACGTTGGCGCCGGGTTGGCGCTGGATATTGAGCACGATCGAGGGCGTGGTGTTGGTCCACGCGGCCTGCTGGACATCTTCGGCGGCCTCGACCGATTTCGCGACCTGCGCAAGGCGAATCGGCGCGCCGTTCTTGTAGGCGAGGATGACATCGGGGTACTGATCGGCCGTCTGCAACTGGTCGTTCGCGCCGATTGAATACGCCTGGTATTTGCCGTCCAGATTGCCTTTCGCCTGATTGACATTGGCGTTGCCGAGCGCAGTGCGTACGTCGTCGAGCGAGAGACCCAAGGAATTGAGCGCACCCGAATTGGCTTCGATACGCACCGCCGGCCGCTGACCTCCGCTGATCGTCACGAGGCCGACGCCGGAGATCTGCGAGATCTGCTGCGCGAGGCGGGTATCGGCGAGGTCCTCGATTTTGGTGAGCGGTAGCACGTTCGAGGTGAGCGACAGGGTGAGGACCGGTGCGTCCGCTGGATTCACCTTGCTATAGACCGGCGGGTAGGGCAGGTTGGCCGGCAGATAGCTGGCGGACGCGTTGATGGCCGCTTGCACTTCCTGTTCGGCGACGTCGAGGGAGAGCGAGAGATCGAACTCGAGCGTAATGATCGAGACGCCGTTCGAACTCGTCGAGTTCATGGTTTTCAGTCCCGCCATTTCGCCGAGCTGGACTTCGAGCGGCGCGGTGATCGACGAGCTGACCACATCGGGGCTTGCCCCTGGATACTGCGTATAGACCTGGATCGTCGGGTAGTCGACCTCCGGCAGCGCGGAGACCGGCAACAGGTGGTAACCGAGCAGGCCGGCGAGCAGCACGGCGATCATCAGCAGCGAGGTCGCGATTGGCCGCTCGATGAAAGGGCGGGAAATGTTCATGGAGGCCGCCCGCTAATTGGACGTGACCCTGGACGCGGCCGCAGCGGACGAGGCTGGGGAAGCCGAGGCGGCCGAAGCCGCGGATGCGCGCGCCGGCGCCGCCGCCACCACGCGCACCACGGAGCCGTTGTCGAGCTTGTCGGCGCCGTCGGTCACCACCTGCTCGCCGGCCTTGACGCCGCCGTCGAGAATCGCCGTGTTGTCGCCGCTGACCGGGCCGGCCTTCACATTGCGCAGCGCGACCTTGCCGCCTGCGCCGACCACGAATACAAAGTCGCCGTTGGTGCCGTGCTGGATCGCCGCCGTGGGGATCACGGGAATCTGATTTAACGTGTCCGCCTGCATGCGCGCGTTCACGAACTGATTCGGAAACAACGCGTCGCCGGACTGCGGGAACTCAGCCTTGACCTTGATCGTGCCGGTGGCGGTGTCCACCTGGTTGTCGACGGCGAGCAAGCTGCCTTGCGCCAGCAGGGTCTTCTTGTCGCGGTCATAGGCGAGTACCGCGACGGCACCGCGCGACATCGCCTGACGGATCTGGCCGAGATAGTCTTCGGGCACCGCATACACCACGGTGGCCGGCTGCAACTGCGTGATGACCGCGACGCCGGTGGTGCTGGCGGTCGTCACGTAGTTGCCCGGATCGACGAGGCGCAAACCCACCACGCCGTCCACGGGTGAGGTGATCGTGCAATAGCTCACCTGTACCTGCAGATTCTTCACATTGCCGGTATCGGAGACGACCGTACCCTGATCTTCATTGACGGTCGCCACCTGGGTATCGAGCGTCTGCTGGGTGATCGAGCCGATCTTGATCAACTGACGGTAGCGTTGCAGGTCGAGTTGCGCATTGGCGAGCGCGGCCTTGTCATGGGTTAGCGTGCCTTGCGCCTGCACGAGCTGCGCCTCCAGTGCGCGCGAATCGATGCGCGCGATCACCTGGCCTCGATGGACGAACTGGCCTTCCTTGAAGTCGACCGAATCGAGTATGCCGTTGACCTGGGTGATCACCGTCACGGTTCGCGTCGGCGTCACGGTGCCGAGTGAATCGATGTAAACGGGCACGTCGGCCAGTCTGGCGGCGACGGCCGACACAGGCGTGCCGCGCGGCGTCGCCGGTGCTTTTTGCACGGGATGCCGGAAGTGAAAAAACCAGACCGCCGCTACAGCCAGCAACACGATCACTACGGCGGCGGTCCAGTTCAGTTGGTGTCTTTTCATGCGCGCCTCGTTCGCGAAAGCGGGGGTGTGCCGCCATCGAGAGGCTGCATGCCAGGATTTGCAACGACTATGCCAAGTGAGTGGCCCCGATGCGCCGGGGCTGGTGCGCGCGAGATAGGTCGGGTTGTCGTGATTTGTGACGGGCACTGTCGCAAATCACGACAACCCGGCACGACAATCCGGCGCGCGCTTTCATCGGACCTGCGCGTCGCGTCAGCGCGACGGCTGCGGCGGCGCGGGCTGCCGGCCGGTGTCATGCCGGTCCGGTTCAGCCTGGCATACCATTCGCATCAGATCGTCTTGTCGATGTGCAACGCCCGAACACACCAGGACCCTCATGTTTCGATCGTTACGCGGCCGTCTTATCGTGCTGCTCGTGCTGCTGGTGGTCGCCGCAGGCGCGACGGCCACCTTGATGATCGGGCTGTTCCATCAGTCGGCTGCGGCGCGGGTCGGCCAGGCGGCGGCTGAGAACAGCCGCGCCTGCGAATCGATTGCCGCGGCGTACCGCCTGCATGGCGCCGAACTGGCGGGGTTCTCGTCCGCACCTGACAATGCCGCCGAGCGCGCCCGCCTGACCGCGCTTGTGCAAGGCGCGCTGCGCAACCGGCCGGGCGTGCAAGGCGGCATCTGGCAGGGCGACATGGGCTCGGTGGCCTACGCCTTTCCGACCTACGAGGGCGCCACCGCACGCACCGATCCGCCCGGCGGCGAGCTGCCGCGCATCCGCGCCACCAATGCCGCCGCGTCGAGCAGCGACCGCGCGGCCAGCAACCGTTACGGCGTGCTCTCCGGAACCCTGCTGATCGCGGCATGTCCGCTACCGGGGCCGGTCCCCCACCTGAGCGCCTGGACGATGACGTGGACCTTCACCTTTGCGGGCAGCAGCTACTATCAGATGATGGCGGGGCAAGCCGTGCTGCTCGTCACGGTGCTGGTTGCCGCGGCCTTGTTGACGCACCTGACCATGACCTGGTCGCGCCACGTCTCGCAGATCGAGGCGGCGCTCAATACGTACGACGTCGCCGATATGCCGGAGCTGCCGGCCACGCGCGAACGCGAGCTGGATCGCATCGTGCTGGCGTTGAACGAGGCCGGGCGCCGGCTCTCCGCTGCGCGGCTGCGGGGCGACCAACTCGCGCGGCAGATGGCGACCGCCGAGCGGCTAGCCGCGATCGGCCGGGTCGCGGCCGGGGTTGCGCATGAGATCCGCAACCCCATCGCGGCGATGCGTCTGAAAGCCGAGAGTGCGGTGGCCGGAGGGGCCGAGCGTCAGCCCCAGGCGTTGCGCGTGATCCTCGGCGAGATCGAGCGGCTCGACGCGCTGGTGCGCCGGCTGCTGAGCATTACTGAACATGACGAACCCAAGCGTGAGCGGATCGACGTCAGCGCGTTTCTTGACGCGTGTATTGCGCAGCATACTGAGCGTGCGGCAGCGAAGCAGGTGACGATTGCCTGCACGGCCGACCCCGAGGAGGCGCGTTTCGATCCGGACCAGCTTCAGCGCGCGATGGATAATCTGATTCTGAACGCGATCAATGCGGCGCCGGAAGGCAGCCGGATCGACGTCGCGGCGGTGCACCGCACGGATGCGCTAGTCTTATCCGTGCACGATCGAGGCGTGGGCCCGCCCGAGGCCATTCGGGATCATCTCTTCGAGCCGTTCGTGACCGGGAGGCCGGATGGAACGGGTCTGGGTTTGTCGATTGTGCGTGAAGTGGCAGAAGCGCACGGCGGCTCGGCGCGTTTTATATTGACGGACAACGGAACCTCTTTCGAGATTATCTTGCCATGGCCCACATCCTGATCGTCGACGACGACGCGACCATGCGCGATGCACTCGCCGAAGTGGTCATCGACCTGGGCCATAGCGCGTGCATGGCCGCCAACGGCATGCTGGCGCTCGAGCTGCTCGACACCGAGGCCGTCAACGCCATGATCCTCGACTTGCGCATGCCCGGCATCGACGGGCTCGAGGTGCTGCGCCGCATGCGCGAGCGCGACGGTGCGCCCCCGGTGACCGTGTTGACGGCCCACGCGACGGCGTCCAATACGATCGAAGCCATGCGTCTGGGCGCTTTCGATCATCTGACCAAGCCGATTGGCCGCGCCGATCTTGCCCAGGTGCTGCAGCGCATGCTAGCCAGCGTCGAGGAGTCCGGCGGTGGGGTTTGCGCTGAGGAACCCGAGGCGCTGATCGGTTCGAGCGAGGCGATGCGCACCGTGCAGAAAACGATCGGTGTGCTCGCCGATAGCGACGCCACGGTATTGGTCACGGGCGACACGGGAACCGGCAAAGAGGTGGTTGCGCGCGCGATTCACGAGCACGGGCAGCGCAATCGCGGGCCGTTCGTCGCCGTCAATTGCGCGGCGATTCCCGCCGATCTGCTGGAAAGCGAACTCTTTGGCCATGTTCGTGGCGCATTCACCGGCGCGAGCGCCGATCGGCAAGGGGCGTTTCGCCAGGCTGAATGCGGCACCCTGTTTCTCGACGAGATCGGCGATATGGACATTGCCATGCAGGCGAAGATCCTGCGCGCGTTGCAGGAACGCGTGGTCGTACCGGTCGGTGGAAAGCCGGTGCCGGTCAACGTGCGCGTGATCGCGGCGACCCACCGCGATCTCATCCGCAGTGTGCATGACGGCACGTTTCGCGAGGATCTCTTCTACCGGCTGCATGTGGTGCCCATCCACTTGCCGCCGCTGTCCGAACGGATTGCCGACATCGTGCCGCTCGCCGAGTATTTTCTGAATCGCGCGACGGCGGGTAAGCGCCTTTCCGCCGACGCGGCCGCGCATCTGATTCGCTATGGCTGGCCCGGCAATGCGCGCGAGCTCAAGAATGCGATGGAGCGGGCCGCGGTGATGGTGCGCGGCGAATACATTCACGCGACCGACCTGACGTTCCTCGACGATGCGCGCTCGCGGCAGGACCCCGTGGTCGACTGGCCGGACGAAGACCTGCCCTCGGCACTCGCACGGCTCGAGGAAATGCTGATTCGCCGCGCGTTAAAACATAGCGGCAACAACCGCACCGACGCCGCACGTCGGCTCAATGTAAACCGGCAACTGCTTTACGCAAAGCTCAAGCGCTATGGGATCGAGGTGGCCGACGCTCCACACGAGGGCAAGGACGGTATTGAAGGCAGCGAGCGTAGTGAAGGCGAGGTGTAGTCACAGCGAACGGCTCGCCAAACGTTTGCGCCGTTGCCGCTATTGGTCTGACGATTTATCAGGTTAAAGATTTGCGTTTTGCATGTCGTTATCAAGCCCATAAGTCGGGACCATCGCACATACCCGTGCCTTACGAAGGCGCGGGATGCACGAGGCAATAGCTCTTCGGGGGAATGAATCTTGAATCAACAACGATCGCCATGGTCGCGCGCAGCGGCTCCGGGCGAAGTCATCTATTCGGAAGGCTTCGCAGGCGACGCCGTCATCTACGTGATCGCAGACGGCAAAGTCGAAATCTCCACCCAATGCGACGAAAAGAAAGTCATCCTCGCCACCCTCGGCAAGGGCGAGTTTTTTGGCGAAGCGTCGTTGTTGCCGGCCGAACCACGAGCGCATACCGCGAAAGCCCTTAGCTTCTGTCAATTGACCGTCATTGCAGCCAAGGTCGTGGAAGAGGAGCTCGAGCGCGTGTCGCCGCTGCTGCGCCATATCGTGCGCACCATGATTCGACGCGTGAAGAAGAAGGACGATGTCCTTGCCACCAATACGCATGCTGATTTTCTGCCAGGTGTTCTCTCGTACGCGCATGTTCTGTCGCTGATGGCGGGGACCGAGAGCGCAGACCGGCTGGACGGACGCGCGCGCCGCGCTCAAGGGGAGGAGTGCTCGGTGCCTCTGCCGGAAGTCATCAAGAAGTGCCATGCGATTGCCGGCCATTCCCGTCCGCATGTGATGGCGATGCTCAAGCGCATGGAGAAACTCAACCTCGTGACGCTCGAACCGGGCCGCTCCGATCGCGTGAGCACCGTGTCGGCGCGCTATTCGGCGCAGGACGGCGCAACCGGCCGGCAGCTCGTGACTTTCGATCCTGTGCGGATCACGGAACGGGCTCAGCAGGTGGCGGACCACGATCTCGATGTTTCAATCAACAGTGAACTGGAGCTGATCGAGCTGGCCGACCTGGAAGCCCTGATCGGTGTCGAGAAGAATCTGATTCTCAACAAGCTCTCGCATGCGGAAATCGCCGAAGACATCTTCGCGTTTCGCAAGACCAAGGTATTGAACTACGTCGAGGAAAAGGGCATCACGTATTTTTCCCGGCGCAATCCCCGTGGCACGAGCGAGCTGAAGTCGCTGGACGATCTGGAGTTTGTCGACCAGCGAACCCTGTTCGAAGCCGTGAGCGCTTTCGACACCTATGACCTCGCGAAATTGCTTGCCGCCGTGACGGGCGAGCCGGTCGCCGATCGTTTGTTCTCGGTGATGACCGAGGCGCGCAAGAAGGAGGTGTCGTGGGTCATGCGGCGTGAAATCAAGATCGATCCGCTCGAGGTTGCCGAGATCGAGGAGCGATTCATCGAGACCGTACGCGCGATCAAATCCCCGGCAGCCAATGCTGCGCCGCTTTCCAATGTGAATGCCTGACACCTGGTGGTCGGACAACGGGCCGCGTTCAGGTCCGCTCCGATGACCAGAGCGGCCGTTCGAGAGGATATATGGATCTTTTGACGCTATTCGGCGCCCTGTTCGGCGTGACGGCCATCGTGGCCGGCTTTTCGCTCGAAGGTGGGCATTTCACCTCACTGTTTCAGCTGGAGGCGTTTGTCATCGTGGTGGGCGGCACCTTCGGCGCGGTGATGATCCAGAACACGTGGGCCAGGTTTTATGACGGCTTGAAACAGTTGCGCCTCGCTTTTGTGAAAGCGCGGCAGGTCGACCGGGAAAGCTTGTCGGTCCTGCTCGAGTGGGGCGATCAGGCGAAGGTGAGCGGCATGCTCGTGTTCGAATCGATCGAGGCGGGCGGCATCAATCCGTTTGCCAAACGAGGTTTGGAACTGCTGGCCAACGGCGTGTCGACTGCCGTGCTCGAAGACGCCTTGCAGCGGGAACTGGATGCCTATGAGCGCAATCACATGGCGGCCGCGCGGATCTGGCAGCAGGCCGGTGGCTATGCGCCGACGTTCGGCATCCTCGGAGCGGTGCTCGGCCTGATTCAGGTCACCGGCCATATGCTCGAGCCGGCGCAACTCGGGCAAGGGATTGCCGTTGCTTTTGTGGCCACGCTGTACGGTCTCGCATTGGCGAACCTGGTGTTTCTGCCGTTGTACGGAAAGATCCGGGCGCAGGTGGATAGCGAATTGCGTTTCAGGCGTTTATACCTCGATGGCCTGCTTGCGATATCGCGCAAGGAGTCGCCCCACACGATCGAAACCCGGCTCGCGGGCGACATCCGGGAAAGATCGGCTGAGTTGCTCGGCTAACCGGTCTCGAAGCGGGTCTCGAAGCCGGTCTCGACCGGTTGGCTAAAACTCGCCAGGCGCCCATTCAAACGCAATTCGGAAGCAGACGTTTCGACCATGAACACTTCTTCGGGTAACCGGCGCCTCGCCGCAAACAAAACCGGCTATCAGCACCACGATGACGGCAGCGACGGCGATGATGAGGCGCAGTCCGGGCGCTGGTTGATTTCCTATGCGGACCTCGTCACCACGCTGATGGTGTTGTTCCTTGCGCTTTATGTGCTGCAGTTGGCGAAAAACCGGGAGCTCGAAATAAAGATGCTCGAGCGCCATGAGATGAAAACGGAGTCGGCCGCCGGCAGCGCTCACACACCGGTCGCCGTGCCTGGCGCGCCGGATGCCGCAAGGCGGCAGCTACTTTCATTGCTGGCGCCGCTGCAGGATAACCGGCAGATTACGATTTCAAATGCCTCGCAGGGCGTGGAAATCGCCATCAACGCGAAGGTGCTCTTCAACTCGGGCGACGCGCATTTGTTGCCGGAATCTTCTGGGGTGTTGGAGCAGATCGCCGGGGTGCTGCGCGACCGGTCAAAGAACAACATCCTCGTCGAGGGACACACGGACAGTGTGCCGATATCGACCGCGAAATACGAATCCAACTGGGAGCTGTCGTCGGCGCGAGCCGGTGCTGTGGTTCGATTCTTCGCCGACAAAGGAATCGAACCTCACAGAATGGCCGCCATCGGCAGGGCGGACAATTTCCCCCTGATCATCGGCGACGATGCGGCAGCGCGCGCCGCGAATCGCCGCGTCACCATCCTCGTGGAATATTGAGTGACAAGATCCGTGAACGCATGGCGAATCGCGCCATGCCGGTCGCTACGTGTTTATACCGAGAACCTGCGCACCAAACGGTACTTGCGCGCCGCGGAACAGGCTGCGAAGATCGCGCTAAAGCCGCACTTTCCTCTGATGTTTTTCATTGTCCCGACGCCTCCTGCCGTGTTGATGAGCCCGTCGGCGATCCGGGCCGTGGGTCGACTGTTCCCGATCATGGCAGCCAGGTCGGGTGGCTGAGCGATCGAACGGACCGTATTGACCGGGGAATCACATGTTTGCATCGAGCCCATTTGCCGAACTGCTGGACCATGCGAGCCGCTGGCTCCACGGTTACGCGCTCGTTCTGGTGATGATGACCGTGGGCGCGGTGCTGGAGCGGCCCAGGCCGGCCGAGTTATTGCAATCGCGCGCCGGGAAGCGCTTTAACCTCGTCTACGCCGCACTGTATCTGGCGCTCGCGGAAGCCATGCGGCCGCTGATGGCGATGACCAGTGTCGCGATCGTCAATGCGCTCGGCGGCGGCTGGGTCGTGCTGGCCTCGCGGGGATGGGGCGCATTGGCCTCCATCGTGGTCGTGCTATTGACGTTCGATCTGCTCGAATATGCGTTTCACCGCTTGCAGCATGCATGGCCCGTGCTGTGGAAGCTGCATTCGCTGCACCATAGCGCCACCGAGTTCAATGTCACTGTGACGCTCCGGCATCACTGGTTCGAAGTGCTCATCAAGGGCTGCCTGCTTTATCCGGTGGCGGGCGTGCTGTTCAAGGTCGAGCCGTGGATCTTCGGCGTGACCTCGATCATTTTCATGTTCGGCAATTACTTCGCGCATATGAACCTGCGCGTCGACCTGGGCCGCTTCACGACGTGGGTCAACAATCCGCAATACCATCGCCTGCATCACTCGAACCGCGCCGAGCATTTCGACTACAACTTCACGCAATTGCTGCCGCTGTGGGACCACCTGTTCGGCACGTTATGGGTGCCGGCGAAGCACGAATGGCCGGCCACGGGTCTGGACGACGGTGCACAACCGCGCTCGCTGCTCGGCGCGCTGAGCTGGCCGCTGCGCTCGCATGCCGGGCGTGATCTAGGCCAGCCTCGCGCTGCGCACCGCTTTGCCGCCCAGCAGGCAAACGATCAGGGTCGCCACGACGAGCACGCATAACGCAAGGCGCAAGCTGAGCAAGCCCGCGCCGAATCCGATCAGGGGCGGGCCGATCAGGAAACCGGCATAGCCCGCCGTGGCCGCCATCGACACGCCGACAGCCGGCGTGACGGTGGAGCGGCCCGCCGCACTGAAAATGACAGGAACGATATTCGCGAGGCCGACGCCGACCATCGCGAAGCCCGCGCAAGCCGTGAACACGGTCGGCAGGCTCAACACCAGCGCGAACCCGGCCACCGCCAGCAGACCGCCGAGGCCGACTACCTTGCTCGAGCCGAAGCGTCGCACGGAGACGTCGCCGACAAGGCGGCAGGCGGCCATTGAGAATGCGAACGCGGAATAGCCGACGGCGGCGACACTGGCCTCTTCGCTTAAGGCCGAGCGCAGGTACACCGCGCTCCAGTCAGCGACCGCGCCTTCCACCAGCATGCACAGGAACGCGAGCATCGCCAGTTTCATCACACCGGCAGTGGGCCACGCAAATCCATTGGAGGAGGCGGCCACCCGGGGACCGAGATCGCGCAACGCGAGCGCTGCGGCAGCGACCATGAGGACGGCGATGAACACGTCTGGCAGGACGAGACCGCCGATCACGCCGATGCCGCCTTTCTGGAGCATGGCGCCGGTTGCCGCGCCGAGCAGGCCGCCCGCACTCCAGGACGCGTGAAACGACGACATGATCGGCGACTTCCATTGCGTTTCGATCGTGCTGGCGTGGCCGTTCATCGACACGTCGAGCGCGCCGTTCGCCGCGCCAAGTGCGAGGAGCGCGATGCACAGCGTTGCCAGGTTCGGCGCGAAGGCGGGGAACGGCAGCGCCACGACAAACGCCGCGCTGAGCAGCGCGGTGGCCCGGCCGCTGCCGAAGCGCGGCGCCAACTGGCCCGCCAGCGGCATCGCGACGATGGCCCCCAGCGCAAACGCGAACAATGCGATGCCTAACGAGGCGTCGCTGAGGGACAGGCTTTCCTTGATGCGCGGCACCTCGACCGCCCAGGCGCCGATCCCGAAGCCGTTGGCGAGAAACACCCCGAGGGTGGCCACACGTTCCTTGAGCGGCTTCATGAACGGCGTACTGACCGGTTGAGCGAGTGACTTCATGAGCGCGCCACCATCACGTTGTCGCAGACCGATTCGAGCCGGGCGCGCCGCTCGGCTGTCACATCCGCTTCGACGAACAGGTAGTCCACGGCGTCAGCTGGCGCCACGAAAAACGGCGCGGCGGTCATCAGCTTTTCCGATGTCAGGGCAATGGCGATCTGGCTGCTGGCTTTGACCATCGCGCGCTTGAGTTCAGCGTCTTCGGCCTCGAAGGCGGCGACCCCTTCGTCTGGATCGAACGCGCACGCGCCCAGGAAGCACAGGTCGGGCTTGATCTGCTGGATCTGCAGCAAGGCCGTGGCGCCGGTCGAGCCGGCTGCGTGCTGAGCGATGCGCCCGCCGATGAGAATGATGTCGAACCCCGGCCGGTTCAGGAGCCGCGCGCACGCCTCAGGCGAGTTCGTCACGACGGTGAGATCCGCGTTGTCCGGCAAAGCCGCGGCAATCGCGACGTTGGTCGACCCGGCGTCCAGCAAAATGATCTGCTTTGGCCGGACGATCGACGCAGCGGTGGTGGCGAGACAGGCCTTGCGGTCCACGGCTTCGTGCATGCGGACCGCTGCGCTTTTGGCGGAAGGCGAGATCAGCAGGGCGCCGCCATAGACGCGTTTGCAATGGCCCTGATCGGCCAGCTCGCGCAAGTGACGGCGAACCGTGTGTTCGGATGTCTGGAGTTCAGCCGCGAGTTCGGACGCCAATACGCGGCCCTGCGCCCGTAGCCGTTCCAGAATCAGCTGTTCCCGTTCCTCGGGCAGAAGCCCGTCCATCGCATCCTGTCGCGTTCGTTGCATGACTTCACCTTGCTCGATTGCAAAACTATCATAATCGAGCAAAAGTTATCATAAACGAGCGGAATGTGCAATGGCGGCAAAGCGGCAAAGCGGCAAAGCGGTGAGGCGGCAAAGCGGCAAAGCGGCAAAGCGGCAAAGCGGCAAAGCGGTGAGGCGGCAAAGCGGTGAGGCAGCAAGGCAGCAAGGCAGCAAGGCAGCAAGGCAGCAAGGCGGGAAGGCAACAAGGCGGGAAGCCAACAAGGCGGGAAGGCGACTAGGCGGTGAGGCGGTCAGTGCGTCACAGCAAGCCTTTGACGGTCCGTTCAGCACCACCACGGTTGAATGTCACGCGCCCAGGCGGGTTGTCGAATGCAATCGACAACCCGCTGAATGGACAGCATCGGCAGGTCGTTAGGGTGCCGGTGCAACCCTATGTTCGGCGGTCTGCGTAGCGGGCTGGAGGCCTGTAATTGCCGAGGCCGTGATCCACGCGCGCAATTGGGACGTGAAATCGAATTCGGCATCGATTGCGAATGCCAGGTCGAGCGCTTCATTGAGCGTTGCTCCGCGCTGCAACGCATCGAAAGCCGCATGCGCGGCGGTGCATTGAACGAGTACGTACGGTTGCCATTGGGGGCGCACGACCAGTGCATAGGTCGGTGAGTCGAGATCGACCGGAAAAGAGCCTCCCGGCTGATGCGCGGACCAGATCTCGGCGACCGCATAGCGCGAGACGATGAGCGCGCAGGCGGGATGCACGGCCAGTTTTGCGTCGAGCAGGTCTTCGGGGCGGAGGGCGGCCCATTCCGGTTGCGTGAGCACCTTGGCGTCCGCGGCAAAGTAGGCCAGATGCAGCGACCATTCGAGACGCGCGAGGTCGGCGAAATAGCGGAAGCGGGGGGCCTGTTCGTAGGTTTCGATGAAGGCCGGTATCGCAGCGCCGAAGCGATTGAGGTCGCCGCTCTGCGATGGGTGCGCTCGCGCGTAAGCCACTGATAGCGCATCGAAGTAGGCCTCGCCGACCAGCGCCAGCAAGACGGGATAGGCGCTCGCGAGTGCAGTCCGCCGATTGGCGCGAACGCTGCTCCGGTAGAGGGCGACGCGTTGGCGCAGGTTGTCTTCGAGTTCGTTGCCGCTGCCGCTGCCGCTGCCGTTGCCGTTCGCGCAGGGGGCTTGTTCAGTGGCACATGCAGGGCTGTCGCCGTGAGCTTGCGCGTGATCGGCTTCGCGCGCCGGGCATTGCAGCTGCGAAAGTACCGGTAGCTCTTCGCCCTCCAGCGATTCGGCAAACATGCGCTGCAGTGACTCAAGCGGTGTGAGCATCGCTGGCGCCGTGTTGAGTCGAAGGGGGGAGGGCCGATCGCCTGGCGTGAACGGTTGCCTGAATATCACGGGCGCGGCCGGCTTCATCGAACACGACGCTTAACGCCGGTATATCGGTATCCCACTCGATCAGTGCCGGTATCGTGCCGAACCGCTGGAGTGCGTATTCGTAAAGCGCCCAGACTTCGTTGGCGACACGCGAGCCGTGATCGTCGATAACGGCGATGTCCGTCACGCGATGGCCCGCAAGATGAATCTCGCCAATCGTGCCGATCGCCAGCGCGTTCATGGCCGCGATGGCGTCCTCTCCATGATTGCACTGGTTCACATACAGGTTGTTCACGTCGAGCAATACGCAGCAACCCGTGCGGGATGCGAGCTCGGTAAGGAATGCCGTCTCGCCGTACTGATCGTCGCGGAATCGAACGTAGGTGGAGACGTTTTCCAGCAGAACCGGCCGGCCCAGCGCGTCCTGCAATTCGCTGACACGCGAAGCGAGCAGCGCGAGCGCCGCCTTGGTCAAGGGCATCGGCAAAAGATCGTTCAGATGGCCGGTTGACGTCGCGCCCCAGCAAAGGTGTTCAGAGACGACAGCCGGCTCGATCCGCTTGATTAGACGTTTGAGCTTCGCGACGTGATCGAGGTCGAGTGGATTCGCCGAGCCAAGGCCGAGACCGACCCCATGCAAACTGACGGGCAGGTCGCGTCGCACGGTGTCGAGCACATGCAGGTCAAAGCCACCGTCGCCGAAATAGTTTTCACTGTGCACCTCGACCCAGTCGAGCGCCGGCGTGGCGCTGAGGAAGTCGCGGTAGTGGGCATGGCGCAACCCGATACCGATGCCCGGCGGCGCGCCGGCGGAAGGGGCGAACGGATGCATCAAAGGCCTCGAGTAGCGCTGGAACGCCGCTTTGGCATCAGGAATGCTGTTCGTCGATCTTGCCGCCCATCTTCTCGCAGGTTCCTTTCGGGACGGTTTTGAAGTCGCCTTTATCGTTGTCGACCTTGGCTTCCCCGGCGCAGTCATGCACACCAGTCTTGCTCGCGCAGTCGTTCTGACCGGCCTTGGCGATGCCAAAACATTGAACCTTGTCGTCAGCATGCGCGGCGCCGATGCCGGCGGCCGCGAGTCCTGCGAGGGCCGCGGCGATCAAGGCCGGGCGGCTAAGTTTCGAGTTCATCTTGCATCTCCTGAGTAAGCGGCGGTGGATCGCCGCACCATTTCGACCGTCGTTCCGCCATGGGCTGCCTTGGGGCGGATGCGTTGTGCTTGATTCGCCGCACCGGGACCATGTGTAAACCGATTTTAGGCTTGCGACATTGCCTGTCCAGTATGTTACTGGCTCATCGTACCTGCGCTTTTCACGGCGCAAGCGGCGGTGACTTTTTCGCCGTCGCTGAACGAGAACGTCAGCGGGATCGTTGTGCCGATCTGGAGCGGTTGTTTCGGATGCTCCAGCATTACGTGATAGTTGCCCGGCGCAAAGACGAGCGAACCGTGCGCGGGCACCGCCACCTGATCGACCATTGCCATCGACGACATGCTGCCCTGGCTTTGCGTCTGATGCAGCATGGCCATGCCGAAAGCGTCGGAGCCGACACCGACGAGATTGACCGGTTGGTCGCCGGAATTGCTTGCCTTGAAATAGCCGCCCGATGGCAGATCGCCCGGCAATGCGCGGATCCAGCAGTCCGATACGCTCGCGGTTGCCGCGGCGGCCGCCAACGCATGAATGGACGATCCGCACAGCAAGGCGGCGAGTAGAAGGTTGCGTGATGTCTTCATGAGGTGCTCCTTGGTTTTGACAGCGGGAATGAAGCGTTAAGTGGATTGCATAAGCGGGCTGCCTAAGCGCTTTGCCTAAGCAGGTTGCCGCGTGGCGCGGCCAAAAAACGTGCGGTCGGCGAGCCACACCGCGAGCAGCGTGGCGCTCATCAATGGGAAGGCGATGCCGAGCAGAACGAGGCCGATTTTCCAGCCACGCATCGGCGGCGCGGCGCGCTCACGCGAGGGGGCGCCGAGCGAGCGCTGCGGCCGCCGTTTCCACCACATCACGCAGCCGGTCACCGCCATCCCCGCCAGCCCTAGCGAAATCGCGGCGCAGAGAATCTGATTGGCGACGCCGAAATAGCGGCCCATATGCAAGGACGTGCCGTACGACACCGCCTTCGACACCGCGCCGTAGTCGCCGTAGCGGATGTCTTTCAGCACCGCGCCACTGTATTGGTCGATGTACAGCGTGCGCTCGTCTTTCGGGTCGGCGGGAAAGTACGAGACGGTGTAGACGCCCGTAGCGGAGGTGGGCAGCACGATGTCGTAACCGCTCGAGACGCCGAGCGAGGCGACGAGCGCAACGATGCGTCCGAGCGGCAGCGCCTGCGCCGCGTGCGCATCGGCGGATTGCGGCACGGGGATGTTGCCGACCGCCCATGGTGTGAGCGGCAATGGCAGGTCGTCCATGACCATGCCAGGCATCGAGTCCATGTTCGCTTCGTGCGCGCTGTGCTCAGCGTGTTCACCGCGCTCATCGTGGCTAGCGTGCGCGTCGTGCTTATCGTTTGATGCGTGGGTGCCGTGTGCCGATTGCGTTTCGGTGCTTGTATTCACAGTGCCCGCATGGTCGCCGGCGCGCATGCCTGGCAGTACAGAGCGCAACGGCAAGCCGCCCCACGATCCCGGCGGCGCGCCAAGATTCGCGGCGGTCGCGAGCGCCTTGAACTGCTTACCCCATGAACCCGTCCACGGCAGACCGCTCAGCACGAATACGAGTGCGCCGAGCGCGAGCCAGATACCCATCACGGCGTGCAGGTTCTTCCACAGCGCGCGACCTTGTAGCGAGAAACGTGGCACCAGTGCCGCGCGTGCGGTGGTTTTCTCGCGCGGCCACCAGAGTGCAATGCCGGTGCCGATCATCACCAGCGTCCAGCACGCGGCCAACTCCATCAGCAACTCGCCTGGTTTGCCGAGCAGCAGCTTGCGGTGAAGCATGCGGTCCACTTGCATGAAACGGTGCTCGACGCTCAGCGTGCCCAATACTTCGCCGCTGTACGGGTTCAGATAGACACTCTGTTTTTCGCCGTCGGCGAGGCGAAAGATGAACTCGGTGCTGCGATCCTGTGCGCTCGCGATCGGGGCCGTCACCGCGCGCGCATCGGCCGGCATCGCTGCGCGGGCTTTGGCAAGCAAGGTGTCTTCAGTCAGCCTCGGTGTGGCTTGCGGTTCGACGATCAAGCGGTGCGGGTAAAGCATCGGTTCGATTTGCGGCTGGAAGCAATACAGCGTGCCGGTGATCGCAAGCACCACCAGAAACGGCATCACAAAGAGGCCCGCGTAAAAGTGCCAGCGCCAGAGCGTCCGGTAGCCGACGTTCGCAGCGCCTGTTGCCGAGGTCGTGCGTTGAGCGGTAGTGGTGGACATTCAATCCTCCTGAAGCAAAGAGTGGGTCAATCGATTTGCGCAGCGATGCACGTGTTGGTTTGCAACTCGCCAGTGCCTTGAGTGCGAGGCGCACACCAGGCGCACACCAGGCGAGCGCAAACCACACATGCCAATCGCGTGTTCACATGCGCAGCTTCGCTTCGACGTAGAACGTGCGGCCCGGATACGGGTGATAGACGAAATAGCGCGCGTCGAACAGGTTGTCCACGCCGATACCGACTTCACTCAGTTTGGTCGGCTTGAACGTGAACTTCGCGTCCGCAACCGTGTACGAACTGGCGCCGCCGAATACATCGGGATTCGTGTCGGTGTTGGTGAGCGTGTTGTATTCGCGGCCGGAGTAGCGTGCGGCGAGCGTGAGCGCCGCGCGTTCGTCGATGTGGTACGTCGCGGCGAGATTGGCGCGCCACAGCGGGATCCGATAGAAGTACTTGCCGACGGTCGCCGGGTTCTGCGCGTTCGCGATGATCTTCGACTGCGCGTATGCCACGCTCGCCAGCAGATCGAGACCGCGTATGAACACATCCTGTCCCGAGTAGCTTGTTTCGACGCCACGTGAGCGCACCTTGCCGATGTTCTGGAAGTTCGTCACGTTCGGAATCACGGTCGTATCGGTCTGGCTGAAGATCGTGTTCTTCACGTCGTCCTGAAACAGCGAGAAGCGGAACAAGCCATTCCAGTGCGCCCATTCGGCGGTCAGCTCTTTCGAGAGATCGTCTTCAGGCTTCAGGTTCGGATTGTTGTTGATGATCGACGAGCCGTTGATTTGCCCCTGGAACATCTCACCCACGGTCGGAAACCGATAGGCGCGGCCAATGGAGGCGCGCAAGATCAGATCGTCGGTGACATCGAATGACAACGAGGCCTTCGGCGAGAAGTGATGCTGGTTCGCGTCGCTGTACGGAATGGCTTTGCCGGGCAGCGCTTGCGAACCGCCGTAGGCTTGCCAGTCTTCATACCGCACGCCGTAGACCAACTTCCAGCGCGGCAGAAAGCGCCATGCGTCCTGTGCGTATAACGCCTGGGTCTGCGTCTTGCCCTTGAACGCATTGGCAAACGACGTGGCCGAGCCATCGCGCCAGTTCAGCGTGTTGTAACTCTCGTTGTCGAGGAAGTAGTTGTCGTAGTGATAGCCGAAGCTCAACGCGTGGTTCGTCAACCCCGCTTGCGGCGTGACGGGTGTGTACGTGGTGCGCAGATCGAGCGTTTTCCAGCCGGTGCCGTCGCCGAAGATCACCGTACCGGGGCCGTTGCCCGGCGCACCCGAGTTCGCGGTGCGCGCCACGCTATTGCCGATGTCATAGTACGAAGCAACCGCTTCGCCGTTCCAGCCGGTGGCATTGCGGGTCTTCAGCGTGAGCCCGTATAGCCAGTTCTCGCTGTGGCCGAGACTCGGAGCGAGGGCGGCTGCCGGAATCGTATATTCGTAGCCGCCTATCGCGACCTTGCCGCTGTACACAGGGTTGCCGTTCGCGTCGCGCAGGAAACTCGACGTCGCGCTGTTATAGGTCTGGTGCCAGTAGCCGACCGTGAAGGCGGCCTGCAGTGTCGGCGTGAAGTCGTACTGCATCTTCAGCTTGAACTGGTCCTGCACCGTGTGTTCGATCCCTCCGCCGTTCACGCCGAGCACCGCAGTTGGCGTATTGGTCTGGTTGTTGTAGAAGTACGCCCCGGTAACCGGCGTGTCACCGGCTTTCGCTGGCGTGTTGGACTTGGCGAGCGTGGCGAATTGCAGCGGCTGGCTCGTGTTCTCCAGGTGATTTACGCCCAGAAAATACGAGAACTTCCCGATCCGGTCGCCGATCGACGCGCTCGCTTCGCTGCCGTTGAAATTCTGATTCACGCCGAACAGGCTGAAATGCTGAGTGAAGGCTTTGACGTCCGCGTTGGCTTCGAACTGCTTCGGCATGCGAGTGCTGATCAGTACCGTGGCGCCCAGCGAATTGCCCGGATAGAGCGCGGAAAACGGTCCATAGATCACGTCGACCTGCTGGATCTCGTCGGGAAACACCATCGACCAGCGCGGCGGAAACGAATAACTGTTGCCGAGCAGATTGCTGAGCAGCAGGCCGTCCGCATAGACGAGACCGCGCGCGCTCTGCGTGTTGCTGGTGCCGCGTACGGCGATGATCGAATTCAGATCGCCGATAAAGCGCTTGCGCACGGCAAGGTTCGGCATGTATTTCAACACGTCTTCGGTGTTGACGACGTTCCAGTTGTCGAACTGGTCGCGCGTCACGGTCTCGACTGAGGCCGGCAGGTTAGGGTCGACGGCGCGCGGCGCGGCGACGGTATTGGCGGTGACGCTGACAGCAGGGAGCGTGGCGTCGGCGGGCGCGCTATCCGCGTGAGCCGGGGATGCGATAAATGCCGGCACGAACGCCGGAAGCAGGGCTGGAATACAGGCCGGAAAAACCGACCGCGGCCGCCGACCGGATGGAATGCGCCGAGCGCCGCGGCGGGCGCAAAAGGGCAGCCTTCGCAGAGCGAAGTTGAACATAAACGTTTCCTTGATGCATTGAACAGGCGATCGCGCGCCCCCTCAACGGGTGCGACAAGATGCGCGATCAGGAACAACAGCGATCAGGAAACGGCAGGCGGGTCTCTTGGGCGTCCGGACGGGAACGCGCCGAGCGGCGTGAAGCGGGTGGAGAGCGCCGGCGGCGCGGTGCCGGCCAGCGCGAGCGCGGCTGGTGGTTCGACGGCCGCGACGCTCGGCATGGCGACGTGATGTTCGAGCAGGTGGCAGTAGCCGCATGCGCCGAAGGCGTCGTCGTGGCTGAGATGGACCGGTGCCGGGCTGGCAGGCGTGGACTGGCTCGCGAGGCTCTGGTTGGGCGGCTGTAGCGCCGAACAGAGCGCGGCGAAGGGCTCGTGCGCGCGGTTCGATACCAGCATCTGACTCACGACCGGGGCGAACACGACGAGCCACATGGCGATCAGGCCAAGCCATGCGGTCATGCGGTTGCGGGAGCGTGGAGTCATGTTGGGTGAATGTAAAGACGCGGGCGATTCTAGCATTGCCGCGCATTCTTTTCTCGTGTGATTCCGTTTATAGCGGTGGATTAGAAGCCCGAAATCCGCTCATTTCCGGGCGTTACCGCGTGGCCGTTTCCCTTAAGCTGCGTGGTAGATGTCCCGCTTTCCCTGTCGGCGCTTCGACTCACCTACGCAGATAGGTGAGGCACCGGACAGGGTGCGACACACGCGATTGACCCGGCCTGAACGCCGCCGACCCCAGCTACCACGACTCATGACATCCACGCCGATGCCCGCATCCTCGATAACCGACATCAATCAACGGGCAGCGTCGCTCTGCTCAGCCGGGCAATTCGCCGAGGCCTGGTCGTTGGTAAAGCCGATCCTCGAAGCGCACGCCGACATAACGGACGACGCGCGGGCCGACACGTTGAATATTGCGGGGGCGTGTTCGTACGGCTTGCGCAGTCTTCAGGACGCGGAAAACTACTGGCGCCAATGTCTGCGCGTAAAACCCGGCTACGCCGAGGTGTACTGCAGTCTCGGCATGCTGCTCAAATCGGACGGGCGCCTGTCGGCGGCCAAGGCGGTCTTTCGGCAACTGGTCGCGCTGCGGCCCAGTCAGGCCGACGCGCACCACAATCTGGGCACCGTCCTCCACGGAATGGGCTACAAGGACGAGGCGGAGGCGTCGTATCGTCAGGCCGTCGCGATCCGCCCCGACTACGCTCACGCGCACTACAACCGGGCCATCGTGCTGGTCGAACTGCGCCGGCTGCAAGAAGCGGAAGTGGCCTATCGCCAGGCGCTGATCGGGCTGCCCCACCATGCCGAGGCGCACAACAACCTGGGCAACGTGCTCATGGAACTCGGCCGTGTTGCCGACGCGGACGCCGCGTACCGGCAGGCGCTGACCATCAAGCCCCAGTATCCCGAGGCGCTCAATAACCTCGGCGGCGCGCTGAAGGCCGCGCACCGCCTGCCCGAAGCCGAACTGGCTTGCCGGCTCGCGCTGGCCATCCGCCCGGACTACGCCGAGGCGCACCTCAATCTGGGCGCGGTGCTGGCCGATCTCAAGCGCCTGCCCGAAGCTGAAGCGGCCTATCGGGCGGCCATCGCGCATCGCCCGGACTATGCGGAGGCGCACTACAACCTCGGCCTCGCGCTGTCCAACCTCGAACGTCTGCCTGAGGCCGAAATGGCTTACCGGGAGGCGCTTCGCTTTCGACCCGACATCGTCCAGGCCCACAACAATCTTGGCGGCGTGCTTCGTCTGCTCGATCGTTTGCCCGAAGCCCTCGAAGCCTTCGCGCAAGCGCTCGCGCTCTGTCCCGATCTGGCCGAGGCGCACTACAACCTCGCGACCGCGCTGGCTCAACTCAGGCGGCTGCCTGAAGCCGAAGCCGCTTACCTTCGGGCGCTCGCGTTACGCCCCGACTACTGCGAGGCCAGATTCGGTCTGGCCGTGCTGATGCTCGGCATGGGCCGGTTCGAAGAGGGCTGGCGCTTGTATGAATGCCGTTACGAACAGCCGGGTTTCGTGCATCAGAAGACGCACGCCATGTTGAGTTGCCCGCAGTGGCAAGGCGACACGCTCGCCGGCAAGTCCCTGCTGGTCTGGCAGGAAGACGGGCTCGGCGATATGGTTCAGTTCAGCCGCTATTGCGCCTTGCTCAAGGCGCAAGGTGCCGCGCATATCTCCTTTGCGTGCGTGCCTGCTTTACACAGGTTGATGGCTTCGGTGGACGGTGTTGATGACGTGCTCGATCACAACACGGCACTGGCTCGAGTTGCCGCTTCCACCTACGACTGCTGGACGAGTCTGTTGAGCGCGCCCATGCACTTGCGCACGACGGTGGACACGATTCCGCGCGCGGTTCGCCTCGCGGCTGAGCCGTCGCTCGTCGAAAAGTGGCGGCCGATGCTCGAGACCATGGCGCCCGGCCGCAAGATCGGGCTGGTCTGGAAGGGCAATGCGAAACACCATAACGATGCGAACCGGTCGATACCCACGCTGGCCACGCTCGCGCCGCTCTGGAGCGTGCCGGGGCTGAGCTTTGTGAGCCTGCAAAAAGGCCAGGGCGAGGACGAGGCGCACAACCCGCCGGCCGGTCAGCCGCTGCTCGAACTCGGCTCGGCGGTGAACGATTTCGCGGACAGTGCCGCGATCATCGAGCAACTCGATCTGGTGATTTGCGTGGATACGTCCATGGCGCATCTGGCCGCGTCGCTGGGCAAACCGTGCTGGGTGATGCTGCCGGAGAAAGACATCGACTGGCGCTGGATGCACGAGCGCAGCGATTCGCCGTGGTATCCGCACACGCTGCGGCTGTTCCGCCGGGCGGCGGGCGAAGGCTGGTCCGTGACGGTCGAGAGGGTGAGGCAGGCGTGTGTGGAGCGATTCTCCGCTGCGCATGCTACGGAATTGAATGTCTTCTGATTCCTCATTTGACCCGCTGCCCACGCTTGCGGCCCGCTTGCGCTGAAGCGTGGAACTGGCTCTCGGTCGCTTCGATCGCGTGGCCGAGGAACTGCAGGAACATGCTCATCGCAACGGTCGTGGTCAGGTCAGATCGTTGATAAAGACAACTGAACGACTTCGCGCCTGCATCGGCGAGCGGCGTCCACGCGAGCTTGCGCTGCGTCACGTCCTCCGCGACGTTCTCCGCGATCAGGAAGCCGATACCGATACCTTTCGCAACGAGCCGGCGCACCATCGAAACCGAACTCGTCTCCACCAGCGGACGCGCCTTGCGCTGCTCGCGGTGGTCGATCTGATCCACCATGGCCCGCAACTCCGTATCCGGTGTCATGAGAATGAGTGGGTAGTCGAGACAGTCGCGCAGCCGGGGCCGCTTGCCGAGTTTTGTCAGCGGATGTCCCGGCGGCGTGACGAGCCCGAGATGCTGCGAGAAGGCGCGCACTTCCACGACGCCTGGCGGCGGCTTGCGACGCAGGCCATAGCCGATGTCGGCTTCGCCGGTCTCCACCCATTTGAGGATGCTTTCGCCATTGCCCGAGCGCACGCTGTAAGTCACGCCCGGATAGCTTGTCATCGCCGCCTGAATGGCGTCCGGCACCAACTGCTCGGCTGACGAAGGCGACACCGCCAGGTTGATATGCCCGCGACGCAGCGAGCGCAGGTCTTCCACCTGAGTCATCGCGTTATCGAAATCGCGCTGCCCGCGCCGCACCGCAGCAATGATGATTTCGCCGGCCGTGGTGAGTTGCATGCCGCGCGGCAAACGGTCGAAGAGCGGCGAGCCGACTTGCTCTTCCAGGTTGAGGATTTGCTGGTGCACCGCGGCAGCGGTCAGGTGCAGCGATTCGGCCGCTTTGCGGATCGAACCGCGCCTGACCACTTCGTCGAAGCAACGGAATGTCTGCGATATTGGACGCATAAATTGACCGTATAGTTTTTCCATACGGGCCGTAAAGAATAATCAGGTTTTATTGACGGGTCGGATAGCCTAGATTTCGCTTCATCATCTTAACGGAGCGAATCGTGACCACGACAGTCGATCAAATTACCCAGCGGCGCCGCGGCGTCGGCCTCATCGCTCACGACCCCAGCGCTTCATTCGGCGGGTATACGCTGATTGCACCGCAAACGGCGGGCGGCCATGTCTATCTCATCGATATCGACGGCACAGTCGTTCACGAGTGGAAGATGCCGGTGCGGGCTGGACGCCACGCTGTGATTCTTCCCAACGGCAATCTCGGCTACAACGGCAACCACGCAAAATCGGAAAACCGTTACGCGCCGTGGTCGATGTGGCATGGCGGCGATTTCTCCGAAGTCACGCCTGATGGCGAGGTGGTCTGGCATTACGAAGATCCTGCACACCACCATGACGCGCAGTGGCTCGCCAACGGCAATCTGCTTTACGCCGCGTGTGCGCCGGTGCCGGCGGGCTTTGCCGAGCGCGTGCCGGGTGGCACGGCGCACGGCCCCGACGAAGTCATGTACGCCGACGTGATCCGCGAAGTGAATCGCGCGGGCGAGCTGGTGTGGGAATGGAGGGCGTGGGAGCACCTGAAGCCCGAGGACTTTCCGATAGCGTCCGGCTTCGGCCGGTATCACTGGCCGCTCGTGAACGGGCTCGGCGTGAATGCGAAGGGCGACGTGCTGATGAGCCTGCGCACCACGTCGGGCATCATCGCCGTCGACCGCAGGACCGGCGGCGTCACGATGCACATTCCGCCGAGTGTGGTGTCGCATCAGCACGCACCCGTAGCGCTCGCCAACGGCAACATTCTCACGTTCGACAACGGCAATTTCCGCACTGGTGCGCACGTGGTTTTCTCACGCGTGCTCGAGATCGATCCCTCGAACAACGAGGTGGTGTGGTCGTACGCCGACGACATGGTGAACGCGTTCTACAGCGCCTTTATGGGCAACGCGCAGCGGCTCGCGAACGGCAACACGCACATCACCGAGTCGGCGACCGGCCGGCTCTTCGAAGTGACGCCCGCGGGCGAGGTGGTGTGGGAATACGTGATTCCCTGGTTCGGCGAGTACCCGGACGAAGCGGCGCGCAAAACCGGCCCCGGCCAGTTGAACAGCGTCTTCCAGACCTTCCGCTACAGCCGCGAGCAATTGCCGTGGCTGCGCGCCTGAACGCCGCGTTTTCGATCCCTCGGGGGTAACGTGAATCCAGACCCAGCCACACATAGCGTCGACGCTCGCTTGCCCGCGTGGCAACTCGTGCTGTTCGGCTTGCAGCATGTCCTGTCGATGGCGGCTTCGCCCGTCACCGCAGTTTTTCTGGTGTCGAGGATGTTGTCGCTCTCATCGGACCTGACCGTGCAACTGATCGGCGCGACCTTCTTTGCCTGCGGCGCCGGCACGCTGCTGCAATCGCTCGGGGCGGGGTCGATCGGGGCACGTCTACCATTCGTGATGGTGCCGGGCGGCGCGCCCGCCATGCTGTTCGCCGTCATCGCCATGCAAACCGATCTGCGCACCGCCGCGGGCGCGGCGATTCTCACCAGCCTGTTCTACTGGCTCGTGCTGCCGGTATTCGCGCGCTGCCTGCGGTTTTTTCCGCGGGTGGTGGTGGGAACGATGCTGCTGCTCGTCTCGGTGAGTCTCATCAAGATCTACGCGGGCATCGTCGTCGGCCAGCCGGGAACGCCGGGCTTCGCGCGGCCGCAGTCGCTTGGCCTCGCGCTGCTCACGATCGTGGCCACGCTGGCGGTGGCGCGCCTCTTCAAGGGCACAGCAGGGCGGCTTGCCGTGCTGATCGGCCTCGCGATCGGCACCTGCGCAGGCTGGGCAACCGGGCTGATGCCGGCAGGCGGCATGTGGGCCGGTCCGCTCATCACGTTGCCGACACTGCTGCCCTTCGGCATGCCGCGCTTCGACGTGCTCGCCGCGCTGCCGATGCTGATCTTCAGTGTCATTTCGATGGCCGAGGCAACGGGGCAGACGGTCGCCGTCGGCGAGATCACCGGCAAGAAGATCGACATGCGACGCGATGTGCCGAGGACCATTCGCGGCGATGCGGTGGCGTCGCTGCTCGGTTCGCTGCTGGGCACCTCGCTCATCATCACCAGCGCGGAGAACATCGGCGTTGTGCAGACTACCGGCGTGCGCTCGCGCTATGTGACCGCGACGGCCGGTGCGATGCTGATGGTCATCGCCCTGTTTGCGCCGCTCGGGCGCTTCGCTTACGCGATTCCCGCACCGGTGGTGGGCGGCACGGCGCTGATCGTGTTCGCGATGATCGGTGTGATGGGCGTCAACCTGCTAGGTAAGGTCGATCTGCATGCACGCGGCAATCAGTACACGCTCGCCGCCGCGCTCGTTGTGGGGCTGATACCGATTCTGGTCCCCAATGTGTATGCGTCGTTCCCCAGCTATTTGCAGATCGTATTGGGCAACGGTATGGCGGCGGGGACACTCGCTGCAATCGTCGTCAATCTGGTTTTCGGCACATGGCGCCTCAGTCCGGCAGAGAAAATCCAGACAACCTGATCTCGGGCATTCACTTTTAACGCACGCCCTCGCAGTCCTCCCTCGAACGCATCAACCCACACTCCATGAAAACCCATTTCGCTTTCCGCGCGGCGGACGTCGCGTGCATGGCTGCGCTCGTCGTTTCCACCGCGGCCAACGCCCAAAGCAGTGTCACGCTGTATGGAAGTCTCGACGCCGGTCTCAGCTATGTGAGCAATTTGCACGGCGCTCATGCTTATATCGCCGAGCAGGGAACCTTTCAGGCCGACCGATTCGGCTTCCAGGGCGTCGAAGATATCGGCGCGGGCAGGTCGGTCGTGTTCAGGCTCGAAAGCGGTTTTGTCACGACAACCGGTGCATCTGCCAGCAGCAGTACCTTCTTCAATCGTCAGGCCTACGTAGGGATGTCCGATCCGATGTTCGGCACCGTGACGCTCGGCCGCCAGACCGACTGGAATTTCGATTGGCTCGGCTCGGTGTCGACCGGTCAACTGCTCGGCGACTTCTCCGCGTTTCACCCCGGCAATCTCGATGGCCTCGGAAGTACCTTGCCGGTGCAGTTGTCGAGCACGGTGAAATGGAAAAGCGCGAATTACAGCGGACTGAGTTTCGGCGCGCTCTATGGGTTTCCCGGCGCGGCTGCCAGCAATACGAATGGGCGGACCATCAGCTTTGGCGCTAACTATATGAATGGGCCGCTCAAACTGGTGGCGGTGTATTCCGAGTACCACGACCGTTTGCTGCCACTTTCCAATGGACTCGGCCTGACTTCGTTCGAAGGACAGACACTCGCGCCCGGCGCGACCTTCAACGCGAAACAGGTGCGCGACATGGGGATCGGCGGCGCGTATCGCTTTGAACGCGTGACGCTGCATGCGCTCGCCACGGATGTGCGGATCCAGTCGGACGCCGGCAGCGAGCACTTTCGTACCGTCGACGGCGGCGTCAACGTTCGCTTGACACCTGCGGAGGAAATCGCGGCGGGGGCGTGGACCGCGACGCTCGCCGGGCGTCGCTGGACTCAGTTCACCGTGGCCAACGTCTATTCGCTGTCGAAGGTGACGCAAGTCTACGCCGACCTGATGGTCGAGACCGCCGGTGGTGGGGCGGTGGCAAATACGCTTGGGATCGGCGCGGCGTCAGGTGGACGGCAGACTGTGTTTCTGAGCGGGATACATCATCTGTTCTGAGGCGGGCGTGGGTACGAACGTGTCGTGCAAGACAACCACGTGCCATAAATATGTCAGAAGTCATTTCCCTTATTGAAATTAAGGCTATTGCGAAAACTCATGCGCACTGTAATAAATGTTTCGCAAAGTCGTAGTATGAGCGCGCGGCAAAGGGTCAGTCTGTAAATACAATATTCAAATATAAATAAGCCCATTGAAATAAAATTGAATTGATTTCGTTAATTAAGTAATCAATTCAAGCTTTGGTGGGTTGGCCGGATCGCCGTATCGGCCATGCCAGGCTGGCATCTGCGGGGGCGGCGACGATGTTGTGGGAGGGGCGCCGCACGGCCCTGCGATGCACTGATATTCAGCAGACGAAACAGAATTAAGCAGACGAAACAGCTGCTTGAATAAAGCGCATCCCGCATATTGCAATTGAATATTTAACAGTTATGATGACGTCTCCGTGAGGTGATTTCTCGAATGATCACTCTACGGAGACGGCAGAAATATTTGCCGGGCATTCACGCTGGAGGGGGTAATTGATACTTCCGCGCAGATAGACTAAATCGAGGAGACGATATGCTGAGTCCCCATGAATTTGCTACCTTAATGCTCATCAAGAACGCGCCGGACCAGATTGAACTGGGCCGCGCCGAGCTCGACGCCCTGCTCGAGCGGCAACTCATATCACTGGAAAACCTCGCGTCAGGACGCTCACGTCCCCGGATCACAAGCGAAGGAGATTCTATTCTCAAGGCTGTTGCCCGGATGCGCTAGGCATCCGCGACATCCACTTTGATTTATCCACCATCGCGATCCGCCGCAACACATCCGTCCGATCGGGGCTTCGCGCGCCGGACCGAATTTTGAGGAATTCAACAATGACTCTATTGAGTCCCGAGCATATTGCTGCCGCGAAAGCCAACGTCGACGCGTACTTCGGGGTGACCGGAAAGATCTTTGAAGGCGTCGAAAAACTGGTCGGGCTGAACCTGCAGGTCGTCAGGGCCTCGCTGGCCGAGGCGCAGGAGAACCTGACGAAGGTGTCCGGCACGACGGAGCCGCAGCAATGGTTCACGCTGCAAACCGGTTTCACCGGACCCTTTGCGGAAAAATCGCTGTCATACGGCCGGCAAGTGTTCGACATCGCCTCGAGCACTCAGGCTGAAGTCACGCAACTCACACAGACGTACTACGAGCGGTATAACGATCGCGTGCAGGTACTCGTCGAGGAAGCGGCGAAGCATTCGCCCGCAGGTTCCGAAGCCGCGATCGCTGCATGGAAATCTGCGATTGCCGCCACCGCGACCCTGTGCGAAACGCTGCAGAAAACGGGTCAACAGGTCGTGCAGGCTGCCGAAAGTAATTTTGAAGCCGTCACCGCCACAGCATCGAAGGCCGTGCGAAGCAACAGCGAGCAGGCTCCCGCAGCCGCGGGCGCGAAGCGATAGAACTGACGCGGGCAGCAATGCCCGTGGTGAGGTTTATGTAATATATGAAGGATTCCTTATAAGTATGAAAGAATCCAGGATTCCGGCATCCACTTCATGGACTGACAGTCCAGCTTTTATGAGGACGATTCGATGGCAAAGCAGATCGCAGTGGTGACGGGTGGAACGGGCGGACTTGGCGAAGCGATCAGCATCAAGCTGCATGACGCCGGGTATGCGGTCGTGGTCACCTGTTCGCCGGGCAACACCGGTGCGAACGAGTGGCTCGGCCGGATGGAGGCACAGGGACGGCAATTCCTCGCCTACACTGTCGACGTCGCCGACTACGACTCGTGTGAAAGATGCATGGCGCAAATCAGAGCCGAAGTCGGACCGGTCGACATTCTGATCAACAACGCCGGCATCACGCGAGACGCCAGCTTCAAGAAGCTCGACAAGATCAATTGGGACGCGGTAATCCGGACCAACCTCGATTCGGTGTTCAACATGACCAAGCCGGTGTGCGACAGCATGGTCGAGCGTGGCTGGGGCCGCATCATCAACGTGGCGTCGATCATCGGCTCCAAGGGCGGGTTTGGCCAGACCAACTATGCGGCGGCGAAGGCCGGCATGCATGGCTTCACGAAATCGCTGGCGCTCGAGGTGGCGAAGAAAGGCGTCACCGTCAACACGATCTCGCCCGGCTATATCGCGACGAAGATGGTGATGGCGGTGCCCGAGGAGATCCGCGAGACCAAGATCATTCCGCAGATTCCGGTCGGCCGGCTCGGACAACCCGACGAAGTCGCCGCACTCGTGCTGTATCTGTGCTCGCGCGAAGCGGGTTTCGTGACCGGGGCCAACATTGCGATCAACGGAGGGCAGCACCTGCAATGAAGCCGATAGTTCGATAGTTCTGCAATGGAGATCGCGATGAGTGAAGCAGTGGGAATCGTTGTGGGTTCGTTCGTGCTGGCGATGGCACCTGTGTTCGTCGCCACTCATTATTACCGGGAGCAGATGCATCGAAAGCGGCTGAGGCAGCTGGATCACCGTCACTACTGGCCGCACTGGAGCAACGCCCGGCATTGAGCTTCCGCGCTCGCCACGGTGTTGTTGCGGTAGCTGACGGGCTGCTGCGTTCCACGGCGCAGTAGCCGCCCTCGGATTCTGATGGATATCTCAACCAGCAGAATTCTCCAAGCCAAGGCTTCACCGCCTTGGCTTTTTTGTGCGCCCGACATGGGCTCACTCTTTACCTCGTCGCTCAGTAACGTTCGTCCCATCCCGTCTGGCAACGCAAAAGACAGGATTTAAACGCATTCTTCAAACATAAGCAGAGCCTCGGCATTCATAGTCAGGTTTTGCATGACGGCGTGTTCGCCTGTCATGGAAATCCCGTATGGAACCTGGGTCTCCGTGTAAGCCGAGGGAAGGATTCGGTCCCCTAGAATCGCCCCATCGATGCAGACGGGCGGCATTCCGCCGCGCCGGACAATAACGGAGACTATCGATGACCCCTGGCTTTCGCACGCTGCGCCATATCGCCGTTGCTTCAGGCCTCCTGTTCAGTCTTGCGTCGCAGCACGCGAGCGCCGCCGACAGCGAGAAGATCACGATCATGGTCGGCGGTATCACGAAGCTGATCTATTTGCCGGCGCGCCTGACCGAACAACTCGGCTATTTCAAGGACGAAGGGCTCGATGTCGAACTTCTGTCGCAGCCGGCCGGCGTTGACGCTGAAAACGAACTGCTGGCCGGCGCCGTTCAGGCTGTTGTCGGTTTCTACGACCATACGATCGATCTGCAAACCAAAGGCAAGGACGTCAAGGCGATCGTCGTCTTCGGGCAAGTGCCGGGCGAGGTCGAAATGGTATCGACCAAAGCGGCCGAAACGGTCAAATCGATGGCGGATGTGAAGGGCAAGACGCTTGGTGTGACTGGCCTCGGTTCTTCAACAAGCTTCCTTACGCAATATCTTGCCGGACAGCACGGCATCCAGTCCACGGAATACACGATGCTGCCGGTGGGCGCGGACGCCAGCTTTATCGCGGCGATCAAACAAGGCCGCATCGACGCCGGCATGACGACCGAGCCGACCGTCTCGGCATTGCAGAAGTCCGGCGACGCGAAGGTGCTCGTCGACATGCGCTCGGTCGAAGGCACGAAGGCGGCGTTGGGCGGCACCTACCCGGCGTCGAGCCTCTACGTCCAGGCGGCGTGGGCCGATTCCCACAAGGCTGAAGCAGCAAAGCTCGCGCACGCGTTTGTTCGCACGATGCAATTCATCCACACGCATAGCGCGGAAGAAATTGCAGCGAAGATGCCTGACGACTATCAGAAAGACAAACCCCTTTACGTGAGCGCGTTGAAAGCGTCGCTGCCGATGTTTACGAAGGACGGCAAGATGCCTGCTGACGGTCCGGAGACCGTGCTGAAGGTGCTGTCGGCGTTCAACCCGTCGGTAAAAGGCAAGCATATCGAGCTGGCGAAAACCTACACCAACGAGTTCACCGGTTCGAAATAGGTCCGCACTTGCCGGTAGCTGCCGCATGTCTGTCGCAGTGTGACTTCGTTGCGCGGCCTCGGCTGCATCCTGCGCAGCAACGATATCGCGTAGCTAACGCCGATTTTGTGATGTATATCAGTAAATACACTTAGTTGTACAAACAGTACGGGAAAGCTGCGTGAAGGATTGAGAAAACTAGGATTGCGCTCATCGGCTGACCGGGGGCCGTTGTCCGGATCTCTGGACGGCAGTCACCGCAGTCGGCGAAAACGAAAATTTCAATGTAGTAATCTGAGGAGACGATCTTGAAGAAAAAGTATCTGGCCTTGGCCGTTACGGCAGGCGCTTTTGCAGCAACCGGCGCGCACGCCCAATCGAGTGTTCAGTTGTACGGCCTGATTGATCTGAGCGTACCGACCTATCAGTCGCACGCGAATGCGAACGGCGATCATGTGATCGGCATGGGTATCGGCGGCGAACCGTGGTTCAGCGGCAGCCGCTGGGGCCTGAAGGGCGCCGAAGATATCGGTGCGGGTTCGAAGATCATCTTCCGGCTCGAAAGCGAATACCGCATGAGCGATGGCCAGATGGAAGATCCGGGCCAGATTTTCGACCGTGACGCATGGGTCGGCATCCAGAACGACACATTCGGCAAGATTACGGCAGGGTTCCAGAACACGATCGCACGCGACGCATCGACGATTTATGGCGACCCGTACGGCACCGCGAGTCTGACGACGGAAGAAGGCGGCTGGACGAACGCGAATAACTTCAAGCAGATGATTTTCTACGCGGCCAGCGCGACCGGCACACGTTATAACAATGGCGTGGCATGGAAGAAACTGTTCGACAATGGCATTTTCGCCAGCGCAGGCTACGCATTCGGCAACTCGACGAGTTTCGGCTCCAATTCCAACTACCAGGCAGCGCTCGGTTACAACGGTGGACCGTTCAACGTGTCGAGCTTCTATAGCCACGTGAATCGCGTTGGCTTTACAAACCAGTCGTTCTCGGTGGGTGGCAACTACACGTTCGGTATCCTGCGCGCCAATGCGGGTTACTTCCGTTATCTGGGCAATCAGGGCGATCTCGGCCAGCGTCAGGACAACGCCTTTACGGTGTCGCTCAAGCTGTCGCCGAAGGGTCCGTTCGACTACGAACTCGGTTATCAGCAGATGCGTACGAAGAACGCCGCTTATAACAGTGACGGCGATATTCCGAACGCGAACATCGGCGCTTTCGACCCGACGTCAGGCCTCCACAACGGTTACAAGGAAACGCTGTACTGGTCGGCGTTCTATCACCTGTCCAAGCGCACTGAAGTGTATCTGGCGGGTGACTATATGAGGTTGCATGGCGGCTACACCGTCGGAACCACGTTCGGCGCGACCAATCAGCTCGAACTGACTTCGGGCGTGCGCACTCGCTTCTGATCCGGGAATCAGATTCACTCTGATTTGTTCATCGATGTGCTCCTCCTGGCGGCGGCGGACTTGTCCGCACGCCGCTTTTTTTGGGCTCAGAGGGTCGAGGAAGACAGCCATGTTCAGAAATACCACTATCCGGACCGCTCTGACCATTACGATCGCCGGCTACACGGCGGCGTTGATGCTTGTGATCGCCATGTCGATTGCGGGGCTGGACACGGCCAACACGGCACTCGACAGGATGTACAGTGAAGAGACGGCTGCGCTGCGACACCTTAGCGCCAGTAGCGAAGCGCTTCTGCAGGTGCGGGTCGATCTCGGTACGTACGAAACGCTCGTCGCGCAGGGAAAGCCAACCGATGCGGTGCTCGCGCGAGTGCATGCCGAGCAGACGGGTAGTGATCGCGAGCTGGCGGCCTATGCCGCGCAACCGCCGTCGAATGAGGTTGAGAGGAAGCTGGCCGACGCGCTGCGCGCGAAGCGCGAGCTATTGATGAAACAGGCGCTTAGCCCCGAAATCGCGGCGCTCGACCAGAACGATTTCATGTCGTTCCGGACGACGCAGCGGCAGGCGCCTGACAGACTGTTCAGTGACTACCGGAACGCCGCGCGCGCGCTCGAAGATTTTCAGGCAGAGCAGCAAAAAGCGCGCTTTGCCTCGGCGCAACACCATTTTCATATGCTGCTCTGGCTCTTCGGCGCGATCGGGTCCGCCGCAATGATCCTCGGCTTCTTCGCGCGCTCCGCGTTGACGAATTCGATCGTGCGGCCTATCGATGCCGCTATTCGTCATTTCGAGCGCATTGCTGCGGGTGATCTGGCAAGCGAGATCGCAGCGCTGGGCGTCAACGAAATGGGACGCTTGATGGCTGCACTTGGCCGGATGCAGGCGGGGCTCGTTGCTGCCGTGAGTCAGGTGCGTCAGGGAACGGCGGCGATCACGCACGGCGTAGGCGAGATCGCGAGCGGCAATGCCGACCTGTCGACGCGTACTGAGTTGCAGGCGGCGACCCTGGAGCAGACCGCATCGAGCATGGAAGAGTTGACGGCGACGGTCCGGCAAAATGCCGATAGTGCGCGGCAGGCCAGTGCGCTCGCGGAAAACGCGTCGGAGATCGCGGCACGCGGCGGCGACGTTGTCGGCCAGGTTGTCGACCTGATCGCGGACATGTCGTCGAGTTCAAAGAGGATCGTCGATATCATCGGCGCGATCGAGGGCATTGCGTTCCAGACCAACATACTCGCTTTGAATGCGGCAGTCGAAGCTGCACGTGCCGGCGAGGAGGGACGCGGATTCGCGGTGGTCGCGGGTGAAGTGCGCGCGCTCGCGCAACGTTCGGCCGCTGCGGCGAAGGAGATCAGGGAGCTGATCGGCGATTCGGTTGCGAAGGTGAGGAACGGCGCCGAACTGGCGACTCGCGCCGGCGAGACAATGGCCGAAATCGTCACGGCGGCCCGCAACGTGACCGGTATCGTCAGCGAGATCAGCGCAGCCTCAGAAGGGCAGTCGCGCGGTATTGATCAGATCAATACCGCGATGACGCAGATGGACAACGCGACGCAACAGAACGCCGCGCTAGTCGAGCAAGCCGCGGCTGCCGCGGCGTCGCTGGAAGATCAGGCGCGCGCGCTCGTCGATGCGGTGGCAGTGTTCAGGCTGCGTGAAACAACCAGGTTGTCCGCCGAGGAGCCCAGCGGACAGAACTGGAGTGCGCCCGAGCTGTCAACGGCGAGCGCATGACGACACTCAGTGCAACCTGCCACGCCGATTGGAGGTCCAAGAAGTAGCGTATGCGCCAGATGCAAGGAGGTGTGCGATGAACGGTCGGGCAGCAGTCCGGTGCATTTGCGCCGCTTTACTCACGGTACTCACGTGCAGCTTTCTCGCAGGTCTCGCCGGGTGCGATGCGCTAAGCGGTCCACCGGCGGCGGAATGGCCAGGACCTCACGCCCCATATCCATTCCCGGACGATGTTCCACATCGTACCGAATAAGTACCGAATGAGCCGCACGAGCTCCGTGATGCCACTCAATTTCAGCCGGTTGCCCCGCACGTGACGTTGGGCGCAGTGTACGGTGACGGATACTCAGACGTGGGGCCGCTGAGCAGGCGCAGTCGTTGAGTCGCCAATACGTCGGCTTCCGTTTTATCGCGTCGGGTGAGCGTGGTACTGGCGTTGTGCACGGCGGTCAGGGGCTCGTTGACGGCGCAGTCCAGCGTTTTGCCGTCGGAGAGACGCACCGTCGTCGAATAGGCGTAATTCGGCTGCGCGGCCTGGCTTTCGGCAGTCCAGAACGCGGCGACCGCGAATAGTGCTAACAAGAGAGGTTGGTTTTTCATATTGCTTCCGTTGTCTTGATCGTCACTATTCGACCGACGCGGCAGCAGTATATTCTGGTGATCTTTGTAATTCTGAATTCCAGTTTCCAGTGTTTTTTCTGCGTTAAGGCTAGCTATACGGTAGATGTCATGGTTTCTACACCAGACCATTTCCTGCGCGCTGGCGCGTTGCTGCGCGGCAAGACCCACCGCGCGTCGCGCAAATCCATGATGCTCAGATTGAGCGGGTGGTGAAGATCACGAATCTCGGCATGTACGCCAGCATGCGAGGCGAAACATTCGTAGCGTTTCTGAAGACGCGCAAGGTGCCGGAAGCCGTCTAAGGCGGCGCGCCCCTGGGCGGTATCCTCCTGGCGGCTCTTCTTTTCGATACCAGGAAGACGTAAACCTATTACATCCGAGGTAATTGGCGAGCCTCTTCCTCACGCCTAATCTTCGCTCATCGCACAGCTCATCCCGAGCGGCGTTCATGATCGAGGACACACCATGTCGACGTTTCACATTCATACGATTGAATCCGCACCCGAACAGTCCAAGCCGGTGCTGCGGCAGCTCCAGCAAAACTTCGGCCTTATCCCCAACATTGCGGGAGCGATGGCTGAATCGCCGGTACTGATCAGCGGCTTCATCGGCATCTTCCAGAAGGTTCATTCAGGCACCTTCACGGAAGCGCAGATACAGACGCTGTTGCTGACTAACGCGGTGACCAACGCATGTTCGTGGGCGGTCGCATTCCACACCGCGCTCGCGCTGCAAGAGGGGCTTTCACCCGCCGACGTCGAAGCGATTCGCGACGGCCATACGCCTGCCGATCGCAAGCATGCGGCACTCTCGACCCTGACGAAGACAGCCATCGAGAAGCGCGGACACCTGAATGACCATGACGTGAACCCGTTTATCGAGGCCGGCTTCCGTCAGGATCAGGTGCTTGAGGTTCTCGCGGTACTGGCCGCTTCGACGATTACGAACTACGCCGGCAACATCACTCAACCCCCTCTGGAAGCGCCGTTCCAGGAATACGTCTGGAACGCGTAGATCCCGTCTGGAAGGAGCAGGTCAGCGTGAAGGAGTATGCTGACCGGCGCGGTTCGAACGACCGGTTGGCGCCGGGCATAGACGATGCTCCGGCACCACCGGTCACCCAAGCTGATCTGTACCGACTTGCGGATAAGAGAGCGATGAATCCTGCGAATCCCGAAAGGAAGACGCCGCCAAATGAACTCGGCGCGTTGTTGCGTCATTGGCGAGACACGCGCGGCATCAGCCAGTTGGACTTGTCGTTCAACGCAGGCGTCTCCCAGCGGCACATCAGTTTTATCGAAAGCGGGCGCAGCGTGCCGAGCCGTCAGATGCTGATGGATATCGCGCAAACGCTCGACATTCCTCTGCGCGAACGCAACACGCTGCTACTGGCGGCAGGCTATGCGCCGATGTATGCCGACGCTGCCTGGAACGCTCAGGAAATGCAGAGCGTCACCCACGCACTCGGACGCATGCTGCATCAACATGAGCCGTTTCCCGCGCTCGTCATGGACCGCTACTGGAATGTGTTGATGACCAACGAATCAGCGCCGCGCTTTTTCAATTGCTTCATCGATATGGCTGCGCGCAAGGGGCCGCGCAACATGCTGCATCTGATTTTCGATCCGGATGGGATGCGTCCGTTCGTAGCCGATTGGCAAGCGGTGGCGAACAGCCTGATTCAGCGTGTCTATCGGGAGTCGGTCGGCCGCGTGGTCGACGATCAGACGCACGAATTGCTTGCCGCGCTGCGTGCTTATCCGGATGTGCAGGCTGACCTGAAGTCTTCTCCGCGCACCTTGGGAGCCGGATCCGCTCCAGCAGCCATGCCGGTGATTCCCATCGGCTTCGTCAAGGACGGCGAGGTCCTGAACTACTTTTCAATGGTCGCCACCGTGGGCACGCCGCAAACCGTCGCGGCGCAGGAACTGCGTATCGAATTCATGTTCCCCGCGGACGAGGAGACCGAAGCGCGTCATCTCGAGATGATCAACGCGGTCCCGCAACAGCACTGAGCGCCAGAGACAAGCCAATCGCTACCGCTGGCTTCTCATCAATCCACTGCCGGGTGCCGCAATCGCGCCTGGACAGCGCAGCATGACGGAGCTCTGCGCGGACGCAGTCCGCTCCGGAACAACGGAGCAGATTGCGTGAAGCGGGGGAAGTGGTTTGCGCGGCCCGTGTTACGCGTCCTGACTACGGACTCGCTGCAAGGGCGGGCGCGATGTTAGTGGCGGTATGAGTGGCTGTGTTAGTGGCTCAGCGCGGCACCGGGCGGCATCTCGGGCGCACGCACCGTGACAGTCTTGCGAACCTTGGCGACGTCCGTCGCGCTAACCGTCGAACCGGTATTGCCCCAACTGTTGCGCACGAAGTTCGTCACGTCGGCGACTTCCTGATCGTTCAGGCGCCAGCCGAAGGCGGGCATCGTGAACGGGGACGGCGCGGTCTTCGTGCCTTCGAGCGTGCTGCCGGTCAGCAGCACGTGAATCAGCGAGGTCGCGTCCTTGTCTTGCACGACCGGATTGCCGCCCAGCGCCGGGATCACGCGCGTGTAGCCACGGCCGTCACTGCGGTGGCAGGCGGTGCAATTGTCGCGGTACACGGCGGCGCCGGGCGCCGTGGCGTTGCCGGTACGTAAGGCGTGAGCCGCCGTATCGTTGTACACGTACGCTGTTTCCTTCGGATCGGTCGACGGAAGTGTCTTCAGGTAGCGCGCAATCGCGGTGAGATCGGCATCGCTCATGTGCTGCATGCTGTGCTGCACGACGTCCGTCATGCCACCGAATGCCGCGCTGTGCTGTGTGCGTCCGGTCTTCAGGAATTGCACGAGGTCGGTTTCGCTCCATGCGCCGATGCCGGTGCGCGGATTGCCGCGCAGGCTCGACGGGACCCAGCCGTCGATCGCCGCGCCGCCCGCGAGAAACGCGGTGCCGTCGAGATCGCTCAATGCGCGTTCCTGCATCGTGAGCGCACGCGGCGTGTGGCAGGCACCGCAGTGGCCGAGGCCTTGCACGAGGTAAGCACCGCGTGCGACCACCGGATCGGCATAGTGCTTCGCATTGAAGGTGAATGGATCCGGCGCGAACAGGTAACGCCAGATGCCGAGCGGCCAGCGCATCGACAGCGGCCAGACGATATCGACCGCACGGTTCGCCTGATTCACCGGCGCGACCCCTCGCCTGAAGTACACATACAGCGCGTGCATGTCGTCTTCGCTCAAACGCGCATACGACGGGTACGGCATGGCCGGATACAGCGTGTCGCCGTTCGGCCGCACGCCAGCACGCACCGCGCGATCGAACTGCGCGAAGCTCCATGAGCCGATGCCGGTGTTGCGATCGGGCGTGATGTTGGTCGAGTAGATCGCGCCGATCGGTGTGTCGAACTTCAGGCCGCCCGCGAAGGGCTTGCCCGATGGCGTCGAGTGACAGGCGATGCAGTCACCCGCACGCGCGAGGTATTCGCCGTGCGCGATCAACGCCGCATCGGATTGAGGCTGGGGTGTTGCTGCTTGCGCGGCGAGCGGAGCGGACGTGGCAGCCGCCACGCAGAAAGACGCTGCGCGCACGCGTTTGAATGCCTGCCCCAGGCGTTGGATATCGATCTTCTTCTTCATACGCTCACCAGCGGCCCGGGGTTCTTCAGATACTGCGTGCGAATCGCCCGCGCCGACCAATAGGCGAGCGCGGCGACGAGGCCGGTCGGGTTGTAGCCGATGCCCTGCGGGAACGCTGACGCGCCCATCACGAACACGTTGTGCACGTCCCAGCTTTGCAGATAACGGTTCAGCACGCTCGTCTTCGGATCGGTGCCCATAATCGCGCCACCGACGAGGTGAGTAGTCTGATAGCGGCGCGAATCGAAGTGCGCGCCGAATTCGCGCGTATAGACGCCGATGGACTTCGGCCCCATCTGTTGCGCGATCTTGTGCATCTGTCCGGTCACGTATTGCGCCATCTTGATGTCGTTGTCCTTCCAGTCGAAGGTCATGCGCAACAGCGGCTGGCCATATGAATCGCGATAGGTCGGATCGAGGTCGAGGAACACGTCGCGATACGACATGTTGGAGCCGTGCGCGTCCATCGAAATGGTGTGCGCGTAGTTATCCTTCACCGATTTCTTCCAGTCCGCGCCCCAGTTCGGCGTGCCGGCCGGGGTCGCGATGCCGCTGATCGGTTTGGTGCCGGCCTGATTCACCCACAACGGCGAGCCGCCGACAAAGCCGAGCGGACCGTGATCGAAGTTGTCGGCATTGAAGTTGTCCACGGCGACGCCGTTGCCGCCCGCGCCGATGAACGGATTGGTGAAGGTGTCCTCGTCGAAGAACGCGGTGATCGTCGAGAGGTTCTGATACGCAAAATTGCGGCCGACCACACCTTCGCCCGAGATCGGGTCGTACGGCTTGCCGATGCCCGACAGCAGAAGTAGATGGACGTTGTGATACTGGAACGCCGCGACGATCACGAGATCGGCGGGCTGAAACACTTCGTTGCCTGCAGGATCGACATATGTCACGCCCTTGGCGCGTTTTTTCGTGTCGTCGAGTTCGACGCGCAGCACGTGGCAACGCGAGCGCAGCTCGAAGTTCGGCGACTGCTTCAGTGCCGGCAGGATGTTCAGATTCGGAGATGCCTTCGAGTACATGTAGCACGCGTAGCCGCTGCAGAATCCGCAGAAGTTGCACGGCCCCATCTGCACGCCGTACGGGTTTGTATACGGACCCGACGTATTCGCCGAAGGCAGGCGGTACGGGTTCAGGCCCAGCTCGCGCGCGGCCTTGCCGAAACGCTCAGCCGAGTACGTGTTCAACTGCGCGGGAAGCGGAAAGTTGTCGCTGCGCGGCGCTTCGAACACGTTGCCGTCGCCGACCACCTTGCCGTTGACCTTATAAGCCTGACCCGAGGTGCCGAACACTTTCTCGGCGAAGTCGAAATGCGGTTCGAGTTCTTCGTAGCTGACGCCGTAATCCTGAATCGTCATCCCTTCCGGAATGAAGCGCTTGCCGTAGCGTTCTTCGTAGTGGCTCTTCAGGCGCAGTTCTTCCGGTGTGATCCGGAAATGCACGCCCGACCAATGCAGACCCGCACCGCCAACACCTTCGCCCGGGAGAAACGCGGCAAGCTGCCGATAGGGCAGCGCCGTCTCGCCGACGTTATGACGGATCGACACGGTGGTCTTGGAGAGATCGAGGAACAGCTTCTTGCGGATGTTGTAGGTCAGCTCATCGATCGTGTTGGGATATGCGCCGTCCGGATAGGTGTCGCGATACTCGCCGCGTTCCAGCGCGACCACTTTGAGTCCCGCCTCGGTGAGTTCCTTCGCGAGGATCGCGCCGGTCCAGCCGAAGCCGATGATTACCGCGTCGACGTGCGGTTTGGTTTGTGTAGTCATCAGGTGCGCTTTCCTTCGATCGACACGGGGCCATACGGATAGGCCTGGCCGTTCTGGTTGACGAAGTCCATGAAATCGGCGCGCGCGCCGGGGAAGCCGATCATCTTCCAGCCGCCCATGTCGCGATTGCCGCCGTGGATCGGGTCGCAGAAGTAGCCTTCGCGGGTGTTTTGCAGCAACTGGCCGAAGAAGACGTCAGCCGGGACGTCCGCAAGATCGATCTTTCCTGTCTCCAGCGCGGCGAGCACGGTGTCGCGCGTGGGCGCGTCGAGGGCGTCGAACGGATGCGCGTAGGTCTTCGTGCAGTAAGCGTTCACCGCGGCGATGCCGAGCCGGTACAGATCGCGCGGCACGAGCTTCAACTGATAGCCGAGTTCCGGCGCGCCTTGCTGGAACGGCCCCTGCATGTACCAGAGCGCGCCGTGCGCGTACGGCGTGTCCATCTGCCGGTCGATGAATTCAGGCACACCGGCTTCGACTGCGCCCGGGCCCTCGCTGTCTGATGGAATCAGACGGTCGACCGCCGCATGGACGAATGCCCATTCCTTTGCGTCGAAGAAATGCGGCTTGTAGTCGACGCCGGAAGCCTGGCCCGCGGAGGCGGCGCCGTTCGAACCCTGAGCGGTCGTAGCGGATTGCTTGACTTCGCAGCCGGCGAGGGTCCCGGCGGGAACCAGCGCGATGGCCGTGCGTAAGAAGCCGCGGCGGGAGGTGAGAGGAGATTGAGCCATATTGTTCTTCGTCACGAGATGGGAGCGCGCCATGGCGGCCCACGGGCAGTCGTCTAATTTCGGCGCCATGGTAAGTGGAACCGGTTCCAAAGTCTTTTTACTTTTTTACATTAAGCCCTTTCGTGAAGTGATCAAATGCCGCATTTTTAGAAAAATCGCTTTTAAATCATAGGTGTTTTTCAGGCTGAGTGGCCTGCGAGCGGGCAGACGGGATCGACGCGAAACTGACGCGAAAAAGCGACGTTTTTGCGCAGACATGGCTATCAGCGGCCGGTCGACTTCGCGCGACGGCGAGGCGAAGGCTAAAACGCCAGGAAATCCTCGCCAGGGGACCGATTGTCAGCGGAGCCGATGGGGTAGCCGGTGTTTGGCCAGGCTCAGCGAGCCTCAAGCGGCCGGTCGAACGGACGTGGTTTACCCGCGCTTACGGCACGCTGACGATGGCAAACGGTCGACGGCAGGGGCCTGAGATGGCCATACGGGTCCCGTGAATCCCACTATATCTTCCAGCCGTATTGCGCCGCCTCCGGCGCGGGAATACTTTTCGCCTGCTGCAAACGCGCGAAAACAGATGAACCCTACAAATTGCAAGCTAATTCCGCGCTGAAGGGCTCTTTTCGACGCCAGTGCCACGCGCCGCCGGGGGCACATATCACGACGACCATCAAGGAGACAAGCTGTGCTTCCCGCAACCATGCCGATTAACGTTGGCAATACCGCTTTCATGCTGCTCTGTGCAAGCCTCGTCATGCTGATGACGCCGGGTCTCGCGTTTTTCTACGGCGGCCTCGTCGAACGCAAGAACGTGCTGGCGATCATGATGCAGAGCTTCATCTCGCTCGCATGGACCACCGTGCTGTGGTTCGCGTTCGGCTACTCGATGTGCTTCGGCCCAAGCTGGCACGGCATCATCGGCGACCCGACCTACTATGCGTTCCTGCACGGCATTACGCTGCAAACCATGTACACGGGCAACGACGCGGGCATTCCGCTGGTGGTCCACGTCGCCTATCAGATGATGTTCGCCATCATCACGCCGGCGCTGATTACCGGTGCATTCACCAACCGCGTGACGTTCAAAGCGTACTTCCTGTTTCTGACCGGCTGGCTGGTGCTCGTGTATTTCCCGTTCGTGCACATGGTATGGAGTCCGGATGGACTGTTCGCGAAGTGGGGTGTGCTCGATTATGCCGGCGGCATTGTGGTCCACAACACCGCCGGATTCGCGGCGCTAGCGTCGGTGTTGTATGTGGGGCGCCGTCAGACCGTCACGCACAAGCCGCACAACGTGCCGTTGATCGCGCTCGGCACGGGCCTGCTGTGGTTCGGCTGGTACGGCTTTAACGCCGGTTCCGAGCTGCGCGTCGACGCCATCACGGCTTCGTCTTTCCTGAACACCGATGTCGCCGCTTCGTTCGCGGCCATTACGTGGCTGCTGATCGAATGGGCCAACGCACGGCAACCGAAATTCATCGGCTTGCTGACCGGTTCGGTCGCCGGCCTCGCGACCATCACGCCCGCAGCCGGCTATGTGTCGTTGAGCACAGCGGCGATAATCGGGATTTCTGCTGGTGTGATCTGTTATTACGCTGTTGCGCTGAAAAACCGGCTCGGCCTCGACGACGCACTCGACGTGTGGGGCGTGCATGGCGTGGGAGGCCTCGTCGGTACCGTGCTGCTCGGCGTGTTCGCGTCGAAGGCGTGGAATCCGAATGGCGCGGATGGCCTGCTGTTGGGTGGCGGTGCTTTCTTCGTCAAGCAATGCGTGGCGGTACTCGCGTCCGGCGTTTGGGCGTTCGTGTTCACGTGGGGCATGTTATGGTTGATCAACCGCGTGACACCCGTTAAGGTCGATGCCGCTGCCGAGCAGCAGGGGCTCGATGCCGAGTTGCATGGCGAAGCGGCTTATCTGGACGCGTAAGCGAAGCACAAGTAGAAAAGAAAAGCGGGACGCGCATGCGTCCCGCTTTTCTTTTCTACGTCCACATTGAGATTCGAGTGGTGAACGCAAAAATAAGAAATGCCACGAATTCGCGTCGGGGGGAGTCGGGTGAAAACAGATTGTCAGGGCGAGCAGGTGAGCGCGGCGCAGGGCAAAGGCGGGCGCGAAGCAGCAGCCAAATGTTTTCAACAGGCAGAAACCGGCCATAAAGCAACGTTGGCGCAGGACGCAAGTTGGCCATCCGGATGTCGGCTCCGCTCAGTTACCGGACGCAAACGTACCGATGACGCAACTCTCACCATCGGCCGACCCGGTCAGCCGCCGCTTCTGGCCGTTACGCCACGATCGATCATGAGCAGCCCGAAGCGATCCACGCCAGGTTTCAATTCGAGTCTCTGATGCCGCCTGCCTAAGCGGCGCTTGTCTTCAGGAGCTGCGCCAGATTGCCCACCGCCGCCGCCCCGAAGCGCTTGATGCGTTCGCGAGCGTCCATGACGTTCGGGGCATCGCGATAGTGCGCGATCCCACCGAACGGATTGAGCCGTGTTTCCTTTGCCCAGTTGGCTAGTGCCGGGTAGGCAGCCCGGGCCCGTTCGTTCGCAAGAGTCGCAAGGAACGCGGACAGGTAGTCTGTGTTCGCGTTCCAGTAAGCGATGGGCGGACAGAGGCGGTTCTTCTCCTCGTCGCTCTCCACAATGGCCTCGATCACGCCCAGCATGGCGAACTGGTAACACGCGAATCCCCAGAGGAACGGCTGGACGGTCACTCGTCCGGTCTCGAAGATCGGGCGCAGAGGCGGTCGCGACAGCCCTCTCGACGCGCAGTGGACATGCACCGTCCGCTCGCTCGTGGGCACGCGGCCCTCGTCCAGGACGATCTCGCCGCGCTCGATGCTGCGCACGTGACCGAGGCGAACGACGTCCTCGATCCGGCGCAGAAGCTCCAACTCGGCCTCGCTGATCACCGCGCCGCGAAACATTGTGGAAGCGACGCCGGGATCGATGCGAAGGAGGAACGTTTCCGCTTCGAGGCGCGCAAAGAGATCCTGAATCGAAGTCGCCTGTGCCATCGCCTCGAACTGGATCGCCATGCCGCGATAGGAGTCCGGGAGCAGCGCTTGCGGCTGCTGGAACCGGCGGTTCAGCCACCATGCCTCTCGCGGCTTGATCCAGCGGATGGACGAAGCGGGCACGTCCTGTTCGAGCAGCCATACGCAGGTGTCGAGGGCCGTCTTGCCTGCGCCGATGACGACGAAGCGCTCGGGACGCTCCGTGATGCGCGCGATGTCGCCTGCGGGCACACAGCGAACGCCATCGGCTACTTCGAAGGGGGGTACACTCGTCGCGGGAATTGTGCCTTCGAGATACGTGGTGTCGACAACCTTGCGCCCCACGCGCACTTTCCATGATTGTTGCGCGAGCCGGGACACAAAGCGGTTTCCCCCCAGGTAATCGCTGCCCGGAAAGTAGCGGACGCGGCCGCTGGGCAAAAAGCGGCGATGCATGACTTGCGCGAAGTAGGCACGGATCTCGTCTGCCCCGGCGAGTTCGTAGTAGCCGGCATTCGTCCCGTCCACGTCGAGCGCGTCCTGCCCAAGCGGCACCGAGCTAACTCCGTAGAAGGCGGACGGCTGATGGAGACGGACGTAGGGATAGGCGTCGATCCAGTGTCCGCCGGGAGCATGGCGGCGATCGACTACGGTGACTGTCGCGTTGGAATGCGTGAGCAACGCGTCGGTAAACGCCATCCCGGCGGCCCCGGCACCGACCACGAGATAGTCCGTTTCGAGTTCTTCATTTGCCATTTCGCGCTGCTGCCTTCATCGTGGCGCAAGGCGCCTCTGGTGAAGCAGAGAGACAGACGCTGCGCCCGTATAACCGAGCCCGCGCCCTGACACCGGACACGCCGTGACTCGTACGCTCACGGCGCACCACCAGTTCTCTCCTGGTTGCCAGAAATGTGCGCCCAAATCAAATTCTACGACTAACTTGACAACGTGGGCCCCGTCTTTTACGCATTCCAAAAATCCTGAATGTCGGCGCTACCGCGTGGGCTGGCACGGCCTGGCTCGGAAGACTGCTTCGGGTTAGGGCTGTGTGAAAACGCACGTCGAAGGCTCCAGTCGATAAACGCGACCCTTCAGATCGCCCTGATGCGACCGGCAAGCGTCATTTGCTCCTCTGGCCGATGCGACCGTCAGACGCCGGTTCGCCTCTGGAAGCGGTTGTTGCGGTGCCGCGAGTCCGAAAGGCCACAACGGGGCGACTGCTGCCCGATGCGAATCGATCAGCGGCGGGCTAGGCCACCTGCTCTTGTCGGACCGGGACCATGAACGGTCATTCGCCCCTATCGTCAGCCGGACGTTCAAACGTCGGCTTCGCCCAACCGACGGACTGTGGCTCTCGCGTTGTCGGCAACTCGCGTACCCCAGCCAACGTCGGTGAAGCAATGCCCCGTGACACTTGTCTTTCGGCTGCGGTCACCTACGCTACTTCAAGCATCCTGCCTGCAGTCGACGCATCTACCCCCCATTCAGGTGATTGAGTTAGCCGGAAAAGCGGCGCACTTTGAGGACGTATGCCGTCAGCGACCAATCCAGATGGCCACGGTTAACAGCTCGCCGAGAACGTAAGCGGTCTCGCACGGTTTTTGTGAACTGGCACCTAAGCTAAGAGGTTAATCCCGTGATTGAAACGATCCTTAACGGACTCCTGCCGGTCGCATTGGCCATTGCTCTTGGATGGCTGTCGGCCAGAATGGGTCTCTTGAAGCACGAGGATGCCGGGGTGCTGGCAACCCTCGTCATCCGTTTTGCGCTGCCGTTTGCGCTGTTTTACGCGGCGGCCACCACCCCAGCGGACAAGATCATTGACCTGGGACTGGCACTGTGCCTGACATTCGGGTTGATGGGCAGCTATCTGATCGCCCTTGCGGTGGGCAGCTTTGTGTTCAAGCACGACCTGCGTACCGCCACCATGCAGGCACTGGTGTGCGGATATCCTGACATGGCGTATTTCGGCGCACCGATCCTGGCAGCCATGTTTGGCCCACGAGGGTTCCTGGTTGTTCTCGTCGGCAACCTGGTCACCAGTATCTTCATGTTGCCTTTGACTATTGTTTTGACGCGCGTTTCGGACAAGCAGGAAGGGGGGCACGGCTGGAAGGACGCCGTGCACGTCCTTGGCCACAGCCTTTGGGGGGCGGCTCTCAATCCGATCGTCTTCCTGCCAATCTTCGGCGTCATCTTAAGTTTTTGCCACGTGAAACTCCCGACGCCTGTACTTTCAGCGGTTGATCTGATCGGAAAGGCGTCCGGGGGCACCTCGTTGTTCGCGCTTGGTTTGATGCTTTACGGCGAGAAATTGCGGATCAACGTCGAAGTCCTGACGAATATTGGCATCAAGAATTTTTTGATGCCGGCCATGATGCTGTTGGGCGTTTTGCTTTTCAAGCTGACAGGAGATCCCGCGCATCAGGCCATTATCACTGGAGCAGTTCCGACAGCGACCGCAGCCGCCATGTTTGCATTAAAGAACAAGACCTATACTGCTGACGCGACATCGACGATCCTGCTCAGCACGGCCCTGGGAATCGGAACTGAAGCAATCCTGATTGGCTTGTTCTCCGGGTAGCGGACTTTGAACGCGGACTGTGACATTCAGGTAAGCCTCGCGAAGTCGCTTCATCCAATCCAGCCACCTGGTGGCGCGGTGTCCCCCACCAGGATTTAAACCGAACCTGATCCAACCCTGATCAAACGTTACGCAGGAGTACGTCATGGAAAAAGCGTCTGATGTCGCAGGGACCCTTGCGACGGCACTGATGAGCTATGACCTGATCAATCAACCCAGACTGAACAAGGGAACCGCCTTTCCCGAGGATGAGCGCGATCTGTTCCACTTGCATGGCCTGCTTCCGCCTCATATCGGCACGCTGGAAGAGCAAGCCGAACGACGGATCAAGGTACTACGCAGTTACGAAACCGACTTTGAACGTTACGCGTATCTTCGGGACCTGCAGGACACCAATGAGACGCTCTTCTATTCCGTGCTCGTCAACAACCTCGAAGAGCTGTTGCCAATTGTCTATACGCCGACCGTCGGTGAAGGGTGCCAGCGCTTTAGTGAGATCTGGCGTAGACCGCGCGGACTGTTTCTGAGCTACGCCAATAAACACCGGATTCGTGACATTCTTGCCGACAGCCACTTCGATCAGGTGCGCGCCATCGTTGTGACCGATGGCGAAAGGATTCTTGGGCTCGGCGATCAGGGTGCAGGCGGGATGGGAATCTCGATCGGCAAACTGGCCCTGTATGTCGGTTGCGCGGGAATTCATCCGGAAGAGACACTGCCCATCCTGCTCGATGTCGGCACTAACAATCAGGAACGGCTGAACGACCCGCTCTATATGGGATGGCGGCACGAGCGTGTTACGGGGGCCGAATACGATGAATTTGTCGATGCGTTTGTGGTCGCTGTGATGGAGCGGTGGCCGGATGTGCTTCTCCAGTGGGAAGATTTTGCGGGCTACCACGCTGGGCCGTTGCTTGAACGCTATCGCGATCGGCTCTGCACCTTCAACGACGATATTCAGAGTACCGCGTCGGTCGCGCTGGCGACGCTTCTCGCGGCCATCAACGTCACCGGCATACCGCTGACCGAGCAGCGCGTCGCCCTGCTTGGCGCCGGTTCTGCCGGCTGCGGCATCGTCTCGCTGGTGCTCCGGGCTATGATCGAGGCGGGTGCCAGTGAGGCGGAGGCGCGCAGCCGCTTCTATGCGATCGATCGCGACGGGCTTCTGGTCGACGGGATGCCGGGCATCACGACCTGGCAGAGGCCATTCGTGCAGAGCCAGGCGGCGGTTGCCAACTGGAAGACTGAGTTGCCAGGCAAGATCGGGTTATTCGATGTGGTCGCGAATGCGCACCCGACGGTGTTGATTGGTGTGTCGGGTCAATTTGGCGCTTTCACGGAACAGGCGATCCGTTTGATGGCACAGCATGTTCAGCAGCCGGTCATTTTCCCGCTGTCGAATCCGACATCGCGCAGCGAGGCGACGCTGGAGCAACTCGTCACGTGGACGGAAGGGCGGGCCCTGGTTGGCACAGGCAGCCCGTTTAAGCCCGTCACCTGGAACGGTGTGGAAATAGCTAACAACCAGACCAACAACTCATACATTTTCCCTGGCATGGGGCTCGGCATTCTGGCCGTGGGAGCGAAACGCGTAACGGACGCCATGTTCATGGTGGCGGGCAAGGCGGTCGCTGCCATGTCGCCGACGGTGACCGACCCGAAAGGAAGGCTCTTGCCGCGGGTGAGCCAGTTGCGCGACGTGGGCATTGCGGTAGCAAAAGTGGTGGCCCGGCAGGCGCAACTGGATGGCGTGGCCACCTTTACTGACGAGTCGGGTGTCGATGCGCGCATCGCGGACTATATGTGGGCACCGCACTATCTCCGCTACGTCAAGGGCAATTCACCGGGCTGATGCAAAGCGTACTATGTGTGGGCAGCTTTCTTCAGGCACGATGGCTACACGCGCGCATCCAGCGCCGTGATCCAGGGCATCCTGTCCGACACACACCTCTGAGGCGGCATGAACAAAGACACCATCCCTCGCCGAGACCTCATGGACGACGTGACAAACCTGTCCGACCTCGTGCCGCGGCCGGTCCACATACTGCGGACTGCCGGTCACCCACGGGGAGCGGGCTTGATCGTCAGTCTCATTCTTTCCTCGTCTTCGGTTGTTCGGGTTGCGGGTCACGTCCGCGTTGCGTCGGTGCCCTCGTACACGCATCCGGAGGCGTCACGTCGGTCACGTCGTCGCAGCAGCACGCATAGACCGGAAACCCGTACGCATTCGTGCGGATGATTTTCGTTGGCCCGTGCAGCGGGCACACTGCGTTCATGTCGTCTCCTTAAACTCATGATCGACCGGCTCGACCTCGTAGACGCAGCTCGTCAGTTCGGGACGGCCAAGCACCGGTTCGACTCGTCGGGCGAGCTGACCGTTGCCGGTCCGGCGCTCGAGGAGGGCGCCGGAAACGGGATCCACAGCAATATTCTACGACTCTCTCCACGTCGTGAAGGCACGATTGATGATTGGCGCGAATGGCGTCCGTTCACATAGACCGCAATCAATCATTCGTCGGCGAGGGCCTTTCGGACAGCTTTCGATCCGCAAGGAATCAGAGGCAAGCTGATAAGCCGGAATTTACGCGCTGCTTTAGCCGAAGTGGCGGATGCCACGAATCCCGGCGTGGGTGCACCCTATTGGGTCGCTTCGGCCAACACAGGCCTAGTCGTGGTGCAAATCAGTCGTGCAAGTATCGACCTGCGATTCAGGTCGGTCTATAGAAGGCCCCCCAACATCTAGTTCGGCTCATCGATTTTCCATCGGGCGCGTATTCGATGCTCCCCGCGTGGAACGCCTTCGATTGCTGCCGCGCTCATGCATATCCCATCTCTCTGCGTTTTCTCTCGATGAGTCTCCGCAAACAACTGGCATGACAGTTGCTCTGGTTGCTCCGCTCCATCGACATAAGGCCGACGTACGAGTCGGCTCTCCGGTTGCGCAATCGAAGAGGGGATTTCATGCAACTCATTACCGCAATCATCAAGCCGTTCAAGCTCGATGAGGCGCGCGAAGCCTTGTCGGCCATCGGCGTCTCCGGCATCACGGTGACGGAAGTCAAAGGGTTCGGCCGTCAGAAGGGCCATACGGAGCTGTATCGGGGCGCCGAATACGTGGTCGATTTCCTGCCGAAGGTGAAGATCGAGGCGGCTGTCTCGGACGACATCGTCGAGCAGGCGATCGAGGCGATCGAACGCGCGGCACGCACCGGGAAGATTGGCGACGGCAAGATCTTTGTCACGCCGATCGAACAAGTGATTCGGATTCGCACCGGGGAGACCGGCGCGGACGCTCTGTAAATGCAACGGTAGCGATAGGAGGAAACGAAGATGCGCAAATTATTGATGTCCATGCTGATGGCCGGTTCACTGCTCGCGGGCGGTGTCGGCGCCGCCCTCGCGGACGATGCTTCCGCCCCCGTAGCCACCGCAGCGTCGGCACCGGCCGCTGACGCGTCCGCCGCGCCGGCTGCCACCGCCGCAGCCGCACCTGATGCATCGGCCGCAGCCGCTGCCGCCGCACCGGCAGCGCCGACCGCGCCGTTCTCGGTCGATTCGTCGAAGATCAATTCGGGCGACACCGCCTGGATGCTGACCTCCACCGCGCTCGTGCTGTTCATGACGATCCCGGGTCTGGCGCTGTTCTACGGCGGCATGGTCCGCAAGAAGAGCGTGCTCGCGATCCTGATGCAAAGCTTCGCGATCACCTGCCTGGTGTCGATCGTCTGGGTCATTGTGGGCTACAGCCTCGCCTTCACGCCGGGCAACTCGTTCATCGGCGGCTTCTCGCGCTTCTTCATGGCGGGCATGAACTACATCCACGGCGACAAGGCCACGACGCTGACGGTCAGCCACCTCGCCCCGACAATCCCGGAAACGGTCTACGTCGTCTATCAGATGACATTCGCGATCATTACCCCGGCGCTGATCACGGGCGCGTTTGCTGATCGCATGAAGTTCTCTGCGATGCTGGTGTTCATGACGCTGTGGTCGATCCTCGTCTACTCGCCGATCGCGCACATGGTCTGGGAACCGACCGGCTGGCTGGCTGCCGCGGGCATCCTCGACTTCGCGGGCGGCACGGTGGTGCACATCAACGCCGGTATCGCTGCGCTGGTCTGTGCGCTGGTGCTCGGCAAGCGTGTCGGCTACGGCAAGGAGCCGATGGCGCCGCATAACCTGACGCTCACGCTGATCGGTGGCGCCATGCTGTGGGTAGGCTGGTTCGGCTTCAACGCGGGTTCGGCGGTGGCGGCAGACGGCCGTGCCGGTTTCGCCATGTTCGCAACGCAAGTGGCAACCGCAGCAGCAGCACTCGCATGGATGTTCGCCGAATGGGCAACCAAGGGTAAGCCGTCGGTACTCGGTATCGTGTCGGGTGCTGTGGCAGGTCTGGTGGCGATTACGCCGGCTTCGGGCTTCGTCGGTATGACGGGGTCGCTGGTGATCGGCATCGCGGCAGGCGTGATCTGCTACTGGTCGGCAACGTGGCTCAAGCACAAGCTCGGTTACGACGATTCGCTCGACGCGTTCGGCGTGCACTGCATCGGCGGTATCGTGGGTGCGCTGCTGACTGGTGTATTCGCGGTCAAGGACATCGGCGGCTCGGACGGCAGCGTGATCCTGCAAGCCAAGGGCGTGCTGACGACGCTGATTTACAGCGGCGTGGTGAGCTTCGTCCTGTTGAAGGTCATCGACGTGGTGATGGGCATCCGCGTGTCGGAAGAAGACGAGCGCGTGGGTCTGGACGTGAGCCTGCACGGCGAAGCCGTCGAATAGGCAGCATGCCGAGTAAGTTTCGGAAATAGCCCAGGCAGGTGCGATGGGCTATTCTTCGGCGTCGGGGGGAAAGTGCATTTTCGCCCCCTATCTTTTTGCGCAGCGAATCGCGAGTCGCTACGCCAGTGTAGAACCAGCGAAATCTCTATCGCAGTGGCACCAGTAAGATCGTCGCTACCTCTCCCAGGGTGGCAATCGCAATCGCCGAATAGATCGGGTTGGCACTTAAAAACACGTGCAACTTGACCTCGTCTTTGAACCTGAGCCAGGTGCCGAAAAACCCTAGCGACAGGATCAGGCCAGCCAGCAGGCTGAATCCCAACAACACCTGCACCCACTTATTGTGGGTGAGACCGTTTGTCTCCCATGCGAACACTGCCAGACAAACGAGTTGACTGGAGAGGACTGCTAATACGCCGGGATGATACTGTTTGAGTTTGTACATGACTGAAAGTGCCCCGTGCAACCGCTCGTTCCGTGTTCATGAGCCCGTCCAGGAAGCGACGGTGGTTTTATAAGGTGCGGTCGCGGACGCCGTCGGCAATGCCAGGTCGGCAGGGTCCGCATAATTGCAAGCGCTGCAAGACCCGAGGAGTGGCAGCCTCCAGCTGTCACGTAGGGCGCTTCACGAAGGAAGTTGTAGGCTATGCGCCGTAACGTTATCGGTGGTACCCGACCCATTTTACAGGGATGACCACGGGTGTTGTGACACTAATGCACACCGGGCATAGAAACGGCGGATAACCGTCACGCCCAAATGACTGCACGAAAACGTATACCGGACGTTCGGGCAAGCTCGGCGTCAACCGAATCAATCCGGAAGAGCGGGAGCCCACGATCGCCTATATGCTAGCGTTGGGTCTGGGCCCAATGTGAAGCGCAACATCCATGGAAAATCTCCTCAAAAAGCTCGACCTCACCTCGCTGCGCCTGTTCGTCGCCGTCTGCCAGGAGCAGAACATCGCGCGCGCGGCCGAGCGCGAGTTCATCGCGTCTTCCGCGGTGAGCCGGCGTATCGCTGAGATCGAGGCGCTGATCGGCTTGCCGGTGATTCAGCGCCAGTCGCGCGGCATTACGGTGACGCCCGTCGGCGAGACCGTGTTGCGCTATGCGCTGGCGATCATCGGCAACATCGAACAGATGAGCGCCGAGTTGTCGCGCTTTTCGTCGGGGGCGAAGGGCCGGGTGCGGGTGGTGGCGAATCTCTCGTCGATCGTGCAGTTTTTGCCGGAGGACGTAGCGGCGTTCGGGCGCGCGTTCCCGGAGGTGTCGATCGAACTGGAAGAGGAGAACAGCGCGGACGTGCTGCGTATCGTCGACGAGCACGGCGCGGATTTCGGCATCTGCAATCGGGTGGCCGGCAGCGAAGCCTTCGAGCAGGTGCCGTATCGGGAAGACCGGCTGGCGGTGCTGGTGCCGGGTGGTCATCGTCTCGCCAGCGTGTCGCGCGTGGCGTTCGATGAGCTGCTCGACGACAGCTTTGTGGGCCTGCGCAGCGAGAGCGCGCTGACGCAGCTTCTCGCGCAGCAGGCGGCCAGCGTGGGGCGGCAACTCGACGTAAAGATCCGCGTCAGCAGCCTCGACGCGTTATGCCGCATGGTCCACGCGGGCCTCGGGATAGCGATCGTGCCCGAGCAGGTGGCACTGCTCTATGTGAACGCGCTCGACGTGCGTTTGCTGTCCTTGAGCGATGCCTGGGCGGTGCGGCATCTCATCATGATCTTCAAGTCGCGCGATCAGTTAAGCGCTAGCGCGGCGGCGCTGGTGGGGTTCCTCGGCAGGCCCTAGCCCGCGGGATACCTCGCATCATTCTCCAAACGAGACGTCTGCGTTGCCAGACCGGCACTTCGGCATCGCCAACGCGCGCCGTATAGTGAGCGCAAGGAGATTGAACATGAGCGATACGATTCGTCTGGACGGCCGCGTGCTGTACCTGTCCCAGGACCCCGCGGTGATCGAGGCCCAACTCGCCGGTGAAAATTTCACGCGCGCCACCGCGGGTGCGCTGCGCGATAACGTCTCCACCGACGAGATCACACCGGTCACCGTCATGCTGACTTATGACGAGCGCCTCGGCCAGTATCCCTATGTCGGCTTCAAGGCGGGCGAGCGCATGCCGATCGGCCGCGATGCGGTCAAGGACGGCGGCTTCCAGGTGACCGTGGCGGGCAAGCGCTACGGCAAGGGCTCTTCGCGCGAATCGAGCCCGTTGGCGGAGTTGTCGGCGGGCATTCGTTTGATCGTCGCCGAAAGTTTCGAGCGTATCTATCAGCAGAATTGCGACAACATCGGCATCCTCACGACCACGGATTTCTCCGTGCTCGATCGTTTGGTCGCGGGAGAGGCCGTGCCGATCGACGAGTTTCTCAAGGGGCGCGATGCGCTCACCCAGCAGATCATTCGCAGCGGCGGGTTGCTTGCGTACAGCAAGTTTGCGGACTGGCCCGCGCCGCGCGTGCGGGAGACGGCAAACACGGTGAGCGCCGCAAATGCCGCAAACGCCACCGAGCCGAAGACGCTGGTCGAGAAGATCATCGCGCGCCATCTTCACCCTGGCGTTGAAAGCGCACAGCGCGGCGACGGCGTGTTCATCGCTGCCGACTGGCGCTTCAGCCACGATTACTTCACCGGCATGTGCGCGCATCTGATGCATCGCGCGTTCGGCAAGCCCGCGCCGCTGCATGCGCCGGATCACATCATCGCGTTTCAGGATCACCTGGTGCTCGCTTCGCAAAGCATTCCGCACGTTCGCGACGGATTGCTGCCGGGTGTCGCCAATCTGATGGAAGGGCACACGTCGTTTTCGCACGACTATCCGGTGCGCTCGCATGGCGCGCTCGACAACTCACCGGGTTCCGAAGGCATCTGTCATGCGCTGATGGCCGAGCAGTACGCGTTACCGGGGCAGGTTGCGTGCGGCACCGATTCGCACACGCCGCATTCGGGCGCGCTTGGCTGCCTCGCATTTGGTGCGGGCGCAACGGATATCGCCAATAGCTGGGTGACAGGCTACGTGCGCTGCAAAGTACCGGAGACCTTGCGCATCGAAATCGACGGCACCTTGCGCGACGGCGTAACGGCAAAGGACGTTGTGCTGCATCTGTTGCAGATGGACGCGATCCGCTCGGGCGGTGCGATCGGCCTCGTGTTCGAATACGGCGGCGCGGCGGTACGCGCGATGTCGATCGACGAGCGCGCGACGCTGACCAACATGGTCGCTGAGCTGGGCGGCTTCACGGGCATCGTGGAACCGGACGAACGCACGGTGGCGTTTCTGAAGGAGCGCCGCGGCGTCGATTTCACCCTTGAAAACTGGATGAAAAGCGATCCAGGTGCCACGTATCGCGACACGATCTGCATCGACGCCACCGCCATCGAACCGATGCTCGCGCGTCCAGGCGATCCGGGCAACGGCGTGCCGGCGCCGCAACTGGAGCAGGACGTCGCGATCGATATCGCGTATGGCGGCTCATGTACGGCGGGCAAACGCGAAGACTTCGACTTCTATCACGAGGTATTGCGCTGGGGCGTGGAGCAGGGCATGCGTGTGCCCGAGGGCACGCGCCTCTTCCTGCAATTCGGCACCATGGCGGTGCGCGCGTATTGCGAGCGCCAGGGCTATCTGCCGGTTTTCGAGCGCGCCGGCGTGACGCTTGTGATGCCCGGCTGCGGGTCGTGCGCGAATTGCGGACCGGGGCAGTCGGCCCATGCGAACGAGGTGACGATCAGCGCGATCAACCGCAATTTCCCCGGCCGTTCAGGCCCGGGCAATGTGTGGCTGGCAAGCCCGTACACCGTTGCAGCGAGCGCGCTGGCCGGAAAAATCACCACCTTCGAACAATTGAAGCGCGCACGCGGCTAGAATGCTGGCCGGACCTTGAGGCCCGGCATCGTGGTGCGCGTGAGACGCGAAAGTACGAAAGACCGGCACAAGACCGGGCCCGGCGAGCATCATCGTGCATCGCCAGCATGATAAGTATCACCAGGAGACAAACCATATGGCATCCCCCGATCACGCCGAGTCCGTCGCGCGCAGCGCCGGCGGCGCGGCGTCTTCCGCAACCGCGACTGCCGCGACGTCCTCTCCGCTCGACGCCGGCAGCATCTCCGCGCGCCTCGATCGCCTGCCCGCCACGCGCTCCATCTGGAAGCTGGTGGTGCTGCTGAGCCTCGGCTTCTTCTTCGAACTGTACGACCTGCTGTACTCGGGCTATGTCGCGCCGGGCCTCGTTAAAAGCGGCCTGCTGACCGCGACGACGCACGGCCTGTTCGGCTCGACCGGTGTCGCGAGTTTCATCGCCGCGCTGTTCAGCGGGCTGTTCATCGGCACGATCGCGTGCGGCTTTCTGGCGGATCGCTTCGGCCGCCGCGCCGTGTTCACGTATTCGCTGCTGTGGTACACGGCGGCCAACGTCGTGATGGCCTTTCAGGAAACGGCGACGGGGTTGAACTTCTGGCGCTTCGTGGCGGGGATCGGCATCGGCGTCGAGCTGGTGACGATCGGCACGTACATCTCCGAGCTGGTACCCAAACAGATTCGTGGCCGCGCTTTCGCCTGCGAACAAGCTGTCGGTTTTACGGCGGTGCCGGTGGTCGCGTTTCTCTCTTATCTGCTGGTGCCGCGCACGCTGCTTGGGCTCGACGGTTGGCGCTGGGTGGTGCTGATCGGCGCGCACGGTGCGCTGTTTGTCTGGTGGATCCGGCGCGCGTTGCCGGAAAGCCCGCGTTGGCTCGCGCAGCAAGGGCGTCTCGCCGAAGCCGATCGGGTGATGAGCGAACTTGAGGCGAAAGTGCGCAGCGAATACGGCCGTGAACTGCCGCCGCCGGCGCCAGCGGTGCCGGTCGCGCCGCGCGGCAGCTTCCGCGATATGTGGATGCCGCCGTACCGCCGCCGCACGCTGATGATGACGATCTTCAATATTTTCCAGACGGTCGGCTTCTACGGCTTTGCGAACTGGGTGCCGACGCTGCTGATCAAGCAGGGCATTACGATCACCACGAGCCTGATGTACTCGAGCGTGATTGCACTGGCTGCGCCAATTGGTCCGGTGATCGGCCTCTTTATCGGCGACCGCTTCGAGCGCAAGACGGTGATCGTGGTGATGGCGGCCGTGAATATCGTGTGCGGGCTGTGGTTCAGCCAGGCGTCCGGCGCGGTATTGCTGGTGAGCCTCGGTGTGTGTCTGACGCTGGCGGGCAATATCATTTCGTACAGCTTCCATGCATATCAGACCGAGCTCTTTCCGACCAGCATCCGCGCGCGTGCGGTGGGCTTCGTGTATTCGTGGAGCCGTTTTTCGGCGATTTTCACGGCCTTTCTGATCGCCGCGGTGTTGAAGCAGTTCGGCACCACTGGCGTGTTCGTGTTCATCGCCGGTGCGATGCTGATCGTGATGCTCGCGATCGGTTTGATGGGGCCGCGAACCAAGGGTATTGAGCTGGAGAAGATCTCCCGATAGCTAGGTGAAGCGCTCCGGTCTTGCATGTCCGCGCTGGAGCAACGGTGCGTACGCGTGCAAATCCCGGGGCGCGACGTCGAAGGCCCGACGGAATGCACGCGTAAAGCTCGACGCATCGTTGAAACCCAGCCCGTAGGCAATGTCCTGTACCTCCATGTGCGGATAGCGCACCAGTTCATCGGCCGCCATTCGCAGCCTGCGGTTGCGGATATAAGCGGCGAGACCTCCTTCATGCTCAAATATGCGGTACACGCTGGCGCGCGAAAGATGGAGCGACGCCAGCACGCTGTCAGGCGACAGATCCGGATCGTGCAGATGGGCCTCGACGTACCGGCGCACCTGTCCATAGACGGCAGCACGTACCGCCGCGCGAGCGTTGCCGGAAAGGCCCGCTTGACGGCTGAAAGCGGCGACGAGCAGCTCGACCGCGGTGAGAAAGGACTGACGCGCTTCCGTTTTGCCCAGCCCGACGATTTGTCGATTGAGCGCCACCAGATGCTCGATCAGTAAGCGCATCAACGGGGTGGTGGCGTGAACCCAGCGGCCATGCAGCGAGGCGGCATCAGGGAACGACTTTTCCACCAGGGCTCGCGGCACAAAAAGAAGCAGTATCCGGGAGTGAAAACTCCGGATTGTGCACGGCTGATCCATATCCAGCGCGAGGATACTGGGCACGTGCGGGGTGTGCGGCGCGTCGGGTTGCGGCTTGCCGCCCAGGAACTGCCCCGGTTGCCCATCCAGGTACACGCTGAAGGTGAGGTCGCGAACGCTCTCGGTCGACACCCGCCCCAACGAGCGCACGGCCAGGTTGGGCGCCGTGCGAAAGTCGAATAAGCTCAGATTGTCGATCGTGTAACGAGACAGCGATGCATCGAACGTATCGTCAGCTCGCTTTGAAGGCGGCTGGATGTCGTAGACCGGACTCATGCGCTCCTGCCAGGCCAGGAAGCTTTGACGGGCGTCGCCTTGCACGCTGAAACGACTGTGCACGATGCCGGGTGCGAGCGCCGGCGGCTCCGGCGGCGACCATAAGCGGCTTAGCGGTATAGCGGTGTGTAGCGGGTCGTCGTTCAATGCAGTGCTCATTGCTGGTTATCGTCCAGTTTTCACGGTGGCGCGAGCGCGCCAGTTTCTCTTTTCGCCGTGACGAAGCTATGCTTGATTCGCTTATATACTGAGCGTGGAATAATGTCGATTGTCGCGGTAGACAAGGCGTGATCTGATGGACATGCCGCGACGCGCATTATCTCGCGTCATTAAGGGTTCTTCCTTGCTGGCGATACTTGCATCACGCAAAATGCACGGGTATCGGAGATGTGCATGCCCAGCCTGACCAACCGACGTACCCTCACCGATCGCACGACTGTTGCGATTCGCGGCGTATTGGCCGGCGAGCGGCGGGGGCTTCGCTCGGCGCTGCTGTTCGCGGGACCCGCCGTGATCGCCTCGATTGCCTACATGGATCCGGGCAATTTCGCGACCAATATCCAGGCGGGTTCCCGGTTCGGCTATACGCTGCTGTGGGTCGTACTGATGGCCAACCTGATCGCGATGCTGTTTCAGGCGCTTTCTGCCAAGCTCGGCATCGTCACGGGCCGCAATCTGGCCGAAATGTGCCGGGAGCAGTTCCCGCAAAAAGCCGTCTACGTTATGTGGGGGGTGAGCGAAGTCGCCGCGATGGCGACTGACCTGGCAGAATTCCTTGGCGGGGCAATCGGCCTCGCGCTGCTTTTTAAAATGCCGTTGATCGCGGGCATGGCAGTGACCGCGGTGGTGACGTACGGCATCCTGGTCTTTGAAAAACGCGGCTTCCGGCCCATCGAAATCATCATCGGCGCGCTCGTTGCCGTGATCGCCCTGTGCTATCTGATTGAGATGTTCATCGCACCGGTTTCGTGGGGGCAGGCCGGGCTGCACTCGATCCTGCCTTCAATACCGAATGGCGCAGCGCTGACCATCTCGGTGGGCATTGTGGGCGCCACCGTCATGCCTCACGCGATCTATCTGCATTCCGGCCTCACACAAGACCGGGCGCCGGCACGCGACGCGGGCGAGCACCGTGCCCTGCTGCGATTCTCGAACCTGGAAGTCATGATTGCGCTTTCCATCGCCGGCCTCGTCAACATGGCCATGGTCATGATGGCGAGTGCCGCCTTCCACGCCGGCCACAGCGACGTCGCCGAGATTGAGACGGCCTACCATATCCTGACGCCGCTGCTCGGCGCCGGCGCGGCGGCTGTATTCCTCATTTCGTTGATCAGTTCGGGTATTTCCAGCTCGGTTGTCGGCACGATGGCCGGACAGATGATCATGCAGGGCTTCGTCGGCTTCCGGATTCCGATCTGGGTCCGGCGCCTCGTGACCATGATCCCGGCCTTTGTGGTGGTCGGCCTCGGGGTGAATGCAACCCAGGCGCTGGTGCTCAGTCAGGTCGTGCTTTCCTTCGCCTTGCCGATCCCGATGGTGGCCCTGGTTCTGTTCACTCGCCGCCAGGACATCATGGGTGAGTTCGCCAACGGCCGGTTGACGGACATCGCCGCGATCGCCGGGACGGTGATTATCCTCGTCCTTAATCTGGTTCTGCTGCTTCAGACCTTCGGCGTCAACATCCCGGGACTGCCAGCGGCCTAAGTGGGGTCAGGAATTCTGCCAGCAGTCACATATCGCCCTGGCGTCGTCCCCATGACTCGCCGAAACATGTCGATAAACGCACTGACGTTGTCGTACCCGAGTTCAAGCGCAATTGTCGTCACGGGTATGCCGTCCGCGACCAACTCGAGCGCGCGAAGCAGGCGGGCTTGCTGACGCCATTGCGCGAACGTCAAGCCGGTCTCCGCCACAAAACGGCGGCTCAGCGTGCGTGGCGCGACACCGGCCCACGCGGCCCATTGGTCGAGGTGGCGATGATCCGAAAGATCGCTGGCCAACGCGTCCGTGATCCGGACGAGTCGTGGATCTTCGGGACGGGGCAGACCCAGCGATTCCTCTTTCGCTGCGGCAAGTTCATCAACGATGACGCCTGCAATGCGCGTCTGCGCCTCGTCGAGCTCGATATCCGGCCAGGTCGCGGCGCGTCGCACGGCCTCGCGCAACAAGGGCGTCGTTTTGATTGCGCGAGGCTCCCGAGGTAGCGACGCGCACCTTTCTTCGGCGATAAAAACGCTCCACCCTGAGAACGGGCCATACGAACGCACGGAATGGACACAATGCGGCGGAATCCAGATCGCATGGTTCGCAGGAACAACCCACTGCTGCTTGTCGAGTCCGACCGAGATGAGGCCGCTCAGCGTGCCCATGAGCTGCCCGCGCGCATGGCAGTGTGACGACGTCGCGCGCGCTTCGCTTTGCGTCAGTTCAGCCACGGCGAGGTACGGACCTTCCTGCGAGGTTACGAGATCGGGACGAATGAGGTGAGAGGACATGGCCGGAACACCGTATGATATGACCTTTATACCGGAGACGGGCCGCGTCTGCACGACGATCCGCAAGGGCACCGTCGCGGCTTTTCTCGCCAATGCCACCCGTTTGCGAAGACTTCGGTCGTCCCGTTGCCCTGACTGGCCATCATCTGATCGACGTCGCCCCTTCCGCGTCCAGATTCCCGAAGCAGACTACACTTGCCGTTGAGAAGGCAGGCTGCCGGCCACGATGCCCGAGGGAGACAAGATGGACCTATTCATGTCGATGGAAGCGTTCGTGCGGGCGGCGGAAGCGCAGAGCTTCGCCGGTGCCGCGCGCCAGCTGGGCGTCGCCAAATCGGTGGTGACCTCGCGCGTCAAGCAGCTCGAAGACCATTTCGGCGTGCCGCTCTTTCATCGGTCCACGCGGGCGGTGCGCCTGTCGGAACTCGGCGAGACGTACTACCGTGAGTGCGCCGAGCTGGTCAACAAGGTGCACGATCTGTCCGGCCGCTCGCGCGGCGATCCGCAGGCGCTCGCCGGGACGCTCAATATCCACGTATTGCCCGGCTTCGCGCTGGGCCATTTTTCACAAACGCTGATCGAGTTTCGCGCCGCGTATCCGCGCGTCGAGTTCGTCGTGACCGTCAACGACCGGGTGATCGATCCGGTTCAGGAAGGCTTCGATCTGGCGTTGCAGATCTATCCGCCGGCGTCGAATCTGCTGGTGGAGCGGCGTTTGTTTCCCGTGCGTGGCGTCTTGTGCGCCGCGCCCGGTTATCTAAAGGAAGAGCCGCTGATCGACACGCCACTCGACCTGCTGCGGCACGATTTCGCCCGTTACTCGTACTATCCCTGGGGCGACAAGTGGCCGTTAATGCGCGGCAACGAATGCTTCGAAATCGCACTGAATCCGGTGCTGAAAACCAATAGCGTGCACCTGTTGCTCGAGTTCGCGCGGGCCGGTGCGGGTGTCGTCTATCTGCCAACCATGGTCGCCGCCGCCGATCTGCTGGAGCATCGCCTTGAACGGGTCTTGCCGGAGTACGCAGCGCCGCCGCTGTGGCTGTCGGCGGTCTATCCCGCCTCGCACCGCTCGACCACCAAGGTCAAGGCTTTCGTCGACTTCCTGCGCACCCGCTATCTGCGCGAACCGCAGTGGGACAGGGCGCTCGGCATTACGCCACCGGACGACGAGACCAAGAGCGTCGGCGAGGAATTAGCCGAAGACTGAGCGCCACTGGAGGCCGGTCCGGGTTCTCCACCAGGTAATTTCCCTGGCGCGATTTTGCAGCACCCAGGGTTCGCGTTTCCCGACCCTCAGATCATTGCTGTTGCGCCTGCCGCCACTTAATCTTCGATCCATGCAACGCATTCGTGGATTCACAGATTAACTGGAGGCAGACATGCAACAGACCTGGTTCGGCAGCCTGGACAACTTTCGGAAAGGCTCCATCGAAATCATCAAGGGCAAACCGGAGCATTACGCAATGTCGAACGTGTTCGACGTCGCGAGCCGCGCACAGCCTTACGAGAAAATCGTCGTCGGCAAGAATCTCAAGTACGTGATCGAGACACTGCGCGCGGAAGGGTCCTCGCCGTGGTTCGCTGCGTCGCACGATGAATTCGCGGTCGTCCTCGACGGCGAGATCGACGTCTTTTTCATCAAGCCGTCGGACGGCCCGCTGGTCGACGCGCAGACCGAAGGCAGCGTGCGGCTCGAAGGCCAGCCGTCGGGCCAGTCGATGGGTTATGTGCGGCTGCGCCGCGGCCACCAGGCGCTGTTGCCCGCGGGCGCGGCTTACCGCTTCGAAGCGGTGAAGAAGGGCGTGGTGCTCGTGCAGACGATCCTCGGACGCTATTCGGTCGAGAAGTGGGCCGACATCTGCATCCACTGATTCCCTCTACACGATCGATCCTTTTTTGGAGCCCATCATGGACAAACCCAGCACCCTGCAAAGCGTCACCGCGAGCGAGGCCGATACGGTCACCGGCTACCGCGTGTTCCGCCTCGGCGATTTCGAATTCAGCCGCGACGCCTATTTCGCCACCGTCAAATGGCCCGCCAAAGGCCAGATCCGCTCACACCAGATGCACGCCGACGATTTCCTGCGCGCCATGATGCGAGATGTGGCGTGGGGCTTCTTCTACGGCTGGGTCAATTTTGACGAAGTGATCGGCACGCGCAATCACTACGGCAAGGTCGACATGTACGCCGGCGCGTACAACGCGAGTTTCAAGGAAGCGGGCGTCGATCACATGCAGCAGTTCGACACGCCGCTCATCATGGCGACCTTCAAGGCGATTCTGAAGGATTGGGTTAACGAAGGCTTCGACCCGTTCGCCGCGCCCGAAGAAACCGGCTCAGCGTTCGGCACGAAACATGGCGACAACATCGCGGCGATCGAGCGCACGCGGATTGCCACCAAACGCATGCCGGGCCTCGAAGGCGACTCGCCATTGCGCGATGACCTGCCGGTCAACCGCCAGTTCGCCGACGTCGACCAGGACGAACCGGAGATTCACGCGGAGCCTGGCTTCGAGAACACGCTGCATGCGTTCAGCCTCTTCAAGTACCTGTCGCGCTCGGACGTGACGTGGAATCCGTCGGTCACCTCCGTGTGCCAGCAAAGTCTGTTCTGTCCGACCACCGAAGAGTTCGTGCTGCCGGTGTTCCATGGCAACGACCGCGTCGAGTGGTTCCTGCAACTGTCCGACCAGATCATCTGGGACGTCGGCGACAAGGACAGCGGCGAGCCGCGTGCCCGCATCACGATGAACGCGGGCGATATCGCCGCGATGCCGGCCGATATCCGTCACAAGGGCTACTCGCAGAAGCGTTCGATGCTGCTGGTGTGGGAGAACGCCACGCCCGATCTGCCGAAGCGCTACGAAAGCGGTGAACTGCCGCCGTACCCGATCCAGATCTAACCCCCAGACATTCCCTCCGATCGTCGATCGAACGGCGCCAGACCGCTGGCGCCGCGGGGAATGTCACGTCCAAAGTTTTACTTGCGCGGGACTGACATGCAAACGCAACTCTTCATCGGCGGCCGCTTCGTGCCGGCTGCAAACGGCGAAACGCTCGCCTCCCTCAATCCGCACGACAACTCGGTGATCGCCGAAGTCGCCATGGCCGGACCCGCCGATGTCGACCGCGCCGTGGCGGCGGCGAAAGCGGCGTTTCCGAAGTGGAGCAATCTCGCCGCGATGGAGCGGGGGCGCTTGCTGCTCAAACTCGCCGATGCAATCGAAGCGAACGCCGATGCGCTGGCGCGCCTCGAATCGCTCGATACCGGCCACCCGATTCGCGACACACGCAATCTCGATGTGCCGCGCACCGCGGCGACGTTTCGCTACTTCGGCGGCATGGCCGACAAGTTCGAAGGTTCGGTGATTCCGGTCGAACAGGGGTTTCTGAACTACATGACACGCGAGCCGGTCGGCATCGTCGGGCAGGTGGTGCCGTGGAATTTTCCGCTGATGTTCACGAGCTGGAAGATGGCCCCCGCGCTCGCCGCAGGCAACTGCGTGATCATGAAGCCCGCCGAACTCACACCGCTGTCGAGTCTCGCCATTGCGGAACTGATGGCCGAAGTGGGTTTCCCGGAAGGTGTCGTCAATATTCTGCCGGGCCTGGGTCATGTGGCTGGCCAGTACATTGCCGAGCATCCGGAGATCAGCAAGGTCGCCTTCACGGGTTCGACGGCCGTGGGCCGCAAGATCGTGCAGGCGTCAAGCGGCAATCTGAAGAAGGTGCAGCTCGAACTCGGCGGCAAGGGCGCGAACATTGTGTTCGGCGACGCGAATATCGACGCGGTTGTGCAAGGCTCCGCGTTCGCGATTTTCCATAACCAGGGGCAGGCGTGCATCGCCGGCTCGCGGATGATCGTGCATGAATCGATCGCCGATGAAGTGCTCGAAAAGTTCACCGCTTTGAGTCGCACGATCCGGATCGGCAATCCGCTCGATCCACTCACCGAAATGGGGCCGCTCACCTCGCGTCAGCACCGCGACCGCGTCCTCTCGTTTGTCGACGTTGCGCGTGAGCAGGGTGGCCGTGTGCTGGCAGGCGGCAAAGCGCCGGACGATGCCGCGCTGGCGAACGGCTGCTACGTCGAGCCGACCATTGTCGAAGCGAAACCGGAGCATCGGGTGTCGCAGGAAGAGGTGTTCGGCCCGTTCATGACGGTCACGACATTCCGCACCGATGAAGAGGCGCTCGCGATCGCCAACGGCACCGAGTACGGTCTCGGCGCGGGTCTCTGGACGCGCGACCTGCAGCGCGCACACCTGGTGGCTCGCGAGATTCGCGCCGGCATGGTGTGGATCAACTGCTACAAGCGCGTGAGCCCAGCTTCACCGTTCGGCGGTGTCGGCGCGAGCGGCTATGGCCGCGAGATGGGTTTTGAAGCGATGCGCGAGTACACGCAGCCCAAGTCGGTCTGGGTCAACGTGGATGCGCAGATTCCGCCTTACTACCCGCGCTGACTCGCCATGGAACCGTTCATCTATAACGGCCTGCCGTCACGTGTGATTTTCGGCGCGGGCAGTCTCGATCAACTCGATCGTGAGATCGGTTTGCTCGGCGCCACGCGGGCAATCGTACTGTCCACGCCGCAACAGCGTGCGCAGGCCGAAGCGCTTGCGGCAAGCCTCGGGTCGCGGGCGGCGGGCGTCTACGCCGAAGCCGTGATGCACGTGCCGGTCGAAACCGCTCGCGCGGCGCGTGACTTTGCGAGTCAGGTCGGTGCCGATTGCGCGATCGCACTAGGCGGCGGTTCGACAACGGGTCTCGGCAAGGCGATCGCTCTCGAAACTTCGCTGCCGATCATCGCGATTCCGACCACCTATGCGGGCTCCGAAATGACGCCGATTTACGGCCTCACCGAGGATGGCGTGAAGAAGACCGGTCGCGATCTGCGCGTGCTGCCGAAGACGGTGATTTACGACCCGTCGTTGACCACGTCGCTGCCTCCCGCGTTGTCGCTCACGAGCGGCATCAATGCGATCGCACACGCGGCCGAGGGGCTCTACGCGCAGGACACGAATCCGATCATCGCGCTGATGGCGGAAGAGGGCATCCGTGCGCTCGGTCAGGGGCTGCCTCGCGTCATGCAACAGCCCGGCGATCTCGCTGCACGTGGCGACTGCCTCTACGGCGCCTGGCTCTGCGGCGCGGTACTCGGCAGCGTCGGCATGGCGTTGCATCACAAGCTGTGTCACACGCTTGGCGGCACGTTCAATCTGCCGCACGCGGAGACGCACGCGATCGTGTTGCCGCATGTGCTTGCCTATAACCGCGAAGCCGCACCCGATGCGATGAAGCGCATCGCTCGCGCATTGCACGCCGACGATGCCGCCCAGGGCGTGTTCGATCTTGCACGTGATCACGGCGCGCCCACCGCACTGAAAGACATTGGTGTGAGCGCAACCGATCTCGACGTCGCGCTCGATCTCGCGTTGAAGAACCCGTACTGGAATCCGCGGCCGGTCGAGCGAACGCCGCTACGTGCGCTGCTGGAAGCTGCTTTCGAAGGCAGACGGCCGGATTAGCGCAAACGCCCCACTCATACAAAAAATTCAGGAGACAACCATGGACAGCCATTCCTTCGATGCGAAGCGCCGCCGCTTCGTCACACTTGCCGCAGGCGGCGCGCTCGCCGCGTCAACCTCGGCATTCTCGCCGCTCGTCTTCGCAAGCGGCCCGCGCACGCTGAAAATCGGCTACGTATCGCCGCAAACCGGCCCGCTCGCGCCGTTCGGCGAAGCCGACCGCTTCACCATCCAACAGATGCAGACGGCGCTGAAAAACGGCATCGTGATCGGCGGCAAAACGTACCCGGTGTCGATCGTCGTCAAGGACAGCCAGTCGAACCCGAATCGCGCCGGCGAAGTCGCCAACGATCTGATCCTGAAGGACAAGGTCGACATCATGCTCGTCTCCGGCACGCCCGAGACCGCGAATCCGGTCAGCGATGCGTGCGAGTTGAACGAGATGCCTTGCGTGTCGACGGTGGTGCCGTGGCAGCCGTGGTTCTTCGGCAGAAAGGGCGACCCGAAGAAGGGTTTCCGCTTCACCTATCACTTCTTCTGGGGACTGGAGGACGTGATCGCCGTCTTCACCGGCATGTGGCAATCGGTGCAGACCAATCACAGTGTTGGCGGACTGTTCCCGAATGATGGCGACGGCAACGCATGGGGCGACGCAAAACTCGGCTTTCCGCCCGTGCTCGCCCAAAAGGGTTTCACGCTGAAGGACCCGGGTCGTTTCCAGAGCATGACGCAGGACTTCTCCGCGCAGATTTCGTCGTTCAAGCAGGCGAACGCGCAGATCGTCACCGGCGTCGTGATTCCGCCCGACGCGAAGAACTTCCTCGTTCAGGCACGTCAGCAAGGCCTGAAGCCCAAAGTTATTTCGATCGGCAAGGCGCTGCTGTTTCCCACTTCGATCGAAGCGCTCGGCGATCTCGGCGACGGACTCTCCACCGAGGTGTGGTGGTCGCCGTCGCATCCGTTCAAGTCGTCGTTGACGGGACAAAGCGCGCGGCAAGTTGCGGACGACTACGAGCGCGTCACGTCGAAGCAATGGACGCAGCCGATCGGCTTCGCGCATGCGCTGTTTGAAATTGCCGTCGACTCGCTAAAGCGCGCGAAAGATGTCGATTCGAATGAAGCGATCCGCGACGCCGTGGCATCGACGAAGCTCGATACGCTGGTCGGCCATGTTGCGTGGGGCAGCGGGCCGGTGAAGAACGTTGCGAAAACACCGCTCGTAGGTGGGCAATGGGTGAAAGGACAGAAGCATCGCTTCGATCTGGCCATCGTGAATAACCAGCTCGCGCCGAGCGTGCCGCTGTCCGGCCCGCTCAAGCTGATCGCGTGAATGACTAGCGGAGAGCGGTGATGAACCCAGTTCTTAGACTCACCAGCGTGTCGAAGCGTTATGGCGCGCTGCAGGTGACCGACGACATCAGCTTCGCGGTCGAGCGCGGCGAAACTTACGGCATCCTCGGCCCGAACGGCGCCGGCAAAACCACGCTGTTCAACCTCGTCAGCGGCGACGTGCGGCCCGATCAGGGCAGCGTCGAATTCGACGGCGCGGATGTGAACCACTTGCCGCCGCATCGCCGCTGCGCGGCGGGAATCGGCCGCTCGTATCAGGTGCCGCGCCCGTTCGGTGGCATGACGGTATTCGAGAACCTGCTGGTAGGCGCGACCTTCGGCGGTGAACTGGCCGAGCACGCCGCATACGACGTCTGCATCGATGTGCTCGAACGCACCGGTCTCAAAGCGCGCGCCAACCAGTTGGCCGGCACGCTGGGGCTGCTGGACCGCAAGCGCCTCGAACTCGCGCGCGCGTTGGCCACGCAGCCGAAACTGCTGCTGCTCGACGAGATCGCCGGCGGCCTGACCGAACCTGAAACACACGAACTCGTCGACGAGATTCGACGCGTCAAGGAGCGTGGCGTGACGATCGTGTGGATCGAACACGTCGTGCACGCGCTGCTCGCGGTGGCCGACCAGCTGCTCGTCATCAACTTCGGTAAACGGCTCGCTGAGGGCCTGCCCGCCGCCGTGATGGACGACCCGGAAGTGCGGCGCGTGTACCTCGGACTGGAGGCATAACCATGTCGGCATTACTGGAGACACACGCGCTCAGCGCGTTTTACGGCGACTTCCAGGCGCTGTTCGGCATCGATGTGTCGGTCGCACCCGGCGAGGTGATCGCGCTGATCGGCTCGAACGGCGCGGGCAAGTCGACCTTCCTGAAATCGGTGGCGGGCCTGCTGCGCCCGCGTGCCGCCGGGCAGATCCTCTATCGCGGCGAGCCGATCGGCGGCGCGGCTGCAGCGAGCATCGTCGGCAAGGGCATTGCACTGGTGCCGGAAGGGCGGCGTCTGTTCGCGAGCTTGACCGTCGAAGAAAACCTGCTGCTCGGCGCATTCTGCAAACGGCCGGGACGCTGGAATCTGCAAAGCGTCTATGCGCTGTTTCCGGCGCTGCGGGAGCGGCGTCATCACGCGGCGACTGCGTTGTCCGGCGGCCAGCAGCAGATGGTGGCGATTGGCCGCGCGCTGATGAGCAACCCCGATCTGCTGATGTGCGACGAACTTTCGCTCGGCCTGGCGCCAGTGATCGTGCGCGAGATCTATGCGGCGTTGCCCGAGATTGTCGCGGACGGCATGAGCGCGATCGTCGTCGAGCAGGACGTGCAACTGGCGCGCCGCGTGTCGTCGCGTTTCTATTGCTTCCAGGAAGGGCGCGTGTCGCTGGCGGGTGTCTCGGCTGAAGTGTCGGACGAAGCGATCACGCAAGCCTATTTTGGAGCGGTCGCATGAACACATTCATCAATATCGTCGTGCAGGGCGTGCTGTTGGGCGCCCTGTATGGGCTCTTCGCGATGGGCCAGTCGCTGGTGTTCGGCGTGATGCGGCTCACCAACACCGCGCACGGCGACTTCATTGTGTTGCTGGCGTTCGTGCTGTTCGCCTTGACGAACTACGCGCATGTGCCGCTCGCCGTCTCGCTGGTGCTGCTGCTCGTGATCGCATTCGGCACGGGCTATGCGGTGCAATACGCGATTCTCAACCGGGTCAGCAGCCGGGATCCCTTGCCGTCGCTGATCGTCACGTTCGGCTTGTCGATCGTGATCCAGAACGTGCTGCAACAGGTGTTCTCCGCCGATCCGCGTTCGGTCGCAACGGGCAGTTTCGAGTCGCAGAGCATCACGCTCGCGGGCGGCGTGACGTTGGGCTATCTGCCGCTCGTCACGCTGGTGGCGACCGTTGCGCTCGCCTTCGCCATGCAGTGGCTGTTCGGCCGCACGCCGCTTGGCCGCGCGTTTCGCGCCACCTCCGACGACCGCGAGATCGTGCAACTGATGGGCGTCTCGTACCGCCGTACCTATGCGCTTGCGATGGGCATCGCGTTCGTGCTGATCGCGGTCGCCGCCGCGCTGTATTCGATGCGCACCGCGGTGTCGCCGACCGATGGCCCGGCCTTGCTGCTGTACGCGTTCGAAGCGGTAATCATCGGCGGAATGGGCTCGTTCTGGGGCACCTTCGTCGGCGGCATGGCGCTCGGGATTGCGCAACAGGTGGGTTTTTACTTCGATCCCGGCTGGGGTATCTGGCTCGGCCACGTGGTGTTTCTTGGCGTGCTGGTGGCCCGGCCGCAGGGCTTGCTGCCCAAAACCGCATAGAGGCTCGACATGACGATGCATATGAACCGGCCCGCAGGGGGCTTCGAAGTGCGGCGCGCGACCCGTGCGAGCCGCGTGGCGGTGATCGTGCTGCTGATCCTCGCGCTGGCGGTGGCGAGCGCGCCATGGTGGGCCGGGCGCGATGCGATGCGCGACTTCGTGCAACTCGCGTCGTACCTGGTGTTCGCGTTGATGTGGAATCTGCTGGCGGGCTATGGCGGGATGGTGTCGATCGGCCAGCAGGCGTTCTTCGGGATCGGCGGCTACGGGATGCTGATTCTCGCGAACTATTGCGGACTCTCGCCGTTCGTTGCGGTGCCGATCGCGGCGATGATCGCGACAATCGTGGCGATTCCCTTATCGCTGGTGGCGTTCCGGCTGGAAGGCGGCTACTTCGCCATCGGCACATGGGTGATCGCGGAAGTGTTCCGGCTGACGGTCGCAAACGTGTCGGTGCTCGGCGGCGGCTCCGGCACCAGCCTCACCGCGCTGCAGGACGTGCCGCGTGCGCTGCGTGAATCGCTGACGTTATGGCTTGCTTTGGCTATTGTCGCAGCGGCGATCGGCTTGTTGTATCTGTTCCTGCGCTCCAAAGCCGGTCTCGCCTTGACCGCGATGCGCGACAACGCGGTGGCGGCCAGCAGCCAGGGCGTCGACGTGAAGCGTGCGCGGTTGCTCGTCTACCTGGTGTCCGCGTGCGGCACGGCGTTGGCCGGTGGCCTGTATTTCGTCGGCAACCTGCGTATTTCGCCGGACGCGGCCTTCTCGGTGAACTGGACCGCATTCGGTATTTTTATCGTGATGATCGGCGGTCTCGGCACGCTCGAAGGACCGATTGTTGGTGCGCTGATCTTCTTCCTGCTGAACCAGTTCCTCTCCGACTTCGGCACCTGGTATCTGATCGGACTCGGCGCGCTGGCGATCGTTGTGACGATGTTCTTTCCGCAAGGGCTGTGGGGCTTCGTGTCACGCCGCTACGGCCTGCAATTGTTCCCGGTGGGGCGGCGCGTCGTGTTTGCCGACGCCGGCGCTTCAAAGCCAGATTCACAGCCAGATTCACCGCACGATGCATCGACCGATTCCGTCGATGCGCCGTCGGCTCCCCACCGCGCATGAGGCCGACCATGAACGACGAAACTGTCCATCCCTTGACGCAGAACGTACTCAAGACCTTTGCCGGCTGTACCGATCTCCGTCTGAAGCAGATCATGACCGCGCTGGTGAAACATCTCCATGCCTTTGCCAGCGAGGTCGATCTGACCGGTGACGAATGGCGCCGCGGCATCGAATTCCTGACCGCGACCGGCAACAAGTGCAGCGGCATCCGCCAGGAGTTCATTCTGCTGTCGGACACGCTGGGCCTGTCGATCATGGTCGATGCGATCAACCACGGGCGCGGCGGCGATACCACCGAGAGCACCCTGCTTGGCCCGTTCTATCGCGAAGGCGCAAAGGATGAAGATTTCGGCGCCAACATCGCGCGCACCGAAGGCGAGCCGGCGCTGATTCATGGCCGCCTCGTCGATGATCGTGGCGCGCCGGTGGCCGGCGCGCTGATCGAGGTGTGGGAGACGGCGAATAACGGCATGTACGAAGGTCAGGACCCCGATCAGCCCGAGAGCAATCTGCGCGGCAAATTCCGTTCGGGGCCGAACGGCGAATACGCGTTCAGAACCATCAAGCCCACCAGCTATCCGATTCCGACCGACGGCCCGGTCGGACAGATGCTGATGGCGACCGGACGTCATCCGATGCGGCCCGCTCACGTTCACTTCCTGATCGAGGCCCCTGGCTACGAGACACTCACGACCGCGCTGTATTCCGCCGGTGACCCATATGTCGAATCTGACGCGGTGTTCGGCGCGAAGCCGTCGCTCGTCATCGACTACGTGGTGAACGACAGCGCGGCTGCTGCGAGGCAGTGGGATTTGCCGAGCCCGTTCTTCGAAGTCCAGCGCGACTTCGTGCTGAGTCAACGACACGCGTGAGGAGGCCACGTGATGAACGCGGCGAGTCCCGAACCTCAAGCGGGCTTTCTGTGCACGCTCGACGATATTCCCGATGGCGGCGCGCTGGAAATTGCCGCTGAGCAAACCGGCGCACCAGGCATCGTCGTGTTGCGCCGGGGCGACGACGCCTGGGCCTATCGCAACCTGTGCCCGCACTTTTCGATTCCGCTGAACTACGAGCCGAACACGTTCTGGGCCTACGACGCGGAACTGCTGATGTGCGCGCATCACAGCGCGATGTTCCGTTTCGACGACGGCTTGTGCATCGACGGTCCGTGTCAGGGGGCGGCGCTCACGCGCGTTCCCATTCGAATTGAGCAGCGAAATATATTCAACAACGACTGAAGGAGACTGGCATGAAGAAGACTAAGTCGAAGCGCTTTTCGATAGCAGGCTGCACGGTCGCGTTGATGGCGCCGGGCTTCGCAAGCGCGCAAAGCAGCGTGACACTGCAAGGCGTGATCGATGCGGGCGTGACGTACGTGAACAACCAGCATGGGGGCGCGGCGACGTTGTTCGACAGCGGCGTGCTATCGCCGGATCTGCTGACCTTCAAAGGCAGCGAAGACCTGGGCGGTGGCAACAAGGCGATCTTCGAACTCACGTCGCAGTTCGATCTGGGCAGCGGCGCGACCACTCCCGGCGCGGGGCAGCTTTTCAACCGCACTGCCCTGGTCGGACTTACCAACGATCGCTTCGGTTCACTGACGTTCGGCAACCAGTACGACTTCATGTTCGAGACGCTGACGCTCGGGCTGTATGACGGCGCGTTCCTGTTCGGCGGGATCTACGATTTTCGTCAGGGGCCGTTTACCGCGCTGGGCGTGCCGAACAATCCGACCGGCTCGTTCGATTTCGACCGGATGGCGGGCGCGACGCGGGTGGCGAACTCGGTCAAGTATCGCAGCCCAGATATCTCGGGTTTCACTTTCGGCGCACTCTATGGGTTTGGCGGAGTGCCCGGTTCGTTTTCCGAAGACTCGACCATGAGCTTCGGTGCGAACTATGCGAACGGTCCGCTGGGCGTGGGTGCGGCGTACGTCGAAGTGAAATATCCGCAACTGGGCAACGGTCACGACGGCATCCGTAACTTCGGCGCGGGTGCGCACTATAACTTCGGCAGCGTGCTGGCGATGCTGCTCTACACGAACACGAAAAATACCGCGAGTGGCGCGACGATCAATGTCTACAAGGGCGGCGCGGCGTGGACGATCTCCGGGGCCTGGACCCTCGGTCTTGACTATACGTACATGAAAGGCAACGACGTGCTGCTGGACAACAAAGCGCAGCAAATCACCACGGCGCTGCAATACAACTTCTCGAAGCGCACCACCGGTTACGTTGAAGCGATTTATCAGCGTGCGGGCGGCGACGCGTCAGTGACGCAAGCGTGGATCAACGGCTTGTTGCAACCGGACGGCGCGGCGAGCAACCGGTCGCAGACGCTTGCACGCATCGGTTTGCGCACTAGCTTCTGAGGCCGGTCAAGCGAGTGACGGCGGAGTCAGAACAACTGCTTCTGCCCCGACGTCAAGGTCGTAAAGTCATCGTGCAATAGGGGTAGGATCGCGTCGGCGACCGGTTGCAACTGCCGTGTCAGATAGTGTTCGTAGTCGATCGCCGAGCGCAAGGTTTCGAGCGGTTCCGGTCCGGCGGTCGTCATCACGTAGCTGATCCAGCCGCCGTTCTGGTACTGCAACGGCCGTCCCTGTTGCCGATTGAAGTCGTCGGCCACACGTGCCGCGCGCACGTGCGGCGGCACGTTGCGCTCGTATTCGCTAAGCGGCCTGCGCAGCCGCTTGCGGTACACGAGCTGATCGTCCAGTTTCCCGTCAAGCGTATCGCGCACGTAGTCGCGCACATAATCCTGATACGGCTGTTGCTTGAAGATTCGCCGGTAGAGCTCCTGCTGAAACTGCTGGGCGAGCGGCGTCCAGTCGGTCCGCACCGTTTCGAGCCCCTTGTAGACGATGTCCTCGCTGCCGTCCGGCAGAACGGTCAAGCCTGCGTAGCGTTTCTTGCTGCCTTCCTCGGCGCCGCGAATCGTCGGCATGAAAAAGCGCGCGTAATGCCGCTCGAATTGCAGTTCGAGCGCACTGTCGAGCCCGAAACGCGCCTGCAGATTCTGCTTCCACCACGCGTTGATATGCTCGACGAGCGCGCGCCCAATGCGGCTCGCCGCTTCCTCGCTATGCGCGTGCTTCAGCCACACGAAAGTCGAATCCGTGTCGCCGTAAATGACCTCGTAACCTTGCGTCTGGATCAGCTCACGCGTGGCGTGCATGATTTCATGGCCACGCATGGTGATCGACGACGCGAGACGCGGGTCGAAGAACCGGCAAACTGTGGATCCGAGCACACCGTAAAAGGCGTTCATGATGATCTTCAACGCCTGCGAAAGCGGCTTGTTGTGCTCGCGTTTGGCTGTTTCGCGCGCTTGCCACACCTGGCCGACGATCGACGGCAAGCAATGGCGGCTGCGCGAGAAGCGTGCGCCGAGAAAGCCCGGCACCGATTGATCGTCGCCGGGATTCCGCATGCCTTCCACAAGACCCACCGGGTCGATCAGAAACGTGCGGATGATCGACGGGTACAGGCTCTTGTAGTCGAGCACCAGGACGGAATCGTAGAGCCCGGGCCGTGAGTCCATTACGAAACCCCCGGGGCTCGCGGCACCGGCTACGTCACCGAGATTCGGTGCGACGTAGCCTTGCCGATGCATCCGCGGCATATACAAGTGCGTGAACGCCGCGACCGATCCGCCGCTGCGATCCGCAGGCAGACCGGTGACCGTCGCGCGCTCCAACAGAAAATGCAGCAACTCGGTCTTCGCAAAGATGCGTGTGACCAGCTCGCAATCCTTCAGGTTGTAGTGCGCCAGTGCGGGCTTGTCCTCATCGAAGCGGCGCTGGATTTCATCCATGCGCTGGTACGGATTGTCAATCGACTTGCCAACGCCTAACACCGAGCGCGAGACATATTCGAGGCTGAACGAGGGGAAACTCCACGTTGCGGAGCGCAACGCTTCGATACCGTCGATGATCAGTCTTCCCGTGGCGCCCGCGAAGAAATGGTTCTGTTTGTGGCCGTGCTCACGCCATTCCATCACCGCGCCGCCGCGGCCCAGCCGCAGCGGCACGCGATATCGTTCGGCGTGCTGCTGCAGCACACGCAGATCGAACTGCACGAGGTTCCAGCCGATGATCGCGTCGGGGTCGTGCCGCTCCAGCCACATGTTCAGTTTTTCGAGCAACTGGGCGCGGGTTTCGCAGTATTCGAGGTCGAAGTCCACACCGCTGGGCTCGCCGTTCGGCGGCCCCAGCATATAGACCTGACGCTGCCCGCAACCTTCGAGCGCGATGGAATAGAGCTCCGCATGCGCGCTGGTTTCGATATCGAGCGACACCAGCTTTAACTGCGGACGGTAATTCGTAGCCGGCTTCAATTCGCCGTTCAGAAGCGGGCCGCCATGCTGTGCGGCGCCGCCGAACCACACCGGCGCGGTGATGAAGCGCTCCATCATGTAGCGCTCAGGCGGGAAAATGTCGGCCTCGTAGACATCGACGCCGCCTTGCTTCAGACGTTTCTCGAATCCGGTCAACTGCCGGTACTGCTGGCAGTAAAGCCCCATCACCGGCCGATGGTGGAAGTCGCACAGGTCGAGCGGACGCAGATCGAGCGGCGCTTCACGGCGCAGGATCGTTTCGGCGCGCTCGCGGTGTTCAGCCGGAATGAACGCCACCGAAGGCTGAGGGCGCAGGCGGATGTGACGGGGCCCGCCGTCTGTTGCCAGCCAGAAATCCACTTCCGTGCCGGCGGGCGTATCCCGCCAATGTCGGGTCAAAATGAAACCCTGTTCAAGCTCAGTCAAACTTCCACCTCTAAACGGGCGTCATCGCCTGGCTTGATTTTACCGTTATGCGCTTTGGGCCGCGCTCTTCACCTTTCTCCGCGGCAGCGATGCGTGTTGGGTTCGTTCGTATGGCCGGGCTGGATGCAGCCGCGCCGCGTAGTCTGTATGATCGTTTTGCAGCGATTCCTTCGGCGCAGACCCCGCGCCGGTCAAGTCTACTAAGAACGGAGTGAAGGATATGACGTTGAGCAAACTTGTTGTTGTGGTCGCGGTAGGTGCAACCAGTTTTGGTGCGCAGGCGCAAGTCGCCGGTACGCAACCCCTGAGCGTCACCGTCGAGCAGTCGAACGCGCTGTTGAGCGGCTGGAGTGTGAAGAAGAGCATTCTCGGCAAGGCTGTGTACAACGACCAGAACGAGAAAATCGGTTCGATTCGCGATCTGGTGGTCGCGCCCGACGGCTCGCTGTCCGCTGCCATCGTCGCTGCCGGCGGATTCCTGGGCGTGGCGTCGCATGACGTAGCGGTGCCTGTCGCTGCGCTCGATATCCGTTCGGGGAATTTCTATCTGGCCGGTGCGACCAAAGATGCCTTGAAGGCGACGCCCGAGTTTCAGTACAACAAGGTTCAGACGCCGCCGAAGCCTAAAAAGCTGACTGGCCAGTAATGCGCGGAGCCGGCGGAGTCTCGGACTCTGCCGGCTGGATCACGCTTCCAGCGCGAGCGTGGCGAACGTGCCCAGCCAGTGTTCGCCCATATAGTCACCGGCCACGTGTGGCAGGGCGCTCTGGAGATGACGCTCGGCCGACTCGCACAATAGGGTCCGGCACACGTCGCCGGCGGGCAGCGCGCGCGCCAGCGACCGCTGGCACCATGCGCGGCTCAGATTCAGGCCATCCAGGTGGGCGATCTTGCCGTCGGTGCGATCGGTCACGGTAACGGGTTCGAACAGCGTGGCGGGCTTCTTCGCGCCGAGATCCGGCAGAAAGCGCCTGAACCATTCAACGAATTGCGCGGGCGGCAACACGCGCCGCATCAACTCCGCTTCCATCAGTGAAGGCGACAAAAACTCGTCGCCGGCGGGCTCCCATGCCTGGCAAGCGACGTCGTTCAAAAACCAGCGCTCGGCCGTTCTCACCAGCAGCGCCTCAAGCGATTCACGCGAAGTTTGCCGCGCGAAATCGAGCGTGAGCGCAAGCGCGAATGCCATGTTGAAGTGCGTACCGACGCGCAACGGGTAGGTCGCTTTCGGCAAAAATTCCTCGAAGCGGTCGACAAAGGTCTCGGTAAGCGGCGTAAAAACCTTGGACCAGCGCGCGGCTTCCGAAAGCTTCAGCGAATGGAGTTGCGCGCTCAGCGCGAGCAGCCATGCCCATCCATACGGGCGCTCGAAACCGCGATTGTGCGGCAGGTCGAGATACGCAAGCTCACCGGCCACATTCGCCTCGGTGAAGTGCTCGTCGACCACCGCGACGATGCGCGCGGCTTCCGGTAGATCCGGAAAGCGGTCGAGCAGATGCAGGATCAGCCAGTAGCCATGCACGCATGAATGCCAGTCGTAGCTGCCGTAAAAGATTGGATGCAAGGCGCGCGGGCCTTGCACGTCTTGCGGACCGGCGAGCGAGTGGGTCAGCTTGTTCGGATACTCGCGCGTGAGGTGGGCGAGGGCGAGATTGGCGAATCTGGACGCGAATTCGGGCGTGAGTTGGGCAGTCATCGGCGACTCCTCAGAAGCGGAATACGAACAGGTACAACAGTATGGTATTGACGACCAATAATAGTAAAGCGGTCGGCCACTGCGCCTTGATCACGCCGTTCTGGTCTTTCAGCTCCAGCAGCGCGGCCGGCACGATATTGAAGTTGGCGGCCATTGGGGTCATCAATGTGCCGCAGAAGCCGCACAGCATGCCGATCGCGCCGAGAATGGCCGGGTTGCCGTGGAATTGATGGACGATCAATGGCAGACCAATGCCAGCGGTCATCACCGGAAAAGCGGCGAACGCGTTACCCATGATCATCGTGAAGATCGCCATGCCGAATGTATAAGCCGCGACCACCGCGAAAGCGGAGTCGACTGGAATCCAGGTTTTCACGAGATCCGACACCACATGGCCCACGCCGGCGATCGCAAACAGCGCGCCGAGAGCGGCCAGCATCTGCGGCAGAATGGCTGCCCATCCCACGGTATCCATGGTGTGCCGCGCGTCTTTCAATGCGTGCACCGGCGAGTCGCGCAACATGAACAGCGCCGCGCCGAACGCGACTAGCGTGCCTAGCACCAGCGAAATCAGCGTGACGTTCTTCGGTTCAACGAACGGTACGTATTTCAGCGTCAAGGTGCCGAGCAAGGTGATGACCGGAATCAGCAGCGCCGGTATGAAAAGCTTGCTGCCGAAGCGCCGTGCGTTTGCTTCGCGGCGCGCGGCGGCCGTTTCACTGTTGCTGTCTGTTTTGCCTTTGCCGAGCTTGCCGGAACCGGCGATCAAGGCGAGCGCGATGGCGAGGCACCCGGTCACGAAATGCGGCAATTCTCCGCCGAACATGAAGGTGATCGCATAAATGCCCCAGAACAGAAAGTTGACGAGGCGGCGCGGATTTGAGCGGTCTTGCAGATTGAAGAGCGCGAAAGCGGCAAACATCAAACCGGCCAGCACGTAGAGAGATTCGAGCTTGATCATCATCGTGCGATACCTCGTTCCTGTCCCCGTGCCATTCCCAGCGTATTCATCTTGTGCGACAGATTGCGATCGAGCAGCATCAGGCGCACGACGTGAATCAGGAGTGCGGCGATCGCGGTGGGAATTGCCCACACCGACACGTGCAAGGGCTCGACCATGATGCCGTTCTGTTCAAGGAAGCCTTTGATCAGCAGGATCGACTGGATCGCAATGAAAATGTCTTCGCCGAAGAACACGGCAATGTTGTCGACCGCCGACGCATTCGCACGAATCTGTTGGCGCACCTCGTCGGGTAACTCGCCGTAGCGGTTCGCGGCGGCCGCCTCGGCCATCGGCGCGATTAGCGGGCGCACCATCTGCGCATGACCGCCGAGCGACGTGAGCCCAAGTGCGGCGGTGATCTGGCGAATCACGAAATACAGCATGAGCACGCGGCCCGTGGTGGCAGCGTGCAAACGCGAAATCAGGTGCTTGGCCTGTTCTTTCAGGCCGTTGCGTTCGAGCAGCGCGATCACAGGCAGCGTGAGCCAGATCAGGCCCATGTAGCGGTTATCGGCGAATGCCTTGCCAAATGCGCTGACGATCTCCACGGGTTGCAGGCCACCGGCGATGCCCGTGGCGATCCCCGCGATTGTCACTACCAGTAGCGCGTTGAAGCGCAATGCGAAGCCGACTACGACGATCGGCACGCCAATTAATACCCACATGTTGTTCTCCTGTGTCGCTGCTATGTCGTTGTTTTTACTGCTGCGCGCGTTGCTTGGGATGCCCGGTGACAGCCGGTTGCACTCGGGCAGTGGCAGGTTGCGCCAGGTTGCAACGGGTCGCGAGCGACGAAATCTAACACGATAATTTATTGATAAATAGTCGGCAAAATGAACTTTTGGGGTAAACGCCAGGATGGCGAATGGTCACGTCGGGGAGCGGGCGCGCCGAGGGGAGGTGGGAACGTCAGATCGCGCAGCTATTGCTGACGGGGGTTCGCGCCAAACTATTTAGAAAGTGAATGTAGGCCATTCCAACATTTAATTTGTGGATACTGCGGCTGTTCGATATGGTGCAAGGATCCATCCCACATAGGACCATGCAGCGCGCCGAACGCAACCCGATCAGGGCGCGTTGGATGAGTCCTGACTCGCAGAGGCAGCACCATGTTCGACCGCGTATTCGTCAATGCCGTAGACGCCGACGGCAGCCCGCTCAACCTCGCCGTCCATGAGGGGCGCTTTGTCGGCATCGGTCCGGAATGCCCCGAGATCGGCGGCGCGGAGGTCGTCGATCTGGCCGGGCACCTGGTGTTGCCCGGGTTCGTCGATGGACATATTCACCTCGATAAAAGCTTCGTTGGCGATGGCTGGCGTCCTCATCGTCATGTCGCGAGCCTGCGTGAGCGTCTCGCTATCGAAAAGCAGGAACTGGCCAGCGCCGCGCCTATCGTCGAGCGCGCCGATGCGCTGATCCGCCAGGCCGCGTCGTTCGGCACCATTGCGATGCGCAGCCATGTCGATGTCGACGCGACGACGGGTCTGACGAACCTGCATGCCGTCATGGAGGCACGCGAGAAATGGCGCGGCGTCGTGGATATCGAACTCGTCGCGTTTCCGCAGGCGGGCGTCGTGTCATGTCCCGGCACGGCGGAGATTCTGGATGCCGCAGCCCGTGAAGGCGCGCAGGTGGTGGGCGGTATCGACCCGACAACGCTGGATGGCGACGCTGAAGGTCAGCTCGACATTGTCTTTGGCATTGCTGAAAAGCGCGGCGTGAAAATCGATATTCACCTCCATGAGGCGGGACAGCAAGGTATTGATCAACTGCACCGTATTGCCGCGCGCACCAGGGCATCGGGGTTGAACGGCCGGGTATCGGTGAGCCACGCCTACGGGCTTGGCGACGTCGCGCCCGAGGTGGTCGATCGGGTAGCCGTCGCGCTTGCGGAAGCCGGCGTATCGATCATGACGAATGCGCCGGGCGAGCGCGCGTTTCCACCGATCCTGCAACTGCGCGCAGCAGGGGTGCGCGTGTTCACCGGCAACGACAACATTCAGGACGCGTGGTGGCCGTATGGCAACGGCGACATGTTGCAAAGAGCCATGCTGGTTGGTTACCGCTCCGGTTTCTATACCGATGAAGAACTGCGCGTTGCGCTGCACATGGCCACGGATGCGGGCGCCGCGGTGCTGGAGAAAAGCGGCTACGGACTCAAGGTCGGCAATGAGGCGAGCTTCGTCGTCGTGAAGGCGCCGAACGCCGCTGCTGCCGTTGCTGCCGTACCGGCCGACCGGGCCATTGTCCGAAGCGGGCAATTCTGGGGCGATGCGTCCCGCTTGCAGTTCAAGGTCACGATGCCCAGGCAAGGCATCGTCGGCTGAAACCACCGGCCGGCAGGAAGCCGATACATGGCGTGCCGCCGTCGGAACATCAACGTGAATGATCAAGGAGAGTGTCGAATGTCACGGACCCCTTACTATGCCCCTCACGGCGGCCATCCCGCCCAGACCGAACTGCTGACAGACCGCGCCATGTTTACCGAAGCGTATGCGGTCATTCCCAAAGGCGTGATGCGGGATATCGTCACCAGCCATCTGCCGTTCTGGGAAAAGACCCGACTGTGGGTACTGGCGCGCCCGCTATCCGGATTTGCCGAGACGTTTGCGCAGTACATCGTGGAAGTCGGTGCCGGCGGCGGCAGCGAGCGTCCCGAACAGGACGAGAAGGCCGAAGGCGTGCTCTTTGTCGTCGAGGGCGAAATCGAAGTCACGCTGCACGGCGCCGTGCATGTTCTCAAGCCCGGTGGCTACGCGTTTATTCCGCCCGGCACGGACTGGTCGTTGCGCAATCGAAGCGGCGACACGGCCCGTTTCCACTGAATTCGCAAGCACTATGAGCGCGTTGATGGCGTGCCGCTGCCCGAGGCCTTCGTGACGAACGAGCAGGACATCGAGCCGATCCCGATGCCCGGCACCGACGGCCGCTGGGTGACGACGCGCTTCGTCGACATGAACGACATGCGCCACGACATGCACGTCAACATCGTCACGTTCCAGCCTGGCGGCGTGATTCCGTTCGCCGAGACCCACGTGATGGAACACGGCCTGTATGTGCTCGAAGGTAAAGCGGTTTATCGCTTGAACCAGGACTGGGTCGAAGTCGAGGCGGGTGACTTCATGTGGTTGCGTGCCTTCTGCCCGCAAGCCTGCTACGCCGGCGGACCAGACCGTTTCCGCTACCTCCTGTACAAGGACGTCAACCGGCATATGAAGTTGACGCTCAACGCACCACGATAAAACCGTTCCGGCCTCAATAATGGCTACGCTGCCACAGCGTTGGCGGCGTTTCCAGCAGATGACGCAGACCCGCGCGGTCGAACGCGCGATCCGCGGCCGCCGACACGCGCTCGAGTATGTCCCCTTCGTCCACCGATAGCACCCGGTAGTTCTCCATCAGGATTTTGCCGCCGACCATCGTCATGCACACGTCGCCGGCATTCGCGAAGCAGGTGACGCGATGGACGGGCATATTCATCGGCATGAGGTGCGGCTTGTAAAGGTCGACCAGTATGATGTCGGCCTGCTTGCCCACTTCGAGCGAACCGAGTTGGTCGTCGAGCGACAACGCTTTGGCGGCGTCGATGGTGACCATTTCGAGCACCTTGCCGTGAGGCAGAACATCCGGGTCACGAAAATGACGGCGGTGGTAATGCATGCATTGCCACATGTGGCGGAACATGTCGTAGCCCCGGTCGGGCGCCGCGCCGTCCGAGCCGATCGCCACCGTCACGCCGGCGTCGATGAGTTCCGGAACAGGGCAACGTCCGATGATCGACATGATCGCGCTTGGGTTGTGCACGATCGAGGCGCCGGTCTCGACGCACGCCGCGATGTCCGCGGCGGTGAGATCGATGGCGTGCGACATGAACGATTTCGCGTTCAACAGTCCCAGCTCGCGATGCGCGAAATCCAGCGAGCCGGCGCGATGGCCATCCTGCGTCAGGCTTAGACCGCGTTCGCGGGCCAACGCCGTGTAGCGCCCGGCCTGAAGCCGGAAGACCTGTTCGTGCGCCGCGTGCTCGGGATAGTGCTGCGGTGCATAGACGGGCAGCGTCAGTGCAATCTGGATGCGGCCGTTGGCGTCACCATGGCAGGTGTCGATGATCTCTTTGCAAACCTCGACCATCTGCGCGAAATCGACCTCGCGCATCACGCTGCCGTTCGCGCCGTGCCGGGTATAGGCGCGCGGTTCGGGTGGGCGCGACGGGCCGACCGCGACGATCGAGCGGGTGCCCGTTCTGACCACCGCGTCGCAGTGACGCCGCGCATACACGGGGTCGTCGACGCGCATGATCGAGTCCCCGCCGCCGAGCAGCGATACGCCCGTCGTCACGCCCGCCTTGAGGCGCTCCAGTGCCGCAAGATGCGATTCCATTTCCCAGAACATTTCGTCCGATGCGCGCGTATAGATCGCCTCGCACGCCGCCGACCACGCATCGCCGTTCGCGCCGCCGATCGTCCTGAGCATCGCGTGCCCGGCGTGGGCATGTGCGTCGATGAGGCCTGGCAGCACCGCCTTGCGGCGTGCGTCGATCACGCGGTCTGCCTGGAATTGCTGCGCGAGCGCGCGGGTCTCGCCGACGGCGACGATGCGATCGCCCTTGACGGCCACTGCGCCATCTTCGATGACGCGGCGCGCGGGATCGATTGTGATGACGCAGCCGTGCTCGATCAGGACGTCGACCTGTTGCTTATCGTTCATATGCAAATTTTTCTTGTGAGGTGCTCACGCACGGTTACACAGCGTCGACCAGCTCGCCGTTGCGCACGACGATGCGTCCGTTTGCGATGACCAGCTTGCGCTTCGGCCGGGCAACCACGGCATGCGCGACGCATTCCGCATCGACCAGCACGAGGTCCGCGCGTGCGCCGACGCGCAGGCCATAGTCCGCAAAGCCGCAGCCGCGAGCGGCCGCGTCGCTCACGCAGTCGAAGGCAATCGCGATGTCGTCGTCGCGTCGCAAGTCGTAGCGCATGCCGATCAGCATGGCGCGCTCGAGCATGTCTGGTACGCCATACGGCGACCAGGTGTCGCGAATGCCATCGTTGCCGCCGAAGATCGTGATGCCTTTGTCCCTGCAAAGCTTGAGCGGCGGAACGGGGCGAGACGGCGGCGCGCTGGTCAGAAGCGCCACGCGCAGATGCGCGATTCGTTCGAGCAGCGCGTCGCGTTCGCGTTCCGGTAGTGCGCCGAGGCAAAACGCGTGGCTGACCACCACCTGGCCCTGCATGCCCGTCGCCTCGACGCGGTCGAGCAACAGTTTCAGCGTGAATGCGCCGACTTCGCCGGGTTCGTGCAGATGGATGTCGATCGGCTTGCCGTAGCGTTGCGCCAGCCCAAAGGTCGCGTTCAGCGACGCGACAGGATCGCCGTCGATCAAAGCGGGATCGAGCGCGCCGAGTACGTCGGCGCCTGCTGCGAGCGCGCTGCCGAGCAGTTCGACCGTGCCGGGACGGATCAACATCCCCGACTGGGGAAACGCGACGATCTGCATGTCCAGCACATCGCGCATCGTCTGGCGCGTACTAAGCACGCCTTCGACGTAACGCAATTGCGCGTCAGTATCGACGTCGACGTGGGTGCGCAGGCGCGTTGTGCCTGCCTGTACGAATGCCCGCGTCAGCGCGAGCGACTGGCTGGCCGCATCGTGTCCCGACGTCTTGCGCCATTCACGCTCGTTGTTGATCCGGTCCGTTAATGCGGGCCCAACCTCGTTGCGATACCACGACTGGCCCCAGTTGCTTTTGTCGATGTGCGTGTGTCCTTCGACAAAACCCGACAGCAGCAACGCGCCGCCGCCGTCTTCGGCCTGAGCGCCAGCTTGCGTTTCGACATGCGTCCCAAGCGCCGCGATGCGTCCGTCGGCGATTGAAACGGAAACCGGTTGGCCGTCAGCCAGCCGAACATTGGAGAGATGAAGAGAACGAGTCATAGGGGTCATGCCGATTCGATGGACGGGGCGATACGGGCGCGCTGCGCGGCGCTGATCGCGATGAACACCACTGCATTGGCGAACAGCGCGACGAGGCCCGTGTTGATGGAGGTGAAGGCGAGGGGCGCGGCCGGGAAAACAGAGGCCAGCGTCATGCCGCGCCAGTTCGCCAGCGCCAGCACGATCCCACCGGCAAAGATACCGCCGAACGCCGCTTCCCGGGTGCCGAATGGACGCTTCAGGAAGCTTGAGGCGAGCATGGGCACGAGTTGCGTCAGCAGGCTCGACGAGAAGATCGCGAGGGCGACGAAGTTCGAACCGCCACGCAGCACGAAGTAGACAACGACCAGAGTGAACAGGGGTAGCGCGATTCGCGCGACGCGCCCGACCTGGCGGTCGCTTGCCTGCGGTGCGAAGCCTTCGCGGTAGATGTTGCGGGCGATCATCGTCGACGCATTGAGCATGATCAGCGAGCCTGGCACCAGGGCCGTAAGCAGACCCGCGCCGCCGACGATCCCGACGAACCACGACGGGAAAGTCTGCTTGACGAGCCGCAGCAGCGCGAGATCGGTTTGCGCGCCTTCGAGCCCGTGCACGGTCAGGACCGCGGCGAAACCGACGAGGAACAGAAACGCGATCAACACCTGGTAGATCGGCATCAGCATGGTGTTCTTGCGCAGCGCCGACGCGTCGCGTGCCACGTAGACGGCAGTGAAACCATGAGGATACAAGTAGTAGCCAAGCGATGTCAGCAGGAGTGTCGAGTTGTACCAGCTCAGATTGAAGCCGTGCTCCGGCATGCGCAGCAGTTCCGGATGAACGGCGTCGATGCGCGCGAACATCTCGCCGAAGCCGCCGAAATAGTGCAGCGGCAAATAGGTGCCGAGAAAAATCGCGAGACCGAGGATCAGCACATCCTTGAAGATCGCAATGCTTGCAGAACCGTGAATGCCTGAGACGCTCATGTACAGGACCATCAGTGTCGCGCTGATCCAGATGGCCGTTTCCTGCGAAATCAGGCCATATGACATCTCGGAGACGATAATGCCGAGACCGCGTAACTGGATGATCAGCAACGACACCATCGCGAAGACGGCGACTACCGACACCAGCACGCCGATGGCGCGGCTGTCGTACTTCGACGCAAAATAATCGGCGAACGACACGAGGCCGCGTTCCTTCGCATAGCGCCAGATGAGGGGCAGCATCCAGTAACCGAATACGTACGCGAGGCAGCCGTACGACAGGATGTAGAACGCCGGTACCCCCTTGCTGTAGGTCCAGCCGCTCGCGCCCAGAAACGAGAAGGTCGAGAAAGCCTCACTTGCCATCAGCAGGAAGGTAAGCAGCGACCCGAAACCGCGCCCGCCGACGGCCCATTGTTCCAGGCTGAACGTCTTGCCGCGACGCGCGTACAGGCCGACCGCCAGCGCGAAGAGGGCGAACAGCACGATGATGATGAGGGCCGGATTCATTGCCCACCTCCCGTGTGCTCGCTCGCGCGTGCCGCTTCGTCGCGGCTGTCGAGGTAATAGATGATGGCGAGGATGGCGGCCGTTGCCGCCATCCAGAACAGATTCCAAACAAGCAGAAACGGCAGGCCGAACAGGAGCGGCGTACCGGCGGCGAGTGAGCCACCCGAATAGATGCCGATGAACGGCAGGGCGGCCAGAAGAATACGGAGTTTCATAAGCTCCTCCCGGCCGTACCCGCCAGCATCATGCCTGCGCCGATGCCCACGAGTGGCTTCCTCCAACTGTTCTGCAACTGCGGTTTCTTCATGCCTGTCTCCGGGTATTTGTCTCGTCGTGGGGCTTTTCTTCTGTTGGCACGGCGGCGTCGCGCCGCGCTTTGGCCACGTTCGAGTTTTTCTGTCTGATGTCGAAGCGGAGTAGCCGCCCACTGCGAGGCCAGCGAAATCGCCGCATCGACAGCACTTGATGTTATCCATCTCGCCCGACATGCAAAAATTAAATGTTCAAATGCCTATCAGTTGAAAATCGAATACTATTGGTTAGACATATGCGGTTATCAGAGCGCTGCGTTGCCTGACTGGAGCGGGGCGGGGAGGGTCCGTTCATGGCGCCGTGCGCAATTGCCAGCCTGTTTGATGCGTGATAGAAATCAGCGTCCGTATTCAAGGATCAAATGGTTCGATGAAACCCAACGCCAAAGCACGTACACCGCTATTCGATCTGGATCTGCTGAAGGCCATCGTCATGGTGGCCGATTGCGGCACGTTTACGGCGGCCTCCCAACGGCTGCATTCCACGCAATCCACCGTGAGCCAGAAAGTGCGGCGTCTGGAGGACATGGCAGGACACAAGCTTCTCGAGCGAGGCAGTCGTGACGTGAGTCCGACCGATGCCGGCGAAACGCTGCTCGCGTACGCGCGCCGGATGCTTGCGCTGAACGATGAAATGATTGAGGCGCTGTCGGGCGCGACGGTGGGACTGAGTGTCCGGCTAGGTGTACCGGAAGATTTCGTCGGCGGCCCGACAACCCATATGCTCGCCGCGTTCAACCGCAAGCATCCGCAGGTGAAGCTGGAAGTGACCAGTGGATTGAGCCGCGACGTGGGCACCAGCTACGATCGCGGCGACCTCGATCTGATCCTCGTGAAGCAGCGGCGCAACAGCCGCGAGGCAGTCGCGTGCTGGCCGGAGCAATTGAGGTGGATCGACAGTGCGAAGAACCCTTCTTTCCAGCTTGATCCGATTCCCATCGTCGCGTTTCCGCCGCGGGGGCTTTACCGCGATGACATGACCAACGCGATCGAAGGACTCGGGCGCCGCTGGCGGATGAGCTTTATCAGTTCGAGTTTGAGCGGCATTCAGGCGGCCGTTGCCGATGGTCTCGGCATCAGTCTTCTGCCCGCGCGCTCGGTGACGGCGGATCACGCCGTGCTGACACAGAAAAGCGGGCTGCCTTCAATTGAAACCATGGATATCGCGTTGCTTCATCGCCCGACCGCCGATACCGTAGTCAAGGAACTTGCACGCGCGTTGGCACGGATGTTCGGGCCGCAGCGGCGGTGAATAACAACGGCCAGTAAAGTTTGTACCAGCTAGCCGCTTGCTCGCGATGTCGTTGAGCGATCCTGCTGCTCCACTCCAACCTGGATAGCACGCCGCACGCCATGGCTCTCTCTCCGCTGCCTCCACTCGCATGTCTTCAAGCATTCGAAGCTAGCGCCCGTTATCTGAGCTTCACTCGCGCGGGGCAGGAACTGCACCTCTCCACCAGTGCCGTGAGCCGCCAGATATCTCAACTCGAAGCATTCCTCGGGCGCCGGCTATTCGTGCGGGAGCACAACACCCTAAGACTCACACCAGCAGGGGAAACCTATGCGGTGGACGTGCGGCGCATGTTGGAGCTGTGCACTAGCGTGACGTCGAGTCTGATGGCTCGCGTCGTCAAGTCTCGCCTCACGGTGTCCTGCTCGGCCGGGATCTCGGTATTCTGGCTCGCGCCGAGAATCGGCTCGTTTATCGATGCGAATCCCGATGTGGACCTGCGCATCATCGTGCGGGACCACTTCGGAGCCGTCTCGCCAGCCGAGTACGACGTGGGCATTTTCTATTTGCGCAACCCCGAGGTTCCCGGAACGCACATACGCAAGCTTTTCGACGAAGAGGTCTTTCCGGTTTGTTCACCGACCTATCTTGATGGGCGCAAGCTGACGCCAGTGGAACTGCTGTCCTGCACCTTGCTTGTTCTGGAGGACGCGGAACGTAGCTGGATGTCCTGGCACACCTGGTTCGAACAGGCTGGGCTTGAACGACCCGCGCTCAATCAAACCATCATTGTCAACAGCTACCCCCTCATTGTGCAGCTCGCGACGCATGGCAAGGGCATCGCGCTCGGTTGGAACCGGGTTATCGACCCGCTCCTCGAGCACGGCGCGCTCGTCAAGGCATCGGACGCTCACGCCACCATGGGCGGCTCATACTTTGTCACCTGGCCATCGGAGCGTTCGGAAACACCTGCCGCCCGTCGATTCCGCGAGTGGGTAATCAGTCAGACAGTCGCTTCCTGACGTCCCCGTTGCAAGCCTCTGGATGCGCTTGCGTTTTTTGCAAGCGCGTTTGCGAATTTAGCGTTATGCGCTTGTCACGCCAAAAATTACATTGATTGCGTGACGAATCGCGAACGCTCCCCTCGCAAAGCGACAATCCAGAGAGGTCCAAATGGCAACGAGTGCATCAAACGGCATACTGGTGGGCGAGCTGCCCGCAAGGACGGTGACGCGCCGGAAGGCGATTTTCGCCACTGTCATTGGCAGCGGTCTGGAGTGGTTCGACTTTTCCGGGTACGCGTTCTTCGCAGCAACCATCGGTAAGTTATTTTTCCCCGCAGGCAACGAGACCACGTCGCTGCTGCTATCACTGGCAACGTTTGGTGTGGGTTTCGTGATGCGACCGCTCGGCGGCATCGCGTTCGGCATCTACGGCGACAAGGTGGGTCGCAAGCGAGCGCTGTCGCTCGCCATGCTCGTCATGGCGCTTGGCTCGGGCATCATTGCTTTCGCCCCTACGTACCAATCTATCGGCATCGCCGCGCCGTGTCTTATCGTCATCGCGCGATTGCTGCAGGGGCTGTCCGCTGGCGGTGAAATGGGCGGCGCTACCGCGTTCCTTACCGAGCATGCGCCAGCTAAACGTCGTGCTTTCTATTCGAGCTGGATTCAGACGAGTATCGGTTTCGCCGTGGTCATCGGCAGCCTGACCGGTACGCTCATCACATCGAGCATGTCAGCTGATTCGCTGACCGCATGGGGATGGCGTATTCCGTTTTTCATCGGCATGCTGGTGGCCCCGGTTGGATACTACATTCGGCTGAAAATCGAGGAAACGCCCGAGTTCGTAGCGGAGAAGCGCCACACCGACACGCCGCTGCGTGACGTCATTCGCGAGTATCCCCGCCAGGTGCTCTCCAGCCTGCTGATGGTCGTACTGTGGACCGTCTGCACGTACGTCATCCTGTTCTACATCCCGACTTATGTGGTGAAGTATCTGCACATGACCCAGCGTGAGGGCTTCACGTCGGGCGTCGTCAGCGGTGTCGTGCTGATGGTCATGGCACCTGTGTTCGGGGCACTCTCGGATAGGGGCGGCAAGCGGCGGGTCCTGTCGGTTGCTGCGGTCGTGATTCTGGTTGCCAGCTATCCACTGTTCTCTCATCTGATTAAATCGCCCGACTTTGCCACGCTGTTGACCTTCCAGGCAATTTTCGGCGTGCTGATTGCTGCCTACACCGGCCCGATTCTGGCGCTCTTCACGGAAATGTTCCCGAGCCGCGTCCGTGCGACGGGATTGTCTTTGGCCTACAACGGCGCAGTGACCATCTTCGGTGGCTTTGCCGCCTTCATCATCACCTGGCTCACTCAACACACGGGTGACGCCGAGTCTGCGTCTTATTACATCGTCTTCGCCGCAGTGGTTAGCCTGCTCGGCATCTTGCTGACAAAGCCATACCAGGCTTGAGGAAATTCACATGAATAGGTTGGTACTCGAAGGGGTCAACGTTTTCGACCCGGCAACGAAGAAACGCCAGACAAACGTCAATGTCTGCATCGCCGATGGGAAGATTGCGGCAATAGGAGGGATACCGCCGTCGTTTGTCGAGGCCCGCAGGATGAGCCTTCCTGGGCGTACCGTGCTACCGGGTTTCATCGATCTGCATGTCCACGTCGTCGCGTCGAAAACGAATCTGGGCGCCAACGCGATGATGCCAAACTTCCTGGCCGCGCTTAAGACGTTACCCATCCTGCGCGGCATGCTGAATCGCGGGTTCACCACCGTTCGGGATGCAGGTGGCGCTGACTTTGGCATGTGCGAGGCTGTCAACAGCGGCGTGCTTTGGGGCCCACGCATTCTGTCCTCAGGCAAGGCGCTGTCGCAGACCGGTGGGCATGGCGACTTCCGTCAGCGCAATGACACGCTTGACGATGCCTGCGGGTGCCTGGGGCGTCAGGGAGCGATCGCCCGGGTGGTCGACGGTGTCGAGGCGATGCGCCTGGCAGTGCGCGAAGAACTCCTCAATGGGGCCACGCAAATCAAGATCATGGCGTCAGGTGGTGTGGCTTCGCCCAACGACCCCATCACCAACACGCAGTATTCGGAAGATGAAATCCGTGCCGCGGTTCAGGAAGCGGAGGCTGCCGGCACTTACGTGATGGCGCACGCCTACACCGCTCGTGCCGTCCGGCGCGCCGTCGAGTGCGGGGTGAAATGTATCGAGCACGGCAACCTCATCGACGAGGAGACCGCCCGTCTGCTGGCGGAGCGCGGCGTAGCGGTTGTGCCCACCATCGCTACACTCGACCGTCTCGTTGAACAAGGTCCCGCGCTTGGTTTCCCCGCTGAGTCGCTCGCCAAGATTGAGGGCGCACGCTCCGTCGGCCGGCAGGCGCTTGCGCTGCTGGCGCGCGAAGGCGTGAAGGTCGGGTTCGGCTCGGATATGCTGGGCGAACTGCACCCCTTCCAGTCCGACGAGTTTGCGGTTCGGGCAGAAATCGTCGGCAACGTCGAGGCTATCCGGTCGGCAACCTGCGTTGCCGCCGAAATCACGGGTGAGGCAGGGGTGCGGGGAACAGTCGCTGTCGGCGCCGTGGCTGACCTCATCGTGGTCGACGGTGACCCGATTGAGGACATTTGCCTTCTGCTGGGACAGGGCGAACACATTCCCGTGGTCATCAAGGCTGGCGTGTGTATGAAGGAAGCCGGCCGACTGCTCGAGCCGGTCACAGAGTGAACGGCTGGCGCGCGGCATCGGTCGCGCCCACCGTTTGCACTCAATATCCTCCCAGCATCATTCGCGGCGGACCGTGTTTAGATTGTGTATGCCCCAGATTTCCAATAATCTGGCTTCTCTTTCAGCCAATTGGAGTCAGGAATGCGCCGCATCGCAACAATAATGGCCACCTTGCTGGCCGCTGGTTTTACCTTGTCCTCAAGTGCCCAAGTCGTGGTCACTATCGGTCATTCGGCACCTCTCACGGGGCCTCAGGCACCAAATGGCAAAGACAACGAGAACGGCGCTCGCCTCGCCGTTGATGAACTGAACAAGGACGGCGTCACAGTTGCGGGACAGAAGGTCACCTTCAAACTGGATTCGGAAGACGACCAGGCGGACCCGAAAATCGGTGTGCAGGTTGCACAGAAGCTCGTTGACAGCGGCGTCGTCGCCGTCGTCGGACCCTACAACTCGGGTGTAGCCATTCCCGCATCGCGAGTCTTCAATGCTGGCGGTGTGCCGATGTTGCCGGTCGCGTCTAACCCGGCTCTGACGAAGCAAGGCTTCAAGAACATTTTCCGTATTGGCGCGAGCGACGAACAACTCGGCGGCACGATGGGACAGTTCGCTGCGAAGACTTTGAAGGCCAGGACTGCAGCAGTCATTGATGACCGCACCGCTTATGGTCAGGGCGTCGCGGAACAGTTCATCAAGACGGCGAAGGCCAACGGTATCCAGATTGTCGACCAGGAGTTCACCAATTCGACAGCCACCGACTTCCTTGGGATTTTGACCACCATCAAGGCCAAGAACCCGGACGTGATTTTCTTTGGTGGCTATGCAGCGCAGGGGGCCCCGATGGCAAAGCAGATGCGTCAACGTGGACTGCGCGCGAAGCTGCTCGGTGGCGATGGCATTTGCTCCGCCGATATGGGCAAGGTCGCCGGCGATGCTGCGTCTATCGTCTACTGTGCACAAGGCGGTGTCGCACTTGAGAAGACGGCGGCAGGTCGCGAGTTCCTGCAGAAGTACAAGGCTGCCTACAACATTGATACGCAGGTCTACGCCGTCAGCTACTACGACGGTGTGAAGTTGCTTGCCGACGCTATGGTGAAGGCGGGAACGACGACCGACAAGGCGAAGCTGACCGCTCAACTCGCGAAGGAAAACTACAAGGGAGTCGCCGGGACATATTCGTTTGACGAGTATGGTGACCTCAAGGGCGCTCCGACCACCGTGTACGTCATCAAAAATGGTTTGCCGGTTCCGTACGGCGAGTAAAAGCAACACCGCACACCCACCGACTTCATGAAGCAAACATGAAAATCACACGCACCATCTCGACTGTTGAAGTCCACACCGGCGGTGAAGCATTCCGCATCGTTACCAGCGGTCTACCGCGTCTTCCTGGCGATACGATCGTCAAGCGACGCGCGTGGCTGAAGGAGAACGCCGACGAAATTCGCAAGGCGCTGATGTTCGAGCCTCGCGGTCATGCCGATATGTACGGGGGTTACCTGACGGAACCGGTGAGTCCGAACGCGGATTTCGGCATCATCTTCCTGCACAACGAGGGTTACAGCGACCACTGCGGGCATGGCGTCATTGCGCTGTCGACAGCCGCGGTCGAGCTGGGCTGGGTGCAGCGTCAGATACCGGAGACGCGCATTGGTATCGACGCACCATGTGGCTTCATTGAAGCGTTCGTTCAATGGGACGGCGAGCACGCGGGTAATGTCCGCTTCGTGAACGTGCCGTCGTTCATCTGGAAAAAGGACGTCACGGTTGAGACGCCGTCGTTCGGCCCGGTGACTGGCGATATCGCCTTCGGCGGCGCGTTTTATTTCTACACGGACGGGCAGCCACACGGTCTCGAAGTGCGTGAGTCCTCGGTGGAAGAGCTTATCCGTTTCGGTACGGAGGTTAAAGCGGCCGCCAATGAGGCGTTTCCGGTCGAGCATCCGGAGATCCCTGAAATCAACCACATCTATGGGACCATCATTGCTAACGCGCCCCGTCATGCGGGCTCCACGCAAGCCAACTGTTGCATCTTTGCAGACCGTGAGGTTGACCGGTCGCCCACGGGCTCGGGAACCGGCGGACGTGTCGCGCAGCTCTATCTGCGCGGGGAGCTCGGAAAAGACGATACGTTGGTGAACGAGTCCATTATCGGTACCGTTTTTAAAGGACGTGTCCTGAGCGAAACGACCGTGGGTGACTTCAAGGCCGTCATCCCGGAAGTCGAAGGCAAGGCTTTCGTATGCGGCTTTGCCAATTGGATAGTGGATGAACGAGACCCGTTGACATACGGGTTCCTCGTTCGATAGAGCAATTGCGGTAGTGGTACCAGGTTGGCGCGTGTCACTGAGCGATCAGTCTCGCGCCTTTTTTCGTTGCAACGCCAACCTGAGCACCACGCTGTGAATGAGGCGCCCGAACACCGCCTAGAACAACTCCAGAATCCGGTGATACATCATCCCCAGTTCTAGCGCTGGCCCCCGCAATGCCGGCCCACCCGGAAAGCGCGCATGCCGCAACTGCGCGAACAGATCGAAGGCGGCCGTCTCGCCGGCCATCGCTTTCGCAATCACACGACCGCCAATCCCGGTCAACGCCACACCGTGCCCCGAAAAGCCCTGCACGTAGAAGTAGTTCGGATCGATCGAGCCAAAATCGGGTGCGCGATTGCGCGTCACGTCGACAAACCCGCCCCACGCATAGTCGATTCGCACATCGCCGAGTTGAGGGAACACGCCGATCATGCGTTTTCGAATCTCTTCACCGAGCTGCACGGGCGACGCACCGGTCGAACTTGCGCGTCCGCCGAACAGCACGCGGTGATCAGCGGACAAGCGGAAGTAATCGAGGAAAAAGTTGTTGTCGCAAATCGCCTCGCGTCCTTTGATTAGCGCGTCGGCGCGCGCTTTGCCGAGTGGCTCCGTGGCGACGATATACGACGCAATCGGCGCGATGCGCGCGGCCACCGGCGCCGGCAGCACGTCGCCGATCGTCGCATTGCCGCACGCCGCGACGAAACGGCAGCGCACTTCGCCGTTAGCGGTACGCACGATAGGGCGCGCACCCCGCACGACTTCGATCACCGGCGAATGCGCGAACAGTTGCGCACCGTCACGACGTGCCGCGTCGGCGAGGCCGAGGCAGTATTTGAGCGGATGCAAATGGCCGGAAAACGGATCGTAGACACCCGCCAGATAGCGTTGCGAAGCGACGCGCGAACGCACTTCATCGGTATCGAGCCACGAGAGCTTCGTATAGCCCCAGCGTTGCGATGCTGATTCCATCCACGAACGCAAATCCGGCACACGTTTCGGCTTGGTCGCCACCGTCAGATAGCCGGCGGTGAAATCGCAATCGATGCCGTAGCGTTCGATGCGCTCACGCACCAGGGCCACGCCTTCTACCGACATGGCCCACGCCGCGCGCGCACCGTCGAGCCCGAGTTGACGTTCAATGATCTCGTCTTTCGCGAAACCGACCAGCGTCTGTCCGCCGTTGCGGCCCGATGCGCCCCAACCGGGACGATGCGCATCGAGCACCACCACCGACAAGCCGCGCGCCCGGCATTCCAGCGCCACCGACAAACCCGAGAAACCCGCGCCGATCACGCAGACGTCGGCCTCCAGCGTGCCCTCGAGTATCGGATCGTCGGTAAGCGGACGCGTGGCGCTCGCTTCGTAGTAGGAGTTGGCGATCAGCGCATCGGCGCGGTGGTCGAGGGTGTTAAAGCCAGGAGTCGGAGCATTCATCAAAGCAGGTTCTTCATTCGATACCAGGCCATCGCAAGCACGAGGGCAGGGGTGCGCAGTGTAGCGCCGCCCGGGAAGTCGCGGTGCCGAATCTTGCCGAACAGATCGAAGCGCGATGCCTGGCCGTCGATTGCTTCCGCAATCAGCTTACCCGCAAGCCCCGTGGTGTTCACGCCGTGCCCCGAGAAGCCTTGTGCGAAGTACACCGTAGGCGACAGCCGACCGAAATGCGGTGCGCGATTCATGGTGATGTCGACGAAACCGCCCCACGCATAGTCGATTTTGACATCGTCGAGTTGCGGGAAGGTCTTCAGCATATCGCGGCGCATCGCTTCACCGAGATTGCGCGGCGCGAGCTTCGAATAGCTGACTTTACCGCCCCACAGCAGGCGATTGTCCGGGGCCGGCCGGAAATAGTCCAGCACGAAGCGGCTGTCGCACACCGCGGCTTTCGCCGGCATCAGCGCTTCGGCGCGATCGGGGTCGAGCGGTTCGGTGGCGATCACGTAGGTGCCGACCGGCATGATCTTGCTGGCGAGATCCGGCGCAAGTTGGCCGAGATAAGTATTGCAGGCGAGCACGACGAATTGCGCATTCACCTTGCCGCGCGCGGTTTCGGCCACATGCCGGCCGTTTTCCACACGCAACGCGGTGACGCAGCTGTCTTCGAAAATCCGTACGCCGGCCTCGCGTGCCGCGCGCGCCAGACCGAGCGTGTAATTCAGCGGGTGCAGATGGCCGCTGTCCGCATCGAATAATCCGCCGAGGTAGCGCTGTGATTGAACATACTCGCCGACGCCATCGGCGTCGACATAACTGTAGCGGTCATAGCCAAAGCGCTGTTGCGCTTCGTCACGCCATTTTTGCAGCGCATCCGTATCGCGCGGCTTGTTCGCCGCGGTCAGATACCCGATGGTCAGATCGCAATCGATCTGATGCTTCGCGACGCGCTCCTTGACGATATCCAGGGTTTCGAGCCCCATGTCCCAAACACGCTTCACGTCATCCGCGGGCATGAACTTCGCGAATGTATCGATATCGCAGGCAAAACCGCCGATCAACTGGCCACCGTTGCGGCCGCTCGCGGCCCATCCGACTTTCGATGCTTCGAGCACGGCCACCGAGTGACCGCGTTCGGCGAGATTCAAGGCAGTCGAAATGCCGGTGAGTCCCGCGCCGATCACACAGACGTCGACATTGAGTGTCTCTTCGAGCGGGGGATGGCGCGTGGTGTCGTTAGCGGTTGCTGCGTAATACGAGGTGACGTGAGGCTGGTTTGAGAATCGGAGCATAGGCAGAGCATGCAGAAGAGGCCTTGGCGCGTGGCCCGCGGTCAAGCCGGGCCACGCGATGAGGCGGGTCGTGTTAGAACGAGTAGATGAACTGCGTCGCGAGCAGGTCGTTGGACTTGCCGTACGAACCGTCGTTCTTCAGGAACACCTGCTTGTTGGCCCAGTCGTGGCGATATTCCACCTTGACCGTGATCTGCTGGGTCGGGTAGAACAACACGTCGAGCGCGGCGTCCTGATGGATTGCGCCCTTGCACTCGAAGCCGAGACCGCCGCTTGCCTTCGAATTGGCAAGACAGTCCGCGCCGATACCGAAGCCGTCAGCCGTGTCCATGCCGTTCGCGTTCAACGCGATGCCACCGCCGCCGCCGCCGTTCTTCTGGTCAACCAGCACGTCGTAGCGGACGGTCGCGCCCATGCGGCCCACCACCGGCAAGCTGAACTTACGGTGTGCGAGCAGCGACAGACCGTACCACTGCGCCTGGCCGCCGTTAAACGCGGCGTTCTGCTGCTGGCCGTAGTCGACTTCGGCGTTGTACTGGACGTCAGCCAGCGTGTAGGCCATATCCGCTTCGCCGAAGAAGAACGTGCCGAAGGCATTAGGCGACTGGCCGCCTACGCCGTAGACGAACGAGCCCGGAATCGGGGCGCCGGTGGCATCGGTTGCCTGCGCGCTTGCGAGCGTCTGACGACCGATGTTGAACGAACCGCCAATATCCAGCGCGCTCGACCACGTGTAGTCGAGGCGGGCCGTGAAGGTCGGGATCTTGTTGCTGCTGGTGATCGGGTCGCCCAGCGCGTTGGTG
>NZ_WOEY01000178.1 GCF_013177695.1 Paraburkholderia solitsugae | reverse complement strand
TTAATTTTTAAAGATCGATTACGCACTCACTACCGAACCTGCACCGTTGTCGTCAACCTCACAACCACCCGGCACCGCTTCGTTCTGCGTCGCTGCATCAGCAGCAGAGAAACGAGATTATGAAGAATCTTTTTCGTTTCGTCAACAACATTTTTCGCTTTCGCTTAAAACCTTGTTGACGCTACGGCCGCCTGTTTCTGCAGCGGCGCTCGTTCGCAAACGAGGAGGCGAATCTTAGGCGAACATCAGCCATGTGACAAGGGTTTGACGAAAATCTTTTTTTGGTGGCTCACTTCCGGGTTGAATTCACTACAGCATCTACCGGGACCGCTTCGGCCATTGCGGCGTATCCGGCGTCGCTGGGATGGATATGGTCACCACTGTCAAAGGTGCGCTGCAGGCGGTTCGGTTGCGCCGGGTCGCGTAGTGCAGCGTCGAAATCCACAACGCCGTCGAAAGCGTGGCCGGTTCGAATCCACTGGTTGACCGCAAGCCGGATCGTCTCCCGCGGCGCTGGCAGCGACGCGGGCGTCAACGTTGCGCCGAACACCTTCACGCCGCGGTGCCGTGCATCCGCAATCACCCGCTGATAGCCGGTAATCAGATCGGCAGCCGTTACCGAGGTATGCGGGGAATCGCAGTCAAGCCCGCTACGAGCCGGCATCTCCGCAAAATTGATATCGTTGATCCCGATCAGCAGAATCGCCGTCTTGACGCCCGGGCGTTCAAGCACGTCCCGGTCGAAACGTCGGACAAGCGCGTCACCGTAGCAAGGGGAGTCGCTCAACAAGCGATTGCCGCTGATGCCAAGATTAACGATCGCCGTGGCGTGGTCGCCGCTGCTGGCGAACCGGCGAGCCAGCGCATCCGGCCAGCGCCGATTCTGATTCAGGCTGGAGCGCATGCCGTCGGTGATCGAGTCGCCGATCGCGGCGACGGCGGCCGATGAAGGCGCGTCCACCGACAAACCCGTCACCCACACATATTGCGTGAACCGGCCGCGAAACGAATCAGCGGAAGTATCGGCAGTGTGATTACCCGGCGCAGAAACGTAATTCACCCGATTCGAGACCCGGTGCCACGCCACGATCCGCTGTTCCGGCCCCGTGAAAGCACTGATCGCATAAGGCACACCTTCGGCGATGTCGATAGCGATCGGATCGCTGTCTAACTCAGCGCCCGCCGGTACGCTCACCGAGCCCTTGCCGCCGAACGTGACGCGCGTCTCGCCATTGCCCAGCGCGGCGGCACCGCCGGCCGATCGCGCGATGCGCAGATCCTCGATGACGAGCTCCGTCTTGCCGTACTCGTTGTTGAGATGGAGTCGCGCGGATTTACCGGACAGCGTCGGATAGACGATCTGGCGAACCGTGCGCCCGGCTACCTCTGGGGCGCGATACAACGGCGGCAAATCCGACCGTTGCGGGATGGGTTGCAACGCCGTCGCCCACGCGGTGACCCAGTGCGTCGGGGCGTCGGCGGCAAAAACAGTCGAGGAAACGGCAAATTGGCAAAGCAGCGCCGCGCCACATGCGGCAGCCAGGGTACGAAGGGTCATTCGGGTGGTCAGTTCGAGGCAAAACGTGCATTGTGCCCGATCGCCATAACCATCGCGGCGGACCGCGCGAACGCTAGCGCGCGATCAGCCGCCGCCGGCATCAGGGCTGCGGCGTCGAATGCGCCGCAACCATTCGGTGCGAGCGCAGACGCATGACCAATCAGCCCGCCGCCGACGCGCCTGTCATGCTCAACGCAAGCGCTTCGGCCACTTCGATCCCGTCGATGGCCGCCGAGTAGATCCCGCCGGCATAACCCGCGCCTTCACCCGCCGGATACAAGCCCTCGACATTCATGCTCTGAAAGTCATCCCGGCGCCGCACGCGAATCGGCGACGACGTTCGCGTCTCGACGCCTGTCAGCACCGCGTCATGCATCGCGAAGCCTGCAATCTTCTTGTCCATCTGCGGCAACGCTTCGCGGATCGCTTCGATCACGTAGTCTGGCAGCGCCGTGCTGAGATCGGTCGGATGCACGCCCGGTTTGTACGACGGCACCACCGAACCCAGCGAAGTAGACGGCCGCCCGGCGATAAAATCGCCGACCAGCTGGCCCGGCGCCATATAGTTGCCGCCGCCCAGTTCGAACGCCCGCTCTTCCCATTTGCGCTGGAAGGCGATACCTGCGAGCGGGCCGCCCGGATAATCGTCCGGCGTGATGCCGACAACTATCCCGGCGTTGGCATTGCGCTCGGCCCGTGAATACTGGCTCATGCCGTTGGTCACCACGCGGCCCGGCTCGGAAGTCGCCGCGACCACCGTGCCGCCTGGACACATACAGAAGCTATAAACGGCGCGCCCGTTGCTGCAGTGGTGCACGACCTTATAGTCGGCGGCGCCCAGTTGCTTGTGACCGGCAAACTTGCCGAAACGGCTGCGATCGATCAACCCTTGCGGATGTTCGATCCGGAAACCGAGCGAAAACGGCTTCGCTTCGATATAGACGCCGCGGTCGCTCAACATCTGGAAGGTGTCGCGCGCGCTATGGCCGACTGCCAGCACCACATGGTCGCAGCGCAAATGCTCGCCCGTCGACAGCTTGAGCCCGCGCACCTTGCCCTGATCGATTTCGATATCGTCGACCCGCGTCTCGAAACGCACCTCGCCGCCCAGCTCGTGGATGGTCGCGCGCATCTTCTCGACCATGCTGACGAGGCGGAACGTGCCGATATGAGGCCGGCTCAGATAAAGAATGTCCTCCGGCGCACCCGCGCGGACGAATTCATCAAGCACCTTGCGGCCGTAATGCTTCGGATCCTTGATCTGACTGTAAAGCTTGCCGTCCGAGAAGGTACCCGCGCCGCCTTCGCCGAACTGCACGTTCGATTCAGGATTGAGCACCGACTTGCGCCACAGCCCGAAAGTATCCTTGGTGCGCTCGCGCACGGCCTTGCCGCGCTCGAGAATGATCGGACGGAAGCCCATTTGCGCGAGGATCAGCCCGGCAAACAGGCCGCACGGCCCCATGCCGATCACGACCGGGCGCGGGGCAGTCATCTCTGCCGGTGCCTTGGCGACAAAACGGTACGTCATATCCGGGGTCACACCGCAGTGCGGCACGTCGGCGAGCTGCTTGAGCGCGGCCGCTTCATCCTTCACCTCGACGTCGACGATGTAAGTGAGCTTGATGTCGGCGCGCTTGCGCGCGTCATGCGCGCGACGAAACACGGTGTATCGGATGAGCCCGTCCTCGCCCACGCCGAGTTCAGCGAGGCGCGCGCGGACGGCGGCTTCGAGAACGCTCTCGGGGTGATCGAGCGGGAGTTTAATTTCGCTTAGACGTAACATGAGTACCGGGGGATGCATGAAGGCCGCAAATCGCGGCCAATTCGCAATTTTATAGGTTATGTGTCGGCGCGGGGCGGCGACGCTCGCGAAACACCTCGGCGACGAACCCAAGGTGTCCCTATCGATAAGAGCCGATCGTCTCAAAAAATTTATTAACCGACCGGTCGGTTGGTTTATACTGCGCACACAGACAACTTCCGCTGAGAGCGTCCCCATGTACACGCAATCCCTGGATATCCCCGGCAACGTCGCCCCGCTCGACGCAGCAGCGAGTTCGCCCGAGCAGGCGCAATTCGACGCGGTCATGGCCGCCGACGGCAAGATCGAAGCGCAGGACTGGATGCCTGACGCTTACCGCAAGACGCTGGTGCGGCAAATCTCGCAGCACGCGCATTCTGAAATCGTCGGCATGCTGCCCGAGGGCAACTGGATCTCGCGCGCACCCAGCCTGAAGCGCAAGGCGATCCTGCTGGCCAAAGTGCAGGACGAAGCCGGCCACGGCCTCTATCTATATAGCTCGGCGGAAACGCTCGGCGTGTCGCGCGATCAGTTGATCGCCGCATTGCACTCGGGCAAAGCCAAATATTCGAGCATCTTCAACTACCCGACGCCCACATGGGCGGACGTCGGCGTGATCGGCTGGCTGGTGGACGGCGCGGCGATCATGAACCAGATTCCGCTGTGCCGCTGCACTTACGGCCCTTACGCCCGCGCGATGATCCGTATCTGCAAGGAAGAGTCGTTCCATCAGCGTCAAGGCTTCGACGCGCTGATGTCGATGATGAGCGGCACGGAAGCGCAGCGCGAGTTGGTCCAGCAGGCCGTGAACCGCTGGTGGTGGCCGGTGCTGATGATGTTCGGCCCGAGCGACAAAGACTCGATCCACAGCAACCAGTCGTCGAAATGGGGCATCAAGCGCATCTCGAACGACGATCTGCGCCAGAAATTCGTCGACGCCACCGTCGACCAGGCCAAGGTGCTCGGCGTCACGCTGCCCGATCCGGACCTGAAGTGGAACGAAGCGCGCGGCCATCACGACTACGGCGACATCGACTGGGAAGAATTCTGGCGCGTCGTGAATGGCGACGGCCCGTGCAACCGCGAACGTCTCGCGACCCGCGTGAAAGCGCATGACGACGGCGCCTGGGTCCGTGAAGCCGCCCTCGCCCACGCCGAAAAGCAGCGCCAGCGCGCACAACAGCAAGCTGCCTAACGGCGGCGACAAGCCAGACACAGTATCAGGAGATCAGCGATGAACAAGGAATGGCCGATTTGGGAAGTCTTCGTGCGCAGCAAGCAGGGACTCGACCATAAACACTGCGGCAGCCTGCATGCCGCCGACGCGCCGATGGCGCTGCGCATGGCGCGCGACGTCTACACCCGCCGCCAGGAAGGCGTGAGCATCTGGGTGGTGCCGTCGTCGGCGATCACGGCGTCCGCGCCGGAAGACAAGGCGGAGCTGTTCGAACCGGCTGGCGACAAGATTTACCGCCACCCGACGTTCTACACGCTCCCCGACGAAGTCAACCACATGTAAGCGCGGCCATGACCATCACGCCCCAACATCTGCAGTACGTACTGCGCCTCGCGGACACCGCGCTGATCCTCGGTCAGCGCAATGCCGAGTGGTGCGGTCACGGCCCGATCCTCGAAGAGGACATCGCTCTGTCGAACATGAGTCTGGATCTGATCGGTCAGGCGCGTCTGCTGTACACGCACGCCGCCTCACTGGAACAGCAACTCACCGGCAAAAGCCGCACGGAAGACGACTACGCCTACTTCCGCGCCGAACGCGAGTTCGCCAATTACACGCTTGCCGAGTTGCCGCATTACGGCCCGCTCGCCGGCACCGCGCAAGCCGAGAAGGACTACGCGGTCACGATCGTGCGCAATTTCCTGTACTCGACGCTGATGGCGCACCTCTGGACGGCCCTCACGACGTCGAAGGATGAACAGCTGGCGGCGATCGCCGCGAAGTCGATCAAGGAAACCAGCTATCACGTACACCATGCGAGCGAATGGCTGATCCGTTTCGGCGACGGCACGGACGAATCGCATCGGCGCGCACAAGCCGCGCTCGACTATCTGCTGCCGTACACGCGTGAGTTTTTCAGCACGGACGCAGTGGAGGAAACCGTCGCCGCGGCCGGTATCGGGCCGCTGACGTCGGACCTCAAGGCAGCATGGCTCGAAGACGTACAGGCCACGCTCGACAAAGCCACGCTCCAGCTCCCCGAAGCGGTCAAGCACATCACGACCGGCAAGCATGGCGAGCACTCAGAGCACATGGGCTTCGTGCTGGCCGAAATGCAAAGCCTCGCGCGCCAGCATCCCGGCGCCACCTGGTAAGCGCTCAATCGGAATCCCACGGAACTTCACGATGACGACCTCGACTGCCATGTCCACCGCCGACGCCACACTCGAACGCGCATGGGCCGTGCTCGAAACGGTGCCCGATCCGGAGATCCCGGTGGTATCGATTCGTGAACTCGGCATTCTGCGCGATGTGCGACGCGCCGCCGACGGCACGCTCGAAGTCGTGATCACGCCAACCTATTCCGGTTGCCCGGCGATGTCGCAGATTGCCGAAGACGTCGCCCACGCGCTCGACGTGGCTGAGCTGAAGCCGTATCGGATCGCCACGGTCCTCGCACCGGCCTGGACCACCGACTGGATGACCGCCGACGCGCGCGAGAAGCTGCGCGCCTACGGAATCGCGCCGCCCACCGGTAATTGCGGTTCCACCGTGCAGTCGCAGGAAAAAGTGCTGCGCTTCATGCCGCGCGCGCTGCCGGCGCCGTCGTGCCCCCGTTGCGGCTCGGCGCATACCGAGCGTGTTGCGCAATTCGGCTCGACGGCCTGCAAAGCGCTGTACCGCTGCCTCGACTGCCGCGAACCCTTCGACTACTTCAAACCATACTGATATGGCTACCCCGCAATTTCACCCGCTGCGTATCCGCGAAGTGCGTCCCGAAACCGCCGACTCGGTCTCGGTCGCCTTCGAAGTCCCTGTCGAACTGCGCGACCACTATCGCTTCACGCAGGGCCAGTTCGTCACGCTGAAAACGCACATCGACGGTGAGGAGACGCGCCGTTCGTATTCGATCTGTGTCGGCGTCACCGATTACGATCGCGACGGCGAACTGCGCATCGGCATCAAGCGCGTACGCGGCGGGCGTTTCTCGAACTTCGCGTTTGACACGCTGCAACCCGGCCACACCATCGACGTGATGACGCCGGACGGCCGCTTCTTCACCCATCTGAACGCCGATCAAGGCCAGCAATACATCGCATTTTCCGGCGGCTCGGGCATTACGCCGGTGCTCGCGATCATCAAGACCACGCTTGAAGTCGAGCCGCGCAGCACCTTCACACTGGTGTACGGTAACCGCAGCGTCGATCAGATCATGTTCGCGGAAGAGCTCGAAGACCTGAAGAACCGCTTCATGAACCGCTTCGTGCTCTATCACGTGCTGTCGGACGACCTGCAGGACGTCGAGCTGTTCAACGGCGTGCTCGACCAGGAGAAGTGCACCGCCTTCATCAAAAACCTCCTGCCCGCCGACGCAATCGACGAAGCCTTCATCTGCGGCCCCGCCCCGATGATGGATGCCGCGGAGGCGGCGCTGAAAGCCGCGGGCGTGCCTTCGGCAAAAGTGCATGTGGAACGCTTCGGTTCGCCGCTGCCGCAAGCGGGCGTGCCGCCGGTCGAAATCACCGACGACACCCCGGCCGCCGACCTCGAAATCGTCCTCGACGGCAAAAGGCGCAAGCTGCGCCTGCCGTATCAGGGCGTGAGCGTGCTCGACGTCGGCTTGCGTGCCGGCCTCGCGCTGCCGTATGCGTGCAAGGGCGGCGTCTGCTGCACCTGCCGCGCGAAGGTGCTCGAAGGCGAGGTGAAGATGGAGAAGAACTACACCCTGGAAGAGCACGAAATCCGCGACGGTTTTGTGCTGACCTGCCAATGCCATCCGATCAGCGATCGCGTGGTGGTGAGTTACGACGAGCGCTGAGTCGAACGCGGCGGGTGGTCATGCGACACCCGCAACGCTTTCAGCAGGTCCGCGATCCGCTTACACTAGGGGCCGCTCGCGATCGGACACCAGTCCCGGTCGATGAGCGGTCCCTTTTGTCATTTGCGTTTTTTGCCAGCCCAAGCCACTGCCGATGAGCATCATCCACCTCACCAACGGCGATGTCGCCGCCGAGTCACTGCGGGCCGCACTAGCCGAGGCGGGCCTCGACGATCGCGTGCATGCAATGCGCGACGATCTGGCGGTCGGTCCGCTGCGCGGCATCGATGACGGACCCGACGTACGAGCCGAGTTCTGGGACCGTGTCAGCACGGACACCCGGCGCGATTTTCTTCGGGAATTCCGCGAGCAGGCGGCAGCGCTGGAGAACATCGCGCGCGGTGACGCGAATCTCGTGGTCTGGCACGGCGAAAGTGCAGCCGATCAATTGATGCTGCGCCGGGTCTGCTACCACCTGCGCAACAGCCCACAGCGACTGAATGAAGTGCGTCTATCGATTCGCGATCTCACCGATCCGGGCGCATGGGCGCACAGCCGCGAAGATCGCGCGACATCAGTCGGCATGTTCGCGCCGGCTGTACTGCAAGGGCGTCTGTCAGACGCGGCGCCGATTTCGGTTCTGCGCATCAGCCGGCTCGCGCTGGAATGGCAGGAAGCCAAGCACACGAACGGCGAGACGCGGCGCTGGCGCGACAACACGTTCACGAGCGGCAGCTTCGCCGACCTGGACGCGCTGATTCTCGAGCATGTCACCGGCGACTGGCAGCCTGCCGCGCATGTTGCCGCCGCATTGATGACCGCCGAACTCGGGTATCTGGTGAGCGACAGCATCGTGCTGTGGCGCTTCCGCGAACTGGCCGCGACCCGCCGCATCAAGCTGCGTGGCGACACGAGCGCATGGCGCACGCTGGAACTGTGTACGGCGCTTGCCCCCTGTCCACACTAATAAAATAGACGACTATGGCCCGCACCCGAGCCCCCGACCACGAAACCCAGCGCGATCAGATTCTCGAACTGGCCGCGGCGAAATTCGCCCAGACCAGCTACCCGAGTACCTCGATGGCCGACCTCGCTGCCGCGAGCGGCACCTCGAAAGCGCGCCTCTACCACTATTACGCGAGCAAGGAAGCGATCCTCTTCGATCTGCTGGATCGCTACACCAAGCGGCTGATGCTGATCATCGCCGAGGTGGAAGGTGCGAGCCAACGCCGCGGACTGACGGAGCGGGAAACCTTCGCGGAGCTGATCCGTGCGTTTTTGTCCGAGTATGAGACGTCGCACAGCCGCCACGTCGCGCTCCTCAACGACGTGAAGTATCTGGTCGACGCCCAGCGCGAGGTCATCCTGAACCGCCAGCGCGATGTGGTCGCGGCGTTTGCGCGGCAGTTGGCGCGTGCCTATCCGGAACGCGCCTCGCGCGAAAACCAGACCGCCCTCACGATGATGGTGTTCGGCATGATCAACTGGACGTTCACCTGGCTTAAGCCGGACGGCCGGATGGGCTACCGGGAATTTGCCGAGCAAGTGGTCAATATGGTGGACCACGGGTTGAGCTCTGCCGAGGGCTGATTGCGCACGGCAGCATTGTTCAGAGGAAATGATCGCCACGAGTTGCCTAGGCGCGACACCTTGTCACGAACGCTCGTTCAATTTATTTTTCCTTAATAATCAATACACTAAAAATAGGGCGCCAACTTTTTAGGCATTCTCTTCAATTATTGATACGGGTTTTCCCTAGTGATAAGTCAGGGTTTCCGCTAAAATCGTTTTTGCGGTGCACCATGCCGCTCGATTAAAAGGAGAACCCGACCATGAACTTGATTACACCCCGCGCCGCTGAGCCGATCGTCGCGCACGATCGCCTGTTGCAGCCAGCCGGTCGTGCGCCTGCTCTGGTCCGTGAGCTCACCGCGATCGATCGCGAACGGCTGCTGACCCACTTCCTCTCGCTCGGCGAAGACGACCGCCTTCTGCGCTTCGGCCAGATCGTGCCGAACCACGTCATCGAAAACTACGTCCGCGCGATCGATTTCACGCGCGACACGGTCTTCGGCGTGTTCAATAGTCAGTTGCAACTCACCGGCGTCGGCCACCTGGCGTATCTGCCGGCCGACGGCGACAAACGCACCGCTGAGTTCGGCGTGTCGGTGCTGGAAAGCGTCCGCGGGCAAGGGATTGGCTCGAAGCTCTTCGAGCGCGCCGCCATCCGCAGCCGCAATACGCATGTCACCACGCTTTACATGCACTGCCTGTCGCGCAATTCGACCATGATGCACATCGCGAAGAAGGCCGGCATGAAGATCGAATACGCATATGGCGAAGCAGACGCGTATCTGACTCTGCCGCCGGCGGATCAATCGAGCATCATCACGGAGATGCTGCAGGAGCAAGCCGCGGTATTCGACTACGCACTCAAGCGCCAGGCGCGTCAGGCGTCGAAGATGTTCGAGTCGTTTATGCCGACTGAGGCGGCGGCCTGAACAGCCTGCGCTTCGGGGAAAGAAAGGGCGGCCTTGTGGCTGCCCTTTTTGTTTTTCTGTCGCCTGACCACGGCCCGGCGCTCACAAAATCGGCAGCGCCGTCGTCTCCTTGAACTTCTCGAGCGAAAAGCTCGTCTTCACGTCGATGACAGAGGGATGGTGCAGCAACTGGTCCTGCACGAAACGGGAAAAGTGCGCCATATCCTCGACCTGCACACGCAGCAGGTAATCCATGTCTCCCGTCATCGCGTGACATGCGACGACTTCCGGCCACGTCTGCACCGCTGCGCGGAACAGATCGGCATGCGTGGCATCGCCGCGCGCACTGAGCGCCGGACCGCTGCGTTTCTCCAGCCGCACGTTGACGTAGGCCAGCAGATCGAGCCCAAGCTTTTGCGCATCGAGTAACGCGACATAGCCGCGAATCACCCCGCTCTCTTCCAGCCGACGGATACGCCGTAGACACGGGCTCGGCGACAGGTTGATGCGCTCGGCGATCTCCTGGTTCGAGAGCCTGCCATTCTCCTGAAGGATCGCCAGAATGCGTCTGTCGATGGCGTCTATCTCTATATTGGCCATTTTCTGCCGTCCATGTAAAAAATTGAGCTATAAAATAGCTCAAGCGTATCGGCGCACGATTAAGTTCGCAAGTTTTCGTCGTGAGCCCACCTTTACACTTGCGTCATTCAGTCGCGCCACCTTGCAACCTCGCGCCGGCGCTTAATGGAGACAGACAATGCAGGTTTCAACTTGGGAAAACCCGGTCGGCACCGACGGCTTCGAATTCATCGAATACACCGCACCGGATCCGAAGGCGCTCGGCAAGCTGTTCGAACAGATGGGCTTCACCGCCGTCGCCCGGCACCGTCACAAAGACGTGACGCTGTATCGCCAAGGCGAAATCAACTTCATCGTCAACGGAGAACAGCATTCGTTCGCGCAACGTTTCACGCGCCTGCATGGCCCGTCGATCTGCGCGATCGCGTTCCGTGTGCAAGACGCAGCGAAGGCTTACCAGCAGGCTCTGGAAAAAGGCGCCTGGGGCTTCGACAACAAGACCGGCCCGATGGAACTGAACATCCCGGCGATCAAGGGTATCGGCGACTCGCTGATCTATTTCGTCGACCGCTGGCGCGGCAAGAACGGCGCTGAGCCGGGTACCATCGGCAACATCGATATTTACGACGTCGACTTCGAGCCGATTCCTGGCGCGAATCCGAACCCTGTCGGCCACGGTCTGACCTACATCGATCACCTGACGCATAACGTCCATCGCGGCCGCATGCAGGAATGGGCGGAGTTCTACGAGCGCCTGTTCAATTTCCGGGAAGTGCGCTACTTCGACATCGAAGGCAAGGTGACCGGCGTGAAGTCGAAGGCGATGACCTCGCCGTGCGGCAAGATCCGCATTCCGATCAATGAGGAAGGCTCGGATGTGGCCGGTCAGATCCAGGAGTATCTGGATCAGTACCACGGCGAAGGCATCCAGCACATCGCGCTGGGCAGCAACGACATCTACCGCACGGTGGACGGTTTGCGCGCGGCGAACATCTCGCTGCTCGATACGATCGACACGTACTATGAGCTGGTCGATCGCCGCGTGCCGAACCACGGCGAGCCGCTCGACGAATTGCGCAAGCGCAAGATCCTGATCGACGGCGCACCCGACGACTTGCTGCTGCAGATCTTCACCGAAAACCAGATCGGACCGATCTTCTTCGAGATCATCCAGCGCAAGGGCAATCAGGGCTTTGGCGAGGGTAACTTCAAGGCGTTGTTCGAATCGATCGAACTGGACCAGATTCGCCGCGGTGTGGTTCAGGACAAGGCCTAACGAATCAGGGCCGACGAAGAATCTGAGAGATAGAAAAAAGGGCGACGATCTTGCGATCCTCGCCCTTCGTCGTTTATGCCGTTGTCCGAAGCCCGGACAACGGCTGATTTTCAACCGAAGCGCCGCATTAGCGACGCATCACGAATTCTGGTCTTCCTCGTCGGCTTTCGTGGATCGTGCAATGCGCTCCACCGCAATGCGTGCGGGCGCGACTTGCGCCGTGCTGGCGATTGCGTTCGACAGCGTCCCTGCGCTGTTCGAGCTCGAGCGCACCGGCGCGGTCATGGCGAAGAATGCGGCTGAAACCATCAGGAACGTCTGGATGTTTCTCGTGTTCATGCGTACTCCTTTTCTAACTGCCCTGCTGTCCTGAAGCTCCACCGAATGCGGAGCGTTGCGCAGACATTGCTCGCAGGTGGGGTATTAGACAGACATTTCAACTGCGGTTCCACAGATTTGTAGTTTTTACAGCTTGTTACAGCAGCGTTCCGGCACTTTAAGTCATCCCACGCGTTCCGTGGAAGTCACGCTGCATCGCCGCATTTCTGGCCTGCTGCGGCGGGTTTTCACCAGTGCTACCATCACTTAAAACACGTCAATATGGCGACCCCGGCCATACGCATTCACAAGATGCCGCGGCCCAAAAAGTTTTGGCGATCCCAAACTGGGTGGAGGAGTACACATAATGAATGCCCCGCTAGACGCAGGTCAGCGAGCCTCGCTCGAAGCCGCGCTATCTTCCGTCACGCTCGACGACAAATACACCCTCGAACGCGGCCGCGCGTATATGAGCGGCATCCAGGCGCTGGTTCGTCTGCCGATGCTGCAGCAGGAACGCGACCGGGCCGCCGGGCTCGATACCGCCGGCTTCATCTCCGGTTACCGCGGATCGCCACTCGGCGGACTCGACCAATCTCTGTGGAAAGCCAAGCAGCATCTCGCATCGCACCAGGTCGTGTTCCAGCCCGGCGTCAACGAAGACCTTGCTGCCACCTCCGTGTGGGGTTCACAGCAGGTCAATCTGTACCCGAGCGCCAAGTACGATGGCGTGTTCTCGATGTGGTACGGCAAGGGCCCGGGCGTCGACCGTTCCAGTGACGTCTTCAAGCACGCCAATTCGGCCGGCTCGGCGCAACACGGCGGCGTTCTCGTGCTCGCCGGCGACGACCACGCCGCCAAATCCTCGACACTCGCGCACCAGTCGGAGCACATCTTCAAGGCGTGTGGCCTGCCGGTGCTGTTTCCATCGAACGTGCAGGAATATCTGGATTTCGGCCTGCACGGCTGGGCGATGAGCCGCTACTCCGGCCTCTGGGTGGCGATGAAGTGCGTGACCGACGTGGTCGAATCGTCGGCTTCGGTCGACATCGATCCGCACCGCACGAAAATCGTTTTGCCGGACGACTTCGCGATGCCAGACGGCGGCCTGAATATCCGCTGGCCGGATCCGCCGCTGGTGCAGGAAGCGCGTCTGCTCGACTACAAGTGGTACGCGGCGCTCGCCTATGTGCGCGCGAACAAACTCGACCGCGTCGAAATCGATTCGCCGCACGCGCGTTTCGGCATCATGACCGGCGGCAAGGCGTACCTCGACGTGCGTCAGGCGCTGACCGATCTCGGCCTCGACGACGAAACCTGTTCGCGCATCGGCATCCGTCTGTACAAGGTCGGCTGTGTCTGGCCGCTCGAGGCGCAAGGTGCGCAAGCCTTCGCGCGCGGTCTCGAGGAAATTCTGGTGGTGGAAGAAAAGCGCCAGATTCTCGAATACGCAATCAAGGAAGAACTGTACAACTGGCCCGATGCACAGCGTCCGCGCGTGTTCGGCAAGTTCGATGAAAAGGACGGCGCAGGTGGCGAATGGTCGGTGCCGATGGGCAACTGGCTGCTGGCGGCGCACTACGAACTCTCGCCGGCGATCATCGCCAAGGCGATCGCCACGCGGCTCGACAAGTTCGACCTGCCGTCCGACGTGCGTGCACGCATTGCCTCGCGCATCGCCGTGATTGAAGCGAAGGAAAAGGCCTTGGCGCGTCCGCGCGTCGAAGCTGAGCGCAAGCCGTGGTTCTGCTCAGGCTGCCCGCACAACACGTCGACGAACGTGCCGGAAGGTTCGCGTGCGATGGCCGGCATCGGCTGTCACTACATGACCGTGTGGATGGACCGCAGCACCAGCACCTTCAGCCAGATGGGCGGCGAAGGCGTCGCGTGGATCGGCCAGGCGCCGTTCACCAACGACAAGCACGTGTTCGCCAACCTCGGTGACGGCACCTACTTCCACTCGGGCCTGCTCGCGATTCGCGCGGCGATCGCGTCGAAAGCGAACATCACCTACAAGATTCTCTACAACGACGCGGTTGCCATGACCGGCGGCCAGCCGGTCGACGGCGTGCTGACCGTGCCGCAGATCACGCACCAACTCGCCGCCGAAGGCGCGACGAAGATCGTGATCGTCACCGATGAACCGGAGAAGTACGCCGCGAACGTCGGCCTCGCGCCCGGCATCGATATCCACCATCGCGACAAGCTCGACGAAGTTCAGCGTCAGCTGCGTGAGATTGCCGGCACGACGATCCTGATCTATGACCAGACCTGCGCGACCGAGAAGCGCCGCCGCAGGAAACGCGGTACGTATCCGGATCCGGCGCGCCGTGTCGTGATCAACGAGGCGGTATGCGAAGGCTGTGGCGATTGCTCGGTGAAGTCGAATTGCCTGTCCGTTGAGCCACTCGATACCGAGTACGGCACCAAACGCCAGATCAATCAGTCCACCTGCAACAAGGATTTCTCGTGCGTGAACGGGTTCTGCCCGAGCTTCGTATCCGTCGAAGGGGGCCAGTTGCGCAAGCCGAAGGCGGCTTCGGGCATCGTCGGTGACGCGATGCCGCCGGTGCCGGAACCTGAACTGCCGTCGATCGCGCGCCCTTATGGGGTGCTGGTGACGGGTGTCGGCGGCACGGGGGTCGTGACGATCGGCGCATTGCTCGGGATGGCCGCGCATCTGGAAAGCAAGGGCGTCACGGTACTCGACGTCACCGGCCTCGCGCAAAAGGGCGGCGCCGTGATGAGCCACGTGCAGATCGCCCAGCACCCGGCTGACATCCACGCAACCCGCATCGCAATGGGCGAAGCCAGTCTCGTGATCGGCTGCGACGCGATCGTCACCGCCAGCGACGAATGCGTCTCGCGCATGCAGGTGGGCCGCACACGCGTCGTGCTCAATAGCGCGCACACGCCGACCGCCGAACTCATCAAGAACCCGAACTGGCGCTTCCCTGGCAGCAGCACCGAAGCGGACGTGCGTGCCGGGGCGGGCGACGACGGCGTCGATATGGTCGACGCGAATCACTTCGCCGTCGCGCTGCTCGGCGATGCGATCTACACGAATCCGTTCGTGCTCGGTTACGCATGGCAACGCGGCTGGGTGCCGCTGACCTATCAGTCGCTGATGCGCGCGATCGAGCTGAACAACGTGCAGATCGAGAAGAACCGTGCAGCATTTGAATGGGGGCGCCGCGCCGCGCATGATCTGGCGGCGGTGCGCGAGCTCGCGCAGTCACAAGGACGCGGTGCCGCAGCGGAAACAACGAGCAGCAAGATCATCTCGTTGCACACGCCGAAGGCGCTCGACACGCTGATCGACAAGCGCGCCGACTATCTTGCCGCATATCAGAACGCCGCTTACGCGGACCGCTATCGCGCGTTGGTGTCGCAAGTGCGTGTGGCGGAATCGACGCTCGACTCGATCGACGGCCAGTTGCCGTTGACCGAAGCGGTTGCGAAGAATCTGCACAAGCTGATGGCCTACAAGGACGAGTACGAAGTCGCACGGCTCTACAGCGACCCCGCGTTCATCGAAAAACTGAAGGCGAATTTCGAAGGCGACTGGAAGCTGCACATTCACCTCGCGCCGCCGACGTTCTCGAAGAAAGACGCACAAGGCCATCTGGTGAAGAAGAAGTACGGGCCTTGGGTGTTCAGCGCCATGCACGTGCTGGCAAAACTCAAGTTCCTGCGCGGGACCGCGCTCGACGTGTTCGGCAAGACGGAGGAGCGTCGTACGGAGCGTGCGCTGATTGGTGAGTACGAAGCGCTGGTGCGCGAACTGATCGGCGGGCTGACTGCGCAGAAGCGCGAACTGGCGGTCGAACTGGCGAATCTGCCGGACGGCATCCGCGGCTACGGGCACGTGAAGGAAAACAACCTGAAGGGCGTGCGCGTCAAGTGGAACGACTTGCTGACACGCTGGCGCTCGCCGCAAACGGGAAAGACGCAGCACGCGGCGTGATCTTGCCGGCTTGACCGGCTGGCATTGGCCTGAAATGGAAAAGGCGGCTGTCCTCGCGGACAGTCGCCTTTTTTTGCCTGTTTCGCCACGTGATGCATGTGTACAAGAACAAGCGGTACAGCTCCTTCCAACAACACAACAACAACAACCAACCAAAAACAAACAACTGCCAGACAACAACTCCGAACCTCAACTTCAACTGCGGACTGCTACTTCAACCGCGAACTTCCACTTCGATTGCAAACTTCAACCTCAACTACCAACTACCAACTACCAACTACCAACTACCAACTACCAACTACCAACTACCAACTACCAACTTCACAACACACATTTACTGCAAGTACTGCAACCCATTGGTACTGCTTGTCTTCACCACCAGAACTTCAACTTCGACTTCTACTGCGATTACGACTACAACAACTGCAACAACTACAACAACTGCAACTACTGCTACTGCTACTGCTACTGCTACTGCTACTGCTACCACCATCCAACACCAGAAGAAGCGCGGCGCGTGATGCGATGCAAGGATTGATCAGCCGACTGTTCCGTTGCCATCGCGTTGTGCCTCGCTTCAGAAGTAACTTTACAAAAGTGTCACAGAAAACCGAATAGGACCATTCTTAAAGCTTGCCCAGCCCCATAAGAATCTTTCAGACCAACGGCCACCACTCTAAGAATGCGCAAATAAAAAAACGCCACGGAAGCACCTTCCGTGGCGTTCTCACTGGCTTGCCGCAAACGCCGCAATGCAGCGCCGCTTGCTTCAACCATCAATACAGCATGACCGCGCGGTTCACCCCTTGCGTGCGTTTGCCGAAGCCACCGCCGTCATGTTGATGATCCGGCGCACGGTCGCAGCCGGCGTCAGGACGTGCACCGGCTTTTCCGCGCCCAACAGGATCGGCCCCACCGTCACGCCTTCGCCGCCGATCATCTTCAGCAGGTTGTACGTGATGTTCGCCGCCTCCACGTTCGGCATGATCAGCAGATTTGCTTCGCCGGTCAGCGTCGTGCCCGGGAACGCAGCCTTGCGGACGGCTTCCGACAATGCCGCGTCGCCGTGCATCTCGCCGTCGATCTCGAGCGAAGGTGCACGTTCGGCAATCAGCTTGCGAGCCGCGGCCATACGTTGCGACGACGAAGACGGCGCGCTGCCGAAGTTCGAATTCGACAGCAACGCCACCTTCGGCGTGATACCGAACTTCTCGATTTCGCGCGAAGCCAGCATCGTCATGTCGGCGAGTTGTTCGGCGGTCGGCGTTTCGTTCACGTACGTATCGCAGATGAACAGATTGCGACCTGGCAGCATCAGCAGGTTCATGGCAGCAAAGTTCTGCACGTTATCCGCCTTGCCCAGCACCTGCTCGATGAACTTCAGATGCGTGTGGTACTGGCCGATCATCCCGCAGATCATGCCGTCCGCTTCGCCGAGGCGCACGAGGATCGCGCCGATCAGCGTGTTGAACTTGCGCATCGCAGCCTTCGCGACATCCGGCGTCACGCCTTCACGCGCGCCGAGTTCGTGGTAGGCCTGCCAGCATTGCTGATAGCGCGGATCGTCTTCCGGATCGACGACTTCGAAGTCTTCACCGCACTTCAGCTTCGAGCCCATCTTCTTCAGACGCATCTCGATCACCGACGGACGGCCGACCAGAATCGGCTTGGCGATCTTTTCCAGCAGCACGAATTGCGCGGCGCGCAGCACGCGCTCGTCTTCACCTTCGGCGAACACAATACGCGCCACTTCCGACTTCGCTGCGGCGAACACCGGACGCATCACCATGCCGGTGCGGTACACGGTCGTGCCGAGTTCCTCGCGGTACGCGTCCATATCCTTGATCGGACGGGTCGCAACGCCCGAGTCCATCGCGGCCTGCGCGACAGCCGGCGCGATCTTGATGATCAGGCGCGGATCGAACGGCTTCGGAATCAGGTATTCAGGACCGAACTCGAGCGAGTGGCCTTCATACGCCTTGGCGACTTCATCACCCTGATCGGTTTCTTCGGCCAGTTCGGCAATCGCGCGCACACACGCGAGCTTCATTTCTTCCGTGATCGTGGTCGCGCCGACATCCAGCGCGCCGCGGAAGATAAACGGGAAGCACAGAACGTTGTTGACCTGGTTCGGGTAATCCGAACGGCCCGTCGCGATGATGCAGTCCGGGCGCACCTTCTTCGCTTCTTCCGGGCGGATTTCCGGTTCCGGATTCGCCAGCGCCAGAATAAGCGGCTGCGTGCCCATTTCGACGACCATTTCCGGCTTCAGCACGCCAGCGCTCGAGCAACCGAGGAACACGTCGGCACCGCGGATCGCGTCAGCCAGCGTACGTGCTTCGGTGTTCGCCGCGTAACGTTCCTTCGACGGATCGAGATTGCCGCGACCTTCGTAGATCACGCCCTTCGAATCCGTAACCAGCACGTTCTTTTTCGACAGGCCCAGGTTCACCAGCAGATCCAGACACGCGATGGCCGCAGCGCCAGCACCCGAACACACCAGCTTCACTTCGTCGAGCTTCTTGCCGACCACTTTCAGGCCGTTCAGGATCGCCGCCGAAGCGATAATCGCAGTACCGTGCTGATCGTCGTGGAAGACGGGAATCTTCATGCGCTCGCGCAGCTTCTTCTCGATGTAGAAGCATTCCGGCGCCTTGATGTCTTCAAGGTTGATGCCACCCAGCGTGGGTTCGAGCATCGCGATCGCTTCAACCAGCTTGTCCGGATCGGACTCGGAGAGTTCGATGTCGAACACGTCGATGCCGGCGAACTTCTTGAACAGGCAACCCTTGCCTTCCATCACCGGCTTCGCGGCGAGCGGGCCGATATTGCCGAGACCGAGCACGGCCGTGCCGTTCGTGATCACGCCGACAAGGTTGCCACGCGAGGTGTACTTCTGCGCGTCGAGCGGGTCCTCGTAGATCGCCATGCAGGCCGCGGCGACGCCTGGCGAGTACGCCAGCGACAAGTCGAGCTGGTTCGACAGCGGCTTGGTGGGCGTGACCGAAATCTTGCCGGGCTTCGGAAACTGGTGGTATGCGAGAGCGCTTTGCTTAAGTTGTTCGTCCATTTTTTAGCCTGCGAGACGTAAGTAATTGGGCCCGGCACACCGCACCGTTGGCGCGCTTCTCGTCTATCGAATGGATAATCGACTGCGGCGGTTTTCGCATGCGCCGGTTGGGCGCGGCGTCGAACCTCGGCGGAGCGCAAGACGGTGCGGAGTGCTACGCGGGTCGGTTAGTGTACACCCCGAATGCGTCGTTGCACTGAGTGGTTAACATGGCTCGCCATCGGTGAAACATCGCCTGACAAATGCTGCAGCGCCGCATCCGGCGGCCATTTGGCTGACGGTTGTCCCGTGCGCCACGTGCGCGTCAATCGAGCTCGGCGCCGCGTCGTTCGGGGATCAGAAAGAGCGTCGCAAAGATATCGAGCAGATAGATCGACGCGAGCAAAGCAAGCGCGGCGCCGAACGAATAGCGTGCGGCCAATGCGCCCACGACCACCGGCCCGAAACCGCCGATCGCCCGGCCAACGTTGAACAGCACGTTCTGCGCGGTGGCGCGTGCATCGGTGGGATAAAGCTCGGAGATCAGCGCGCCATAGCCGCCGATCATCCCGTTGACGAACACGCCCATGGCCGCGCCGCCGATCAGCAACGCCATCGGCGTCGTTAAATGGGCGTAGACGAATACCATGACCACCGCGCCCGCCTGGTAGAACAGGAACGTCGGCTTGCGGCCGAAACGGTCGGCGGCCATGCCGAACAGCCAGATGCCGCATGCCATGCCGAGAACCGTCACGGCGGTCCACACGCCGGACTTGGTCAGTGAATAACCGAACGTCTTCGACAAATAGCTCGGAAGCCAGATCATCAGACCGTAATAGCCGAAGTTCTGTACCGAACAGAGAATCGCGATGCCGACGCTGGCGCGCATGGTGCGTCCATCGGCCACCAGCAATTTGAGCGGCAGCTTACGCATTCCGCGTGCGACGCGTTCGGTGAAGAGCGTCGGCTCCTCCACGCGGCGCCGCACGAAAAACGACACCACGGCAGGCAGCAATCCCAGCGCGAACATGCCGCGCCAGCCAATCACCGGCAGCAGGAGCGGCGTCAACAGCGCGGCCGCCAGCACCCCGAGTTGCCATCCCAGCCCGACATACGACGACACGCGCGCCCGCTGTGACGCCGGCCACGCCTCGGCCACCAGCGTCATGCCGATGCCGAACTCACCGCCGAGGCCAATGCCTGCAATGGTCCGATAGGCCAGCAGGTCGGTATAACCCTGTGCCAGCGCGCACAGTCCGGTGAAGACGGCGAAGATCAGAATCGTCCACGTCAGCATCCGCACGCGGCCGAAATAGTCGCTCAACACGCCGAAAATCAGGCCGCCCGCTACCGCGCCGATCAGTGTCCACGTGACGAGCGAGCCGGCCTGCGCGGAGCTCAAATGCAGGTCCGCTGCAATCACCGGCAGCATGAACCCGAGGATCAGCAGATCGAAGCCGTCCATCGCGTACCCGAGCACTGAAGCGATCAGCGCCCGGCCGGCATAGCCGCTTTTGGCGGGGCCGCCTTCGGCAGGTTCGCGGGTCTCGGTGGTAGAAGAAGCGGCAGTCATTGAAAGCATTCCGTAGGGCATGGAGGCGACCAACATGCGAGGCCGCCCAGGAAAGTCGCGTGAGTGTAAAGGCGCCCAAAGCCGCTCACAAGCGGGCCAAAAAGCAGACCAGGAAACAGCCCGGGAAGCAGCCGCAAACCATCCCCGAACGAACCCCGCAAGCCCCGTTCAGTGCTGCCGTTATGACCGTCATTCGTGGCAGACACGCACGACGGCCTCCTCGGGAGGGGCCATTTCGGGTAAAATGTCGGCCTACGCGCGTAGCAAAAACCGGCCTGCACCCCACTGACCGGCTGCGTATTCCGCCCATCACGGCGCGGCATACCCCGCTTGCTGCGCCACCGGGCCCCGCGCCCGCTTCTCCCCGCTCACACCCAAGGATCCGCCCATGACAGGCTTCGATCGCCAGACGATCTCCGACACCACCGCCAAGATGCTGCTCGAAGTGCAAGCAGTGCACTTCAACGCGGAGAAACCGTACATTTTCACGTCCGGCTGGGCGAGCCCGGTTTATATCGACTGCCGCAAGCTGATCTCGTATCCGCGCGTGCGCCGTGGCCTGATGGAAATGGCTGAAGCCACCATCCTGCGCGACGTCGGCTATGAGCAGATCGACGCGGTGGCCGGTGGCGAAACCGCCGGCATCCCGTTCGCGGCATGGCTATCCGACCGCCTGATGGTGCCGATGCAATACGTGCGCAAGAAGCCGAAGGGTTTCGGCCGTAACGCGCAGATCGAAGGTCTGCTGACCGAAGGCCAACGCGTGCTGCTGGTCGAAGACCTGACCACGGACAGCCGTAGCAAGATCAACTTCATCAACGCGCTGCGCACCGCCGGCGCGACGGTGAACCACTGCTTCGTGCTGTTTCACTACAACATCTTCAAGGAAAGCGTGTCGGTGCTGAAAGACATCGACGTCGATCTGCACGCGCTGGCCACGTGGTGGGACGTGCTGCGCGTCGCCAAGGCCAACAACTACTTCGACACCAAGACGCTCGACGAAGTGGAAAAATTCCTGCACGCGCCGGCCGAATGGTCTGCGGCACATGGCGGCGCCAACGCGACGCCGCAGTAAGCGCAACCGCTCAATGCGGATGGAATAGAAAAGGCCGCCTGTCGATGTGAGACAGGCGGCCTTCTTTTCATTGAGTTCGTCCGGCCGGACGGAAGTACGGCCGCGGCTAGTCCGAACTTTGACCAGGCCGAAACATAAGCTATTGATTTCGCGCTGTTATGCGTGCGAAGGCGGGATGGTTACTGGGTACAGGCGGGGTTAACGTTCAGGAGGCGGAAGGCTTTTTCCTGAATGGGCG
>NZ_WOEY01000177.1 GCF_013177695.1 Paraburkholderia solitsugae | reverse complement strand
GCCAGGCTTCGCCTGCCCTTGACCCCGCCATACGCTCTAGCAAGGAGATGCGGAAGAAATTGATCGACGCTTTGTAAGCGGCCTTGACAAATTACTGCTCATAGAAGGGGGCCGTAGGCGGACGCGACGAATGCCGCTACTGAAGCAACAGAGGCGTTGGGCGCATAGAGAGGGTGATTCTGATCGGCAACAAATATCAATGCCATGGGACGGGTGCCATCCTCCATCGCTATCGGTAACCAGATCGGTCGATACGCACCCGTCGGCATTTCGCGGATCCATAAAAGCGGCAATTCGTCCTCAAGTGCGCACGCGGGTAACCGCAGCGCAACGCCTTCGGTCCTTCCGCCAGGCTCCAATGACAGCATCCTGCCGGGCAACCGTGGGCTCGAGCGTCCGGCAATCGTTCTTAGGCAAAAACTCTGATGCCATCCATCCAGGAATGCTTTATGTTGCGTCTCGAACTGGCAGACAGGATTCCATATTAATGACCCGTAGCCGAAAATCCATAGATCACCGGTGTCCGGACGAGCATCCAGGGTGTCGCGCATGGATTGCTCGATCTGGGCGGGAGTCCAACGTACGTGTTTTGGAATGGATTTGAAATGCTCGAGGTATTGGCCCGAGCTGATCATCGTTCGGTCTGTCACGGTGCACTCATTTAGATGGGGCGACAAGGGTCAAAGTCAGACGTGACGCGAAGCGTCAGCGGATCAATGGAGTGGAGGAAACGCAAAACCGACCCAAACGCTCAAGACAATAGAACGAGCAGGATCGCGTACCCACTCGTTGTTACGCTAGTGCTCCGTGCGATGATTGGGTGATTGCCGCGATAGGCGCAAAGCACATGGGAATGGTCGACTAATCAGTCGATGATGTGTAGGGGTGAGGCGCGCATAGCGGGTATTCCCGCCAGGCATATTTGGTTAGGGAAATACCGTCGAGAAGCGCTTACGGGTGACGCGCCGTCCAGTCGAGAAAGCCCAGGCAGATGTCCTCCGTCCTCCACCACAGCGATCGTGACCGCCCAGTTGTGTTTGACCGCCTCATTCCGTGCTGCGGCCAGAATTTCGTCAACCTCAGCGAGAGTAAGAATGTGTTTGGTTCTGATGGATCTACTCCAAAGTCGAATTGGAATCCCCTAGAATGCATGCCGGATCCCGGCGCCGAAGCTGTTCGCGGTTCCAGCAGTGCTTAACTTGTCGTAAAGGTAGCTTGCGTATACGTCCGTTTGTTTGGACAGGGCGTAGTCAAATGTCACGCCGGCGGTATTGCGGTAGTGCTCAGGCGTGCCACCCCCGATTGGCGTATTCGTCCTCGAATAGGCGATGTCCAACGCCAGGTTGCCGAATGGAACCGACACGCCACCCTGATAGGTGTTGTCAATTGCACCGTTGTTGGAATCGGCATTGTGGGCGTATGACGCATACAATTTCGCATAGCCGATATTGTAGGAACCGCCAAAAAAGTAGGTATCCTGACGATTTATGGCCGGAGTAATGCCGAGTCCGTATTTCACTCGCCGCACCTGGCCGGCCAGGTAGAGCGGCCCCTGGGTATATTCCACTGCCGCCGACTGGTTATGTGCGCCAGTGCCTGGCGCTGTTTCCGTTGCGGAAAACTTGAAGCCGTAAATCGACGGGGACTCGTAGAGGATAGATCTGTCCCAACGGCGCTGTCACGTTGGGCGGGGTGTTCGCGTAACATGATGTGATGCCGAAAACGAAATCGCTTTATCATGGCCACCGGTTCCCGGCGGCGGTCATCAGTTGCGCGGTGCGCTGGTATTTCAGGTTTCAGCTCAGCCTGCGCGACATTGAAGAGTTGCTGGTCGAGCGCGGCGTGACGGTCAGCTACGAGACGATTCGCCGCTGGTGCGGGAAGTTCGGCGCGGGCTTTGCCCACCGGGTGAAAGCGGCGCGCCGCAAGCCGCGGTAGCACGTGGCACCTCGATGAGATGTTCGTCACCCTGCGTGGCGAACCGTACCCGCTTTGGCGGGCAGTCGACGAGCAGGGCGTCGACCTCGACACCCTGCTGCAAAAGCGGCGCGACAAGGCCGCCGCCAAACGTTTCTTTAAACGTGTACTGTTGGCTTGTCCTGACGTGCCGCGAAAGATCGTCACGGACCAGCTGCGCAGCTATCCGGCAGCGAAAGCCGACATCCCGGAGTTGGTCAACGTGAAGCAGGTGTTCGTCAAGGCTGCGGCCCGCGTCAACAATCGTGCAGAGAACAGCCATCAAACCACGCGGGAGCGCGAGCGGCGTATGCGAGGCTTTCGCGACCCGAAGCGCACGCAGGCTTTCCTGTCGAGTTTCGGTCCGATCCGTCAGCACTTCGCTCTGAAACGACATCTGCTGCGCGCTTCTCTTTATCGCAAACACCTCGCACCCCGGTTCGCCGCATGGCGCGAATTCACCAACGTCACCCAAACTCCGTCGAATGCCTTCTGAGCGACTGGGCCTCATCCATCAACACCGACGAAGTCCCGCAAGTTGACAGTGCCGTCGAACACGACTGCCGTGTTGACGGTTTGCCCGCTCATCGAGGTACCGGCACCTCGCATCAGGACAGGTGCGTTGTAGCGCCGGCATACCTCGATCCCTTTGATCAGTTCGTCGATCGACCTGGGATGACCACCGCCAAAGGC
>NZ_WOEY01000176.1 GCF_013177695.1 Paraburkholderia solitsugae | reverse complement strand
TCCAACTGTTTGCGCTGTGCTTCGCTCAGCTCAACTTTCGCCGCGATTCTCATGAGTTCTCCCTCCATGTACATGGAGACTCACAAATCGCGATTAAGTTGCATTATTTGTGACGCATCACACTAGTACCCGTGCGCCCAACACACCGGAACAGGTTCCGGCCGCCTTCGATGTTGCATTCAACGCGGGCGATATCGACAGCCTGCTCGGCCTGTTCACCGATGACGCAACGATGCGGATGGCGGACGGTGAAAACGTGGCAAGCGGTCTTGAAGCGCTGCGCCGTCAGTTCACGGAACTCTTGAAGGCGGGGCCACACATCCGCAACCATGTGCGGCTTTCGCTCGTCAGTGGCGACATCGCGCTGGTACTGGTCGACTGGACCGTGGCCGTGACGCTACGGGACGGCCAACACGCCAGTCAATCCGGCACCGCTACGCAGGTCATGACGCGTGGCGACGATGGGGATGGAAGCTACGGATCTCCAACCCACTCGGAACCAGCCTGGCTGCCGAGTATACCGACGTGTAGTATCCGCTCGCGTTGGCGTCCCGGCGTCTATGAGCCCGCACGTTTGGGCCCGCCGTAGGATCGACGCGCGCGTACAGCGCGTTGTGGCGTGATGTGATCCCACGGTGGCTCGTCGCCAAATGCAGCGACCAGATAGTCGAGCAAGTGGCGCACTTTGAGAGGCATATGACGTGCGCTCGGATAGACCGCCTGAATCGTCAGTTCCGAAGTGTGGTACTCCGGCAGCAGTTCGACGAGTTTTCCACGCGCAATCTGCTCCCCGAACACGAATGTCGGCCCGTAGACGATGCCGGCTCCGGCGAGCGCCGCTGCAAGCAGCATCTGGGTATTGTTGGCTGCCATCCGGCATGGACCACTGATTACGTGCGCACGAAGTTTCGCGTCGACCAGCGTCCAGTCTCCAACGGAGACGGCTTCGCTAAACGTGAGCCGTGGTGCATGCCGCAGGTCGTCCGGGCCGCGCGGCGTTCCGTGACGCTTGAGATAGTCTGGCGACGCGCAGATGACCATTCGACACGGTGCGAGCCGGCGTGCGACCAACCCTGAATCGGGTAATCGCCCGATTCGTACTGCAACGTCTACGCCGGCTTCGAGCAGGTCGACGTAGCGGTCGCTCAGCGACACTTCAATGTTGACGTGTGGGTGTTCTTCCAGATATTTCGCGAGGACTTCACCGAGATGCATCGCCCCGAAGGTGACTGGCGCGGCAATTCGCAGCACGCCACGGGCGGTTCCGTGAGCGTCGCTCGCCTCGCGATTTGCCTCGTCGTAGGCTTCGAGAATCCGTTTGCATCGATCGTAATAGACTTGACCGATATCAGTCAGGCTGAGACGGCGCGTTGTGCGCTGGAGCAGCCTCGCATTCAGCTCGGCTTCGATCGCGCTGACGTACTTGCCGGCCATCGCAGCAGATAACCCGAAGCGTCGCGCCGCAGCGGCGAAACTGCCTTCATCGACTGCAGCGACGAATACTCCAATGCCAGTCAAGCGGTCTATTCGGTCCTCGATTCGATGGCTGGATTATCGGGTAGATCAGCGTGACCAACAACTATCGACGGGACGGGACACCGATAAAGTTCGGCGAGCGAAACGTTTGTGAACGTCTCTTGCCGGTCGTCGTGCTGGTCACAGCCTTCCAATCTGCAGCCATTGCACTGAAGGGTGTTCACCCGGCACAGTCTCCGGAAGGACCGAATGCGCCAGTCGCAGGCCGCGCGCCGAGTTGGCAAACCACACGACCGCATCCCGAGTCGTACGGTTGCCGACAACGTACGCGCGAAACCCTGGATTGTGCCCCCAATGAAAGAAGCTTTGCTGCGAGGGTTTCAGTCCCCACCCCAAGCCCCAGGCGACATTGGCATCGGGCGGGTTCGTCCCGAGCAGGTCTTCCGCGTTGTCGCCCTGGCGTACTTGCACCGCAGGCGAGAACCAGCGGGCGTACATGTGGCTCGTAAGGCCTTCGGCATTGAGCACTGACTGGACGAAGCGCAGGTAGTCCGAGGCGGTGGTCAGGAGCGACCAGGACGCCTGAGCGGTGTCGAGTCGACGCTTGGGCACCGGCTCGCCTTCCCACTCATGGCCTTGCGCATGATTGGCGACGAAACGTTGCTGCCATTCCAGGCTGGAGTGATGCATACCGAGCGGTTCGAAAACCCGTTCCCGAGCCAGTGTCTCAAGCGAGCAGTGGGTGACGGTTTGCATCGCGCGCTGCAGCCAGGCAAAAGCACTGCTGCCGTAGCTGAAACGCTCGCCCGGCGCAAAGTAGGTTTTCAATGGGGCGTCTGCCCGCACAATATTGGGTAGTCCGCTCGTGTGCGTCAGGACGTGCAGGGCGGTGATCTGTAATGCCCTTGCGTCATCGGGCACGTACTCGCCGCAGATATCGCTCAGTGGTAAGTCCAAACCTAGAAGGCCTTCCTCGGCGAGCTGCAAAGCCATGAACGAGACCAGTGGCTTCGTGGGCGAAGCCGCTTCGAATACCGTCTGCGCGTCGACGGGCGATCGATCATGAGAACCCCGAATACCAAAGCAGTGCTCCGTCGCCTGGGTGCCCTTCCGGAGTGTTGCCAACGACAGGCCCGGGATTGTGCCTGTGGCGGTTACGCTTTCGAGCAACGCCTCCAATGTAGCCATGTGGCAAGTCGTCCGTGTGGGTCGAGACCTGCATTATGGTGGATCTACCCGCATGTGTGTGCCCGACCAGTTTTAGCGTTAGAAGCACGCGGCGTCGCCGAAAGATATCGACGCGCCGCGCTTTCAAGCGAAATCTGTCCACGATCTTCATCAACCACAGGGCAGCATGGATGCCGCGACGGCTCTGCGGATAGACTTGCGCATGAAAACGGAAATGGAGGATCGGTGATGGTCGGAGAAGAACAGAACGACAAAGAAACTTCGCTGCCCGCCGGGTTGCCGCCTGGCATGGCTGGGTTGCAGATCGGCATCGTCAGGAAGATCGATGCCGATCCTCTTGCCATGACGCGAGTATTGGTCGACTTACCTTTGATCGATCACGATGGCGAAGGTATCTGGGCGCGTGTCGGCTCGCTGTATGGTGCCAGTCAGGGTGGCATCAGCTTCATGCCGGAGATTGGCGACGAGGTGCTGGTGGGCTTTATCAACAACGACCCGCGCTCTCCGGTGGTACTGGGCAGTGTATGCGGCGGCAAGCATGGTTCGCCGGATACGTCCCACGAGGCCAATACCAGCAAGACCATCGTCACCAGGGGGCAAATCAGGATTACGTTGCAGGACATCGACAAGACCGTCACGATTGAAACGCCGGGCGGCCAGGTCATGGTGATGAGTGACACGGATGAATCGATCAGCATCACCGACTCGCATGCGAACAACGTCAAACTGTCGGCGAGCGGAATCGCGCTGACCAGCCCGAAAGACATCGCGATTACGGCTTCCGGCGCGGTCAACATTCAGGGTGCGGCTGGCGTCAACGTCACGTCGTCGACCAGCGTGAAGGCTGAAGCGCCCCAGATCAATGCAGAAGCTTCGATGACCCTCGCGCTCAAGGGCAACGCTAGCGCGAAGCTGAGTGCGTCGGGAGAACTGGATATTCAGGGTAGTTTCGTGAGGATCAACTGACGGAGAAGTGTTATGCCAGAAGCCGCACGCCTGACTGATTTTCACGCATGCCCGATGATTAACCCGGCCGTTCCCCCTAGTCCTCACGTTGGCGGGCCGGTGATCGGTCCCGGCGTACCCACGGTGCTGATCGGCGGGCTGCCGGCCGCAGTGGTGGGCGATATGCTTGTTTGCAGCGGCCCACCGGATTCCATCGTTAACGGGTCGGCCACCGTGTTGATTGGTGGGCGGCTCGCCGCGCGCGCGGGGGATCCCTGCGCGCACGGCGGGACGATTATGCATGGTTGCCCGACAGTGCTGATCGGTGGGTGATCAAGGGTGCAGCTCAATATTCCGTTTCCATCGGACCGTGTCCGGCAGTGGTAATCGAATGCCTACCGGCCGAACCCCGGCTTGCCTTTACCTCCCGGATACGCGACATTTCTGGAATCGCCAGTAGCGAAGCAGAACACCCTGATTCAGGACGGATCGTAACCTCTGCATCCAGAAATAATGCGTATCCCACCACTAAAAGCCATCATCGCGTTCGAGAGTGTCGCTCGCACAAAGAGCGTCAATCGGGCGGCTGATGAATTAGGGTTAACGCCATCGGCGGTTAGCCATCAAATTGCCAACCTCGAATCCGTGGTCGGAAGACCCTTGTTCACAAGACTGGGGCGGGGACTGGTGCTGACGCCAACGGGTCAGCAATATCTGCCGGATGTCACCGGATCGCTCGCCGATCTGAGCCGCGCGACGGAGCGCGCATCGAGCCAGTCGGGTGTCGAGATTCTTCGCATTCACTCGAGTCCGAGCTTTGGGTTGATGTGGTTGCTGCCGCGGCTGGCTTTGTTCCAGGAAGCGAACGGCGACATTCAGTTGAATCTCGCGTGCTCGTATGAGGATGTGTCGTTCACTTCCGGCTTCTATGACGTCGACGTACGGCATGGCTACGCTCATTGGACCGATGGCGAGATCAAGACGCTACGCAACGAGTTCATCGCGCCTCTTGCATCGGAGGAATACCTGAGAAGACACCCGGTGCGTACCCCCGAGGATCTGCTCGAGCGGCGCCTGATCTTCTCGGAGACGCCTCTCGTGCAGTGGAAGCAATGGTTCGGCAAGTTCGGCGTCGCGGTGTCGCCCAAGGCATACGATTTCGCGTTCGACCGCTCGTACATGTCGCTTGAAGCCGCGGCATTGGGACACGGCGTCGCGCTCGAAAGCACGATGCTCGCATCGGTCCATCTCAAACGCGGTTCGCTCGTACCGGTCTTCGATCGCACGTATGCGGTCGAAGTCGGCGCCCATCACCTCGTTTACCCTTCCCAGAACGCGGACCTGCCGCGCGTGGCCAGATTTTTGGCCTGGGTCGAGCAAGAGATCAGCCGTGACGCCGCGTAGCGCCAGCCCACGCCAGGCGGGACCGCGGCGCCCTGCCTGATGCCAAAGGGCTACATTCTGACGCCTGTGACTCCACGGTGCGGAAACACCTGAAAATTCTTCAGCAATAGTTGAGCCGAACTGCATTGATCGAGATGGTTGAAGCACTGAAACTGCATCTACCAACTAACGTGATCGATGGAGACAAACATGTTGCTCGACAGCAAAGTCGTAATCGTAACCGGTGCAGCCTCGCCGCGTGGCATCGGCCGTGCGACCGCAAAAGCGCTTGCCGCCCAAGGCGCGCGAGTGGTGATTCTGGATCTTCGCAAGGAAGACGCCGAGAGTGCCGCGCGCGATCTCGGCGAAGAACACCTCGGCCTCGCCTGCGATGTGACCGACAAGGCCGCATGCATGGCTGCCGCCAAGGCGGTCATCGAAAAGTACGGCCGTGTCGATGGCCTTATCAACAATGCAGGTATCACCCAGCCTTTGAAGACGATGGACATCGGAGCCGACAACTTCGATGCAGTCATCGACGTGAACCTGCGCGGCACGCTCTACATGTCGCAAGCGGTCATTCCGCAAATGAGAGCGCAAAAAAGCGGCAGCATCGTCTGCATGTCATCCGTTTCCGCGCAACGCGGCGGCGGCATCTTCGGCGGTCCTCACTACAGCGCTGCAAAAGCGGGGGTACTCGGTCTCGCTCGTGCGATGGCGCGTGAACTCGGGGCGGACAACATCCGCGTCAACTCGATCACACCGGGCCTGATCCAGACGGATATCACGGGCGATAAGCTCACTCCCGAGATGCGCATCGACATCATCAAGGGCATTCCACTCGGCCGACTCGGCGATGCGGCCGACGTCGCGAACGCCTGTCTGTTCCTCTCGAGCGACCTGTCGGCCTACCTCACCGGCATCACGCTCGACGTCAACGGCGGCATGTTGATCCACTAAGTACGACATCCGTCGCGATTGCGGCGGATGGGTCAATGCACCCGGCGGTAAAACCCGGGGCGATATGTCCGCAAGCATCTTGCATGGGGCCAGAGTAAGAGCTTTGCATGGGATCAGAGTAAGCGCTAAAGCGCTAACTCTGATCGACAGCTAAAGCGCTAACTCTGGCCGACAGGAGACAAGCATGAAAACGAAGGCCACTGCACCGTCAATGACGGGCGATGTCACATCGCTCGCCGATCCGGCGAGCTTCGAATCAAAAACGTATGCGAAAGTGGGACGGCGTTTGATACCGTTCCTGATGCTGTGCTATCTGGGCGCTTATCTCGATCGTGTCAACGTGGGCTTCGCGAAACTGCAGATGCTCAACGACCTGCGATTCAGCGAAACCGTGTATGGCTTCGGCGCCGGTATTTTCTTCCTCGGTTATTTCCTCTTCGAGATACCGAGCAATCTCATGTTGCACAAAGTGGGCGCACGAAACTGGCTCGCTCGCATCATGCTGACGTGGGCCGTGATCTCGGCCTGCTTTGTCTTCGTCAAGTCGCCCACAACTTTCTATGTCCTCCGCTTTCTATTGGGCGTGGCCGAGGCTGGGTTCGCGCCAGGCGTCATCCTGTATCTGACCTACTGGTTTCCGTCGGCGCGGCGCGCCAAAGCGCTCTCCCTCTTCTTCATGGCGATTCCGCTTGCCGGCATTGTCGGTGGGCCGCTGTCCGGTTACATCCTGCATGCGTTCCAGGGCGTACACGGTCTCGCTGGCTGGAAGTGGCTGTTCATCCTCGAAGCGCTGCCGTCGCTGCTCCTTGGCGTCGCCATCCTGCTCTACCTCGACAACGGTATCGCTGCCGCCAAATGGCTCACTGATCCGGAAAAGGCGCTCCTCGCACGCAACGTGGCGAACGACAACGCCCATAAGGTCGCCCATGTGTCGATCAGGTCCTTCATCGGCGATCGTCGTTTGTGGTTGATGGCTGCCATCTACTTCTGCGTCGTGCTCGGTCAGTATGGGCTGACGTTCTGGCTGCCAACGATCATCCGCAAGTCCGGCGTGGCCGACCCGCTGTGGGTGGGCGTCTTCACAGCAATCCCGTACCTGTGCGCCATCATTGCGCTGCCGCTGGTGGGAGCCAGCGCTGACCGCCATCGCGAACGTCGTCTGCATCTTGCGATCCCGATGCTCGTATCGGCGGCAGGCTTTGCAACGCTGCCGATGCTGGGCGGAGTCGGCGCGTCGCTGGTGTGTGTCAGCGTGGCCGCCGCCGGCATCCTCGCTTCGTCGTCGCAGTTCTGGTCACTGCCGACCGCACTCCTCGGCGGCATGTCCGCCGCAGCGGGCATCGCCGCGGTGAACTGTTTCGCCAATCTCGCAGGGTTCTTCTCGCCGGCCATCGTGGGCTGGTTGAACGACCTGACCGGTAAGTCGACGGCTGGGCTCATCTTTATCTCCGTCGCTATCGTCATCGGTGCCGGGCTTGTTTTCCTCGTGCCAGCCAAAACCGTCAATCGCTGACACCTTTCGCTGCAAAGACTCACTTTTTAATCAAGGAGACACCATGAACAGTCCCTCATCAGATGGGGTGACGCTCGCCGAGCGCGCCTACCGGATTCGCAGAAACGCCTTGCTGATGGGCGAAGTGCAGGGCCAGGGCTATATCGGCCAGGCACTCGATATCGCCGATGTACTCGCGGTTGCCTACTTCGGCGCGATGCGCTACCAGCCCGACAACCCCGACTGGGAAGGCCGCGACCGCTTCCTGCTGTCCAACGGGCATTATGCGATCGCGCTTTACGCAGCGCTTTTCGAAGCCGGCTTCTTGCCACCAGAAGAACTCGAAACCTACGGTAGCGACGACAGCCGGTTGCCGATGTCCGGAATGGCGAGCTACACACCCGGCATGGAGATGTCCGGCGGCTCGCTCGGCCACGGTCTCACGATCGCGGTGGGCCGCTGCCTGGGACTGAAGCGCAAGGGCTCAAACGCCTTCGTCTACACGCTCTTCTCCGACGGTGAACTCGATGAAGGCGCGATCTGGGAGGGCCTGATGTCGGCCGCTCACTGGAAGCTGGACAACCTGATCGCCATGGTCGACGTCAACAACCAGCAAGCCGACGGTCCCTCCTCGAAGATCATGGCGTTCGAGCCGCTCGTCGAGAAGCTCGAAGCATTTGGCTGGTTCACGCAGCGCGTGGACGGCAACGACATCGACGCCGTGAAGGCGGCCTTCGATGCTGCACGCAATCATCCGAAGGAGCAGCCCCGGATTATCGTTTGCGATACCCGCATGGGTTGCGGCGTGCCGTTTCTCGAAGAACGGGAAAAGAACCATTTCATCCGCGTCGATGCCCATGAGTGGCAACTGGCGCTCGCAGCACTCGAAGCAGGGAGACAAGCATGAGCGACACCACACTCACCCAGAAGCCGCGCCTGAAGACCTCGGCGATGATCGCTTCTATCGCGGGCGAAGGACAGGTCACGCGTTCCGCTCCGTTCGGTCATGCATTGACCCAACTGGCTCGGGAGAAGAAGAACGTGATCGGCATGACCGCCGATCTCGGCAAGTACACCGACCTGCATATCTTCGGGAAGGAGTTTCCAGACCGCTACTATCAGATGGGCATGGCCGAGCAGTTGCTGATGGGCGCGGCCGCCGGTATGGCGCATGAAGGCGCCCAACCGTTCGTCACGACGTACGCCGTATTCGCAACCCGTCGCGCGTATGACTTTATGCACCAGGCCATCGCCGAGGACAACCTTGATGTGAAGATCATCTGCGCGCTGCCGGGCCTCACGACCGGCTACGGCCCGAGTCATCAGGCGGCAGAGGATCTTGCACTGATGCGTGCGATGCCGAACATGACGGTCATCGATCCGTGCGACGCGCTCGATACCGAGCAGATGGTGGCCGCGATTGCTGCGCATAACGGCCCGGTGTATGCGCGTCTGCTGCGTGGCAACGTTCCGGCCGTGCTCGACGAATACGACTATCAGTTCGAACTCGGCAAGGCCAAGCTGCTGCGCGACGGCGCAGAAGTTCTGATCATCTCGTCGGGCATCGTGACAATGCGCTCGCTGGAGGTGGCGAAGATGCTGGAAGCGGACAACGTCGGAGTTGGCGTGTTGCACGTGCCGACCATCAAGCCGCTCGACACTGAGACGATCTTGCGCGAAGTCGGGCGCACGGGTCGCATGGTGGTGGTCGCCGAAAATCACTCGGTGATCGGCGGCCTTGGTGAAGCGGTCGCGACCACGTTGCTCACGGCCGGCGTCACGCCGATGTACCGTCAAATCGCACTGCCCGATGAGTTCCTCGGTGCGGGCGCGCTGCCGACCTTGCACGATCGCTATGGCATCTCCACCAACGTCATGGCCGATACCATCAAGGGCTGGCTTGGATGAGCCCACGGTGTCATCCAAACGCCGCAGCACGGCGGACATCGCTCCGCCTGCGTGTGAAACGAGTCGTCCGCTAGCTTGAAAGGGGGCGGTGCGTCAGTTCCGTCGACGCACCGCTACCGAAAAAGAAAGCAGTTGGTACGGGTAGCGAAATCATCAATCATCGCAGTGGCCGGATGCTGGCGCGCGGAGCAGAATGCACTTTGGGACTTAACGAAATCGCTGCGATTTTTGTCTGATCACTATTGTCGACACAGTTTGCGCGACGGGGTGATGTTCATCTTGGACTGTGGCACCCGCACTGCAGCAAACGCAGAAATCGCGTACGCTCCGCCACGGCGACATGGCACACCGGCGGCGTAGGGCATTTGTCAGCCGGTCGCGCCTGATAGCGTCAAGCGCGGGTGCCGGGAAGGGACGTGTTGTCCCAGAAGCATGCGACCAAAGGACCAGAAACCATGAACAAGAGAGACATCAACTCAGCCGGCACAGATCGCAGCGCACCCCGTAGAAACGTCGTGGCGGGCCTCGTTTATGTGTTTGAGCAGGTCATGCCGGACCCATTCGTCCTTGCAATTGGCTTGACCCTGGTGGTGGCCCTGCTGGCAGTGGCCTTCGCGCCGCATGCTTCGCTGGCGGTCATCCTGGCGTCCTGGTACGGAGGCACGTTCAACATTCTCGGCTTTGCGCTGCAGATGATCCTGATTCTCGCGACTGGCTATGCGATCGCCGACGCACCCCTCGTCCAGCGCGGCTTGCGGGCGATGGCTGCCGGCGTGCGCACGCCGACCCGCGCCGCGCTGCTGGTGTTCCCGATCGTCGCGATGGCCGCGTGGCTCAACTGGGGACTTGGCCTGGTTGTCGGCGCACTCCTGTCGCGCGAAATCGCCAAGCGCGTGAAGGTGGATTTCGCATGGCTCGTCGCCGGTAGCTACTCGGCGTGGTCGGTCTGCAATAGCGGTTTGTCCAGTTCGATCGCGTTGTCACAGGCGTCGCATGGCAACGCATTGAACCTTGTTGAGAAAGCCACCGGGCAGGTCATTCCGTTGACCGATACCGTGTTCGCGCCTTTCGTCTTCATCCCGACGGTCCTGGTCGTTATCGTCATGACGGCGATCTTCATCTGGATGCACCCGAAGCAGGAAGATGTGGTCGCTTTCAATGAAACGCAGCCCGAGCCTGCAGCAACTGCGGAGGCCGATCCGCATGCCCGGGACGCGAAGGCATCGTCCTTCGCTGCCCGTGTAGAACGGTCAATGCTCGGCACGCTGTTCCTGCTGGTGCTGGGCGTCGGCTATCTCGCGATGACGTGGACCAGCAAGGGCTTCGAGTTGGACATCAACACCACGATCCTCATCTTCCTGCTGGTAGGGCTGGCGCTGCAGCGCACACCGATCGCTTATGCCGATGCGATTCGCCGTGCCGCGCGGCAGACTGGATCGATGCTGCTTCAATATCCGATGTACGGCGGCATCATGGGCATCATGACCGGGACTGGGTTGGCGTCGGCGATCGCCAAGACGTTCGTGGCGATTGCGACGCCCGTCACGCTGCCCGTCTTGAGTTACTTGAGCTCGCTTATCATCACGCTGCTTATTCCCAGCGCCGGCGGACACTGGGCTGTTCAGGGGCCTTTCGTTCTTCCCGCCGCCTTAAGCCTGCATGCTTCGGTTCCGCGCGCGGCCATGGGGGTTGCCATGGCCGAAAACGTCTCGAACATGCTGCAACCTTTCTGGGCTGTACCTGTGGTGGCGATCGCCGGCATTCGCATCCAGCGTGTCATGGGCTACACGGCGATCACGTTTGTCGTATCGCTCGTCATCTATGCAGCGGCGCTTTGGCTGATTCCATGATCCGCTGACCAAAGGCTTAAGCCAGAGGCGACTGCACGATCACGCCGTACCACCCCAAGCCGCGATAGCTCTCGTAGCCTGGAGTGGCGGCGAACGATACGGTGCGGCCATCCGTCAGTTGATAAAAACCTGCTGGGCGGCCGTCGGTATTCAGACGGAACTGCTCGTCGAGCACGCCTTTATCGTCCGAACTCGCAATCACGCGATGCGACGCGTTGACGATCATGCAGCGCGTGCGGCGCCATTCCTCGTCCGTGAGCCGCACGCCTTTGACGACCGCCGACGCTTGCGGCGCCCAATCGAAAAAGATCACCAGCGCACCGAGCGGTTTGCCGTCGACCGCACCGTTTTCGCGGATCGCTGTCGCATAGGTCGCGACGTGCGCGTGCTTCAGATGCGGCAGCGCTTCAATATCGCCCGCAACAAAGTCCGCGCCCGAAGGCGTTTTCATCGCATCGCGAAACCAACTGGCTTCGGCGACATTGCGGTCATGCACCGCGTACATATCCGGCCGGCCATTCGCGACTACATTGCCCGCTGCGTCGATGATCCATAAATCGCGGTACACGGTATAGCTGTCGAGAATTACCGACAGACGGCGCGACGCATACGCTCGTGTTTCAGCACTCTTATGGGCGAGACAGTCGACCACTGCGGAATCGGTCGCCCACCAGCGCACATCGCATGAGCGCTCGTACAGATTGCGGTCGATCACGTCGATCATGTTCAGCGCAAGATCGGCACAACGCTGGCCCTCGTGCGAGCGCAGCCGTTCGATCATGCTGTCGCCGAGATCGGTCAGCTTGGTCAGCGAACCCGCGAGTTCACGATTGAGTACCGTGGTGATTTCGCCGATCCGCGCGGACACATGCTTGACCTGATTCGCCACGACCGCGAAACCACGGCCCGCATGGCCGGCGCGCGCCGCTTCGATCAAGGCGTTGAGTGCGAGGAAGGTGGTCTCTCGATTGATGTCGTTGATATCGGAGATTTTGCCGGTGGCGAGCTTCTTGACGTGATGCGTCAATTCGACGATTTCGAGCGGATTCGACATGACCTGGTCCGGTTGTTTGCAAGCTTGTGTCTACACAAAAGCAAACATTGGGCCGGGTTGATTCCACGGGCATCACGGGCGTTGTTGTGCACCCCGCAAACGTTTGGCGATGCATGTGATGGTGCAGACAGAAGATGCGATGACCGGCGGCGCACCGGGTACGTGCATCGCCGGGAGGAACAGCTTATGCAGCCGGAACTCGTTTATCGCCGAGCACTGCAACCTTGCATGCTCGGGTCAACGATACCGAATGATCTCGGTGTCGTTACGGCGCGTCGATCGCTAGCGGCCCGGGGGCGACTGCGATATCCGGTTCGGGTGAGCGAATTGCAAAAAAGCCACACAGCGATTTTTCCACAAGTAAAAAACGGCCCCGAAATCCCGAACTATGTTCCTCACGCCGTCCAATGGCATGATGATGGCCTCGCTTCTTAATTCACCCACCTCTCCCGAACATGTCGAACCTGATCGTACATGGCGGTCTCCCGTTACGCGGCGAGATCGTGCCATCCGCCAACAAAAACGCTGTCCTGCCCATCCTTTGTGCCACGCTGCTGACCGATCAGCCACTCCGTCTCATCGGCGTACCTGAAATCACCGACGTCAAGAAAATCCTTGAGATTTTCCGCACGCTGGGTAGCGATGTGTTGATGGACTTTGCCACCGGCATCCTCGATTTGCATCACCACGCGACGGCATTCGATCCCGTCGCGCACAGGTTGCCTGAGGAGATGCGTTCTTCGATCATGCTGGTCCCGCCGTTGCTGGCGCGTTTCGGCGTCGCTCGTCTGGAGAACGATGTAAAGGGCTGCACGCTAGGCGTACGCGAGATCGATCCGCACGTTGAGGTGTTCGAGCGCTTCGGCGCATGCGTCGAGCGCACTGCCGACTCGCTCATCGTGCGCGCAACCACGCAAATGGTTGCCAATCATCATTGGCTAGACTACGCATCGGTCACCACCACCGAGAATTTCGCGCTCTGCGCGGCGTCGGCCAGCGGTACGTCGACGTTAGTCAATGCAGCATCGGAACCGCATGTGCAGGAGTTTTGCCGTTTTCTGGCTATGCTGGGTGTCCCAATCGACGGTATTGGTACATCGCGCCTGAGCGTAGAAGGCGGCCACAAACTCGGTGGCGGTGAGTTTCGGTTCAGCGAGGATTTTCACGAAATCGCGACTTTTCTCGCGCTTGGCGCAATCACCGGTGGCGACATCGTGGTCAGAAACACTGCGCCCGAGCAGTTCCCGCTGATCGACCGAACCTTCGCGAAGTTCGGCGTGCAGGTAGTGCATCGCGATGGCTGGTCGCATGCCGTTCGGGAAGGCCCATTGCGAGTGCGCCGGCCTTTCACCCAAAATATTCTCACCAAGGTGGAAGCGGCGCCCTGGCCGTATCTGCCCGTCGATCTGCTCCCCATCTTCATTGCGCTTGGCGTGAAGGCTGAAGGCAGCGCGATGTTCTGGAACAAGGTCTATGACGGCGCGATGGGCTGGTCCGTTGAACTCTCCAAGTTCGGTGCGCACGTGTTCTTGTCGGACCCTCATCGTCTGATCACTTTCGGCGGGCTTCCATTGAGTCCCGCGAAAGTCGAGAGTCCGTACATCATTCGCGTGGCAATCGCGCTACTCATGGTCGCCGCGAGTATCGAGGGGCGTTCGGAAATCATGAATGCGCTGCCGATCCGTCGTGCACACCCCAACTTTGTGGAAAATTTGCGCTCGGTGGGCGCAAGCGTGGAATGGACCAGCAGCGAATGACCGTGCAGTCAGATCACCCGAGCCGTCCTCGCGGGCCGCAGTGACGGGCCTAGGGCTACAGTTCGACTAGCACCACGCCTTTGAGCCTTCCCGCGCAGGCCTCTTGCAATGCCTTTGGGGCATTGTCGAGGCCGCTGAAGGTCGTGCATGGAAGATGAATCGTGCCTTCATGCCGCCATTCGTTCAGGCGTTGCATCCATTCGTCAAACGCGCCAGGGTCGTCTTCGCATGCGCTATAGCCGCGCAGGGTGATTCCCTTGATCGGGAGCTGAAACGAATCGATCTCGGTCGGCGCAATGGAGGTGGAGCCTTCGGCATTCAGTTCTGCGATTAGGGCGCCCAGGATCACGAAGCGCGCACCTTCTCGCGCCAGCGCGACCGCGGCCGTCAATTGCTCGCCGCCAACCATGTCGACGAAGACATCGATGCCGCCCGGTGCCGCTTCGGCCAGTTGCGTGACGATGGGCCTGCCGTCGCGAACGATCACCGCGTCATAGCCTAGCGAGCGCTTCATCCACTCAGCCTTGCCCGGGCTGCCCGTGCTGCCGATGACTTGTCCCGCGCCGAGCCTGCGCGCAATCTGTCCCGCCATCGATCCGATCGCACCGGCGCCGCTGGAAACGAATACGGTGTCGCCGCGATTGACGTGCGTGCCCCGGGTCAATGCGGCATAAGCGGTCCAGCCGTGACCAAGGTAAGCGGCCGGCTCAAGGCGCTCGCGCTGCAACACCGTGCATTGACGCGCGTCGGCCACCGCATAGTCGCGCCAGCCCAGCGAATGCAAGACAGTGTCGCCGGCCTGCAGCCCGGAGTCGGGCGTCGCGGCAATCACTTCGCCGATCGCCGCATCGGCAAGGGCATCGCCCGGCTTGAGCGCCGGAAATGGGATGCCTTTGATTTCTTTGGCTTCGCGGCTGGCCATTAATCGCGTCGACACGGAGATGCGGAACCACCTGTTGCGTAGCAGCACCTGGTGGGGGCCCAATGGCGGTAACGGCGTCTCGACAAGCGTGAAATGCGCCGACTGCAGTTGGCCTTCCGGATGGGCAGCGAGGGTGACTTGACGTGAAACACGGGGCAGCGAGTCCATGCTGGATTCCTTCTACTAGGGGATGGCAGTGGCACCGCGCACCACATTTTGCTTACGCAGGTATATTTGAATTTTTGCGTGGATCGACGGCCATGGCTACTCGCTTTTCCGCACCCCCTCAATCGGCCCGCAGAGCACCCAGGCAGCAGCGTTCGCGAGCAACCGTCGATGCGATCGTCGAGGCGGCTGCTCACGTTCTCGCCGCGCGCGGCTGGACGAAGTTCACGACAAACGAAGTCGCCCGCGTCGCCGGTGCGAGCATCGGATCGTTGTATCAATACTTTCCCGACAAGCTGGCGCTGGCCGAAGCGATCCGCGAGCGCCACCTCGATGCGGTACTCGCGGTGTTGCCTGATCCCGATGAGCGCGGCGATGCAATCCGGCTCGAGACGCGGGTCGCCCAGGTGATCGACGGCATCATCGCGATCCATTCGACCAATCAGAGACTGCATCGGGTGTTACTGGACGAAGTACCGCTCGCGGCGCGGGCGAGCCTTGATGCGTTCGAGGTGGAATATCTGCGTCGTTACGAGGCTTTGATCCTGCAAGGCACGGAGAGACCCGGCGCCCCGCACGACGCAATCGCAGCCCAGGTACTCGCTTCGGCCGTCGAAGGCGTCGTCCATGCGGCCGCGTTGCGCGGCGAGCTCGGCGCACCTGAGGTGCGGCGGGAGCTCAATGGCTTTGTTTGCGCCTACCTGCGCGAGCGTCGTGTCCTTTTCTCGGACAACATCTGATGCCGATTCTTCTCGGCACGTCCTCGGCCAAAACCGGCGTTCGCGCCGTTATCACTATCAGTCTGTACGCCGCAGACGGGAACGAGGACTAACTGAGACGAACGGTCAAGCGCGTCCGAGCGTGGCTGAAACAATAGAGGCGGAACGACGCTGACATTCGAGCGTGCCTGCACCGGAGAACGCTTCCTGGATGCGGTATGTGCCGTTCCGCTCGAAAAATATAAAAAAGGCCTGAGAGAATATGAGAATTAAAAGCAAATGGGGAAAGGGCATTCACGAAGGAAAAGTCGTTTCCGTCGTCGACGGTAAACGGATTTACATCCATCTACGCTCCGCGATGGAGACGCACGCTTCGAGCCATATGGCAGCCGGTCGAGGCCAGCGGGTGCTTACCGCTGCGATCGACAATGTGCACAAAATAGTGGATCACATGAGTGAGCCATTTTCCCACGCGGAACGAGACGACGTTGTAGTTCTGCTTTATGCCAGCGACGAAGCCCGTATAGCGACCCTCGCCGTGCTCGGTCTGAGTGATGCATAAGCAGCGCTCCACCGTCATTACGGTCGAGTCAAACTAGCGGCTTCGCCTCGCTCTGCAACTCGTCGAACAGCCAATCCCGAAACAGCTTCACCGTCGATGTGCGGCTCTTCTTTTCCTCGGCGCATACAAAGTGGAAGAAAAGCCCCGTCGGGATCTCTGGTCCGAACGGGATCATCAGCCGCCCGGCCCGCACGTCCTGCGCGGCCAGCACGCGCCGGCCCAGTACGACACCCGTGCCTTCGACCGCCGCCTGGAGTGCGTGGTCCGCGTGATTGAAAAACACGCCGCGCGTCGCATCGATTTTCATGCCCGCGTGCTTGAGCCACTCCGACCAGCCCGTGGCCACCGGATCGACCATCCGCAGGGACTCGTCGTGAATCAAGGGCACGCGGGCGAGATCGTCGGGCGTGAGCGGCTGATCTTGCGCGTTGCGCAACATCGGACTGCACATCGGCACTACGGATTCCTCGACCAGACGCTCCACATGTAAGCCGGCCGTATCGATGCGGCCAAAGCGAATCGCCACATCCACCCCTTCCTTGACGAAATCGCACAGTGCCAGCGAAGCGGACACGCGCGTTTTGATCTCGGGATGCAAGTCGGTAAATTTCGAAAGACGCGGCACGAGCCATTTGGTCGTGAAGGCAGGGCCCGCCGTGATGACCAGCCGCTGTGAATCCCGCGTCGTATCGACCCAGGTCATCGCGCGCGTCAGATGGGTGAACCCGAGGCTGACTTCCTGGAAACAGCGCTTGCCATGCCCAGTCAATTCGATCGCGCGGTTCGAGCGGCAAAACAGCTCGACGCCGAGGTACTCCTCGATGGTGCGGATCTGGTGGCTGACGGCAGCCGGTGTGACACACAACTCTTCCGCGGCTTTCTTGAAGCTCATATGACGTGCGGCAGCTTCAAACGCGCGCAACGCATTCAACGGCGGCAATCGATATTTCATCACATCCGGACTTTAGCCAAAGTAACGCAAGCGCGAAGATTATTGACGCTTTTCTAGATATTAGAAAGTGATATTCAAATCGCATGACGCCTCTACCTCGCGCGACGCCGTCACGCGGATGGCCGATCAGTTGACTGCGAACCTCGTAGCGCTCGCTGCGGGTGCGCCGTGCAATTGCGTCGCCTAACGGCCGCGCGTGGTCGGCGTGCAATGAGAAAAACTAATCCGAGGCTGCGAATTGCTCGCTTTTCCCGCTAACCGGCTGATGCCATAGTCGTACCGAAGCGGCGCCACGGTGGCGTCGCTTCGGATAGAGAGTCCTGATCATGTTCGGCTTTGCCTTTTATATCGCAATGTATCTCGTCGGCAGCTACCTGTCGGCGCGATTTGCGCTACCGATACCCGGGGCGATCATCGGACTCGGCCTGGTGTTCGCCGTCCTGACCCTGCGAGGCAAAGTGGATGCACCGCTCAAGGTCTCGTCCGATGTATTGCTGCTCTATCTGGTGTTGATGCTGGTGCCGACCTGTGTTGGCGTCGTCAACCTGATTCACAGCGTGCCGCCGGGCATCCTGAGTCTGATCCTGGTGCTGGTTCTCGCGCTGGTGGCCGGCTGTCTCGCCACCGCATGGATCGCCAACACGCTGCTCGCTCGCCGTCACGCCGCGACCGGCCCGATTGCGTCATAAATTCCACCATACAGATGCATGCTATGACGATTTTCAGCAGTTCCCTGGGGCTCGTTGCGCTGACGATCGCGGCCTACTCGGCCGGCAACTGGCTGTATCTGCGCTCGGGGAAATTGCCCGTACTGCAACCGGTCATGATCGCGACGATTGCGCTGGTGGCCCTGTTGCTGAGTACCGGCTTACCGTACAGCCAGTACTTCAATGCCACCAGCATGCTGCATGGCCTGCTGGGTCCGGCGGTGGTCGCGCTCGCCGTGCCGCTCTATGAGAACGTGCACAAGGCGCGCGCGGTGCTGCTGCCAATCGTGCTTGCGACGCTGCTCGGCGGCCTCGCGGTCACCGGCAGTGCGCTGCTGCTGGGCCATGTGTTTGGGCTGAGTCCGCTGATGGAGCGGGCGTTCAGCACCAAATCCGTGACGACACCGATCGCCCTGTCGGTGGCTGACAAGATCGGCGGGTCGGTACCGCTGACGATCCTCGGCGTATTCGTTACGGGGCTGGCCGGCGTCACATTGACGCCGTTCCTCCTGAAAGCCATTGGCGTGGACAGTCCGGCCGTGAAAGGTTTTACGCTCGGCGTGACTTCCCACACCTTCGGCATTACGCGTGCTGTCGAGTTCGGCTCGGAGGCCGTGGCCTTCGCCACGCTCGGCATGGCGCTCATGGGCTGCGCTTCGGCAGTCCTCGTTCCGGCGATTTTCCGTTTGTTCTGACCGACCAATCGGGCTTTGCTTGCCGATCGTCAGCTAGCCAGATCATTGACAATGCGTCGTTTGAATTGCTGTAATGCATCGCGGTGCTCTGGTCAGTCTATCCTTCGGAGTCGTTGTGCGAGAAACAACACTTGCTCTTGCTCTAATTCCGCTCGTGCTGTCCTTACTGACCGCGTGCACGCCCGAGGTCCCGAGAAACAACAAAGCACTTCTGATACCGTCGGCAGACGACGTAGCGAAACGTTGCCTGGCTCATGTAGCAGGCAGTGGCGAGCCACTTCTGACGGTTGGCGAAATGAACGCGTTGCAATGGCGTCGCTAAGTCAGTTGCGCGTTGACCAGCAACTTGCTTGTGGATGCAAATAGCGATCTTGGCAATCCGGAAGCGATCGTATCTCTCCAGCTCAATCCTGACGGTTCGGTAGGCTCTGTCACGCTGCTACACACGAGCGGCAACGCGGCGTGGGACGCCGCCGTACAACGTGCGATTGTCGCTGCTTCGCCGTTACCGCCAGCACCGCCCAATCAAAACGTGTCGAGGATCGATTTCCATCTCCGGCCTCGGCGTCGCCCGCTCGGAATTGGAGGCAGCACAGGAATCGCGGGCGAAAGCCATTGGTCAGTCGTGCATTGCATAACTGTGGGACGTGCCCGCACGTGCGAATAGCGTTTCCGCGCCTTATGAAACCTACCTGTCTAGCCGCCTTTACGCTCTCTTTGTTCTGCATGATGGTTGCTGGCAAGGCAGCCGAACCCTTACCCTCGATCACGCTCGAAGGAACACTGGAGGTCGGGGCGTTTTATGGACCGCCCAATTACGGTGAGAACCCAAGCGGCGACCGCATCGAGCATTCGCTATTTCTGCAGTTGCCCGCTACGCCAACGACGCAGCTTGGCGATTCCGAGGCGTTAGCCAAACTCGGCCCCGACGCCGGGAGGACGTATTTTGTTCAGATCGTTGTTCACGACCAGGAGTTGTCCGCAGCAACAAAGGCAATCGGTCACCGAGTGCAAATCGTTGGCGTTCCGTTTGTACCGCTGACGGGGCACCACAGAACGCCCTTACTAATTGACGTGAGAGCGCTCAAGCCGATTGACTTGTGGAGTTGGTAGATCTGGCGCATCCACCTGGCGATTGGCCGCTTTTGGAATCGCTCAGTGTCGCCTCTGGGTCGGGCTGGGCCGGCCGCGTCGGACGGAAGCCGGCCGAGCCTGTGTGAAAACGCACTCATCGCCTAAACTGAATCAACTCGTTGAGACCGGGTGACTCATGAAGCGATTCGTTGAAGGCGATGACCGCAAGCAGGTCGCACTACTTCCCGAATGCGTCGATGACTACATCGGCCAGGACAACCCGGTCAGAATCGTCGACGTGTTCGTGGACGAACTGGACCTCACGACGCTCGGCTTCAACGGCACCACGCCCGCAATCACGGGCCGTCCGTCCTACCACCCTGGCGTGATGCTCAAGATCTATATCTACGGGTATCTGAACCGCGTACCTTCCAGCCGACGTCTTGAGCGCGAATGTCAGCGCAATGTCGAACTGATGTGGCTGACAGGGCGTCTGTCGCCAGACTTCAAGACGATCGCCGACTTTCGCCGCGACAACGGACCGGCCATCCGCAACGTATGCCGTCGTTTCGTCGAGTTGTGTCGTGGACTGAAGCTGCTATCTAGCGACATGGTGGCCATCGACGGCAGCAAGTTCAAGGCTGTGAACAGCCGCGACAGAAACTACACCGCCGGCAAGATCGATAAGCGTCAACAGCAAATCGAGGAAAGCGTTCAGCGATATCTCGACATGATTGAGACTGCAGACCGGACCAGCCCAACAGGTTTCGATGTGAAGACGGTACGCCTGTACGAGAAGATCGCGATGTTGCGCCAGTGGATGCGTGAGCTCGAGCAGATCAAACAGCAGTTGAAGAATGAACCGGACGGACAGCTGTCGCTTACCGACCCGGATTCCCGCTCCATGACCAGCGGCGGCAAGAGAACCGGAACGGTCGGCTACAACGTTCAGACTGCCGTGGATACGAAGCACCATCTGATCGTCGAACACGAGGTGACGAATATTGGAAGCGATCACGGGCGACTCAGCAGGATGGCAAGTTCTGCGAAGAACGCAATGGGCAAGCCAAAGTTGAAGGTGCTGGCTGACCGGGGCTACTTCAGCGGTCCGGACATCCGCGCTTGCGAACTGGCCGGGATCACGGCGTATGTCCCGAAACCGCTCACCTCAGCGTCAAGGAAGAAAGGGCTCTTCACCAAACGCGACTTCATCTACGTTGCAAGAAACGATGAGTATCGATGTCCCGCCGGTGAGCGCGCAATTCTTCGATTCAAGACCGTCGAGAAAGACATGAATCTGCGCGTGTACTGGCCCAGCGCCTGCCCGCGTTGCCATCTCAAGGAGCGATGTTCGCCCAGCGACTACCGTCGTATCCGACGATGGGAGTACGAACACATACTTGAGGCCATGCAACGTCGGCTAGACCGCAAACCCGACGCAATGACCGTCCGCAGAAGTACGGTCGAACATGTCTTCGGCACGCTGAAGCACTGGATGGGTGCCACACACTTCCTGACCCGAACGCTCGGACGGGTGAGCACCGAAATGAGTCTCCAGGTATTGGCCTACAACCTGAAGCGCGTCATGAATATACTTGGGGTTGCCGGGATGAGGATGGCTGGAAGCTGAAGCCCTGAGGGGCTTCCTGCGCTCGCAATGTTCGATTAGCGCAAGCTCGACGCATCTAACTTGATCGACCCGACCGGCAACCTCGCCGTCAGCGGCAAAAATGGAGTTTCCACACCCCCTCGGCCAGGTTCGGTCATTCGACGTTAGCTCTCAGATTGCTGACAATCGCCGATGGACCAGACTCAAACTCTGCGCTAGCGTGCCGTTACCCGGTTTATAGGCGCGGCCGACAAGGGCCATCAATCAAGGTGCTCGCCAGGTTGCCCAGCGCACAAACGATGTCGCGAGTTGTCGGTGATCATTCGAACGACATCGATTTGTGCGCCGAGATCTTCAGGGTAAGGGAGTGAGGGAGATATGGGAGGCTCGTGTTCATTCGTTGCCGCATGTCACCTGCGAGACGGCGTCTAGTCAATATCGAACCACGTACAGGAGCGCGGATGGCAAACGAACTTGTAGTCCCGTGCTGGACGCGAGGTCGAATGTGGCCGACGCTGGTCTATTTCATTGGGGTCTCGGCGAGCAGTTTGAGGCTGTATAAGGGCAGCCACGCAGCCGGTCCATGGATAGTGGCGCTGTATTCAATCTTGATCGCCGTGCCCGTTTGCCGAGTGCTGTTCAAAAAGAGATTCGTCTTCACGGGCCAGCCGAAATCTATTCGGTGCGAGTCGCGTTTCGCTGGAATACTGGTAAGCACCGGAGCGCTGGATCCAGCCGCATTTAAATGGGTTCGCTCGCGCATGGGCTCGTTCGAACCGAGGGACGCCATCATTGAAATCGGAATGGAGCACGTCTACGACGCCGTAACCGTGCAAACCATCAAATATGCGATGAGCGAGGCGCGTGAGGTGGTAAAAACGCGCACCGAAATTGCCGACGTTCTCGCAATCGAAGATCGCGGACACGAGCGGTTGCCCCCTCAGAAGACCATTTCCTAGGAATGTCATCGAAGATGAAAAATAAAGACCGGGATTCCTCGAATATTTTCAGCATACTCAAGCGAATGAGCATGGCGACCATTCTGTTAGCAGGATGGGTTTTCGCCGGCGCACCGGCTTTCGCCAACGGTCGAAACGCTGCACTTGCGAACGATTTCAGGTTCTTCTGCATGCGGGGAACACCGAGTTACGAGAGCCTCGATGCATATGCGACCGCGCTTAAGCTACCAATCAAAAAGGATCTTTCCCGTGACATGGGACATGGAGATCGAGTCCGGTCGCGATCCTGGACGGTCGGCTCCGACACTGGACCGTACGAGCTTGCCGCCGCGGAGGCGACTCAAGGCGATGTCAAAGTGGAAACCTGCGAAATCGGCAGTGCCGACGGCAACGGCAACGAGATCCATGCCGACCTCACCGCGCACTCCAATTTCGGATCCTCACAGGACAGCGCTTCGCCGGATGGGCGGATTAAAACAGTAGTCTGGACGCTCTCGTCAGGGGAAAGGATAGTCTTGACGCACGCGATTACCGGCCCCGGCTTTTATCTGACTCACGTAGAAAAAAGCCTCCGTTCCAAGTAAGGCTGATTGTCTACAACCGTCTTGAATGACCGCTTCGTCGTGCGATGACCGTCCCTTGCGGGTCGAACTGAGCGGGTCAGCATCAGGCGGGGTCCGGCCACTTCCAACCGCTCGCTCGAGTGCCGAGATTGACGCTAAGCGTCAGGTTTAATCGGAATCCAGACCCTCACTGCAGGCCATCTGAACGCCTCAACCGGCGCTCGAAATTTCTCGCCGCACAGAAATCGCTTGGGCGGCAATTCTGGTTCTTGTCTTCCTTGCAGTCAGTGGTTTGTATTCAGGGACGACAACACCTCATTTGTGGTCGTGGTTTCACCGAGACGCGGGAAGATTTTCTCGACGCTGTGCTGATGCGAAACGGGGTCCAGGTCCGTCATGGCGTCCGTCACAAGAGCGACGTGGTATCCGTGTTCATGCGCATAACGGGCAGTCGATTCGACGCCGATGCTGGTTGCGATCCCGCACACGAATAGCTGCGTGACGTTCAGATTCTTGAGATGCTCGTCAAGGCCCGTGCCGTGGAATGCTCCCCACCGCATCTTCGTAACTTTGTGATCGCGCGGGTGTTCCTTGAGTTCCGGGACGAGATCGGCCCAATCGGCGGGAGGATCGAAATGATGAGACTGGTCGGTTCGCCCAGGTGCGCCCCCTGCGACATTCACGAGCACGACCGGGAAACCGCGATCACGAAAGGCGTCAGCAAGTTGAGCTGCCTTGCTGGTAATTTCATTGGTCGGATGCGCGAGTGGGAGGCTGACGATTCCCTTTTGCAGGTCGATCACGATAAGCGCCGGTTGCTTGTCCAACTGAGAAAGCGGCATGGGGAACTCCCTGGTTAAAGTCAAACGGTGAGATGGATCATTCCAACGATCCCTTGGGAAGGGTCCAGTCGAAAAATGTAAAGATCAGCAGAAAGGCGGAGACGCAGCCCATCACGATAGCCAATGCATGAATGCCGCTGTCACTCGGTTTGTGCCCGAAGACGATTCCGAGCAGGCTGGCAGCAAAAATGGCGCCGACATACGCAAAGGTTCGCTGTAATCCGGCTGCCGTTCCAATCTTTGCAGCGGGTGCCTGAACATAGATCGCTGTCTGCGTAGCTGTCGATGTCATGCCCATGGGTATGCCGAAGAACATCGCAGCCGCCGCCACGAACCAGATGGGGCTATCGCCGTGAATGAAGTTTAGGCAGGCACATCCGATAAGACCACCGACTGCACTAATAACGAACGGCGACTTGAGACCCTTGGTTCGCGCGGCCAGCAGCGAACAAATGCCCGCGAGTATCGACATCGGCAATGTCATCAGGCCAGCCGCGCTCGCAGAATAATGAGCACTGCTTTCCAGCCATTGAGCGAAACCATACAGAACGCAGTAGGAAATCATGAGGAACAGCATGATTCGCAGATACGTGATGGTCAGCGGCAGGTTCTTTGCCAGCATGCGCACATCGACAAAGGGCTGGCTGCGTTTCAGGGAGTGAATGACGAAGCCGATCCAGAATGCAGCGGATGCTGGTAGCGTCCACCACAGTGGATGGTCAAGATTCATCAGGAAGGTCATCAGCAATATCAACGCTACGCTGAATAGCGCGACACCCGGCAGATCGACCTCCTGAACAAGACGCGAGAAGCTTGCCGTGCGAGAATCGTCTTTGGGCACCCAGAGCAACACCAGGCAGGCCGTCAGGAAAGACAGCGGAATATTGATTGTGAAGATCGCATGCCAACCGAACGAGCCTGTCAGGAGACCACCCAGCAGCGGTCCGAAGGCGGTGGTCGCTATGCCAGCGAAAGACAACGCCCCCATCGCCACACGAGGTGGCGCCATCCCGTGGCGATCGCCCTGGGATCGGAAGATGCGCATGGCCGACGGATAGGCGCCCGAAGTTCCCACGCCAAGCAAAACGCGAGAGAGCACCAATACCGCTAGTGAAGGAGCGAGCGCACCGACGATACCCGCAATGGCGACCAGTGCGAGGGAGATCAAGTAAACGCGGCGCGGACCGAACAGGTCGGCTAGCCGTCCCATCGTCGGCTGCGCAATCGCGCTCGTCAGATAAAGTCCGGCGATCAACCATCCCGTCTGTACCACGCTCGCACTGAACGCCACGGCGATGGGCGCAAGCGCAGTGGAGATCATCGTCGAGTTAATCGGATTGAGCGTCGATCCGAGCGCAAGCGGCGTCACGAAACGAAAGCCAAAATGCGATGATCGTTGTGTTTCGGGCAAGGGGGCGTCCATAGCCTACAGATCCCCGAGGTGCCGAATGATGTCCACGGCTTCGACGAGCGTTTTTTGCTCGGCAGGAGAAAGCTGCGAGATCGCGGCCAACAGCCAATCGCGTTTGGCCAGACTCACTTTCTTTCGCGCATCCATCCCTTCGTCAGTCAAGGCATACAGAATCTGGCGGCCGTCTGTCGGATGCGGCTGACGCTCGACTAATCCTTCTGCTTCCATCGCTGCAAGCGTTCCGCCCATTGTTTGCGGCTTCACTGCTTCGGCACGCGCGAGGTCTGCTGTCGTCATCGAGCCGACTTCCTCCAGCCGGGCCATGATTGCGACCTGGGACCACGTAAGTTCGCGTGTATTGGATACCGCTCGCAGCCGGCGAGTCAGTTGGCCCGTGACGGACAACAGTTCCGTAACGGCACTTTCGAGGGCTTTTTGGTTCGTGTCCATGAGGCATTAGCCTACATATTAGAAGAATAACTTGCAAGTTATTCTTCTATATTTTGCCTCTATGCCGGATGCTTTGGATGTGTTCCTTGCTTACTATGGGACGATTTCCGCGATTGAGTGGCCGCTTTCGAGCAAGCCGGAAGACCGCTTCGGGTCGAAGGACGAAACCGCTCGCGCGGTAGGGGGCTCCGGCTGAGCTCTGGTGGTACCCGGGAGGAAACCAGCTCTGTTTTCATGTCAGGTACGAGGCAAGCCGCCTCGTTCCTCAACAGGAGCAGAGCCATGA
>NZ_WOEY01000175.1 GCF_013177695.1 Paraburkholderia solitsugae | reverse complement strand
CAGAACCGTTCGCTAATCGATGCGCTGGCCTTGAGCTTTGCCGGAATCGTCGTTTCGCCTCTGACTGCCGCTGAATAGTTACGCGGCAGGCAAAGAAAAGTAGGTGCCTGCCCCGCACAGGGGCGACACTAATAGACCACTAAGAAATCAAGGAAAGGCCAACGCCGCAGGCACACAAACAAAGCGCCGCGCAGGCAAAAAAACAATCAATCATCCTTATTAATAATCCACTCATGCGCAGGATCATTGCGAAAATGCCACACGCGCTGTCCCCCAGCCATAACATTCAAATAATAAGACTCATACCCATAGGGAACAACAACCGGATGATACCCACGCGGCACCATGACGACGTCATGATCCTCAACAGCCATCGACTCATCGATATCGCGCATATCGGTATACACACGCTGAAAAGCAAACCCCTGCGGCGGATCGAGCCGATGATAATAAGTCTCTTCGAGCGAACTTTCATGAGGCACATTATCAGTATCATGCTTATGCGGCGGATAACTCGACGCATGCCCACCGGGCGTCCGCACCTCAACAACCAGTAAAGACTCCGCAAGCTCAGTCTGCGGAAGAATATCGCATACATATCGCGTATTCAGCCCCTTCCCACGCGTGGAGCGCTTCATCGAAGAAGGTTCGATCAACCGCGCCGGATACGCACCCTCGGCAGGCGCACTCGCCACGCCAACCTCCGCATCGCGACAAGCCCGAACCGTCGCCCGCACGCCAGGCGGCAAATACACCGCATACGGCGCGGAATCCTCGAATACACTGTCGCGCGAACCCAACGAACTCCATGTGGCATCAGCAGTTTCAATATCCACCGCGCCCGTGAGCACCACAATACAAACCTCCCGCGACGGCTCAAACACATGAACGACTTCGCTCGCGCCCAGCCGGTAAGCAGCAAATCCCACATACCGCCAGCACGCCGACTCAGGCGTCACCCGCGCGATTGTTTGGCCCTCGCGCTGCGCCTTCACCAATAAACTCATGCCGCCTCCTGCTTAGTCTCGCCACCGGCGTCGAGCGGTGCATCGACCAGCGCTCGCAACGTCCGGAATCCTTTCTGAGCATACTCATACGATGGCGCCACCACCGGATCCTGTTCCGCCTCAACCACCAGCCAGCCGCGATAGCCATGCCGCTTCAATCGATCGATGATCGCCGGGAAGTTCACCGCGCCATCGCCTGGTACCGTGAATGCACCGTTGATCACGGCGTCAAGAAAACTCCAGTTGCGATTGCGCGCCAGCTTCATCACCGCCGGTCGAACGTCCTTGCAGTGCACGTGACAGACGCGGCCAATGTGCTTGTCGAGTACCGCGAGTGGATCGCCGCCGGCAAATGTGATGTGCCCTGCGTCGAATAGCAGACCGACGGCGTCGCTGGTGCGCGACATCAGCTGATCGACGTCAGCCGGTGTCTCGACGTACGCACCCATGTGATGGTGGTACGCAAGCCGCACGCCGCGGCTCAACGTGTAGCGCGCGAATTCATCGACGCGCGCCGCATAGGCCGCCCACTGCGCGTCGCTGAAAAATCGCGGGCGCTGATACAGCGGTTGCGGTGCGCCCTGAATCGAATCGGCGACTTCGCCGTAGACCATCGCGGTCGCACCGTTCTGTGCGAGCAGGTCGAGATGCGGGCCGACTGAGGCGATTTCCTCTTCTACGCTGCGTCGCGCGAGTCGTCCGGAGTACCAGCCGGATACCAAGGCCAGATCGTATTGGGCGAGCAGTGTCTTCAGCGCCTTCGGTTCGCGCGGAAACTTGTTGCCGAGCTCGAAGCCCTGATAGCCGATCTGGCGTCCTTCGGTCAGCGCGACGTCGAGGGGCGTCTCGCCACCGAGCGAAGGCAGGTCATCGTTCATCCACGATAAAGGGTTGATGCCGATACGTACGTCGAAAGCAGTCATGCGGGCGTCCTCATTCGTTGTCGATGTGGCCGGGGCGGTCGCCGGGATCGGCGGGCGCTGTGCGTGCGGCGAGTTGCGCGTCATACTGCGAACGTGCAGCACGCACGGTGTCACGCGCCGATACTTCAGGCACGGCGACTTCCCACCACCAGCCACCGTCGGCCGTGGTACGGGCCGGATCGGTGTCGATACTGATCACGTAAGTGCGGTCGGCGGCGCGCGCACGTTGCAGCGCGCTTTCAAGTTCAGCGATGTTCGCGACGTGCTCGGCCTGCGCGCCGAGCGCCCGTGCATGGGCGGCAAAGTCGATCTTCGGTGCGCCGAGCGGGCCTTGTATGCAGTCGTCGAGCAGGTTGTTGAATGGCGCGCCTCCGCAGGCCTGCTGCAAGCGATTGATGCAGCCGTAGCCGCGGTTGTCGAGCACCACCACGATCAGCTTCGCGCCGATCATCACCGAGGTCGCGATCTCGCTGTTCATCATCAGATAACTGCCGTCGCCGAGCATCACGATGACTTCACGCGCGGGTCGCGCGAGCTTCACGCCGAGGCCGCCGGCGATCTCGTAGCCCATGCACGAGTAGCCGTATTCGACGTGATACGCGCCTGGTTTGCCGGCCCGCCATAACTTATGCAATTCGGCCGGCAAGGTTCCCGCCGCGCAAACGACGATGTCGTCCATCGCGGACCGCGCGCTCGAACGCTGTACCGCGCCGATCACGTCACCTTCATACGGCAGCACGGTGTCGCGTTGCGGCGCATGCGTGAGCGTGCTCACGGTATCGCGCCAGCTCGCCGCGAGTTTGTGTGCGCGCGCGGTCCATGTGCGCTCCGCGTGCCAGCCTTGCAGGGGTTCGGCGAGCGCATCCAGTGCAAGACGGGCGTCGGCTTCGACCACCAGCGCGCGATGCTTGAGGCCGTCGAATGGATTCGCGTTGATGCCAATCACGTCGGCCTGTGTGAACAGTGTGTTCGAGCCGGTGGTGAAGTCCTGCAAGCGCGTGCCGATCGCGAGGACGCAGTCCGCATCGTGTGCGAGCGCATTGGCGGCGGGCGAGCCGGTCACACCCAAGGCGCCGACGGTCAACGGATCGTTCCACGCGAGTGAACCTTTGCCGGCCTGCGTTTCTGCCACCGGTATGCCGTGCATGGTGGCGAAGCGGTGCAGCGCATCGGTCGCGCGGCCATAGAGCACGCCACCACCCGCGACGATCAGCGGACGCTTGGCGCGGCGCAGATGGGCAACCGCTGCGTCGATATCTTCGGCGCGCGGTGCGGGTGAGTGGAACGCGACGACGCGGGGCGCAAAGAAGTCGGCCGGGAAGTCACATGCCTGTGCTTGCACGTCCTGCGGCAACGCGAGCGTGACAGGACCGCACAACGCAGCATCAGTAAGCACACGCAAGGCGCGCGGCAATGCATTGAGCAACTGCGCCGGATGCACAATGCGATCGAAGTAGCGCGACACCGGCTTGAACGCATCATTGGCGGAGACCCCGCCGTCATGGAAATCTTCTACCTGCTGTAAGACTGGGTCGGGCGCGCGCGAGACGAACACGTCGCCGGGTAACAGCAGCACGGGCAGACGGTTCACATGCGCAAGCGCGGCCGCGGTGATGAGATTGGTCGCACCAGGTCCGATCGAAGTCGTGACGGCCATCATACGGCGACGGAAATGCGCCTTCGCATAGGCAATCGCGCTGTGCGCCATTGCCTGTTCGTTGTGAGCCCGCAGTGTCGGCAGCGCTTCGCGGTGCTGATACAACGCTTCGCCCATGCCAGCCACGTTGCCGTGCCCGAAAATCGCAAACACGCCGCCAAAGAGCGGCTCGGTGCCGGTGCCGTCCTCAGTCATGACGCGTTGCGCTGCGAGGTAGCGAACCAGCGCCTGGGCGGTCGTCAGGCGAACGGTACCACCCGATGGCGCCTGTGCATGGGTGGCGTCGTTGGCGGACGCCGCATCATGATGCAATACGCGCTGGTTCATGCCGCTTGCTCCTGATGTGCGTGGCTCGCGGTGATGGACTGCGTGCTTGTCGCCCCACGCGTCGCGCGCCACGACGCGATCAGCGTTTCGAACGTGCGGCGCACCCGTGCGATCAGTTCGTCGTCGCCGATCTCTCCGGCGAGCCACGCATGGCTAGGCTCGTGAAAGATCGTGCGGCCCACGGTGAAGCCCCGGCACGTCGCCGATTGCGCCGCCGCGCGAAAGCCTTCGTCCAGTTGCTCGACGCCCGCCGACAAACCGAGCAACACCACGCCCCGGCAGTACGGATCGCGCTCGGCAATCAGCGCGTCGACGGCTTGCCATTGCGCGGCGTCCATCGGTTCGAGCTTCCACCATTCCGGATAGATACCGATGTTGTACAGCCGCTTCAATGCCCGACAGACGATGTCCGGTGCTTGAGGCAGATGCGCGTGCTTCGGCGGAATCACTTCGAGTAGCAATTCGTGGCCGCTTGCTTGCGTCGCGTCGTAAAGCGCAAGCAGTTGCGCCTCCTGTTCGAGGCGTTGTTCGATCGGTTCGTCGGGATGGAATTGCACGAGGCACTTGGCGATGTGCTCCTGCGGCCACGTGGTCAGCGTTGTGCCGATCGAGCGGCCGTGGTCGAACACGAGCGGCACGGACCCGGGCAGTTCAACCGGCCGGCCGATCCACCAGCCGCGGCCGGTGGCGGCGTTCAAGGCATCCTGACCGTAGCGGTCGTCGCTCAATATGCCGATGCGCCCTTGCAACCCCAAGGCGGTCTCCGTCTGCGCGACAGCTTCGACGAACAGGCCCTTCAGGTGCGTGATGCGCGCTTCGTCGGCGCCGGTCTGCTGCGCGAGTTCGAAGAACTGGTTACGGTGATCGAACGCGAAGCCGAGTACTTCGTCCCATTGTTTGCGGGCAGGGGAGACGCGATGCAGGCGCGCGAGCGTTGCGTCGCGGTCGGGGCGGCGCATGCGTTGCGGATCGGCTTTTGCTTCGCGCAGGAAGTAGTCGAGTTCGGCGGGCGTCGGCATCGCGGGCGCACAGCCGTGACGCGAGACGACTAGCGCGCCGCTCGCATTCGCCGCACGTGCGCAGGCTTCGAGTGGTTGATCGCGCAACCATCCGGAGAGAAAGCCCGAGGCGAATGCATCGCCCGCGCCGAGCACGTTGAGCACTTCCACCTCAACGCCGCTGTGAATCGGAATATCGTCAAGCGAAGCGGGCACTTTGCCGTCGATGATCTGGCAGCCCATCGGCCCGCGCTTCAGAACCAGCGTGGCCGGCGTCACGGCGCGCACCATCGCGAGCGCGTCGGCGAGCTCGGTCTTGCCGCCGGCGATGCGGAACTCCTCCTCCGTGCCGATCACCAGATCGAACGAAGGCAGGATGCGCTGCAAGTGCGCGGTCACACCTTCGCTGGCGACGAAGCGGGTTTCGCCATCCGCTTTGCCCGTGAGGCCCCACAACACAGGGCGATAATCGATATCGAGCACGGTGCGGACGTTATTGCGTCGCGCGTAATCGAGCGCACGGCGGCTCGTGCGATTCACCTGTTCGGTCGAAAAGTGCGTGCCGGTAATCAGCAGTGCTTTCGATGACGCGATGTACGCCTCATCGAAGTCCGCTTCATCCACCGCCATATCCGCGCAGTTCTCACGATAGAAGATCAGCGGAAACGTATCGCGATCTTTCAGACCGAGCAGAACGAGTGCGGTCAGGCGCTCCTGATCGATACGTACATGACTGACGTCGCAACCTTCTTTCGTCAAAGTCTCGGTGAGAAAGCGGCCCATGTGGTCGTTGCCGACGCGCGCCAGCATCGCCGATGCAAGACCGAGCCGCGCGCAACCGAACGCGATATTCGCCGACGAACCGCCGAGATACTTCGCGAAGCTCGACACGTCTTCGAGCCGCGCGCCGACCTGCTGCGCGTACAGATCGACTGCAAGACGGCCGAGGCAGACGATGTCGCGGCTGCGGCCCGGCGCGAAACGGCTGGCCGTCGTCGCCGATGCGGACGTGAGCCCGTTACCGTTCACGATCCCGGTTCCGCTGGATGTGCTGGAATGATCCATGAATATTCCTGAATAGCTGGGCGCGGGCTCCAAGCGCGGCAAGCGCCGCAAGCCCGCGTGAATGAATCAGATTTCCGCGCCTTCGAGTTCGCCGATCATTTTCTGCATCTCGGCGCCACCGGCCATCATGTCGAGCACTTCGTCCTTGCTGATGGTTTCCTTCGTGAACGTACCGAGCGATTTGCCGCGATTGAGCAGCGTGAACGAATCGCCAATCGGATACGCGTGGTGCACGTTGTGCGTGATGAAGATCACCGAGATGCCTTTCGCGCGCGCCGTGTGGATCAGCTTCAGCACGTTGAAGCTCTGCTTGACGCCCAGCGCGGCGGTGGGCTCGTCGAGAATCAGCACGCGTGCGCCGAAGTGAATGGCTCGCGCAATCGCCAGACATTGCTTCTCGCCGCCGGACATGGTGCCGATCGGCTGGTGCGGGTCGCGCACGTTGATGCCCATTTCGGCGAGCTTGTCGCGCGCGGTTGTCGCGCAGGTTTCGAGGTCCATCACGTTCAGAAAGCCGAACAATTTTTTCTGCGGCTCGCGGCCCATGAAGAAGTTGCGTGCGACCGAGAGCAACGGCACTAGCGCCAGATCCTGATAGACCGTGGCGATGCCGAGATCGAGTGCGTCTTTCGGCGACTCGAACAGCACGGGTTTGCCGTCGACCAGATACTGGCCGGAAGAGGGTTTATGCACACCGGCCAACGTTTTGATCAGCGTCGATTTGCCCGCGCCGTTGTCGCCGAGCAGGCAATGCACTTCACCGCGCTTCAGACGCAAGGTCACGCCGCTCAGCGCGATGACCTGGCCGAAATACTTGCTGACATCTTCGAGCGCGAGGATCACATCGTCCTGCGGTTCAGCCGCAGTGTTCACGGTATTCATATCGGACATGGTCGTCTCCTCGTTACGACTGCGCGACGCGGCGGCGCACGTAGTGATTGAACAGCACGGCGATCAGCAGCATCACGCCGAGGAACACGCGGAACCAGTCGGAGTCGACATTCGTATACGTGATGCCAATCTGCACGACGCCGAAGATCAGCGCGCCGAAGCAGGCGCCGATCACCGAGCCGTAGCCGCCCGTCAGGAGCGTGCCACCAATCACCGCTGCGATGATGGCTTCGAATTCGGCCTGCAGCCCGCGGTCGGCCGCGGCCGAACCGATGTCGCACACTTGCAGCACGGCGAACAGGCACGCGCAGAATGCGGTCAGCACGAACAGCGAGATCTTCACGCGCCGCACCGGCACGCCGACGTTCTTTGCCGCGTTAGCGTCGCCGCCGACCGCGAAAATCCAGTTGCCGAAGCGGGTTTTGGCGAGGGTGAACGCGCAGACTGCGGCAAGCGCAAACCACCAGAGCAACACTTTCGGAATGCCCGGCACAAGCGGATTGCCGTTGTCGAGCAGCTTCACGACACCGATGTGGCCGAGCCAGATGAACAGGCCCTTGAACGCGACACCCTGGAACAAGGTATGGGCGAGCCAGTCGTGAGCGGCGACGTCGCCTACGCCGGAGATGATCGTGCGGTCGGCGAACATGACCGACAGGGCCAGTGTGAGGCCGCGCAGGATGAACAGAAACGCCAGCGTCACGATGAATGACGGCAGCCGCGTGCGCATCACCAGATAGCCGTTGAGCGCGCCGAGCAGCATCGATCCGGCGAACGCAAACACGATCGACAAGGCAATCGGCCAATGGAAGTACATGGTGGGCAGCGCGACCATCATGCCCGAGAAGCCGATCATCGAACCAATCGACAGATCGAATTCGCCGGCAATCATCAGCAGGCACGCACCGACTGCGATCAGGCCGAGATACGCGGCCACTTGCGACCAGTTCATTACGCCGTCGAGGTTGAACATGCCTGAGTTGCCGGCCGCAACCCCAAACACGAGGAACACCATCACAGTGCCGGCGAGGGCGGCGAATTCCGGACGGTTCAGCAGATGCCGGAACCACGATTCCTGGCGCACACGCTCATCGGCCGCCGCGGGCGCACCGCTGGACGTCGACGTTGACGCCGTCCCAGTGCCGGAAGGGGGCTGCTTGCGGGGATGGGGGTGGAAGGGGTTGGCTACGCCCATTGAAGCTCTCCTTGATGCGCCCGGGGATGGCAGTCGCTCACTGACTGCAATCCGACCGCATGGCGCGTGATGCACGTAAAACGTGACGATCGCAGGCGTGGGGCGGCCTGGCCGGTAGCGGCCGGCCGCATCCACTTTCTTCATACCTGCCGGAACGGTTCTCCCGTGTCCGCACTTCCAGCGAAATGCGTTAGCGATACTGCCCGGCGTACTTGACCACCTTGTCGATATTGGCCTTGGTGATGAAGCCCGGGCCGGAACCGATATTGCGCGGACCATAGGCGGGTGCCAGGCCGTAGGTCGCGAGGCGTTGCTGGAACTTCGGATTTGCCTCCAGGATCTTGCGGATCTTCGCCGGATCAGTGGTGTGTTCCTTTTTCACGATGGCCAGTACGGCGACCGGGATATAGCCTTGCAGGTAGGGTTGCTGGTCGATCGCGAACTGGATCGTGCCGTCCTGGATGCCCTTCGCGATGTCACTGTCGAAATCGAATGTCGCGAACCAGATCTTGCCGGCGAGGCCCATCTGCTGCAGCGCCTTGATCGTCGGCGCTGCCGACAGCGGACCAAGGGTCAGCACCGCCTGGGTGTTCGGGTGATTGCGCAGATACGCGCTCACTTTCGATTGCACCCCGGTCGGGTCCTGGCCGGCGTCGAGCGTGGAGGACTTGAAGTCGACGCCGATCGCGTCGGCAAAGCCACGGCAGCGTTCGAACGAAGCCGGGTTGGTCGCGTAATGGTTGACGCACAGGAACGACTTGATGCCCGCTGCCTTCGCCTTTTCGCCCGCCGCTTTGCCCGCGGTGTATTCAGGCTGGCCGACGTGCATGATCGCGCCAAGCTGCGCGCTTTGCTCTTCAGTTCCGGAATTGATCGTGACGAGCGGGATGTGTTTCTCAGTGACCTTGGCGATCGCACTCTTGAGTACGTCGAAGTCAGCGATCGAGACGATCACGCCGTCGTAGTTGCGTGCGGCGGCCTGTTCGATCAGACGCGCCATATCGGCGATGTCGCCGTTCGGCGGATTGCGGTAGTCGGTCTCGACGTTGAAATCCTCGTCGGCCTGTTTGATGGCGTTCTTGATGGTGTTCCACCACGAATCCGAATCCGGCGCGTGGCTGATCAGCACGAAGTGAGCGTCAGCCGCGCGGGCGGCCGACACCGCACCGAATCCCGTCGCCAACGTCAACGCCGTCACCAGAATCCTGAGCGCAGCCTTGCCCTTGCAAAGTCTCATTGTCTCCACCTTTCTCGGTCTGTCGTTATTGAAGGGAGCGTCTGGCGGGCGGCCTTCCGGTTGCGTGCGTTGCGGCATGCGTCAGCCGATGCACCATCGCTCACGACCAAGATTAGGTCATCTTCCGACGCGTTGCAATGAAAATTTCATGACAAATAAAAATAGAAAATACGTTCCATTTGGCGAGGCGCCTGCCTATAATCGGCAGCGTCAGGACACCGTGCGGCGGGTGCTGGAAGCGCCTTCCGCACTGCAATAAAGCTACGAAGAGAGAGCCATGGCGGAAGAGAGCACTGAAGACTTGCCGAGCGTCGAAGAATTGATGCAGCGCATCGCTGAAAACTACGAAGCGTTGCCGCGTCAATTGAAGAACGTGGCGACTTATATCGAGCAGCATCGCTCGAGCGTGATGGTGGATCGCACCAGCGATATCGCCGCGAGCTGCGGCGTGCATCCGTCTGCCGTGGTGCGTTTTGCGCAGCGCTTCGGCTTTTCTGGCTTCTCCGATCTGCAGGCGGTGTTTCGCCAGGCGTATACGGGGCAGGGCACGTCTTCACCGAGTTATCAACAGAGAATTCGCAAGCTGATCGACGAGAAGCCCGGCGCGTTATCGGGCGGCGCAGTGGCGCGCGAATTTATCGCGGCGTCACGTGGCGGACTCGAAGAACTTGAAGCAGGGCTCGACGACACGCAGTTCGATGCCGCTGTGAAGATGCTGCAGCAGGCCGACAACATCTACGTGATCGGCGTGCGGCGCTCGTTTCCGGTGGCGAGCTATATCGTCTACGCGTTGCAGCACACCCCGAAGCGCGTGCATCTGGTGTCCGGCTTCGGCGGTATGTATCGCGAGCAGATTCGCAGCGTGAAGAAGGGCGACGTGGTGATCGCGATCAGCTTCGCGCCCTATGGCAAGGAAACGCAGTATTGCCTGCGCGTCGCGCATCATCACCAGGCCAAGACACTGGTTATTACGGATAGCCAACTTTCTCCGTTGGTGCGTTATGCCACCACCCAACTGTATGTGAAAGAGGGCAGCGCGTTTGCGTTCCGCTCGCTCACCAGCACGATCTGTTTGTGCCAGGCGTTGTTCATTGCGCTCGCGTACAAGCTCGAATTGAACGTGGAAGAATCCAAAGACACTGGAGGATACGATGACTGAGGCGGCAAAGACGATCGACGTGGCGGTATTCGGCGCGGGACGTATCGGCAAGATTCATGCGGCGAATCTCGCACGGCAACCGGGCGTGCGGCTCAAGTATGTGGTCGATGTGAATCGCGCGGCGGCTGCGGCGCTCGCTGCCGAGCACGGCGCGCAGGTTGCGGATATCGACGGTGCGATGGGCGATGCATCGATCGGCGCGACGGTGATCTGTTCGAGCACGGACACGCACGCAGATCTGATCATGAAATCGGCTGCGCAGAAGAAGCATGTGTTTTGCGAGAAGCCGGTGGACCTGACGTTGGAACGTGCGCGTGCCTGCGCCGAGGCAGTGGAGCGTGCGGGCGTGGTGTGCATGATCGGCTTTCAGCGCCGCTTCGACCCGACATTCTCTGCGTTGAAAGCGCGCATCGATGCGGGCGAAATCGGCACGCCGGAAATGCTGGTGGTGACGAGCCGCGATCCGGGCGCACCGCCCGTCGACTACATCAGGCACTCGGGCGGCATCTTCAAGGACATGCTGATTCACGACTTCGACATCTTCCGCTGGATTCTCGACGACGAGGCCGACACGCTGCACGCCACCGGCAGTTGTCTGTCAGATCCGGCGATTGCCGAAGCGGGTGATATCGATTCGACCGCGGTAACGATTCGCACGAAGCGCGGCCGCCTGTGCCAGATCAACACCGCGCGGCGCGCGGCCTATGGGTACGATCAGCGTTTCGAAGTACTCGGCAGCACCGGCATGCTGCAGGCGGGCAATGTTCGGCCCACCGAGGTCACCGCGTATTCGAAAACCGAAGTGTCGAGCGACGTGCCCGAAGCGTTTTTCCTCGAACGGTATCGCGCGGCGTACGCATTGGAAATTGCGCATTTCTTTGACGCGGTCACGCGCGGCAAGCCGGTGCGTACGACCGTTGCGGACGGCCTGAAAGCGCTCGAACTCGCGGACGCCGCCACGCGCTCGTGGCGTGAGGGCCGCGCGGTGAAACTCGGCGAGGCATCGTGATGAGCGCGGCGACCGGGCGGCTTCGTTTGGGTGTGGTCGGATTGGGGCGATTGGGCAAACGCCACGCGGAAAATCTGGCGTATCGCGTGCCGGGTGCGTCGCTCGTGGCCGCTTGCAGTCCGCTGGAAGAGGAGCGGGCGTGGGCACGCGAGACGTTGCCCGAGCCGCGTCTCTACGACGATTATGCGGACCTGCTCGCCGATCGCGAGGTGGATGCGGTGTGGCTTGTCACGCCGTCGTCGTTGCACGCTCAACAGATTGTCGATGCGTTGCGGGCTGGCAAGCATGTGTTCTGCGAGAAGCCGCTGTCGCTGGATCTTGCCGAGTGCGAACGCGTACTGGCTGAGGCTGCGCGCTATCCGCATCTGCAGGCGACCATCGGCTTCATGCGGCGGTTTGATCCGAGCTACAAGGATGCGTTCGACAGGATCCAGGCCGGTGCGATCGGCAGGCCTTTTCTTGTGCGTTCGCAGACCACCGATAAGAACGACAACGACGGCTTCTTTGTGCGTTTCGCGGCGACCTCCGGTGGCATATTTTTGGACTGCACCGTGCACGATATCGACGTCGCGCGTTGGCTGCTCGGTAAGCCGCGGGCCAAGCGCGTTTTTGCCGCGGGCGCGGTTGCGTTGCACGAGGGTTTGCGGGAATTCGGCGACGTTGATAACGGTGTGGCGATCTGCGAGTTCGAGGACGGCAAGCTTGCCATGTTTTACGCGTCGCGGACGCAGGCGCATGGTAATGATACGCATAGCGAAGTGATTGGCACCGCAGGTGCGCTAGCGATTGGGCATAATCCGCGTGCGAATCGCGTCGAGATTTATGATGCCACGGGCGTGCGAAATGAATGCACGCCGACCTTCTTTGATCGGTTCGAGGATGCGTTTCTGCAGGAGGCTAGGGCGTTTGTTGCCGCGGTGCAGGGCGGGGCTGGCGCTAGCGCGCAAGCGGGGGCCACGCTGGCCGATGCGCTCGAAGCGACGCGGATCGGCATGGCGTTGCGGGAGTCGCTGAAGAGCGGGGAGGCTGTTGTGCTGTAGTCGAGGGGGGATGCCTGCGCGGCGCTTTTAGCCTGTGTGTCTATGGCGTTGGCCTTTCCTTGATTTGATATTGGATTATTAGCGTTGCCCCTGTGCGGGGCGGCACACCTACTTTTCTTTGCATGCCGCAAAGAAAAGTAGGCAAAAGAAAGCGGCTCGAACCCCCTGCTAAGCGGGTCCCTCGCACAGTCGCGGTAGTGGTGCATCTGGAATCAGTGTTCTCGCACATTCGCGTGAGTGACAAGGCCGTCATTCTTCCGGCGGCGCTGCGCGCGCCGAAGCGGTAGTTCATCAAATCGTGCGCTATTGCCGACGCTCGTCCGAAACTCGGCACATCAACAGCTATCGTTACGCTTATCGCTGTTTCATTTTTCGGCGTCAGGGGGCACTGGCGGCCGCTAGCCGCGTGGGGCGCCCAGCTGCACGCTCAAACTCATCCGGTATTCTCAGCGCATCGCCTAGGTGAAGGCGCTGACATGTGCGCGGCTGAAACTACTGAATGGCGCAGATAACGGTCGTCACGCGTGTAGGGGTGTATCGTGCCGCGAGTCAGAATTCGTCACCGCTGATTTCAAGCTCTTGCAGTTCAATAACTCCCCCTGGACGCATCTAGTTCCACTGGTCGCCCCGGCTTCAATCTGTGAATCGTTGATCTTATCGTTATCCACGATGACGCGAAGCGGGTGTTCCCATTCGTTGTAGATAATCACTTTCATCGCCTTTTCCTACTGTTAATCCTTAAGACTGAGGCATTGGAAAACGCACTCAATGCATCTCGCATAGAATTTTTACTTTCGGATCTGTCTTATGGCGGCTGCGTTCAAATGCGGTGAGTCTCGGCTAAATGCTCTTATTCAACCACTAGGGAAAGTCTGCAAAATTCCTGGCATTGATGTGAACGTGGACTATCCTGGGAGCAGGAGAATTTAAGGGGTGGGTGATGGCACAACTTGGCCTTGGTCTGGATCTGTCAACGAAACGCACGCGCAAACGGGAGTTTCTCGAAGAGATGAGGCGCGTGGTGCCGTGGTCGCAGCTGATTGCCCTGATTGAGCCGCACTATCCGAAGGGTAAAACGGGACGGCCGCCATTTCCGATTGCCACGATGCTGCAGATTCACTTCATGCAACAGTGGTTTGGTCTGTCAGACCCGGCGATGGAAGAAGCGCTCTATGACGTACCGCTGTATCGCGACTTTGCGGGGCTCGACGATGGCATGACGCGGTTGCCCGACGAGAGCACGATCCTCCGGTTTCGCCACCTGCTCGAAGCGCACGGTCTGGCTGTGCAGATGCTCGCGCTGGTCAATGAGATCCTGAGCGGGAAAGGTCTGATGCTCAAGGCCGGGTCGGTAGTCGACGCCACATTGATTTCTGCGCCCAACTCGACGAAGAACGCCTCAGGTACGCGCGACCCGGAAATGCACCAGACGAAGAAGGGAAATCAATGGTACTTCGGGATGAAAGCGCATATCGGCGTGGACGCGGAATCGGGCCTGGTTCACACGGTCATCGGCACAGCTGCCAACGCTCAGGACATCAATACAGCCCAGGCGTTGCTGCACGGCGAAGAGGTGGATGTGTACGCCGATGCCGGATATCAGGGTATTCAGAAGCGATGCGCGGACGGTTCAGTGCGCTGGCATGTCGCAATGGGACCCGGCAAGCGCAGAAAACTGGACCTGAGTGATCGTCTGGACGCGATCTACGATCAGATCGAACGCCTGAAGGCCGGCGTGCGCGCCAAGGTGGAGCATCCATTCCGGATCATCAAGCGCCAGTTTGGCTATACGAAGACCCGATACCGTGGCCTGATGAAAAACACAGCCCAGATCACGACGCTGTTTGCACTGGGTAATCTGTGGATGGTGCGTAAGGCGCTGCGCAAAGCGTAAAACACGCGGGCGCAGACGCCATGAATTTCGGCAAACGCACCTTGCCACGGTTCGAACCGAACGGTGATCGAGGTCCCGGCATCTTCGCCGCCACTACAACGCGGGCAGCAAACTGCGCGAAGTGCAGGAAACGGGTTGTGCAGACCTTCCCTAGCAGGAGACGGAAGATGAAAGATAAGGATAACAAAGAAGTAGATTATCTGTTCGCGATAATAGATTCACTAACCGAAGAAGGCGGACGCGTCACAACGGCAACGGGAGACTTCGCGCTCCAGAGTCTGGGCGTGGCCCACGTTGGCGATGTCGTGACCTCCCTGGATAGCAATGGGGCGGTCATCACGGATGGGGCGAGGTTTGCAGTCGTGATCGAGAACCGGTCCGCTGCGTTTGTTGGCAGCAGCCCGAGCAACGGCGACAGGATCACGCAAACATTGCAGGTCGCCCACAGCCTATTGGTTTGCGACGGCGAGCGGACTCCTCGCCTGTTTGATCCTGCCTGTCTGCCGCCCCTGAGTACTGACACCGACGGATGGCATAACCATGCGTAAGGCGGCGGTACGGGACGGTGACCCGACGACAACGGGCGGTCGTGTCATTGGTTCCTCAACGGGGTATACGGACCGCGGCACAAGGCTTGCACTGGATGGCGACGTCGCGACGTGCAGCAACTGCAAGGGAACACACAGGATATTTGGAACGGGCAAGGGAATATTCGACAGGGGGCGAAAGGTTGTTGTTGACGGTGATTCGGTACTCTGTCCGTGCGGAAAGAACCGGGTAATCGTCGGTCGCAATCCCGGATACTTTCTGAATTCGGACCATGGCTCGGCGCGTGCGAGCAATGCAGCTACGGAAATTGAATCGGCATCTTCTTCTCTCGCGACCGGCACGTTTGACGAACAGATCCGCGCTGCCGCCCCGGGTGTCACGCTCAAAGACTATCCGTACTTCATCAAAACGACGGACGGCCGAACTTCATACGGTCGAACCGATGCGGACGGCAATCTGCCCCGTATCGAGACACAGGAAGCCAACGACTACACGGTCTATTGGGGCGACGCCGCCCTTGCGCAACAACAGGGAATCTGACAATGCCGAACAAACCGACTGTGGTTCGAACCAACGCGACACCAGGCTCGATCAAAGTAGTGGAACTGAGGGTGCTAACCTTCCATCAGCTGTGGGATAACTACCCATCGGGAGACCCATACGACGATCCAACCGGGGAGTACAAGAATCAATGCGCAATCCGTATGAGCGTGACGTTTCATCGCGTCGGCGTCGAGATGAGATCGTTCTCGCAGAAACTGGTGAAGCCAATGCCTGGGAGGGACCCCCTCGGGCGACTCATGCTGGACGGCAGGCCAACAGCTACGCGCGCCTACGAATTGGCCGAGTGGCTAAAATTAAGGCCGATTGCTGGGTTACACGCGCCGGAAAATGTTACGGGGGCGGACTGGCAAAGCAAGGTCAAGGGACGCACTGGGATCATTTTCTTTTACGGTTACTGGCGGCAGGATGGTGATTCTGCGGACCAGCTTAGCGGCGGTCATATTGACCTATGGAATAAAGATACGCTGACGCCGTCCGCAGAGTCTTTTTTGCGTTTCCGCGTCGGAATTGCTCAGATAGCGAATCCTCTGTCATGGGTGAGGGGGCGACAAGACAACGTATATTCAGATTTGGGTAAATCCAAAACTATTCTGTTTTTTGATGTGAAATGAAAAGAAGCATTGTTGCGGCTCTCGGTTTTATCTGGGGATTACTCATTGTGTGGCTCGTGCTCTACTCGCTAAGTCGCATCCACTGGCCGCCAACGACCAACGTGCCATCTTCAGGCTGCACTGATATGGAGCACTGTAGCCCTAGATGGTTAACATCATTGACGTTGGGTTGTACCTTTCTACTGCCGGCGCTCTTCTTCCTAATGTTGAACGCGATGGCGTGGATGCGCTGGACGGTGCGAAAATGGGTAACGGCATTTGCCACCCTTAACGTGCTCGTCGCTCTATTTTTTTTATTCGGCAGCATCGTGGTTTTCATGAAGTGAATATTCCCGACAGCTGACCCGATCAAATTCTCGTCGGTCGTCAAAAAGTCAGATCAAGGAAAGGCCTAAAAACCCACTTCGAGAAAATCCCAAACCCAAACCCCGCCCGGCGGCAAACCGCCGCCTGCTGTAGAATTTGACCCTCTCCCCGGCGTCGCGCAACGACGCCTCATCCCGAAGGTCGTCGTCGATGCAAATTCAGGTTCACAAGGAAGTCGATGCGCGTGGGTTGATGTGCCCGCTGCCCATTTTGCGCGCCAAGAAAGCGCTCGCCGACATGGAAAGCGGCCAGATTCTCAAGGTGTTAGCCACCGACCCGGGCTCCCAGCGCGATTTCGCCGCATTTGCGAAGCAAACCGGCAACGAAATCGTCGAAAGCTCGGCGCATGACAAGGTTTTCACGTTTTTGATGAAGCGCCGCTAACCTGCGCGCGCCAAAGCCGGCGCGCTCAACCTCGCGCCCCGAACCGCGTCTCACAAGCCAGGTACCCCAGGCCAAGCAGCCTCGGCCCAAGCAGCCTCGGCCCAAGCAGCCCAAGGCCAAGCAGCTTCAGGCCAAGCAGGACCTGCCAGGCACCTCTAAGCTAGACGCCCCAGGCGGCCTTCCTGAATCAGGCCCAAAAACAAAAAGCGCTGTGCCCGCGAATGCGGGGCACAGCGCCTTTCTTACGTCTGATTGATGCTATCGAGAGGCTGCCAGCGCAAAGCGGTTCTGCGCGGCTGTCCCGTTGCTCAGCCTTCCAGCACCGGCGAACGGGTACGTAGATATTCTTCGAAATCGGCTGCTACTTCCGGGTGACGCAGAGCAAACTCGACCGTCGCCTTCAGATAACCCAGCTTGCTGCCGCAGTCGAAACGCGTGCCGTGGTACTTGTACGCCAGCACCTGCTCATCGGCAAGCAGCGATTGAATCGCGTCCGTCAACTGCAATTCGCCGCCCGCGCCCGGCTTCAGCGCACGCAGATGTTCGAAGATCCGCGGCTTCAGCACATAGCGGCCCACCACGCCGAGATTCGAGGGTGCGACGTCCGGCTCCGGCTTTTCGACGATGCCCGACATCTTGATGATCGAGTCTTCCCACTCCTTGCCGTCGACGATACCGTACGACTTCGTCTCCGAGTGCGGGATCTCTTCGACGCCGATCACCGAGCTGTGATAGTGGTCGAACACTTCGATCATCTGCGTCATCACGGGCGGCGTGCCGTACAGCAAGTCGTCCGCGAGGATGACGGCGAACGGATTGTCGCCCACCAGTTTTTCTGCGCACATCACCGCATGGCCGAGACCGAGCGCTTCCGGTTGACGCACGTAGAAGCAGTCGACATGGCTCGGCTTGATGCTGCGCACCAACTCCAGCAGCTTTTGCTTGCCACGCGCCTCGAGTTCAGCCTCGATTTCGTATGACTTATCGAAATGGTCCTCGATCGCGCGCTTGCTGCGGCCCGTGACGAAGATCATTTCGGTGATGCCGGCCGCCATTGCCTCTTCCACCGCGTACTGAATCAGCGGTTTGTCGACGATAGGCAGCATCTCCTTCGGGCTCGCCTTGGTGGCAGGGAGGAACCGGGTGCCAAGACCTGCTACCGGAAATACCGCTTTCGTAACTTTTAGCATGTGAATACCCTGAGTCCTCTGGTTTAGCTTCAGGTCCGTGTCCGCCCTCGTGAGGCGGCCACGGAGCCTTCGATCAGGCTGGCAAACGAGCCAATTGGGCTTTCAGTTTGCCGATAGTGGTTTCGAATTCTGCCCGCCTTTTCTGCTCCTGCTCAACGACTGCCGGCGGCGCCTTCGCAACAAAGCTTTCATTCTGCAATTTAGCATTGCACTTGGTGACTTCCGTGCTAAGTCGCACAATCTCCTTCGACAGCCGCTCACGCTCCACGGCTACGTCGATTTCCACCTTCAGCACGAGCTTGTCATTCCCTACGATAGCAATTGGCGCGCCATCTGCCTGCGCGTCCAGGGTTGCCTCGTCGGCAATGATTTGCACTTCCGACAAACGGGCCAGTGCCTGAGCGTACGGAGCGAAGGTGGAGAGGCGCTCCGCGTTGCCGGTAGCAAGCAACGGCACCTTGACCGCCGGCGACAGATTCATCTCGCCGCGCAGATTCCGACAGGCATCGATCACTGCTTTCAGGTCGGCCGCCCATTGCTCCGCGTCTTCATCGATCTTCGACGGCTCTGCAACGGGGTAGGGCTGCACCATGATGGACGCTTCGCCCTCGGCTTTGCCTTCGGGGTAACGAGCCGCCAACGGTGCAACTTTTTGCCACAGCGCTTCGGTAATGAACGGAATGACCGGATGCGCGAGGCGCAACACCGTCTCGAGTACGCGCAGCAGCGTGCGGCGCGTTGCGCGCTGCTGATTCGGCTGACCCGTCTGGATCTGAACCTTGGCGAGCTCGAGATACCAGTCACAGTATTCGTCCCACACGAACTTGTATAGGGCGTTGGCCACATTGTCAAAACGATAGTCGGCGAAGCCCTTGGCGATTTCCGCTTCCACGCGTTGCAGGCGCGAGACGATCCAGCGGTCGGCCGCCGAGAAATTCAGGTGGCCGTCCGGGCCGCATTCGCCGCATTGTTCCGGCTTGCCGAAACCGCAATCGTGGCCTTCGCAATTCATCAGAACAAAGCGGGTGGCATTCCACAGCTTGTTGCAGAAGTTGCGATAGCCTTCGCAGCGCGCGAGGTCGAAGTTCACGTTGCGGCCGAGCGTGGCCATCGACGCCATCGTGAAACGCAGCGCGTCCGTGCCGAACGCCGGAATGCCGTCCGGGAATTCCTTGCGGGTTTTCTTTTCGATCGACGCAGCCTGCTTCGGATTCATCAGGCCGGTGGTGCGCTTGGCAACCAGCGCGTCGAGGTCGATGCCGTCGACGATATCGATCGGGTCGAGCGTATTGCCCTTGCTCTTCGACATCTTCTGGCCTTCGGCGTCGCGCACGAGACCGTGCACGTAAACCGTGTCGAACGGCACCTTGCCGGTGAAGTGCGTGGTCATCATGACCATGCGCGCGACCCAGAAGAAAATAATGTCGAAGCCGGTGACCAGTACCGACGAGGGCATGAAGTGCTTCAGTTCCGGCGTCTCGGCAGGCCAGCCGAGCGACGAGAACGGCACCAGCGCCGACGAGAACCACGTGTCGAGCACGTCTTCGTCGCGCTTGAGCGGGCCCGTGTAGCCCGCCTCGGCGGCCTTCTCGCGCGCGCCTTCTTCGGTCTTGGCGACGAAGATTTCACCGTTTTCGCCGTACCACGCCGGGATCTGATGGCCCCACCAGAGTTGGCGCGAGATACACCAGTCCTGGATGTTTTCGAGCCACTGGTAATAAGTGGTGGACCAGTTTTCCGGCACGAACTTGATTTCGCCGCTGCGAACCACGTCCAGCGCCGTTTCGGCGATCGATTTGCCCGGATTGAAGGTGCCTTCCGGCGCCGGCTTGCTCATGGCGACGAACCATTGGTCCGTCAGCATCGGCTCGATCACGACGCCCGTGCGGTCGCCGCGCGGCACCATCAGCTTGTGCTGCTTGACCGATTCGAGCGCGCCGAGATCTTCGAGGTCGGCCACCACCTCTTTGCGAGCGGTGAAACGGTCCAGACCGCGGTATTTTTCCGGTGCGTTGTCGTTGATCTTCGCGTCGAGCGTGAGGATCTCGATCATTGGCAGCTTGTGGCGCAGGCCGACCTGATAGTCGTTGAAATCGTGCGCGGGCGTGACTTTGACCACGCCGGTGCCGAATTCGCGGTCGACGTAGTCGTCGGCGATGATCGGGACTTCGCGGCCGGAGAGCGGCAGCGTGACTGTTTTACCGATCAGGTGCGCATAGCGCTCGTCTTCCGGATGAACCATCACGGCGGTGTCGCCGAGCATGGTTTCCGGGCGCGTGGTGGCGACCGTGAGATGGCCGGAGCCGTCCGTGAGCGGGTACTGGATGTGCCAGAGATGGCCGTTTTCTTCTTCGCTGGCCACTTCGAGGTCGGAGACGGCGGTGAGCAGCACCGGATCCCAGTTCACGAGGCGCTTACCGCGGTAGATCAGGCCTTGTTCATACAGGCGTACGAACACGTCGCGCACGGCGGCCGACATTTTGTCGTCCATCGTGAAGTATTCGCGCGACCAGTCGATCGAGGCGCCCAGACGGCGCACCTGATTCGTGATGGTCGAGCCGGATTGCTGCTTCCATTCCCAGACGCGTTCGGTGAATTTTTCGCGGCCGAGGTCATGACGGGAGACGCCTGTGGCATCCAGTTGGCGTTCGACGACGATTTGCGTGGCGATGCCTGCGTGGTCCGTGCCCGGCACCCAGAGGGTGTTTTCACCGAGCATGCGGTGATAGCGGGTGAGGCCGTCCATGATCGTCTGGTTGAACGCATGGCCCATGTGGAGGGTGCCGGTGACGTTCGGCGGCGGCAACTGGATCGAGAAGTCTTTTTTGTTCTCGTCGAAGGTGGGCACCGCGTAGGCGCGCTTTTCCCATTCGGGGCCCCAGTGGGCTTCGATGGTTTGGGGCTCGAAGCTTTTGGCAAGCGTGGAGGTCGGGTCGCTCGGGGTCTCGCTCATTTGTCGGTCTGCTGGTGAATGCAAGGAATATTCGATTATAAGGGGCGCTGCGCGCGGGGGGCTTTTGGGGGTAGGGTTGGAGGTTTTTTTTTGCCTTCGCGGCGGCATTGTCTGTGTGCCTGCGGCGTTGGGCTTTGCTTGAACTGTTTGCCTGCTTGGTGCTTTTTTCTGTATGCCTGCGGTGTTGGCCTTTCCTTGATTTGTTATTGGATTATTAGCGTCGCCCTGTGCGGGGCGGGCACTTACTTCTCTTTGCCGGCCGCAAAGAGAAGTAAGCAAGAGAAAGCGGCTCAAACCGCTAATT
>NZ_WOEY01000174.1 GCF_013177695.1 Paraburkholderia solitsugae | reverse complement strand
GCGCTTGCCAGTGGCTGCGCCAGTTGAAATACCTGCGACTCGTCACACACCAGCGCAAACACATGCGGCCACACGGCGCGGGCGTGCATACCGATCCGCGCCTGAAACAACGCACGGACGATCGTTTCGGTCTTGTATCCCGACGCTTCGACCACGATCACCGATGCGTTCGGGAACTCGCGGCACGACGTCCGGATCCGCTCGATGTCGATCACGTCTTCGTCTAGCGCTCCAGGCTTGATCCAGTCGCGAAACGCAAGCATAAAGAACGCCTGTTCCGCTTCGGCATCCGGCGTCTGACGCATTACCGATTCACGATCAATGACGAATGAGGCGGACTCGGTTGAGGATCGCTCGGCGATACGCCGAACCACGGTGGCACACGAAGCACGCTCACCGTGCCACATCGCGGCAGGAAGGCAAACCGTATTCATGTCAGGCATCCAGGAAAGGCGTCGTCTTGCGGAGCGCGCGAAAATAAAATAGCGGACCGCCTTGTAGGAACAGCACATCCCGGCGGCGTCGATACAGATACACGGCGGACAGCGCCGTGCCGAACCAGAGGCTCACCGTTCGAGGCTGAAAATAGTCGGTCAGGCTCCGGACGAAAATCTCGCCCTTGGGCCGCGACGCGAGATGGTTCAGCAATACATCGTTTTCGACTACGAAGGTTTGCACGGCTTGCGTGTGGTCGATGAGAAAACGATGCATGGCACGCTCCGTCCACGAAAACGGCAACTGGTCGAACACCATCAGCTTTTCGAAATCGGCGATGAACCGGCGTAGCGCGTCGATTTGAACCGGGACTCGCGACCGGGACAGGACGTCGATGATCGACGCAATCCGCCGGGTCGATCGCTCGACCGCCGCAACCGGCAATTCGACACGGATATCTTCAGGGACGTACTTGCGTTCGAACTGGTTCATGCACTCCAGCGCTCGCTCCAGACCGACCTTGATAGCCGGTTTGCGCGACAACGGAAGCGCCTCGGTCCAGGACCGCACACGCATGGCCCTGCCCTTTGCGTTCTCGATAAAGGTCCCGGTCACACGCGAGAGCAACGGCCGCGAAACGATAGATTGGGTCAGCCCGAAAGGATTCACGCGGCTTGGAATACCCATGTCCGACGCTCGAAACGCGTGTTCCAGATCCTCGAATTCAATCCAGTGCAGGCTTTCATTTTGCGGGCATGCGAGCCACACCGATTTCTTGCAGAGATACATACTGCCCGTCGGATAGGTGCTCATGCTGTAGCGCAGCACGTTCGCAGTGTGAAAACCTGAAAGTTCGGTCAAAGCAAGCACGCTCGGCGCGAACTCGCTCGGTTGCTCGACTACATCGTCCCGCAAGATCCCTCGTGTGCTCTGGCCACGCACGCGGTGCGAAATCCCGACGTCGGAATAGCGTCGCGGGACGACGTTATGCCGGTCGTCGAAGAAAACGCTTTGCATCGTCGTCAACGGAAAGTAATCGCCGAACTCGCGGACCACCTCGTCGAAATTGGCCGGCAGGAACACCCGATCGTGAATGATGCAGAGGTTCGGATGCGCAGCCTCTTGTGCAAGCCGGTTCTTCTTCGCGCAAATCTGCACCGGCGGCGCCGTGATGTCCTCGCCGACGATCCTCACCTGATCGAAGTACGCAAAATTCTTGCCTGGCCTGCCGCACAAGAGGATCTCTTTCGTCTTGACCTTCAGTTCCAGAATCCGCTTGACGACCATGTTCAGCAGCGTCGCATCCTCGGGACCAACTGGAATCCCGAAGGTCCATGCATCGACCCCCGCGTCCAGCTCTGCCGGCAAGGGCGCGTACTTTTTGAACGTGATCCGGTCGCCGGCGCGTTCGGACACTTCCAGCCCAGAGGCGAAATAGTCGCGCGACAGATAGGTAGTGGCCGGCGGGTCGCCCATGACGGTGATCAGCGAGCCGACTGCGGCTGCGTGCGCAATATCCCAGAACATCAGCGGCGCAAGCGGCGAGTCCGTCGCGAGACCATGGGCGATCACGTGGGTGCCCTTGATCCACGAAAACCGGTTGGTCGCCTTCACTTGCTTGATCGTCCGATCAGCACGGCGGCGCCCCAGCGGGCGGAACGTGACGACCTCGGCGCCCGCGTCGGCTAGCGCGAAGACTTCCGCCGGCAATAACGGCGCAGTCTTTGCACTCACCGGCGCATACCCCAGCGCCTTGAAATGGACAAGCTTCGTTACCGGCATGACGCTGGATCGATGAGGTATTTATCGTTGCGTGCGCCCGGCGTTTTCACGACCACGTTCACCGTGTCGGTCAATGCCTCGAAGTCCGTTACGTCGCCCGGCGCGAGCACGATAATGTCACCTTCGCCCCATTCCTTGCCTGCCATTCGGACCCGGCCCGACACGATAACCGTGATCTCGGTGGCAACGCGGTGGACGTGCGCTTCCTCGCGCGTGCCGGCCGTGTAATGCTTGACCGCCACTTCGCATGCTTCGGTGGACAGTGCGGTCGGCGTGAAGCTCCCTACGAACCAGCCCTTCGTCATATCGGAGAGTTTGAATACTTCCATCTTCAGACCCCGTGCTCGAATTGTGTTTCGACGTGATGCAACTGACGCTCGCTCTTGATCGGGCGGTATTTGCTGTTGTCGATGCTATGTACGCCGATTCGCGCCTGATCGAGAATCAGCTCGTTCAGAACCGGCGTCACATAAAAACTGCCTTCGACATTGGCGTCCTTGCGAATCATTTCCTTGGCGGCCGCGACGAAGCGACGACCGTCCGCGAACCAGTACACGCCTGCCGATGCAAACTTGCTAAGTGGTCGCTTTTCCGCAGCCTCGGTGACGTAGCCATCCACACCGACTCGCACGTACGAATAGCGTGGATGCACCGACGTAAAAGTAATCAAACCCGCGTCGAGCTTGCGCTCGCGGAACGACGCAACCACGCTCGCGAGGTCAACGTCGACGAGCTGGTTCGCGTTGAGAATCAGTAATTCGCTCTCCGTGTCGAGAAACGGCGACGCCAGCAATGCCGTGCACGCAGCGCCCCTGACGCTGTCGTTCGCCGAAATCACCTTGGCGTCCGGATCGAGAATGTTGACCACGTTGCCCAAGTGAAAACGCGTCATCTCGCTCTTGCGCAACGCGACAATGATCTGGCCGCCCGCCAGCGTCTTCGCGGTATCGAGCACGCGCTGGATCAGCGGCGTGCCGTCGATTTCCGTGAGCAGCAGCGGATAGCCCCCGTCGGACGATTCGATTGCGGCCGTACCGGCGCCAAGAATCAGAATGTTCATGCGGCCGCTCCTTGCTGCGCTTGACGAATGCGCGCCATGATGTTTTCGAGGTTGGTCTCTTCCACTTCCTTGACGACGAGGACATGCGCGCCCGACGCACGCGCGGCCTTCACGCCATTCTCGTTGTCTTCGACGATGACGCACTCGTGCGGCTCGCAACCGAGCGCCTGCATGGCCTTCAGGTAAATCTCAGGATTCGGCTTGGCCTGCACTACGTCCTCATTCGACAGAACCACGTCGAGATAGCGCGTGAGTCCCGCTTTTTCCATCATCAATTCGATTGTCTGACGGATCGAATTCGACGCCACGCCGATCTTGTAGCCCTGCGCCTTCAGAGTCGACAGCGCGAATTCGTGCGTGAAACGCGGCTTGCAACTCGCGTGAACCATTTCAGTTGTATAGAGCTGCTTCATTTCGTTGATGAACGAATGCAGACTACGCGGCAGATCGTTTTCGATCGACAGCATCTCGAGCTTCTTCTTGGTCGGCAAACCATCGTACATCGTCAGATGCTCGAGACGATTGATTTCATAACCGAACAGCTGCAACGCACGGTTCAACGCGTCGTAGTGCCATTCCTTGGCCTCTATCAGGACCCCGTCCATGTCGAAAATAACGGCTTTAATCATGTTCGCCTTCCGTTGTCGAAATTTTGGTAACGCTGTTAGCTGAAAAACCGCTGACACTCTTCCGGAACATCCGTGCAGATCAGAACACGGTCATCGTCCCTAAAGCCTTTCACGCTTTCCCAAAGGTCGAGATACGCGCGCCCATGCAACTCCGGCGAAACGATGCACACGCGAAGGCCACGCGCGAGAAGATCGTCGATCGTCTGCTTCGTGTACCAGTGCGACTCGAATGCATCCAGCCAGATGCCGCTCACGGCGTTGATCCACGGTGAATTTTGCTCCACCTCGCTCATGCGGGCGAACACCGGGTTACCTGCGTTAAGGTGCATCTTCATGTCTGGCACCGACATATCGAACACGAACCAGTCGAGTGCGCGGCCTTCGAAGGCATGCTTCAGCGGTTCGGCGAGGCCGTCTGCTTTCACGTTGATTGCCTGCGGCAAATCGCGATCGCCGAGAATCGACAGATAACGCTCAAACGTCATTGCTTCCGATGTCGCCGGATCGTGCGAGATCACGAGCTCGCCGAGGCGGTCGCGTACATCCGTTTCTGTGCCGAAACCGAGGTCGAATGAACGGTTGAATGCCTCGACCGTGTTCTTCTCGCTCTTTTCGAGCCAATAGCCGCGATGAGACAGAATCTTCACAGCAACGCCTCCGTCGCCTTCGCGCAGACCGGCAGGCCGAGGAACAAGTCGAGGTCGGCGGGCGTCCCGAGGCCGTACATGCCGTCCGCTTCGCGTCCGACGTTGTGAATGCCGATCCGGGAGCCTTGTTCGATCAGTTTGTTGTAGGCCGGCGCGACGTAGAACTCGTTGTTCACGCGCAGGTTCTCTTCGATCATCGCTTCCGCGGCACGAACGAAATCCAGGCCTTTGCGGAAGTTGTAGATCCCGACCGTGGCTTCGTTCGAGATCACCTCTTTTTCGACGACTTGCGTGACGAGGCCATCGCGGGACATGCCGACGAATGACCACTTCGGATCATCAGCCCACATCGTCATGATGAGGCCGTCGAGTGCCTGGTCATCCATTTCGGCGAGGTACGTGCCGATGTTTACGTCCACGTATTGATCGCTGTTTGCGATCATCAGCGCGTCGTCGTTGTCGATGAATGCCTTCGCGGCCAGCACCGTGCACGCCGCACCTTCCGTGAGACCGTTCAGCGCGATGATCTCGCTGCCGGGCGCCCACGCCGCCAGTTTTTCGGTGAGGCCGTACTGGTCGATATGAGCCTGCTGGCAGATGAAAATGAAGCGATGCGGCGCCGAAGGACGCAGGTTGTTCACCACGACTTCGATCATCGGCACACCACTCACCTGAATGAGCGGCTTCGGATCCGCATAACCTGCCTTCGCAAAACGGCTACCCGCACCTGCCATCGGAACAACGATGTTGAGCATCTGGATTCAGTCCTTATAGTTTTCGATAAAAGCCGAGTAGATCGCCCACCAGCGGCATAAGACCGGTTGTTCTGAGGAGCGGAAAAATGAAATCGAGTCGACGCATCGTTTGCACGACCGCGCGGCGACGCGCGGCACGTTGTCCGTGACGTACCGTCGAGAGCCCGCGTGGCGCGTGGGACGACGGCGATGACACAGCCAGCCGGAACGCAGGCGATGTGTGGCCGGATTGCTCGCACAGTTCGCGCCAGTCACTTCCCCACAAACAGTTGAAGAACTGATAGTTCGAGCGCGCCGCGTGCGCGTATTTGTCGAAGCGCAAACCAAGCTCGTCGGGATCGCAGACAATGCATTGGTCCGCCAGAAAGCGCCGATACGCCGCGTCGATTTGCGCGTTCGAATCGTTGATGAACGACGGTGTCGAATAGCAACCGCTGCGTTTCGCGAAATCTACGGCAAGATACTGTTCCGGCGTGTAGCGCGCTACGTAACGGCGTGCAAAATAGCTGCTGCCCCTGGCGTGCTCGCTTCCCACTTCGAACCACGTTGCGTCTTCGTCGGACATGAATGGGGCGTCGTAATAAGCGCGCAGCAATTCGGTCGGACCGAAGAAGAACCAGTCGGACAGGTGAAACGGAAACGCTTCGATCCCGTCCGGATGGAGCGTATAAATGCTGCTGGCGAGCAAGCGGTCCCGAGCCTGAGGGTGCGACGCGATGTGGCCATATTTCTCGACGCAAGCGCGTGAAGAAAGCACGCAGTCGGTGCGGATCTTGATCGCGTAACGCGTTGTCACGCGGGCGAGGCCGGCGCGCGACGTCGCAATCTGGCGATTTACGTTGTTCACCGGCGCGCGTTTGTCACGCTTATAGGGCGGTAGCGCGCCGGGATCGGCTGACACGACACAATCTACGTCCACGCCAAGCGGGCGCAGCACAGGATCACTATCCAACGTGCTGACGATCACCTTCGCGCCCGGAAACATCGTGCGCGATTGCACGATGTTGCTTTCGAGCGACGGATGCCACGCGCCCTGGAATACGAGCGTGATGTCGTCGTCGGCGATTGCCACGCCTGTGGAGAAGTCTTGGGTCAACATCATCGCCTCGCTCGGTCATGCGGTTCGACGTCGTCGCCTTCGTCGACAACTGGGACACCGATGGCAACCGATAACAGACGGTGATCGTTCGGATTTGCACCGCTTTCCGACGGAATCGCAAACGTGCCGCATGAGAATCCGATCTTGCTCCAGGGCCGGCGCAGTGCGACACCTTGCAGCGATGCCGATACCCGTTGTCGACCAAAACCGTCGACAGCAATCACTTCGAGATTGAGCGGATATCCATCCGCCAACACCTTGAGTTTGGAGATTTCCCAGCCTGCGATATGGAAATGAACGACGAAAGACAGACTCCGCGCGCGTCGACTGATCGCGACGTTCATGTGCGCGTGGACGCCCATCCAGCGAAACGCCCTGCCGTCACGATCGTCCGTTTCGACCGGATAGAAGTTCGATCCCGCATTACGAACCTCATATAGCGGGAAACCGCGCTCATGCTGCGACAGGCTCTCGACCTCGGAGATTTCCCGTGCTCGTCGTTCCGGCGAGTCATCACGTCCGCCAAGCTTGTAGGTCGAAAGCACGGGATGTACATGAGCGAGAACGCGTAACTGCGCATCGTCCACGCCGGAAAAAAGCGCGTCCCGGTAAAGCAAGAAGTACAGATCCAACGCACTCTCGGCGAGCCCTGCCACCGCGATCGAACGCGCCATGATCGCTTCGGGGACTACGATCCCTTCGGCCACGATCGAAACCAACCGCCCATAGGTGCCCGCATACGCAGCGAATTCGCGCGGTGCGGCGAGACAGATCATGTCGTTCGATCCCGACCAGCTCATCTGCGATGGCAGCCACACATCGCCATCTTGAAGACGAACTTCAGGCAGGTACTGACGATGCGTGTAAATGTCAAAGCGCGTCCGCAATACGCATTGATAGCTGGCAAGATCGGCAATCCGCGCGCTCGCGTAGGCAATTTCGTGCCACATCATGACGAGCGTCGACGCGACAGCCTTCCCCTCGAACGGCGCAACGGCCTTGCGTGACTCACTTGTCGGCACGACGATCGTCGTCACGCCTGGGTAGGCGTCCCGAAGCTCGTCAAGCGCTTGCGGCGTTGCGAATTCCTCGCGGATGACCGCGTGATAAGCGACCTCGCATTCTTCCAGCAAGAACCGGAGTGGCGCGACACAGCGCGCGTAGCCTCGCGGTACACCGGTCAGAAGCACGGCAATGCGTCGTTTGGCGGATACGGGATCGGAAATTGCAATCATTCTTGATAGAAGCTGTACGCTTCGCCGATGCTGTTGAATTCGCTGAGCTTTCCTGACTTCATCACGGCTGCGCGGCGGCAAAATCGCTCCACGAGGCTTGGGTCATGCGACACCACGACGTACGCCCGATCTGCGCGTCGTTCGAACAATTCGTAGTGACACTTCTCATGGAAGCGTGAATCGCCCACTGCAATAATCTCGTCAATCAGATAGCAATCGAAATCGATCGCCAGCGACAACGCGAACGACAGCCGCGCACGCATCCCCGACGAGTAGCGCTTGACCGGTTCTCGCAGATAAACACCAAGCTCGGTGAACTCCTCGACGAATGCCACCTTCTCGTCAAACGGGACGCCGTATATGCGACAGATGAAACGTAGATTGTCGAGCCCGGTCAGACTGCTCTGAAACGCGCCGCCAAAGGCAAGTGGCCACGACACGTTCATTCGACGTGTCACCTTCCCATAGCTCGGCTTTTCTGCGCCGCTTAGCAGACGCAGCAGCGTCGATTTGCCCGATCCGTTGCGACCCAGAATGCCAATACGTTCGCCTTTCTCAACACGAATGTTGACGTCGTCGAGAATTAGCCGCTTGCCGTTACGCGTCGGATAGAACTTGGTGACCTGGTCCAGTACGATCATTCGTGTTCGACCCTCGCTTCTGCAACCTTGCACACGTACAGACCGGCAAGCGTGAGCGTCATGTTGACGGACACGATCCACGGAATATCCGTATGCGCCGTCACCGCGCTGCCGAAATAGCCAGAACGGATCAGTTCGTTCGCCGTGACCATGGGCACCCATAGCACCACCGACTGATAGGCGGTCGGCAGCCACTGGACAAGAAACATGGCCCCGGAAAGCGGAAACAGCAGATACGAAACCGGATGCCATACCCGGTCGACCAGCTCGGTCAGTTCGCTTGCTGCGCCAAGCACCAACGAGAGCGCCCCGCCGAACCACCCCAGCAAAAACCATCCGAGCAATAGCGGGAACAGGTCATCAGGCGGCGCGATCAGATCTGTCCCAACGAACACGCACAGCATCACCGCAAACGCGGCGGTGGCACCGGACAGTTCCAGCAGGATCCGCGCCAGATAGATGTCGAGAATCCGGACGTTACGGTGGTAAAGCAGACTGAGGTTAGGTTGCAGCGCGTGAATGCAACGACCCGCCGTGGTACGCCACAGCTGGATCGACGAGTATCCGGTGACGGCAAAGGCCGTGATGGACAAGTTGCCCGCGTGTTCCTTGAACGTGAAATGCCACAGCAGGGTCACGCCTAGGGTCAGCAACATCGGCTCGAGAAGGAGCCACAGAAACCCGATGTTGTGCCGGCCATAACGCGTCAGCACTTCTCGCATCAACAGTGCGCCAATCGCTCGGGTCTGAAGCTTGAACGAATGCCGCAGGCCGGCACTCGAATCGGCGCGACTAGTCATGGTGCTCTCTCACGCCTGCCAGTAGGAGACTGACGATGCCCCACGTGACGAGGCTGATGACCAGCGCGATCAGTACCGATTTGATCCGACGCGGCCGCGTCGCCACATCAGGCTCGTTGGGCGCGGCAACCACCTCCAGATAAAGCTGCTTGCGCAATGCTTCGTTGCGCGCAGATTCGAGCGTCGCCATCGAAAGCTCGAGCTGCTTGTCAGCGAAAGTCTGCTCAAGCTTCAGGCGCTCATACTGCGCCGCTTTGTCCGTCAGCGACTCGCTGCCACCGGCGACACCTTGCATCTGAAGCCGCGCTTCGTCCTCAAGCGACGCGAGTTGCTGTCGCAACGATTTGATTTGGGGATTGTCCGGCGCGAATGCAGTCAACTGGGCAATCTGCGTTCGGGTGGCAACGATGTTGTCCTGAAGACGCGACACCTGCTGGAGTTGCAGCGCAGACTGCCGTTCCGGATCGAAAATCTTTTGCGCGGTACGGTATGCGGACAGATTGGCGGCAGCGGCCTGGGCACGATCTTCGGCTTCCTGGACTTCCTTGCTAGCTGAGTCCACCAGATCCGACTGCGCGCGCAAGCTCATTTTGTTGACCAATACTTCGGCCATATCCAGCAGCGACCGGTTCAGCGCAAACGCGCTGTCGGCGGTAAACGCATTCACCTTCAGCGTGGTAATACCAGATGTCGAATCGACGTCGACATCGACTCGCCGGTCGTAATACCGGTAGAGGCCTTCGAAGTTTCGCTGGAACTTGAATGCGCCAAAACGGCTAGCGAAGTCGACGTCTTTAGCGCCGAACAAGGTCGAGACGTTCTGCTTCTTTTCCAGTTGCGCCAATGCATCCCGCGACAGGATAAAGTCATGAACCACGTAAACGTTATCTTGAGTGCGGCTGAAACCCGTGCCTTGAAGAATTGCACCTAATCCCGACTGCGTCTGCTTATCGGGTGATCGGACGACAAAGCGGCTTTCCGAAACGTAGATGTCTGAAGCGATAAAGGTGAAATAGATCGCAGCGATGCCGGTCGGCACCACTACGATCCAGAAGAACCGGCTCTTCAACAATCCCTTCCAGCGCGCCGCACCAACCGGACGCTCAATTTCAGTGTTTTTCATTGACTCAGCAATTCAGCACGTATTCGTTTCAACAAGCGACACCGGTCTCGCGCATATAGACGCGCGCAAGCAATGCACACCTCAAGGCGCAAGATTGGATAAATTTGGATTCCGCGGGGATGCTGGCAGGCAAACATCTTTCGATGGCCTGCACTCCCCGTCTGTTTAACGCCCGCGTCTCCCGCGCAGCCGTTACTTGAACGTCGTTACGGTATTCACCACCGGGTAAACAACCGAAAACACGACATTCAGAAACTTTTGAACTTCCGCTATCGGCGCGTTCGAGATATAGAGAAGATCCTTGTCGTCCATCATGAAATTCTGGGCAACAAAGAAACTCCCCGGATCAGTCAGATCGAATCGATAGACAACAGGAACCCGATTGTCAGCTGTCGTTACAACAGGCTGATGCGGCCACTGCAACGCAGTGGCATTCTCAAAGCGGAAAATAAACACACCCTTCGCATCCGCACGGGCATCATTAAGTCCGCCCGCTCTCGCCAGTGCTTGCGCAAGCGAAATCCCTTGCGCCTCGAAATTGACTTCTTCGCTCTTGCCCGACGCCCCTAGAGCGGTGAAGCTCAACGACTGGAACTGTGCAGTCACGACGTCGCCAGGCACCAGTGCAATATTCTGACGCGGGTCTTTGATCACGGCTTGCAAGGGCTGCGCCTCGACCTTGCTGCCGCGCGTCACCTGAATGGTCGTCTTGTCGATCGGTTGCTTGACGCCACCCGCGGCGGCGAGTGCATCCAGCAGACGCTCGCGACGCGGCGTGAGCGCCATCCGTGTACTGCTCGCGACATCGCCGACGACGGTCACGTATGCGCTCGCATTGCGCGACTGACGAACGATCACCTGCGGGTCGTGAGCCTTACCCCTCAATGCCGCGACAATCGCAACTTCGAGTTCGTGCGACGTCTTGTCGGCGGCGCGCACCGTGCCGGCAAACGGCACCTGGATGTTGCCGTCGGTATCGATGACTTGCACCGGCAGCGTGGTCACACGCGAACCGGATTGAACACTCGAAGAAAGATCGTTGTCGCCCAACGCGAAGGTCGCCGGGCCGCCCGAAAACAGCATCGCCGGCGGCGCCTCCCACACGGAAATTTCGACGGCGTCGCCATCGCCCAGGCGCAGACGATACGGCGCCTCGTCGGCGAGTGTCGACGAAAAATCAGCACGGCTTCGATTCGAAAACAATCGGCGTGCGACATCATCAGTGACGTCCACCAATTGAATTCCAGCAGGATTGGATAATCCTGAAGCGCGAGTTACCTGTGAGCTGCTAGGACCCGACGTGGGAATAGCGGAACACGCCCCAAGACAAACAGCTCCCACGGCGATCGACAACCTCGCCCAACGACTTGCGTAAAGCATTTGGCCCATTGTTTGTAAAATTTTTTGGCATTGTACTCACAATCTCTTGAAAAGAGTTACACATTAAAAATTTTTCTTACTCAGCCGTTGGGATGTATAACAGACAGCTTCAATTGCACCGATCTTTGTGTCGTTGGGCAGCACTTGCAAATTGCATCCAATGGACTACCGAAGCAGATTCAATATCAGAACCGCAAGATGGCTCCGAGCAAAATAAGGCCGGTCTTCGAGAACCACGGCGCCATTCATTCGCGGCGCGCTACACGAATGACTTTGCGACTGCTCGTTTGGGCGAAGTGAACGCGAATTCTCTCGCGCACTCGGGTAAAATAGCTCACAGCGTTAAAGAGCCACACTCAACGGACTGAAAAAGTCCGCATGACAGCCAAGAAAAAAGCACCTCAGTGTCAACCATCCATCTGGACGTCACGCGCCTTCTCACGCGCCTTTACGACGGGCTTTTACCCACCGGCGTAGATCGCGTCGGCCTTCAATACATTCAAAAGTACGGCGCTCGAGCGCGCGCAATTCTTAGCGAGCGTGGGTTTTCCACAGTTTTAACCGAGAGAGATTCACAGCAAACGTTTGCCATGCTTCTCTCCTCCATCCGCAATCCGAACTCAATTCGCGCTCTAGTCGGTCGGGCCTGCCTTAATCGCTTGCGAGAAACAAGACTTAATGGCGTGTTGTTGCACACCAGTCACACCGGGATGGAATTCGGCCGTTATTACCGGGCGATGACAAAACGCGAAATTCGCCCTGTATTCATGGTCCACGATTTAATTCCGTTGACCCATGCCGAATACAGCCGCCCGGGAGTCGATGCAACTCACCGTCACCGCATGCACACAGCACTCAGGCACGCGAGCGGTCTGATAGCCAACTCACAAGCCACGCTCGACTCACTCACGGCCGAAGCCCAGCGCGCGGGCCTCAAGCTCCCGCCGAGCGTAGTCGCACGCCTGGCATCAGGCATCACCCAGCGCCCACTCGCAAAGCGTCCCTTGCCCTCACCCTACTTCGTGATGCTCGGCACCATTGAGCCGCGCAAGAACCACTGGTTCATCCTGCACGTCTGGCGGCGTCTCGTCGAACAACTCGGCGCAGCCGCACCGAAGCTGGTCGTGATCGGCCAGCGCGGCTGGGAATGTGAAAACGTCGTCGATATGCTGGAGCGCTGCGAAAGCCTCAAAGGCGTCGTGATAGAAGAAGCGCACTGCTCCGATGCGCAGCTTCACGCTTATCTGCAACACGCTCAGGCGCTACTGTTCCCGTCATTCGTCGAAGGCTACGGCATGCCGCTCGCCGAAGCCCTCGCGCTCAAGGTGCCAGTACTCGCCAGCGACCTCGACGTCTTTCATGAAATCGCCGACGACATTCCGGACTATCTCGACCCGCTCGACGGTCCCGGCTGGCTCGCTAGCATCCAGGCCTATGCCCAAGCCAACAGCCCGGCGCGCGACGCACAATTGACTCGCATCGAACGCTTTCGCGAACCGACATGGGCGGAGCATTTCGAACACGTCGACGGTTTTCTTGAGACGTTGCGCTAGATGAAGGAACGCGTGACTGAACAGCCAACTCCGGCGAGCATCACCGTCAATCTCGGCAGCGTGACGCGCGGATTCCGCTCATTGAATTGGCTGACCCGGCGCTCAGACAATCTCTGGATCGATGGTTCGCTCGGGCGGGTCGCGCTGCGCCTTTCCCGTCTGTGCGGCAAGCGCGTCAACGCAACGTGGCCAGGGCCGGTCTGGTCACGCAGCGCGTCCGGCACGCCCCTGCTGTCGTGGTTCAGCGCACCGGTGACCGATGCTAGCGCCGATGCTTTCGCTGCCGCGATCAATTCGGCACTCACCACCGCGCTCGAACACGATCGGAGCACCAACGCGTCGCCCGAAGTCGAACGACGGATGCAAAGGTTCGTGCGCAGCCATGCCTCGACAAAGCGTCGATCGCAATCCGACTGTCCCGCCGCGCTACTCGAAACCAAATGCCTAACCCGCGTCATGCTGATTGACGAGCGCGCCCGTTCTCATGGGCTCGGCGCGACAGCGGTTCGCAACTCACGTCAAACCTTCATGCGAATGGTGCAAGCTGCCCGCTCGGCCCATCCGCAAGCCGAATTCTGGATCGCGCGATCGGATGACAAAGGCACGGGGCGCTGGCTTTCTTCATCGGTCGACGGCATGCCGCCCGACGCGCAGCGCCTCGCCGATCACGAATCGCTGTGCGCCGCATTGCCTCATGTCGATCACGTCTATACGTTGGGTGCCTCGGAGGGCATGCATGCGTTGCTGGCCGGCGTGCCGGTGCACGTATTCGGTGCACCCTATTACGCGGGCTGGGGATTGACTGACGACGATCTGCTCTTGCCGAACCGCAGCGCACGTCCCACGCTCGCCGCACTATTCGACGTGGTCTTCCTGCGCTTCACACGCTATCTGAATCCGTTCACGCACACGCTGGGCACGCTTGACGATCTGCTCGACAGCATCGAGTTGCAGCGAGCAGTGCGGCACCGTTTCGCGGATTTGCAGCACGTGGCGGGGATACGCTTTCAATGGTGGAAGCGCCCGTTTGCGACGCCGTACGTAAGCGCCGGCGGTGCCACGTTGCGCTGGACGCGCGAGCCGCAGTCCCTGCAGACGAACGAATGTGCAGTACTGTGGGGCGCGCGCAGCGCAGACGGTCTTGCCCCTGAGGTGCGCCGCGTCAGAATCGAAGACGGTTTCTTTCATTCGACAGGCCTCGGCTCCGACATGATCGCACCGCGCAGCCAGGTGATCGATCGCCGCGGCCTCTATTTCGATGCGAGCCAGCCGAGCGATCTCAGCGTGCTGCTCAATGAAACCGAGTTCAGCGCAACCGAACTGGCACGCGCTGCGGCGCTGCGCGATCAAGTTGTGAAGCTCGGCGTCACCAAATACAACCTGGGCCGGCGTCGCCCCGTGTGGACCGCACCGGAAGGCAAGCAAGTCGTACTGGTCCCAGGCCAGGTCGCCGACGACGCATCGATCCTTCTCGGCACCCGCGCCATCGGCACGGCCGACGCGCTGTTGCGCGAAGTACGCAGGCTGCGTCCCGACGCATTCGTGGTCTACAAGCCGCATCCGGATGTGCTGTCGGGTAATCGCAATGGACTGATCGACGCGCAGCAACTCGCGGATATTGTCGACACGGAAGCGGACTTGCTGTCGCTCGTCGACGTGGCGGACGAAGTGCACACACTCTCGTCGCTCGCAGGCTTCGACGCGTTGTTGCGCGGCAAAGCGGTCTTCACATACGGGCTGCCTTTCTATGCGGGCTGGGGACTGACGCACGACGCGCTCGCACCGGTGCCGTGGCGGCATCGTACGCTGACGCTGGACATGTTGTGCGCAGGCGTGCTGGTGCGCTACCCGCTCTACTGGGACTGGCGCACGCGTCTTTTCACAACGCCGGAAGCGGTAGTCGAACAACTCGCACCCCAGGCTGCCCGACCGCTCGAACAGGTCCGCGGTAACCGGATGCGGCCACTGCTCAAAGCAATCCGCTGGACCCGCAACGGAATCTGCCATGCATCATGGCGTTTCCGGCAAAGGCTCGCGCCTCGCGCGTAGCTGCCCGGCCAGGAAACGTACAAAGCCCCGCAAGACTTTCGCCTTGCGGGGCTTTTTTCTCAAGCGACTACGTTTTACGCCTATCGCGACATCATGTGCATGCTGACGTTATGCATAATCCACAATGAGCCAACGATCAGAATCACGGCCGTCAGCACCGTAAAACCGAACGCCATGACGTTCCAGCGCTGTGCCGACGACGTATTCATGTGCAGGAAGAAAACCAGGTGTACGACGATCTGCACGAACGCAAGACCCGCGATCGCGAGCAATGCGTTCTCGCCGGTCAGCGTCCCGTTGAGGACCAGTCCGAACGCCGCGGCAGTCAGAATGACGGAGAGAATGAAACCCACCGTATAGCTGCCGATGCTGCCGTGACTCTCACCCGAGTGCGCCAAGTGGGCGGTTTCGCTATGGTCCATTTAGATCACGCTCGCAAGATAGACAAAGGTGAAGACGCCGATCCACACGACGTCCAGAAAGTGCCAGAAAAGGCTAAGGCACGTCAGGCGAATCATGTCGCGTTCGGTCAGATCGCGATGACGCATCACCTGCACGGCGAGCACCGCCATCCAGATCAAGCCGCACGTCACGTGCAAACCGTGCGTGCCGACCAGCGTAAACAACGACGACAGGAACGCGCTACGGCTCGGGCCTGCACCCTGTGCGATCAGGTGCGAGAACTCGCGCATTTCCAGCACGAGGAACGCAAGACCCAGCAGGAACGTCACGCCGAGCCAGAAAAGCAGCACGCCCTTCCTGTTCTTATGCGCGCCCAACATCGCGAAGCCGTACGTGATGCTGCTCAGCAGCAGCATCGACGTTTCAAGCGCGACGCCCGGGATCTCGAACAGATCCTTGCCAGTCGGACCACCCGCGAACTGGTGCTGCATCACCGCGAACACCGCAAACAGTGACGCGAAGATGATGCAGTCTGTCATCAGGTACAGCCAGAAGCCGAATACCGAATGCGACGGCGGGTGATCGGCATGATGCGCATCGTGATGATGCAAGCCCGCCGCAAGAGTGTTGTTTGACATCAATCCACCTCCAACGCGACCTGCGCATCGGCGCGGGAGCGTTTTTCTTCAATCGCGACCTGCGCACCGGCGCCGGAGCGTTCTTGTTCAATCGCCGCTACCGTGGCGGCCGGGATGTAAAAGCCTTCGTTCTTCTGGAAGCTGTAAATGATCACAGTACCGATCGAGCCGACCAGACCAACAATCGCGAGCCACCAGATGTGCCACACAGCGGCAAAACCCAGCACCAGCGAGAACATCGCCACAACCAGACCCGCGGACGTGTTCGACGGCATGTGAATGTCGCGATACACCGGCTTCGGCCGATTCTTGCGCAACTTCATTTCAGCGAATGCGTCCAGTTCACGCACGTCCGGAATGATCGCGAAGTTGTACGACGCCGGCGGCGAGCTCGTTGCCCATTCCAGCGTGTGACCGTCCCACGGATCGCCCGTAACGTCGCGGTTTTGCGGCAGGTTGCGGTCGCGGATGCTGACGACCAGTTGCAGCACCTGGCAAGCGATACCGATGGCGATCAGCACAGCACCGACCCACGCGAAGATCAGCCACGGATGCCAATCCGGATTGTCATAGTGATTCAGACGACGCGTCATGCCCATGAAGCCCAGCACGTACAACGGCGTGAACGCGACCCAGAAACCGATCTGCCAGAACCAGAACGACGCCTTGCCCCACTTCTCATTCAGCTTGAAGCCGAACGCCTTCGGGAACCAGTAGTTGAAACCAGCCAGGTAGCCGAACAGCACGCCACCAATAATCACGTTGTGGAAGTGAGCGATCAGAAACAGGCTGTTGTGCAGTACGAAGTCCGCGCCGGGAATCGCCATCATCACGCCGGTCATACCGCCGATCGTGAAGGTGACCATGAAGCCGAGGGTCCACAGGATCGGCGTCGTGAACTGCAGACGGCCCTTGTAGATCGTGAACAGCCAGTTGAACACTTTCACGCCGGTCGGAATAGCAATGACCATCGTCGCGATACCGAAGAACGCGTTGACGTCAGCGCCCGAACCCATCGTGAAGAAGTGGTGCAGCCACACGAGGAACGACAGCACCATGATCGCGCAGGTTGCCCACACCATCGTCTTGTAGCCGAACAGCGGCTTCTTGGCGAACGTAGCCACGACTTCCGAGAAGATACCGAACGCCGGCAGGATCAGGATGTACACCTCAGGGTGACCCCATGCCCAGATCAGGTTCAGATACAGCATGGCGTTACCACCGCCGTCGTTCGTGAAGAAGTGCATGCCGAGGTAGCGGTCCAGACCGAGCAGCGCGAGCGTGACGGTCAGAATCGGGAACGCGGCCATGATCAGCACGTTCGTGCACAGCGCGGTCCACGTGAACACGGGCATCTTCATGAACGTCATGCCCGGCGCGCGCATCTTGACGATGGTCACGAAGAAGTTCACGCCAGTCAGCAACGTGCCGATACCGGAGAGCTGCAGACTCCACAGGTAATAATCGACCCCGACACCTGGACTGAACTGCAATTCGGACAGTGGCGGATAAGCCAGCCAGCCCGTTTGCGCGAATTCACCGATCACCAGCGAGATGTTGATCAGGATCGCGCTGATCGCGGTCATCCAGAAGCTCAACGAGTTGAGGAACGGGAACGCAACATCGCGGGCACCGATCTGCAACGGCACGATGATGTTCATCAGGCCGACCATGAACGCCATCGCCATGAAGAAAATCATGATGACGCCGTGCGCGGTAAAGATCTGGTCGTAATGATGCGGCGGCAAGAAGCCTGGCGCGTTATACGACAGCGCTAGCTGGGTACGCATCATGATCGCGTCCGCAAAGCCGCGGAACAGCATGATGAGCGCAACCACGATGTACATCACACCCAGCTTCTTGTGGTCGACCGATGTGAGCCATTCAGTCCACAGGTAGCGCCACTTGCCAAAATAGGTGATCAGACCCAGAACGAGCGCACCGCCGAGGGCGATCCCGGCAGCCGTCACCATGATGATCGGCTCGTGGTACGGAATCGAGTCTAGTGAGAGTTTTCCGAACATGCGTTACCCCTTACCCTTAGGCGCACAGTTAGCGTCGTTCATGTTGTCGAGGACGTTACCGTTGTTGTATCGGGCAATGATGCTGTGAAAGAGCTTCGGATCGACCGACGAGAAGTACCGCACCGGCTCCTTCTCGGTAGGCGCCGACACCACGTGGTAGCGGTCCATGTCGAGACGGTCGGACGAGCCGCGTACCTTGGCGACCCACGCATTGAACTCTTCAGGCGACGTAGCGAGTGCACGGAACTTCATGTCCGAGAAACCCTTGCCGCTGAAATTCGCCGCAGTGCCGGCGTAGTTGCCAGCTTCGTCAGCGATCAGATGCAGACGCGTTTGCATACCCGCCATTGCGTAGATCTGGCCGCCGAGTTGCGGAATGAAGAACGAGTTCATCACCGTGTCGGACGTGATGACGAAGTTCACCGGCGTGCCGACCGGGAACGCCAGCTGGTTCACCGATGCAATCCCGAGGTCGGGATAGATGAAGAGCCACTTCCAGTCGAGTGCGACGACTTCGACGTTAATCGGCTTCACCTGCGACTCGAGCGGCTTATATGGATCGAGCTCGTGCGTGCTTTTCCACGTCAGCACGGCGAGGAACAGAATGATCAGCGTCGGAATCGTCCAGATGGCGATTTCGATACCGGTCGAATGCACCCAGCCTGGACGGTATTCGGCATTCTTGTTCGACGCGCGATAGCGCCATGCGAACAGCAGCGTGAGCGCGATAACCGGAACGACCACGATCAGCATGGCCCAGACCGACGTGGCAATCAGCTCACGTTCAGCCAGACCCACACTCCCCTTCGGATTCAAAACATCGAGGTTGCTGCAACCCGAGAGCAGCAACATGAGGCCGGTGGACAGGAAACTTATCGACCCTCGCAGAGTCTTTCCTTTCATATCCTTTGCCCTTCCTTTACGACTTCAATGAACGTCATTCGACCGCTCTCCCTTAGTAAGCGATCGCATAATAGGGGGTCGTCAAGAGGATATAAACACTCGATTTAGCAACGATCTATTGCGTCGCAACACCGTGTGACACGTTGCCGCACGCTTGTGCGCACGCGAGGGTTTGCAATGCTCTATTGCAGAGTACCGGCGGAGTCACCGGATCACGAAAGTCCCTTTGAATAAGCACTAAAACGCAGCGCGACTTGAATGGTCGCGCAGCGCCTGGTGCTCGAAAAGGGACGTGTGTCGATACGAAGGAGACGCGCCGGCAAAGGCAGCATCCGTGCGACGAATGCTGCACCTGCGCCGCGTTCTGTTTCGATCAGCCCGGCGTGCGTGCCGCGACCGTAGCAGGCGCCGCCGCCTGCAAGTGTTCGCCACCGTCAGCCGGGGCGGAGTCGTCCGAGGGATGCGCGCTTCGTTCCGATTGAGCGAGCAGCGTACCGACTGACGGGTCGATCGCATCGGTGAACGGCTTCGGATTGATGCCGATGGCCAGCACCAGCAAAGCCATCGCGCCGAGCAGCACGAACTCGCGCTTGCCGAGGTCCTGCAGCTTCGCGACGCGTGCATTGGCAATCGCGCCGAAAATCACGCGCTTGTACATCCACAGCGTGTAGGCCGCGCTCAGGACCAACGTGGAGGCTGCGATTGCGCCGATCCAGAAATTGAAGCGGATCGCGCCCATCAACACCATGAACTCGCCGACAAAACCCGAGGTACCCGGCAGGCCGATATTGGCCATCGAGAACAGCATGACGAACGCGGCGAAGCGCGGCATGGTGTTGGCGACGCCACCGTAATCGCCGATCGACGCGGTCTTCGTGCGGTCGTAGAGCATGCCCGTGCACAGCAGCATCGCGCCGGACACCACGCCGTACGACAGCATCTGCACGATCGCGCCCGCCTGACCGATGCGGTTGAAGACGAACAGGCCGAGGGTCACGAGACCCATGTGCGCGATCGTCGAATACGCGAGCAAGCGGCGCATGTCGGTCTGCACAAGTGCCAGCAGGCTCGAATAGATCACCGCGATCAGCGACAGCGTGATCATCATCGGCGCGAAGAAATGGCTGGCCTGCGGGGCGATCGGCAACGCGAAACGCAGCAGACCGTAGCCGCCCAGCTTGAGCATACCGATCATCACGGCGGCGCCGGTCGGGCCGTCGAGGTGGACGTCGGGCAGCCACGTGTGCAGCGGCCACATCGGCACCTTGACGCCGAACGCAGCAAGGAAGCCGAGGAAGACCAGGACCTGCGCCCAGGTGCCCAGATGCGTTTCACGCCACAGCGCGAGGTCGAAGCTGTGCGTCTGGCTGTACAGGTACAGCATCGACATCAGCATCATCAGCGAGCCGAGGAACGAGACGAAGAAGAACTTCACCGCGGCATACGTGCGGTTCGAATTGCCCCACGTACCGATCAGCAGGTACAGCGGAATCAGCGTCGCTTCGAACGAGATGAAGAACAGCATGCCGTCCATCGACGTGAACACGCCCTGCATGAAACCCGACAGCATCAGGAATGCGCCGAAGTACTGCGCGGTGCGCTCGGTGATCGACTCCCACGAAGCGACCACGATGATGATCGTGGTCAGCGCGGTCAATGCGACGAGCCACAGCGAAATCCCATCCACCCCCACATGCCATGCAATATCGAACGTGGGCGACCAGCGGACGTTCTCGACGAACTGCATCGAGGTCACGTCGTTGCGGAAATTCGACACGAGCGGAATCACCGGCAGGAAACCCGCTACCGCGCCGATCAGCGCGAGCCATCGCGTGCGACTGCGTGCCGCGTCAGATCCGGCACGCAAAACCACCAGGCCGGCGACAATAGGGATCCAGATGAGTAGGCTAAGAAGCGGAAGCAATGGCATGTGTTCTGTTGAAAACTTGAAATACAAAACGCCGCTTCAACACCTTCAAAAACGAAAGTATTGAAATGGATATGTAGGCTGGATTTCGCTGAATTCGACGTCGAAGCGGTGCTGCCCGCCTCACGTTTACCCGCAGTCGAATGACCAAGGGTGGGAGATTACCAAGATAAGAATACTTTTGCAGCGCAACAACGCTGCAACGCCTTTGGTAATGCATTGTTGCCACGCCTGGCCTTGCGAAACGCCGAAAAATGTGCAAACGCACAAACTCGCTTGGGAAGGATATTCGCCATGCTTTTTGCATGAAGAAGAAAGCAGATGACGGCCGGTTGGCGACTCTTACACGAGCACTTCCACGCAACGATTGGACTGGAATGATTTATGCAGATGCATGAACCGCCATCAAGGCCGATTTCGGACGGTTGGCGAAAATTTAGCGCGTTCGCGAGCAGAAAATTTTTTTGATCCGGCACTCTAAACAACGTCGGCGAGCACCCGGAAAGACCCAGACGATCCGCTTGCCCGCCTGCTTTCAGATAGATATCAGACGATGGCGGCGTGCGCCTGCGAGCCTTACAGAACCCGAATATACTTCGGCGGTTCAGGGGCCGACGCGCGTGCGCAGCACAGTAGTTTCTTCGCACGGCTGGACGCCGCCCTCATCGGCAAGACTTATCGGATACCGCATGGCGCTTCGTGAAGAAGGTGTCGTTCCCGCGCTCGAATGTCGTGGGCTTAGCAAGGCCTACGGCGCCGGCCGCATCGTGCTGGCACGTCTCGATTTCACACTCGAGCCGGGTGAATTCGTCGCGATCATGGGGGACTCCGGCGTCGGCAAATCGACGCTGCTGAATCTGATTGCAGGACTCGACAGCGCGGATAGCGGCGAGGTGATCATCGACGGCAGCGTGGTTTCGCGTCTGGATGACAATGCAGCCACGCGTTTGCGCCGGCAAAAACTGGGGTTCGTGTTCCAGGCGTTTCACGTACTGCCTCACCTGACACTTGCGCAGAATGTCGCTCTGCCGCTGCTGCTTAACGAGCTACCCACGGCCGGCGCGCTCGATGTGCTCGCGGCCGTCGGCTTGAGCGGCCGTGGCGACGATTTCCCACGGCAACTGTCGGGCGGCGAGTTGCAGCGCGTCGCCATTGCACGGGCGCTTGTGCATCGTCCGAAACTGATTCTCGCGGATGAACCCACCGGCAACCTCGATCCCGATACCGCACACGACGTGCTCGGCCTGTTCCGCGCGCAAAGCAAGGCAACCGGTGCGGCCACCATCATGGTCACGCACTCGGAAGCAGCCGCGGCGGTCGCGGACCGCATCCTGATTCTGAGCGACGGCGGGTTGCACGCATCATCCGCACGCACCACCTTTTCCGACTCGCACGCCGACTCTCGATCCATTGCACGTTCAGCCGACGATGCACGCTGACCCACGCCCACTGCAACGAATGCGAGGTCATCGCATGCTCGCGCGCTGGCTGTTGAGCGCCGAGTGGCGCAGTCATCGCGGACGCGCACTGGTTGCCATCGCAACGATCGCGCTCGGCGTCGCGCTTGGCTACGCCGTTCAACTGATCAACAGCGCGGCCTTCAATGAATTCTCGGCGGCGGCTCGCAGCCTCTCGGGCGAGGCCGATCTGCAGGTGCGCGGTGCACAACCTCTATTCGACGAGGCCATCTATCCGCGTTTGTCGACCGAACCCGGTGTAGCGCTGGCGAGTCCCGTCCTCGCGCTCGATGTCACCGTGCCGGATCAGAACGCCGCGCTGCCCGTGCTCGGCATCGACGTCTTCAAGGCAAGCCGCATTGCGCCGGACCTGATCGGCGTGCCATCGTCGGAACGGCCGTTCGATACGCTCGCGGCTGACACCGTGTTTCTCTCGTCGGCGGCGCAACAATGGCTGAACGTGAAGATCGGCGATGACATCGCGCTGCAAAGCGGTACGTCGATCGTGCACTTTCGCGTGGCCGGCGGTCTCGTGAGAACGCGGCCGGGTCAGCGGCTCGCGGTGATGGATATCGCCGCCGCCCAGTGGAAGTTCGGCAAGGTCGGCAAGCTGTCACGCATCGACGTGCAACTCGAACGCGGCGTCGATCGCGAACGCTTCAAGCGTGACCTGCAAGCACGACTCGGCAGCCAGTGGGTGATCGCCGAGACACGCGACGCCGAAAGCCGCACCGATCGTCTGTCGCGCGCCTATCGAATCAATATGAACGTGCTCGCGCTGGTCGCGCTTTTCACCGGCGCCTTCCTCGTGTTTTCGACGCAGGCGCTGGGGGTCGTGCGACGCCGTGCGCAGTTCGCGATGCTGCGGGTGCTCGGGCTGACGCGTGGCCAGTTGCTGCGCCAGATTCTGCTGGAAGGCGCGCTGCTCGGCCTGCTCGGTTCGCTGTCCGGACTCGCGCTCGGCTATGCGCTGGCAGGCGGCGCCTTGCGTTTTTTCGGCAGCGACCTGGGCGGCGGCTACTTTCCTGGCGTGCAGCCGCACGTCGGTTTCGAACCGCTGGCGACCGCGCTTTTTTTGGCGCTCGGCATCGCCGTATCGGTATTGGGCAGTCTTGCCCCCGCATTGGAGGCGGCGCGTGCGCGGCCCGCAACGGCGCTCAAAGCCGGCGCCGAAGAAGGCGCGTTGGCGCGGCTCGCTACGCCGTGGCCCGCGTTGGCATGCCTGCTGGTTGCGGCCGTGCTCACGCAGGTGCCGCCGTTGTTCGATGCGCCCATCGGCGGTTATCTGGCCGTTGCGCTGTTGCTGGTCGGCGGGATTGCCCTGATGCCGCGCGTGACCGCGTCCCTATTCGGCGCGGCGAGCCGTGCCTTCGGTGCGCGACGCCGCGCCGGCGCGGCCAGCATGCTCGCGTTGGCGCGTCTCGCGAATGCGCCGGGCCATGCATCAATCGCGATGGGCGGCGTGTTGTCGAGCTTCGCGCTAATCGTCGCGATGGCGATCATGGTGGCCAGCTTCCGTGTTTCCGTCGAAGACTGGTTGGGCCACCTGCTCTCGGCCGATCTGTACGTTCGCGTGGCGCCGAACGGGGACACCGGTGGCTTGCGTCCCGACGAACAGACTCTGCTGGCCAGAGTGCCCGGCATCAAGACCGCTGCGTTTGCCCGCTTCTCGCATCTCACGCTCGACCCGGCACGACCTGACGTCGCCGTGCTAGCGCGTGAAATCGACGCCGCCGATCCAGGTGCGACCCTGCAGATGACTGGGGCGGTGCTGTCTCCTTCCGCGTTGCATGAGGGTGAAACGCCTGTTTGGGTATCCGAAGCAATGGTTGATCTGTATGGATATAAGCTTGACCAACGTGTGCAGTTGCCGCTCGGCGAGCGCGGTCACGTGTTCGTTGTGGCCGGCATATGGCGTGATTACGTGCGGCAGACCGGCGCGATTCAGATACGGCTTTCGGACTACCGGCGCCTAACCGGCGACACGGGCGCGACGGATGTGGCTGTCACCGTTCAACCGGGAACAAGTGTCGAACGCGTGATGACCGGCCTGCGTGCGCTGCCCTTCGGTGCATCGCTGACCCTGTCACAACCGGGCGAAATTCGCGCGCGTACGCTGGTTATCTTCGATCGGAGTTTTGCCGTCACTTATCTACTCGAGGGTGTCGCAATCGTAATTGGCCTGTTCGGCGTCGCGGCGACGTTTTCTGCACAAACCCTCGCCCGAGCCCGTGAGTTTGGCATGCTGCGGCATGTGGGTGTGACCCGCTCGCAGGTTCTCGCGATTCTCGGACTCGAAGGGGGGATGCTCACCGCTTGCGGCATCGCGATGGGCTTCGTTCTTGGATTCGCGATCAGTCTGATCCTGGTGTTCGTCGTCAATCCGCAGTCGTTTCATTGGAGCATGTCGCTGCACGTTCCATGGACGGTGCTCGGCACGGTGGCGTTGGTAATGCTGGCTTCGTCGTGTTCGACCGCGGTGATTGCAGGACGAGGCGCGGTGTCGGTGGATGCAGTGCGCGCGGTGAAGGAGGATTGGTGATGGGGGGATTGCCGCGTGAGGTCGTGCAGGTGTCGACGTATCAGGCGACGGAGCGCCCTTATCGAGCTAGTCGCATCGGTCTGGCGCACCGCATTCCAAGCAAGTCATCAGCTACGCTGCCCCGCCTTGCGAGTGCACCGAGACTGAGCGCTACGATTCTTCATGCGGCGTTGCTTTGCATGGGTTTGATGGCTACAGTGCCGGCGTTCGCGGCGACGTCCGAGTTCGCAGCGGTCACGCCGGATCATCCAATCGTCCTTCCGCAAGACACCGGCGCACACGCGGCTTTTCACACCGAATGGTGGTACGCGACAGGCTGGCTCACTACACCGGACAATCAACCGCTCGGTTTCCAGATCACCTTCTTCCGCTCCGCAACTGGCCATGACGCGGCCGATCCGAGTGCGTTCGCACCGTCGCAATTGATCATTGCCCATGCCGCGTTAAGCGATCCGGCACTCGGTCATCTTACGCACGATCAGCGCATTGCCCGCCAAGGCTTCGGGCTGGCGTATGCGAAGCCGGACAACACCGACGTCAAACTCGACGCATGGAAAATCATCCGTGCCGCTGACGGCCACTACGACGTTACCGTAGACGCGAACGGATTCGCGCTGCACCTCGCGTTGACTCCGACGCAAGCGCCTTTGATCCAGGGTGAGCGCGGCTACTCGCGCAAAGGTCCACGACCCGAGCAGGCGAGCTATTACTACAGCGAGCCGCAGTTGCGCGTGACCGGCAGCGTAGTTCGACCTGTCGCGGCGGGCAGCAAATCGAGGGGTGAAACGGCCGTGACCGGCGCGGCGTGGCTCGATCACGAATGGTCGAGCACGCTGCTCGATACCGATGCCGTGGGATGGGATTGGCTCGGCGCCAACCTGACGGATGGCTCGGCCTTGATGGCTTTCAAGATCCGCAGTCGCGATGGACACGCGGTATGGGCACACGCAGCACGGAGAAATCGCGACGGTCAGGTGACGACGTTCGGCCGCGATCAAGTCGACTTCACGCCAGTTCGCACATGGCGCTCGCCGCACACGAACACGTCGTATCCCGTCTCGATGACGGTCAAAACCGGCGCGCTTACGTGGCGCCTCGATCCGTTGATGGATGACCAGGAACTCGATTCCCGCCAATCGACCGGCGCAGTGTATTGGGAAGGTGCCGTGCGGGTGAGCCGTGACGGCGCGGACGTCGGACGGGCTTATCTGGAGCTGACGGGTTATGGGAACGCGATCCGGATCGGGAAGGAGTAACACCGGAAGAAGTGGAGCGCATCGGGCAATGTTCTGCGATGTTTCCAGATCCGGCCGTTACGACGGACAAAGATCTGGACGAGAAGTCCCGGCGTGAGCATGCCATCGCAGTCGTGATGGCGCGACTGGAGGCGAAGCCTCGTTTTGCACCCGCTTTTTGCCGGCGTCTTTTGCGCCCGCTTTCCCGCACCGTAAACGCAAAAACCCCGCCTTTTGGGGCGGGGTTTCTGGACATGCTGGGGAGCCTGACGA
>NZ_WOEY01000173.1 GCF_013177695.1 Paraburkholderia solitsugae | reverse complement strand
ACACTCCGTCGTTTACAAGCGCAATTCATCACCGGGTGCGAGCAAGTTGTCGGCCTATCTTCTCTGCAGGTTCACAGCCGCGGCGCACAGATGCCCCCGTGTTCGCCCCGGGTTATTGAGAAGCTACGAGATGTGGCGGATTTTTTATGAATCCCGGTCATACCTCCAATAGCAGCGCGGCGCGTTCGGCGTGCTGTTGTGATCGGTTGCGCTCTGATCCTGTGTTCGCTGTGCCAGCTATTCCCGCAAGGCAGCGGGACCGGCTACCTCCTGCCAGTCCGCCCACCCCCACCGATCCATCCCACGATCTCAGCAAACAGCTTCATGTCGGGCGGCACGGAAAGGTCCACCGCCAGACAATGGCGGTAATACGGGCTGAGATCCAGCCCGACACCCAGGCCCAGCACCTCCACATCGCGCGAGGCTTCATGGCGCGCCACGACGGCCTTGAGATGGTTGTCGAGATAGAAGGCGTCGTTGGCCTGGCCCGTCGCGCTGTCCATGGGGCTGCCATCCGAGATCACGATCAGGATTCGTCTCGCTTCGGGACGGGCGACGAGACGCCCGCAGGCCCAGTCGACCGCTTCGCCGTCCACGCCCTCGCGAAACAGGTCCGCCTTGAAGAGCGCGGCAATATCGGCGCGAGCGCGTCGCCAGCTCCGGGCGGCGTCCTTGAACACCAGATGAGACAGTTCATTGAGCCGGCCCGGATGAGGCGGCCGGCCGTGCGCCAACCAGTCGAGCCGGGCCCGGCCGCCGTTCCAGGCGCCGGTGGTGAAGCCTAGTACCTCGGTGGTCACGCCCGCCTGGTCGAGCGCGCGCGTGAGGATGTCCACCATGGTCGCCACCGGCTCGATATGCGCTTTCATCGAGCCCGAGCAATCGATCAGGAAGCCGACCGCGCAGTCGGCCATGAGCGTGTTCCGCTCGAGCCGGAACAGGCGCCGTTCAGCGGGAGAACTGACCAGTTGCGCGAGGCGTCGCCCGTCGATGCGGCCATGCTCTTCACCGAACGACCAGCCATCGCGTTGCGAGATCGCCAGCGCCGCCTTCAGTGCGTGCGCGAGCCGCGCCACGTTGATGCCCTGGGCCGCGACGCGTTCGTCGAGCCGCTCGCGAAACTCGCTGAGCAAGGCTTTGCGGACCAGCGCGCCAGGCGCTATCTCGCGGTCATAACGCGTCGTAAAGGCCCGATAGCCCTGCTCCGAGGCTTCGAACACGCGGCTCTTGCCGGTCAGCGCGACGGCCATGTCCTTGTACTCGTCGTCCTCGACATCGAACCACAACGAGAACTCCGTGCGCGGGGCCTTGTCGTCGCTCTCCTGCGGGTCATCCTGTGCATCGTCCAACGCCTCGGCGCGGACGGCACGGATCATGTCGCCCACTAGCCTTGCGAGTTCGAGCGCATGGATAGCGAACGCACCCTGCTCCTGCCGATGCCGGCGCAGGCCCGCCAGCGACACGCCCAGCACTGGCACGATAGCCGCGCGCGTGGCTTCGATCAGGCCTTCGGTCTCTTCGAGTACGGGCCAGCCTGTCAGGCGCGACCACGCAATCTGCGCCACCGTGTACAGAAGAATGCCGAGATGGTCCTCCGCAAGCCCGGAGCGGTAGAAAGCCTGCGACCAGGCCTCGAAACGATCGCACAGATTCTGCACCAGGCCCGGCATGCCGGGCGGGGTCTGCGTTTCGCACCGCAATTGCTCCAGCAGTTCGAACACCAGGCGTTCGACGCGATCGCTCGGGCATAACCGGCTGTGCAGCGCCGCATCGGAGTGCATGAGTCGCAAGGCCGCGCCATCGGCGGCGCCGCGCAGGGAGGCGAAGTCGTCTTGCTGTGGGTCGGTGCGAAGATGGGGGGCGTGCAGGGGCAAAGGCCGCATATCGCGGCACAACCGGCCTTCGCGGTAGTGCAACGCGGCGTCGCCGGTCAGCGCGCGCACGGCCGCCGCGCACAGCGCCTCGCGCTGCTCCGCGCGGAGGGTCGCTTGTCTGTCCGCCGTCATCAGCGGCTACCCGCTACCTGGTTTTCAGCGTTGGCCCCGACCTCGAGCTCAGTCCCGAAGCAGCGCTGGAAATACTCAGCCACGATCGAACGCTCGGCCTCATCGCACTTGTTCAGGAAGGTCAGACGAAACGCCATCGCGGGATCGTGGAAGATCTGGCAGTTCTCCGCCCAGTTGATCACCGTACGCGGCGACATCAGCGTCGACAGGTCACCGCTGGCAAAGCCCTTGCGCGTGAGCTCCGCCACGCTCACCATCGATTCGATCAGCGCGCGCCCCGCCTCGTCAGCGAGTTCCGGTACGCGCGCAAGCACGATGCCAGCCTCTTCCGCGCGCGGCAGATAGTTGAGCGTGGCCACCACGTTCCAGCGGTCCATCTGCGCGTGATTCAGCACCTGCGTGCCGTGATACAACCCGTTCAGGTTGCCCAGCCCCACCGTGTTGGTGGTGGCGAACATGCGGAAGTACGGATGCGGATGAATCACGCGGTTCTGGTCGAGCAGGGTGAACTTGCCGTCGCGCTCGAGAATGCGCTGGATCACGAACATCACATCGGGACGCCCCGCATCGTATTCGTCGAAGATCAGGGCAACCGGGCGCTGCAATGCCCATGGCACGATCCCCTCCTGAAACTCGGTAACCTGCAGGTCATCGCGCACCACGATCGCGTCTTTGCCAACGAGATCGAGGCGGCTGATATGGCCGTCGAGATTCACGCGCACGCACGGCCAGTTGAGCCGCGCCGCGACCTGCTCGATATGCGTCGATTTGCCGGTACCGTGCAAGCCCTGCACCATTACCCGGCGGTCACGGCTGAAGCCGGCCAGAATCGCCAGCGTCACTTCCGGATTGAAGCGGTAGACCTCGTCGATCTCCGGCACGTGGTCGTCGCGCTCGCTGAAAGCGGGCACCATCAGGCTCGAATCGATGCCAAAAACGGTGCGTACCGCGACCATTCTGTCGGGTTTGCCAGTCACGATATCAGTCACTTCATTCTCCTCCCCGCTACGGGGATATTCGTTCGGCGCCGCCGGGCGATGTTGTATTTTTCGGTACAATTTGTTCCGTTTATTATAAACGGAATCTCGCACCGTGGACGGCACTTCGTCCGCATCGCCGCGGCGAACCGCGCCGTCAACGCGCCGCCGCCATCTCGTCGAAGGGTTTCGCACGCCGTTCCATCGCGCGCGCGGCCCATGCCGAAAGCAGCGCCGACAAAATCACGTAGCCGCACACGTACCAGGGCTTGCCGCCATTCAGGCGTAGCAGCGCCGTCGCGATGATCGGCGTGAGGCCGCTCGCGAAGATGCCCGAAAACTGATACACGAACGAGATGCCGGTGTAGCGCACCTCAGGGTCGAACAGTTCGGCAAAGAGCGCGGCTTCCGGTCCATAGACCATGGCGTAGAAGATGCCGAACGGGATCACCACGCCGAGCCAGACCGCCAGCGTATTGCCGGCCTGCGTCTCCATCAGCCAGAACGCCGGCAGCACCGAGGCGCCGCAAATCAGCGAGCCCCAGCGATACACACGCGCACGTCCCATCAGGTCCGACATCCTGCCGAAGAACGGGATGAAGAAGCACATCACCATCGCCGCGATCATCACGCCGGTGAGCGCTTCCGTGCGGCTCATCGAAAGACGTTGCGTGAGGTAGCCGATCATGAACACCGCGAAGATGTTGAAAAACACCCCGTCGATCCAGCGTGCGCCCATGCCGAGCAGCACCGAACTGCGATAGCGCGTGATCATGTCGACGAACGGGATTTTCACGTCGCGGCGGTTGCGCTTAAGCGCGAGAAACTCGGGCGTCTCCATCACCTTGAGTCGGATGTAGAGGCCGAGCACCACGAGCAGCAACGAAGCACCAAACGCGACCCGCCAGCCCCACGAGAGGAACGCCGCTTCCGGCAGCAGCCGGGAAATGCCCGCGACGATCCCCGACGCGAGGCACAGGCCAATCGACAAGCCGATCTGCGGCAAGCTTGCGTACAGACCGCGCCGGTTCGGCGGAGCATATTCATAGGCCATCAGCACCGCGCCGCCCCATTCGCCACCGAGCCCGATGCCCTGCAACACGCGCAAGAAGAGCAGCAGAATGGGCGCCCAGATGCCGATCTGAGCGAAGGTCGGCACGAAGGCGACCCCCGCCGTCGAAATCCCCATGATGACGAGCGTGCAAATCAACGCGGACTTGCGTCCAACCTTGTCGCCGAAGTGACCGAAGATCACACCGCCGAGCGGCCGCGTCACGAAGCCGACGGCGAACGTGCCGTAGGCCAGCATCGTCGAGACAAGCGGATCGTGAGCGGGAAAGTAAAGCTTGTTGAACACAATGCCGGCCACCACGCCGTACAGAAAAAAGTCATACCATTCAACCGTCGCTCCAATCACGCTCGCGAATGCAACGCGGCGGATCACCCGCTTATCGATTGCCATAGCGCCTCCTCCAATGGTTTGCTTCGTTGCTTTTTCCTCAGTGATGCGCTTCCATGCTCTGCGATTGCACTTGTCCAGCCGGCAAGTCGCCGGCGCGGGCATCGTCGAGGATCATGCTGGACGCCTTTTCAGCGACCATCACGATCGGTACGTTGGTATTGCCGGAGACCAGCGTCGGCATGATCGAGCAATCGACCACCCGCAATCCTTGCGTGCCATACACGCGCAATCGTTCGTCGACCACCGCGCCCGGATCGCTCGCGACACCCATCTTCGCGGTGCCGGACGGATGAAAAATCGTCTGGCCGTATTCGCGGCAAAAGTGCAGCAACTCGTCGTCGCTTTGCGCCTGCGGGCCGGGACGCACTTCACGTTTCATCAGGGATGCCATGGGCTCCGTGGCAGCGACGCGGCGCGCGAAACGCACACCCGCGACCGTCGTGCGGCGGTCGAGATCGGTCGCCAGATAATTCGGCTGGATTGACGGTGCGTCGTGCATGTCGCCCGAGCGGATCCGCACGCTGCCGCGCGACTCCGGGCGCAACTGACAGATCGAATAGGTGCAGCCTGGAAACGCGTGGACGTCGCCGCCCGCGGTGTCGGCCGAGAGCGTTGAGAAGTGGAACTGGATGTCAGGGGTTTTGGCTTCATCCGGCAACGCGCGGCAAAACATGCCGCCCTGATTGATGCCGACGGATAGCGGCCCTTCGCGAAACAGTGCCCATTGCAGCCCCATCTTCGCGCGGCCCGTCCAGGAGTGCAGCAAGTCGTTCGTCGTGATCGGCCGCGTCACTTCATAGGTCAGGCGGACTTGCAGATGGTCCTGCAGATTCTCGCCGACGCCGGCTCGATTGGCGACCACCGGGATACCGAACTCATTGAGCAGTTTCGCCGGCCCGACACCCGACACCTGCAGCAATTGCGGCGACTGCAGCGCGCCGGCCGTCAGCACTACCTCGCGGTGCGCGCGCACTTCGTGCTCCTTGCCGTGCTGCACATAGCGAATACCCGTAGCACGCGTGCCTTCGAAGAGAATCTTCGACGCCAGCGCGTCGGTCTCGATCTGCAGATTCGGACGCTTGCGCGCGGGTTTCAGGTAAGCAACGGCAGTCGAACAACGCCAGCCATGCCGCGTGGTCAACTGGTAGTATCCGACCCCTTCCTGATCGCCCTGATTGAAGTCGTTGACCGTCGGGACGCCCAGGCGATTCGACGCAGCGATAAACGCATCCACGAGTTCGTGGCGCTGCTTGATCGTGGATGCCCACAACGGGCCGTCGACCCCACGTGTCGGCGACTCGCCGAGCTCGTTGTGTTCAAGCCGCCGGAAGTAAGGCAAGCACTCGTTCCAACTCCAGCCACGATTGCCGAGTGCCGCCCAGTGGTCGTAATCCTCTTTCTGACCGCGAATATAGATCAGCCCGTTGATGGAACTGCAGCCGCCCAACGTGCGCCCGCGCGGCCAGTAGAGTTTGCGGCCGTGCATGTTCGGATCCGGGTCGGTGTAAAAGCCCCAGTTGTAGACCGGATGAAACATGGTCTTGCCGTAACCGATCGGGATATGGATCCACAGAAAGCGGTCGGGCGGCCCGGCTTCGAGCAGGCATACCGAGTAGCGGCCATTTTCAGAGAGGCGATTGGCGAGGACACAACCAGCCGATCCCGCGCCGACGACCACGTAGTCGAAACTCCGTACCATTGATGTCTCCGTACCGATTCCGTTTGTTTTCAAAACCGGATCATTTCGTCCCAATTTATTGGATGATAGTTTCGACTTCAAGCAAATCCGGTTACGATTGATTAATCCGGTACGAAAACCGACTTTTTCGTTTCACTATTCAATCTGTCCGCGCGCATTCATCCGGGTTGTCACTGATCCGTTCGGGCTGCATTCACCTTCATCCGCCTCGGGAAGGAAAATGAGAGACACCACGCAGCTCCCCTCACCCGCTCACGAGCCCGCCGACGACACCCGCGTCCTGCGCGCGCTTAGCGTGCTGGAACAACTTGCATCCGCTGGACAACCGTCTTCACTCTCCCAGTTGTCCTCACGTCTGCAGATTCCGAAGGCGACCTTGATGCGTCTGATCGAATCGCTCGAAGCACGCGGTTACGTCACGCACATGCCGGACTCGCGCGGAGCCGATCGCGCTATTGCGCTCGGGCCACGCGCCGCGCAGCTCGCCCTGACCACGCTCGCAAACAGCACGTTTACGCGGGCGTGCCGCTCGTTGCTGCGCACGCTCGTGGAAACGCTCGGCGAGACCTGCAATCTCACCGTGCTCGACGGTGACACCGTGCTGTACGTCGAGCGCGTCGAGACGAGCGAACCCCTGCGTCTGCACCTGCAACCGGGCACGCGCGTCCCACTGCATTGCACCGCCAGCGGCAAGCTGTTTCTTTCGCAGATGACGCCGGCCGAGCGCGGACTCGTCATCCGGCGCTTGCCGCTCAAATCGATGACGTACCGCACCCTGACCGATGTCGATCTGCTGGAAGCGGAACTCGACCGCCTCGCCATGCGCGGTATCGGTGTCGACAACGAAGAGTTCGTGCGCGGGATGGTGGCGGTCGCGGTGCCGGTGCGCCACGTCGAGGATGGCCGTGTGCTCGCGGCGTTGGCCGTTCATTCGCCCACGGCGCGCTCCAGTCTGGAGGATCTGTTGAAAGCGGTGCCGAAGCTCAAGGAGATAGCCTTGCGCATCGGACCGCTGCTTCAGCCTGCTACAACGGGTGCGGTGGCCGTGTCGAAGTAGCAAGGACGCGCCGCCCGCTTGTCATGAGCAGAGTGCAGCGGCGATCGCGAACGACCCACCGCTGCACATCAAACAGCGCGCGTTAGGCAGGCCTCAATGGGTACGAGGCCGATAGTCCACGAATTCCGCTTCAGTTCCGGCCGCGCGGCGTTTGCGGGCCCGCCATGCATACGCCACGAGCAGCACGCCGAGACTCACCACGCCGAGCCACAGCGGCGTGCGCTGGGCCGGTATGAACGCCATCGCCACCAGAATGCCGACCATGCCGACAATCGCGAAACAGGTCAGATACGGATAGCACCACATCCTCACGCGCAACTTCTCCGGCGCCTCGCGCTCGAGCCGGGCGCGCAGCTTCAATTGCGACACGGCGATCAGCACGTAGACGAAAATGGCCACCGTGCCGTATGAATTGACGAGGAATGCGAACACCGTGTCGGGCGATACGTAAGACATGACGACCGACACATAGCCGAACAAGGTGCCGACCAGAATCGCGCGAACAGGGACGCCGCGGCGATTGACCTTGGCAAGCCCGGCCGGCGCGTCGCCGTGGCGGGTCAGCGCAAAAATCATCCGCGACGCTGCGTAAAGGCCGGAATTGAGCGCGGACAGCACCGCGGTCAACACGATCGCATTCATGACGTTAGCGGCGGCCGGGATACCCATTGCACTGAGCGCGCTCACATACGGCGTGGCCATGTGCGGCGAATTCCAGGGGACCAGCGCAACCACGAGCATGATCGAGCCGACATAGAAAATCAGCACGCGGGTGATCACCGAATTGGTGGCCTTGGCGACCGCCTTGACCGGCTCATGCGCTTCAGCGGCGGCAATGGTGACGATCTCGGCGCCGAAGTAAAAACCCGTCGCCGCGACGGCACCGCTCAGCACTGGCCCGATCCCCTTCGGCATCAGCCCGCCGTGCGAAAGCAACGTCGGTATCACGGCGGTGGTGTGCATCGACGCGGGCCACAGACCCAGTACATAGAGCCCGCCGAGGAACAGGAACACGACGATCGCCGCCACCTTGATGGACGCGAACCAGAACTCGAACTCCCCGTAGCTGCCCACCGAGATCAGGTTGGTCGCGGTCAACACGACCAGTAACACGAGACTGATCGCCCACGCCAGCGTATCCGGCAGCCAGAATTGAACCAGTTTCGCGCCCGCCACTGCCTCGACGGCCACGACGATGACCCAGAAATACCAGTACATCCACCCGGTCAGAAAGCCGGCCAGTTTGCCCGGCCCGCGCTTGCCGGCAAAGGCGAGGCGCGCGTATTCATAAAACGAGCCAACCGCCGGCATGGCGCACGCCATTTCTCCGAGCATGCGCATGACGAGCACGATCAGGCCACCGGTAATCAGAAACGACAGAACCGCCGCTGGACCGGCCTGCTGGACCACGACACCGCTGCCGACAAACAAACCCGCACCGATCACGCCGCCCAGCGCGATCATGGTCATGTGGCGCTCCTTGAGGCCGGTCTTCAGTTCACTTTTATTCGATACTTCCATGTCACCTCCACATCCTGTTGATGCCGGCGCCGGTCGCGCGGGGCTGCATGCAGGGCTGCGTGCATTCCCGCAACCTGAGCGCCGTCAATTCGGATCGAGTGAGGACGCGTATGCGCCTCGCTATAGTGTGTTTTTTCTTATGACTTAACGCGCAGACCTGTCTGGCTGCGCAACGCCGTGCGCGTGAGGCACGACGACCGGCGAATCACGTGCCGCGGGTGGCGCGGCACGCAGGCCGCGTTCAAGGTTTTTCGTCGCGCCGGAAATACAGTTGGTAGAGCATCCGTTGTCCGATACGACGGAACGGCGCGAACGGATGACCGGGCAACGGAGAAGTGAAAATCGGCAGCGTCTGCTTCGCCCCTTTACCCGCTATCCGTTCGGCGAGCCTGCGCCCCGCCTGCTGGGAATAGGACACGCCGTTGCCGCCATAGCCCAGAGCGTAAAACACCGACTGCTTCGGATCCGGCTGGCACACGCGCGGCATCATGTCGTGGCTCACATCCACCCAGCCCCACCATGAATAGTCGATCTGGACACCGCGCAACGCGGGGAACTTGCGGCCCATCCCTTCGACGAGCAACTCGTAATGGCGCGGATTCGGTGCATCGGCTCCGGTGATCGCGCTGCGGCTGCCGATCTGCAGCCGGTTGTCCGGCAGGAAGCGGTAGTAGAAACGCAAGGTGCGCGTATCGGTGAGCACCTGGGTCGTTCGAAAATTGCAGGCGGCGATTTCCTGCTGCGTGAGCGGACGCGTCACCATCGAATTCGACAGGATCGGCATCACCCGGCTCGTCAGCGAAGGATGAAGGTTCGGCGCCGTGTAGGCGCCGGTCGCGATACCCACGGAGCGGGCCCGCACGACGCCACCCGGCGTGCGCAGATGATGAATGCCGTTGATCGTTTCCCAGCCGATCACCGGGCTCGCCGGATGGACGCGCGCGCCCGCTTCGCGTGCCAGCCGCAGATAGCCATAGGCGAGTTTCAACGCGTGGATGCCGATGCCTTCGGGCTCGTGAAGCGCGCCGGCTGCCTCGCTATCGTTGACGTACTCGCGGCGGAACGTGGCCTGATCGATGAGCTCGGACGGGTAGCCGAACACGTCTTTCCAGACTTTGGCTTCGGCGGCAAGTTTGGCCATCATGCGCGGCCGATGCGCGATCAGAAAGTGGCCGCCCGGCTGCGGATCGCAATCGATCTCGGCCACCAGAGACTTGAAGTTGTCGAACCCTTCCTGGATCTCGTCGTGCATTTTCAACGCGACGTCTTTACCCCAGCGCTCGATCCATTGGGAACGCGACAGACGACCCGATGCATTCTGCCCTTGTCCGCCATTGCGGCTGCTGCAGCCCCAACTGGTTTTGTTGGCCTCGAGCACCACGGCCTTGATGCCATGGTCGCGCGCGAGACAAAGCGCCGTCGCGAGTCCCGTATACCCTGCGCCGATGATCGCCACGTCCACGTCGATGTCTTTCGTGATCGGACCATCGTCGGGCGGCGGCGTGCCGGCAGTCGCGGCCCAATAGGTCGGAGCGTACTGCTTGCCGTGCCCGGGCCCCGGCGAGACCAGCGGGTCGTATCTCGGGTCATATTGCGTCGCGCTGTCCGGCCCTGCAGACAGACCTTCGCCGACCCGTGTGATAACACTTTGCGCCATGTGAAGCTCCTCGTCGGCGTCAAACGTTCTGCTTCGGACGTTCCTTGCGGAACGCGCGCTTGACTGCGATCAGACCATCGCGGAACTCGAAGAGATCGCACCCTTCCGCTTCGATGCGCCAGCCTTCCGCATGCGTCCCCGTGAACACCCATTCGGACACACCACGTTCCCCTATGACGTAATGACGGCCCTCCCCCCAATGTGCATCCGGGAAGGTTTTGAAGACCGTTTCGAACGCGGCGCGCACCGCGTCGCGACCCACGAAACGCGCACCGTAGACTTCGCGTCCACCGGCGGCATCGAACACGCAGTCTTCGGTCATGAAGCTCATCAGTGCATTCGCGTCGTGACGGTTGAACGCATCGGAAAATGCGGCGAGCGTGTCCGCGGTAGCCTTCCCTGCGGACGTTTCTGTTGTGGCCATGCATGTCTCCTGCTCAGTGAATTAGGCCAAGCCTCGTGAGCTCGCCTGAACGGCGAACTCTCACTGAAAAGTGTAAGTTTGGGGTGGCCTCCACGGTAGGGCCAGTGCGCTGGTTTCGCCTGGTGCAGCGCGCGGCGAGGGCACGTGGGTTGACTGGCCTCGAACCGAGGTTTTCGGATGCAGGCCGTTGGGGTGCTTGGGGTGCTTGGGGTGCTTGGGGTGCGTGAGGTGCGTGGTGCGACTAGCGTCATTCGCACCAATAGCGCGGCACGCTGGCGCTAGTTCAACGCTTGCGTGCTTTCGAGGCAGCGCTTCACGGTACGCTCGTCTTCGTCGGTGAAACGGCCAATCAGGACGATCGTCGACTCGGCCGCAGCGTGCCCCGCAAAGGGCGTGATCAGAATGCGACCACCGACCACATGGAGCTCCTGCGGAGAAGCATCCTGATCAAGCCAGACGATGCCCTTCGCTCTCAATAGCGGAACAGAGAGGCCGCGAAACACCTCTCTGAGTTTTTTCCTGTCGAGGCGGAAGTCCGATCGAAAGGAAAAGCTGCAGATATCCTGATGACTATTGAAACGCTCGCCCGCCGCGAGGGCCTGCTCACCGGTACGATGACGAGGCGCGACACTCGCGTCGAAGATCAACTCCAGCGGGATGGATCCGTTTGCCGAGTCGAGCAAGATGGCCGTGGTCGCCAGCGACGACACCGCTTCTGTCGCCACCGCTTTTTCCTGTCCAGTGACGAGGTCGGTCTTGGTGAGCACGAGCGCCGTGGCGCCCGCGATCTGCCGGCGCACGATATCCCCGACATACGGATCGCGCAACGTGGCGCCGATCCGCTCCGTATCGACTGCCACGATAATCCCGACCAACCTGAAGCTCCGGTCGAGCAAACCGATCTGCGCGATCTTCACGGGGTCGGACACGCCACTGGCTTCGATGACCAACAACTCGGGGCGCTCGGGACGCGCGCTGATTGCCACGAGCGCGTCCACCAGGCGGCCACCGATGGAGCAGCAGACGCAGCCGTTCTCCAGGTTGATGACATCGTCGGTGCGTTCGCGGATCAGCGCGGCGTCGATATTAATATCGCCGAAATCGTTGACCAGCACCGCCACCCGGCGCTGACCCGCATTCGAGAGCACATGGTTGAGCAAAGTCGTCTTGCCGGCGCCCAGATAGCCGCCGAGCACGACCAGTGGAATGGGTGGCCGGGCGCGCCCGGCCGCAGCATCATTCATTTTTTCCCGGCGACTGAAACACACGCCCGCCCAGCACCGTGCCCCACACTTCGACGTCCTTCAATCGCTCGGCCGCGACCTCGGTCGGGTCGTCCGCCAGCACGGCGAAGTCCGCGAATTTGCCCACCTCGATACTGCCGATCAGATGGTCCATCTTGAGCGTATAGGCCGCACCCAGCGTGATCGCGCGCAACGCGTCCGCCACGGGGATGCACTCGCTCGCGCCCAGCACACGACCGCTGGCGGTCTTGCGCTGCACCGCGCACCAGGCGGTAAACAGCGGGCTCAACTGCGTGATCGGCGCATCCGAATGAAAGGCAAAGGGAATGCCCAGACGCCGCGCCGATCCCGCCGCGTTCATCCGGTTCGCCCGGTCGGGACCCATGGTCTGCGCGTAATGAGCGTCGCCCCAGTAGTAGATATGGTTGGAGAAAAAGTTGATGCACATGCCGAGTTTCGCCGCGCGGGCCAACTGGCTCGCGTCGGCCATCTGACAGTGCTGCAGCGTGTGGCGGTGATCGCTGCGCGGACAGGTGTCGAGCATCTTCTCGAGGGCGTTCAATACGACCTCGGTGGCTTCATCGCCATTGGTATGAATATGGAGTTGCAGCCCGGCGCGATGAAACGGCGTGAAGACCTCCTCCAACTGGCTGGGCGGAATCAGCCACAAGCCGTTCGGCTGTCCGCCGACATAACCCGGCCATTTCAGCCGCGCCGTGAACCCCTGAATCGACCCATCGACAATGAACTTGATCGGGCCGAATCTCAACTTTTCGGTGCTGTCGCTGATGGCCGACAGTACTTTTTCGACGCCGCCCTCGGGGCTTCGCTGCGGCGCAAACGCGGGCACGATCCTGACCGGATACTGCGGATCCGCCGTGACTTCACGCAGATTGCGATTGCCCAGCGCCGACAGATCGTTGACCAGGTCCGTCGCGGTCGTCACGCCGGCGAGTTGCGCGACCTTGCCGAAATTCCAGATGGCCTCGGTCTTTTCACTCGCCGCAATGGAAAGCTGGCTGCCGATCACCTGGTACACGGGGAACATGGCGGCGAATTCCTGCAACTCGCCGGTTGGCTGGCCCGCTTTGTCTTTATCGATCCCATCGATGTCGGTGTTCTCGTCGATAGCGGCGAGCGCCAGCATGGCGGAGTTGACGTTCATCAGGTGCACACTCGCGTGCAGCACGACAATGGGCCGGCGAGTCGAAACGGTATCGAGTTCCTTGACCGACAAGCGGCTCTCGCCGAAGAAAATCGGATCGAAGCCCCATGCAAGCAGCGGTGCCGTCGCGTCCGTCATGGCGCGTTGCGCAACGGCCAGCCGCTCGATCACCTCGTCCAGCGTTTTCAGACCTCGCCACACCTTGCCGTCGGGGCCGCGCCGGTCGTAGTAGCCGAGATACACGGCGTCCCACATCGCGCCTTCCATCAGATGGCAATGCCCCTCGACGAGACCCGGCATCAACACCTTGTCCTTGAACGTATCGACGATCTCAGCCTCGCCCCACCGGCTGACGTCTTCCAGCGTGCCGACGGAGAGAATTCTGCCGTCTCGCACGGCAACATGCGTGGCGTGCGGTTGAGCCGGATTCATCGTCAGAATCTTTCTGGCGACGAAGACGGTGATGGGACCTCGTTCAATCTGATTCATAGATAAGTGTTAATGGGTTTAGGACGCAGTCCGAACGGTCAGGACAAAGCATGCACCGGCTTACGCTTCCAACCATGATTCAGCACGGCGGTCACCGCGATATTGATCACGAGACACAGCAGGCCCAGGTTGAATCCACCGAGCTCGGCATGAAAGAGGTAAAGGATGATCGCGAGTATCTGCCCGGTCAGAATACCCGTTGCAACGGCGGACGGTTTGACTCGAAGCGAAAACAGAATGATCATCACGCCGGGGAAAAACTGGGTCACACCGTAGTACGCGGTATTGATCAGCGTGAGCATCAGATTCGGCGTCAGCAAGGTCATCACGATCGAGACCAGCAGGTAAATGACGATCACCGTTTTCGCGGTGGCTTTCTGCTTGCTCTCGGGCATCTTCGGCAACAGATTGCGCGTCACGAGCGGGCCGATGGCGAGGCAGATGCCCGTCAGCACCAGCAGGCCGGAGAGCGCGGCGCCGGCCGCGACCAGACCCAGCAACCAGCCTGGCAGCAGCCGGATCGCCGCCGCAAAGAAGGCTTCATTCGGCGACGCAAGGTGCAGGTTCTGACTGATCGCGTAGTACGAAGCAATGACCAGAAACGGATACATCAGCATGTACAGCGGCATGGCGACCTGGGTACGCCGGATCGTGTTCGGACTGGTGGCCGTGAAGAAAACCTGCACGGCGAACGGCATCACGTAGAACCCTAACGACTGGAACAGCATCGTGCTCATCGAAAACGTCAGTTGACTGGCATTCATGCTGTTGCTGACGTGCAGGCTCGCGGCGTGAAAAACTTCCGTGACGCCGGCTTGCCACGAGACCGCCAGCCCGGTGATCACGATCGCCGCGACCATCAGCACGTCCTTCAGGATCGCAATGTACGCCGACGCCCGCACCCCGGAAATGGCGATATAGGTGAATGCCAGCATCGCTGAGATCAGAATCAGATAGAGCGGCTGGAAATTCCAGCCGAGGCCCTTGAACGCCGCAACAAGCCCCGTGAATTGCAACTCGCCCCAGGGCAGCAAAAACAGGATCGCCGATCCGCCGACGATCACCTCCAGCGCACGGTTGCCGAAATAGCCTTTGAACAGATCGGGCAGCGTAATGGCGTTGTAGCGTTTGCCGGCCTCCCAGATTTTCGGTCCGATGAAATAGCCGACGGGATACGCCAGCAGGATATATCCCAGGAACCAGACCCCATAGGTTGGCCCCTTGGCATAGATGCCGCCTGGAAAGCCGACCATCGTGCCAATACTGTAGATTTCGCCCGCGGCGAGGAAAAAGACCAGATACGCGCCAAACTGCCGGGACGCGACAAAGAAGTCATGAACGCTTTGCGCGCCATGCCCTTTTTTGGACCGTATCGCCAGATACAGCGAGAAGAGAATAAAACCGAGAAAGACAACGGTGGACATCCTGGCTCTCCTGCTGCGTCAGTGGGTTTGCGGAGGGGCATCGTCCGCGGGACGATCGAACAGATGCCAGCACACCTGCAGGCAGATCGACGTCAGGACAAACCACGCGAAAATCCACGCATAGATGAACGGCACACCGAGGACGAATCGATCGACCGAAGCGACCCAGGGCAGCAGGCCTATCACACCGATATAGGGGATGCCGATCCCAATCAGGAACTTGAGCATGGAGTCTCCGTCTGCTTTTTTTGATCGATGAAATCATGTCTGCTGAATCCGCCTGCCATTGAAAGACCGGACCGGGTGGTAGCAGTCAGCGGCGAGCGGAGGTGGCACGGCGGCCAAGGCAGACAAATTCAGTATCGGTGGCCGAAAATGCACCTGACTAGTACCAGCGATAATAAATCGCCTGGTCCACATGCGGGACCCTGAGCAGACATTGCGCCCGCTCCTATGCCTATGGCAAAGTCGTTTTTACGTGACTAGGGCGACCAGCCCGGAACACAGCAACAAAGCGCTCACGAGATGTTCGAGCCGGCGCACCGGCACGCGTGGACCCAGGCGCTCCCCCAGGCAGACGCCGAGCACGAACACCGGCACGAGCAGCACCAGCGAACTGAGCTGGGGCGTGTGAACCTGATGCTCGGCCACAAAAAGGGCCACCACGCCCACATAGAGCACCGCAAAATAAGCGAGGAGATTGGCGCGCAGCGTCGACCCCTGGCCGATGCCGTTGAAGTAGTAGACAGCCGGCGGACCGCCGATGCCGCCCAGTGCGGTCAGCGCGCCGCTCATTGCGCCTGCTGTGAAGGTCGGTCGCCAGCCGCTATTGTGAAGCCAGCGCCAGCCCCGCATGTGCATCACCGTGGAGGCAAGAACGGCGACCGCTACGAGCCGGCGAAGCTCCACCGCGTTCTCGCTTGCCATCCACCGTGTCGTGACAGCGGTGCAAACCATGGCGACCAGCGCGAGTGGAACCACCGTTCGCCAGCGCACCGCGCTCGCCCAGCTGCGCACACCTTGCAGCGAGGTCGCAAAATGGATCAGGACGATGAGGACGCCGGCTTCGGGCGCGGGTATCAACAGGCCGAACAGCGGCGCCATGACGAGCGCGCCGCCGAAACCGGTCAAACCTTTTGCCATGCCCGCCACCAGGGTCACCAGGGCGAGGCACCCCAGTAAGGAAGGAGTATCGGCAACATTCATGAGTCGTGTGTTCGCAATAGACGGAGAATCGAAGGTCAAATCGATTGCTACGTTTCGCGCACGACGACATCTTCAGGGAAGGGCCGGTATCGTCGCAGTATTCCTAACGCGCGCGTAGTGCCAGCGGCGTCCTTTCGATGGTGCCAACCGCGACTGGCGCTCCGAACGCCCCGTTATCGATGGCACTCGCAAAGGGGCGCTTACCTTACATTTTTTGCCCTTTTTCGTGGCCGACCGCACTCACCAGGCATCACTGCCTGCATAACGCGTCGCCACGGCCAAAGCGATGCCCCAGACCAGCGCGGCGAGCAGCGACAGGCCGATCGCCAGATAGACCGCCATGCGAATGCCCGTGTCGAGCGGCTGGATCGCGCTCATCAGCGCGCCGAAGATCGCGACGCAAAATGCAGACCCTGTCTGCCGGCTCGCGTTGAGCACGCCCGCCGCGACGCCGGCGCGCGCCTTGTCCACCCCCGCCATCAACGCGGCGGTCGCTGCCGGCGTAATCACCCCCGCCCCGAAACCCACAGCCGGGCAGCAAAGCGCAATACGCCAATACGGCGCATCGTCCGCTAGCGCGACAAGCCCGGCAAAACCGAGTGCATATAACAGGAAGCCACCGCAGACGAGCCGGTGCGCGCCACACGCCCGGTTCAGCGCGCCGGATACGAAGCTGCCGAGGGTCACCATCACGGTCAACGGCAGGAATGCCAGGCCGGTCTGCAACGGTGTCCATCCGCGAGCAGACTGGAAGTACAGGCTCAGCAGGAAAAACAACCCGTAAAAAATCAGGCCGGAAATCAGCGAAACGAACGCCGATGCCGAAAACACCGGACTCCGAAAGAAGCCTAGCGGCAGCATCGGCTGTTTGCGTTTTGTCTCGACCCACACGAACGCAATCCAGGCGGCGAGCGCGACCACGGCGCCTGCACGGATGGCGCCCACGTGCCACCCGAGCTTCGCCCCCTCGATCAACACGGCGACCGACGCGCCGAGCGCCACGATAGCGAGCATCTGACCGGCGATATCCATCGGCCGGCCCGACGCGGCCGGACGGACCGATTCGACGCGCGTCGTCAGCCAGGCACCGATCAGCGCGATCGGCACGTTCACCAGAAAAATGCTGCGCCAGCCCAGCAGATGAATCAGCAGACCACCGGCCAGCGGCCCCGCCGCCATCGCAATACCGCCGCATCCGGCCCACACGCCGATTGCACTGGCGCGCTGCCGTGCAACCGGAAAAGCATGATTGATAAGGGTCAGCGAACACGGGACCAATAATGCCGCGCCGACGCCCTGCAAGATCCGCGCGGCAACCAGAATCTGCAGATCCGGCGCCAATCCACATAACGCCGAGGCGCAGGCGAAAACCAGCAATCCGGCGAGATAAGCGGTTTTCGCGCCGATCCGGTCGCCTAAAGCGCCGCCGCTCAGCAGCAGACTGGCAAATGTCAGCGTATAGGCGTTGACCACCCATTGCAGGCCGGAGATATCCGAGCCCAGACTGGCCGCAACCGGCTCCAGCGCGACGTTTACGATCGATGTGTCCAGTATGACAATGACGTAGCTGAGGCTCGTCGCGGTCAACACCCGCTTCTGATATTCACGTTCATTGTTCAAGAGTTCCAACCCCTGGTTATCGGTTCGCCGTTGACTATAAGGCGGCTCGCACCGAGAATGCTTCGGGCTGTATCGAAGTGTGCAACCGAACGGTTTTCTTCGACCGCCAGCGGGCATCAAACGCGCATCAATGACGGAGGCTGCGAATAAATGGGCCAGCACAATATTTCGAGCGTTGCTCACCTGATCGCCGAGCCGGTTCGCTCGGTGATGCTGATCACGCTGGCCGACGGCAGCGCCCTGTCGGCCAGCGCGCTTGCGGAAGCGGCCGGCGTAACCGCGCAGACCGCCAGTTCACACCTCGCCAAGCTGCTCGACGGTGGCTTGCTGAGCGTCGAAAGCAAGGGCCGGCATCGCTATTACCGGCTCGCCGGCGCACACGTTTCGCACGTGCTTGAAAGCCTCGCGTCGGTTGGGCCGGTCACTCCGGCCTGGCGCAATACGCCCAATCGCGCGGCCCAGGCGCTTCGCTTCGCGCGCTGCTGCTACGACCACCTCGCAGGTCAAATCGGCGTCGAGGTGACGCAAAGCATGCTCATGCGGGGCTTCATTGTCGAGGCGGCCGAGCGCCAGTACGCCCTCACCGCGTCCGGCCGCGCGTGGCTGCAGCATCTCGGCATCGACATGGGAGATCCGGCGTTCGACCACGCGGAACATGCGCGCCAATGTCTTGACTGGACCGAACGGCAGTATCACGTCGCCGGGCCCTTAGGCGCCCGGCTCATGGACGCCTTCCTTGCATGGGGCTGGATGCAGAGGTCGCCCGCCGCCCGGTCGGTAACCGTCACGGCGCTCGGCTGGGACGGCCTCAACCAGCATTTCGGCATCGTGCGCGAAGCTTGCGAAGCTAACCCCGGAAACACCGCCGCTACACCCGCCTAATTGTTAAATCCCCGCCGCGCCGGTTCGTTTTGTTGATGCCGGCTCACCGAGGGGAGGCAATGTGCACGCACAGAAACATCATCGCGGAGCTCATCGCCCCCCGTATCTGAAAGCGGTCAAGCCAACCGATCAGCCGCGTCCGGGACCCCAACCCGGGCCAGAACAGAAACCAGGGCCGACGCTCAGGAAAGCGAGTCCCGCGCAGCAAGGCCGCCTGGCGAAGCTCGCAACCTTCACGACTGACCTGCGCATGGTTTCGCTGAACCTGCTGCTGCTCATCGGCGCGTGTCTTGCCGGGGCCATGCTGTGGAAGCTGGTATTCGCACGCGAGACCCTCATCGAAAATATCACCGTGCCCGAGGCGTTCACCCGAATCGGCTATTCCAGCGAGGCGTTCCAGTCATTCGTTGCGGGCCATCTGATCGCCCTCGAAGCGCGCGCGGCGGACGTGATACCCGCCTCGGCCAAAGAAGAAATCAAGCTCGATTCCGACATGCCGGATTTCTCGGTGCCCGGCACGTCGATTTCCGCGAAGACGATCCTGCAATACGTGCGCGAGGCGCTGCCGCTTCCGGTCTCGACCATCTCGGGCAGCGTAACCGGCACCCCGGATCACTACGTTTTGCATCTGGTCCTGGCGGAGCGCGGCGCGGTGTATCGCTTTGCTACGCCCGAAGGCTCGATCGCCGTTCTGGAGCAGAATCTCTCCAATCTCGCCTTGGACGTGCTGAAGAAGCACAGCCCTTATATCTACGCGTCGTATGAGTCCGCCGAAGCTCAGGCGCGTTGCTATTCCGGCAAGGGGGCCTGCGATTTCTCCGAAGCTGAGCGGGTATTTTCGAGCATTGTCGACGCCGGAGACGAACAGCCGAATTACAAATGGGCCCTGCTCGCGTTATCGAAGATCGACGAGGCATACCACGATTACAACGGCGAAATCAACGCGGCCAGCCGCCTCTCCGCCGAATACCCGTCGTCGTGGAGTTTCTATAACTGGGGGGTCGCACTCAGCGAGCTCGGTTGCTACAAGATGGCGATCGGCGCGTTCGACCGGTCCATCGCCTTGCGTTCGTCGCGGGAAGCCGCGTTCAATGCAATCGGCCGCGCCTGGCTGGCACTCGCCAAACGGGTGCCGGATCTTCATTCCACAGAAGCCAGAACCGACCTGCACAACGCGCGCGACGATTTCCGCGTAGCCGTTTATCTGAAACCGGACTACCAGGAGGCGCACGTCAATCTGGCGGAGTCGCTCAAGCTGCTCGACGATGACAAGGGCGCGCGCCGCGAATACGTGAGCGCCATCGAGATGGATCCGACACACGCGGGTCTTGCGTATGCCAGGTACGCCGAACTGTTCGGGGATCCGAAAGAGCGAAGCAAGCTCCTCGGCTTTGCGAATTGGGCCGACAACTTGCACGATGAATGCCGCGCGACTAACTCCACCTCGCTACTCGAAGCGCTCGGTTGCAGTGTCGCCATGCAAGCCAAAACGACCCATGTCGCGAAAACGGACAGTCATGGCGGAATCGAGACCGTTGCAGCGGCGGGTCCGGCAGCGGGTTGCCGTGGCCTCGCGGTCGACGACAGACTTCCGCCTGAAGAGGGCTGGCCCGATTTCGCGCAGATTGCACCTTGAAACCGGGTTCTTAAAGGCGCACCGACGCGGACCGCGCTTCACCTCGATCACTTACGCCAGACATGGAATGCGCGACTCACCTCGCGTTCCGCCCCCAATTCCTTCAACTTGACCCCCGGCAGATGCGAAGGCAATCTACGAAGGTAACCTTCACATCTGCCGGTATGTCCAGCAACGACACTCAGCCCACACGCCCCCCCTCCGACCCCGACGCCCTGCACGCAACGGCGGAAGACTTACGCGTGCTGATCGGCAAGTTGCGCCGCCGCTTGCGAGAAGAAGCGCATGTGGGCGATTTCACGCCGTCGCAGGTGCAGGTTCTCGGCCTGCTGGAACGCGAAGGTCCGGCAACGGTCACTACGCTCGCACGCCTCCAGGGTATGCGCCCGCAGTCCATGGGCGAGACGCTTTCGGTTCTGAAAGCTGCCGGACTCGTGAGCGGCACACCGGACCCGAACGACGGGCGGCAAACCGTTCTCTCCCTCACGCCCGCCTTCCGCAAAAAGATCAAGGCAAGCCGCGCGGCCCGCGAAGACTGGCTATTCCGTACGATGCAGACCCGCTTCTCCGCTGCCGAACAGAAACAACTCGCGATCGGCGTCGACCTGCTCAAACGCCTCGTCGACTCGTAACTCCCAGGAAAACACCATGGCTCTCACCACGCTCGACGCAAAGACCGCATTGGTCGTCATCGATTTGCAACAAGGTATCGTCGCGCTGCCTACCGCCCACCCCACCGGCGAAATTGTCAAACGCTCCGCTGACTTGGCCGATGCATTTCGCCGTCACGGTCTGCCCGTGGTGCTCGTCAATGTGGCGGGCGGTGCGCCCGGCCGCGCGGAACAGTCGCGTCCCGCGGGTGACTTCCCCGCCGGCTTTGCGGACCTCGTTCCCGAACTGAATCAGCAGCCGTCGGATCATCAGGTGACCAAGCGCACCTGGGGCGCGTTCACGAACACGGATCTCGAGGCGTATCTGCGCAAACAAGGCGTTACGCAGATCGTGCTGGTCGGCGTGGCCACCAGCATCGGCGTCGAGTCCACCGCGCGTTTCGCACACGAACTCGGCTTCAACATCACCTTCGCAGTCGATGCGATGACGGACATGAGCCTCGACGCACACACCAACAGCCTCACGCGAATCTTCCCGCGCCTCGGCGAAACCGGCACCACGCAGGACGTCCTCGATCTGCTCGAACGGTCGCGCGTATGACCACGCGTTTGAACCGATGCACGGCGCGGATCGTCCACACGGAGATGTCCCAGTGAGTGGCACATTCCGTTCGCTGCGCACGTTCAACTACCGGGTCTGGGCCAGCGGCGCGATCGCCTCTAACATCGGGACATGGATGCAGCGCACGGCACAGGACTGGCTCGTGCTCACGGAACTCACGCATCACAATGCAACGTCCGTGGGCATTGTGATGTCGCTGCAGTTCGGGCCGCAAATGCTCCTGCTGCCCCTAACCGGCTATGCGGCCGATCATTTCGACCGCCGCAAGCTGCTGTTCGCCACCCAGGCGGCAATGGGCACGTTGGCGTTATGCCTCGGGATTCTCACCGTAACCGGCCTCGTGCAGTTATGGCAGGTCTATGTGTTTGCGGGCTTGCTCGGCTGTGTCACCGCGTTCGATTCACCGGCGCGTCAGACCTTTGTCTCCGATCTGGTGAGAGAAGCCGATCTGTCGAACGCGGTCGCGCTGAACTCCACCTCGTTCAACGCGGCGCGCATGATCGGGCCTGCCGTCGCGGGGCTGTTGATCGCCTCAGTGGGCACGGGCTGGGTGTTTCTGATCAACGGGCTCTCCTTCGTCGCCGTGCTCGGTTCGCTGCGCATGCTGCGCATCAGCGAACTGAATTTGAAGCCACATGCGACACGCACGCGCGGCAGCTTCGTGGAAGGCTTCAAGTATGTGTGGACCCGTCCCGATCTGAAAGCCGCGCTGTTGATGATGTTTCTGATCGGTACGTTCGGGCTGAACTTCCCGATCTTCATCTCGACCATGTCGGTCACCGCCTTTCATGCGGGTGCGAGTCAATACGGCGTGCTGAGCTCGACCATGGCAATCGGTTCGGTAACCGGTGCGCTGCTCGCCGCACGCAGAGCGAAACCTCGCATGGCTCTTCTGCTCGGCGCAGCGGCGGTTTTTGGCGTGGGCTGCACGGTCGCCGCGCTAATGCCGAACTACGTATTGTTCGGCCTGGCACTCGTCGTGGTTGGCGTGGCGACACAGACGTTCAACACGTCGACAAACAGCCTCGTGCAAATCTCTACCGAGCCGGCCATGCGTGGCCGGGTCATCGCGATCCTGCTGGCCATCGCGCTAGGCGGCACGCCGCTCGGCGCGCCGGTGGTGGGTTGGGTCGCGGATCGTTTCGGCCCGCGTTGGGCACTCGGCGTCGGGGCTGCATCGGGTTTCGCCGCGGCGATCGTCGGCTTGATCTATCTGATGAAGTATCGTCAGTTGCGCGTGTATGTCGAAGCGGGCCGGTTGCGCTACAGCATCGACGACCCGCGCCAGGCGCCGCCTTACGTCAGCCCCGTCACGGCAGTACGGAATGCCGTGTTGAGTGAAGCGGAAGAGGATACATCCGCTGGGATTTGAGGAACGCTGCGCGAAACGCGCCGAAGCGCAACGAAGCGCCCCGTCAATTCGTCGAGCAGTGCCGCCGGCCCGCAGCTATACTCAAGTGCATCATGAAGCCCGCCGCATTGTCTTTCAGCCGCAGCCGCCACGCCGATCCGGCGTGCGCGCATGCACGCCTCGCCATGGCGCGCCTCAATCCCCTGCTGAACGTGATTCTCGCTTTCTGGGCGATCTGGCATTGCCGTCACGCACGCCCCCCGCTGTTCTCTCTGCATCCGCTCTCCTGAGCTGAATCCGGCGCCGCCATCCGCGCGGCTCTTCCGATTTTTTCGTCACTCCGCGCGCCTGATGCGGAGGACGATGCACGCGCCAACGCGCAGAGAGAACCGACATGCAATTCGCCCACGAACAGGAAGCGCTGAGTTTCCTCGAACAGTATCCCGATATCGATCTGATCGAACTCTTTATCGTCGACGCCGCCGGCGTGCCGCGCGGCAAGCTGCTTCATCGTGAAGAACTACTTGCCGTGTATCGCAGCGGACGGCCGCTGCCGAGCGCGATCATGAATCTGACCATCAACGGCGACGACACCGAAGACAGCGGCCTCGTCTGGGACGTGGGCGATATCGACTGCCGCGCCTATCCGCTGCCGGGCAGCCTCGTGCGCCTGCCGTGGCGCAAGATGCCGACCGCCGCCGTGCAGGTTCAGATGCATCCCGAAGAAGGCCTGCCCGCCGGCGTCGCCGATCCACGGCAACTGCTTGCGCGCATCGTCGACGGTCTGCAAGCGGATGGTTTCTTTCCGGTGATGGCGTGTGAACTCGAGTTCTATCTGCTGGATGCAAAACCCGATGCACAGGGCCGTCCGCAACCCGCGCTCGATACGGACGGCCGCCGGCCGCGAACGACCCAGGTGTATGGCCTGCGTGAACTCGAACAGATCGAACCGTTCCTGAAGGATCTCTACGATGCCTGCCGCGAACAGAACATTCCGGTACGCACCGCGATTTCCGAATACGCGCCGGGCCAGGTGGAGATCACACTCGAACACGGCCCCGCGCTCGAAGCGATGGATCACGCCGTGCGCTACAAGCGCATCGTCAAGGGAGTCGCGAACGCGCATGGCATGAACGCATGTTTCATGGCGAAGCCGTTCGCCGACATCGCAGGTTCGGGCATGCACATGCACGTGAGCCTCGCCAATGAAGCCGGCGACAACCTGTTCGCCTCCGAAGACAAAGCCGGCACGCCACTGCTGCGCCAGGCAGTGGGCGGCATGTTGCACGGTCTGCTCGATTCGATGCTGATGTTCTGCCCGAACGCGAACTCGTATCGCCGCTTCCAGGCAAACAGCTACGCGCCGTGCACGCCGACATGGGGCGTCGATAACCGCACAGTCAGCCTTCGCGTGCCGGGCGGTCCGGCGCCGAGCCGGCACGTCGAGCATCGCGTGTGCGGCGCCGATGCGAATCCGTATCTCGCTGCCGCGGCCATTCTCGCGGCCTCGCACCACGGCATTCGCGAACGCCTCGACCCGGGCGCGCCGATCGAAGGCAACGGTTATGCGCAAGCCACCACACTGCTGCCGACCGACTGGTTGAGCGCCTTGAACGCGCTCGAACAGTCAGACTGGGCGAGGGACGTATTTGGCGCAAAATTCCTTAAGGTGTTTCTCGCGATCAAGCGCGCCGAGTACCGGCAGTTCATGGGCGAAGTCGGTGAGCAGGACTGGCGCTGGTATCTGAACCAGGCTTGATTGTTTGTCACTGCGTGCCGCGTGCACACTGCTGATTCATTGCAAAAAAGCCGCGCCTGAAATCAGGCGCGGCTTTTTAACTACGGCAACACTGCTCTATTGCTTACTTCGCCACCGGCATCGTGAACTCGGCACCCTTCGCGATGCTATCCGGCCAGCGCTGCATGATGCTCTTGTAGCGCGTGTAGAAACGCACGCCTTCTTCGCCATACGCGTGGTGATCGCCGAACAGCGAACGCTTCCAGCCGCCGAACGAGTGCCATGCCATCGGCACCGGAATCGGCACGTTGATGCCGACCATGCCCACCTGAATCTGCCGGCCGAACGCGCGCGCCACACCGCCATCCGACGTGAAGAGCGACACGCCGTTACCAAACTCGTGCGCATTGATCAACTCGACCGCACTCGCAAAATCGGGCACGCGCACCACCGCCAGCACCGGGCCGAAGATTTCTTCCTTGTAGATCTTCATCTCCGTGCCGACCTGGTCGAACAGCGTACCGCCGATGAAGAAGCCGTCTGCGTTCGTGACCGGATGCGCGCGGCCATCGACGATCAGCTTCGCGCCTTCCGCCACGCCCGAGTCGATATAGCCGGCCACCTTGGCCTTATGCTCGGCTGTAACCAACGGACCCATTTCAGCGTCGAGGTTCTCGCCGTTCTTGATCACCAGCGACTTCACGCGCGGCACCAGGCGCTCGATCAGTTCATCAGCGACATTGCCAACCGCCACCGCAACCGAGATCGCCATGCAGCGCTCGCCCGCCGAACCGTACGCGGCGCCAATCAAGGCGTCGACAGCCTGGTCCAGATCGGCGTCCGGCATCACCACCAGATGATTCTTCGCGCCGCCGAGCGCCTGCACGCGCTTGCCGCGCTTCGATGTTTCCGTATAGATGTACTCGGCGATCGGCGTGGACCCGACAAACGACAGCGCCGCGACGTCGGGGTGTTCGATCAGCGCATCCACGGCCACCTTGTCGCCGTTCACGACGTTGAACACGCCGTCAGGCAAACCGGCTTCCTTCAGCAGTTCGGCAATGCGCAACGACGCCGACGGATCACGCTCCGACGGCTTCAGCACAAACGTGTTGCCGCAGGCAAGCGCAACCGGGAACATCCACATCGGCACCATCACCGGGAAATTGAACGGCGTGATCCCTGCCACCACGCCCAGCGCCTGACGCAGATTCCAGTTGTCGATCCCGCCGCCGATCTGGTCGGTGAAATCGGTCTTCAGGAGGTTCGGAATGCCACAGGCGAATTCGACGACTTCGATGCCGCGGACCACTTCGCCTTGCGCGTCCGTGAACACCTTGCCGTGTTCACGCGTGATCAGCATCGCGAGTTCGTCGTGATGCTTGTTCAGCAGTTCCTTGAACTTGAACAGAATGCGGGCGCGCTTGAGCGGCGCGGTTTCGCTCCAGGCGGGAAAAGCGGCCTTCGCGGCCTTGACCGCCGCGTCCACTTCCTCGACCGACGCCAGAGCGACCGAACCGGTCACCTGGCCGGTGGCGGGATTGAACACGTCCTTGAAGCGGCCGCTGGTTGATGCAGCCGGCGCGCCGCCGATGTAGTGGCCCAGTTGCTGCACCGACAACTTCGCTTGTTCGTTCACTGCATTCATTTCGTTACCTCGTGTTCGGGATAGGCCGCAAGAGTTGACCTGCCAACTGTATCGACGGCGCCGGCCATATTCCCGATACAGCACAATAAAACCGCGCCTCACTGTATTGATTTTCGCGCGGCAACTGTATTGGTCGGTGAGGTCGGAGCAGTATCAGGAAAGGACGCCCAACTCAGCGCCATTGCTCGGTCAATTCGTTGGCCAGCACCATCTTCTCGCGGACGAGTTCGATAAAACCGGCGTCGGCTCCGTTCTGCGTCTTGAGGAACTTCAGCGCCGCGGAATGAACGGCCCGCATCGACCGGCCGTCGATCCCGACCATGCGCGCCGCGCTGCGACGCGTTTCCTCGACCAGATCGCGCGCGCTGCCGAAGTCAGGCACCAATCCGCTCTGCGCCTGGAACCCGGCGCGCAATTCTGCCGCATACTCGCGCGACTGCCCCAACCGGTCGACGTCGATCATCAGATCGACGCCATCCGCCATACGCGACGCACAGAGCATCCACAACGCGATGAACGCCCGATATGCGTTGTTGCCTTCCGCCGTGCGCGCATAGTGCTCGCACGCCACGGCGTAGGCGTCATCCGAAACCGGCACAGCGGGCGGCAAGCTCACGCCGCAGATTTCGATGGCCTGCCGGACCAAGGGTTCCGACTGGTTCAGACCCAGCACGCGAAACGGCGCGGCCACGAAGAACGGATTGCTCCATTGCTGATTGAGCAGCCACCCAGAGGCAAACTGCGATGCGGGATTTCGCAGCACCGCCGCATGCATGACTTGCGGGAATGCACGCTTGAGCCACGGCAACCGGCCTGACGAACGGCAAAACTTGAAGACGGGTACGCTACCGTGCTCAGCGGTACGCTCGCACAGGTTGGCCAGATAGGCCTGCAATGCGGGGAATTCCGCGTCGGGTGCAGGGGAGAAGCGATCGGTGCCGAAGCGCTTCCTGTATCCGGCTACACCGCGCGCGCGCTCCTGGAGAAACGGCCGGTATTCTTCGAAATACGGCGCGGCAAGCGGCGGGTGTCCAGAGGTCAGCGTAGGACGGGACGCGGAAACGTCCGCGAGGCTCAGATCGGCGAGCACGTTGCTAAACGGTTCATAGAACCCAGTGACGGAATCGAGTGCGCGCAGACGCGACCAGATCCACGTTCCTGCGCTGCGCCAACCCGTGTGCAGGAATACGCCCTGTTTCAGGGCGCTTTTCTGCGCGGCGTCGCCCGGACTGATAGCCGGGTCATTCGACATGCGGGTCAACCCCTCAGCAGCGCCTGATGGACCAACTGAGGGACCGCTCGACGGTTCATGTGGCAACGGCATTGGCCTTCTCTTCAAATGGAAGCGACAACGAATCGATGGACGGCAGGCGCAGCCTGCCCCCTTGGCTCAAACGCACACTTTAGCGGGTCAAGCTGTCGACTGCGTTACGAAAGTATCCGTTTGCCTTGCGATCACGTCCTGTCATGCACTGGAACAGCGCATTCAAACGCTTTAAGCTGCCAGTCTTCCGAACTCAAAAGTGGCTGCCATGAACAACTCAGCCGACATCCGGTTTCTGCTGACCATCCGCGAGAGTGGCAGCCTGATCGCCGCAGCGCGAAAACTGGGACTGTCGCCCTCCGCGGTGACCCAGCGCCTGCAGCAACTGGAAAAGAAACTCGGCACGCAACTGCTCAACCGCACCGCGCGCCGTTTGCAGTTCACGGAAGAAGGCACGCTCCTGTGCGAACGCGGCGCCGAACTGGTCCAGCAGTTCGACTCGCTGTTCGAAGACTTGCAGACGCGCCGGGGCGGTCTGATCGGCACGCTGAAAATCAATGCGCCGCTGGGATTTGGCCGGCGACACCTTGCGCCCGCCATCGCCGACTTCCAACAGCAGAACCCGGCTATTGACGTGGTGCTCACGCTGTCCGACCAGCCGTTGACCGAGACAATAGACCGCTTCGACATTGTCGTGCATATCGGCGAGTTGCCGGTATCGAATCTGGTCGGCTATGCGATAGCACCGAATGCGCGCTTCGTATGCGCCGCACCGGCGATCATCAAGCGGCTTGGTCAGCCGGAGTCGCCGGAAGAATTGAGCAAGCTGCCATGCATCGTACTGCGCGAGAACAACGAAGATGTCTCGCTGTGGCAGTTCAGCAAAGGCCGCACGCGTCGCAGCGTGCGCGTTTCTCCGCATTTGAGTTGCAACGACGGCGACGTGATCCGCCAATGGGCTTGCGAAGGCCGCGGTGTAATCCTGCGCTCCGAATGGGACGTGGCCGACGACATCGCCAAAGGAAAACTCGTCCGGCTGCTGCAAGGCTGGAAAGCGCCGGAGGCTAACGTGATCGCGCTGACGCATCAGCGGGCGGGATTGCCGGCGCGCACGCGGCATTTCATGCAGTATTTGCAGGGTAGATTCAGGCCATTGCCACCGTGGAGGAGATAGAGCGTGAAACGGGGTGAATCACTTCGCGAATGGCACGTTCACTCAAACTGAATTTGAGAGTTAGCCTGACTGAACTCCACGCGAGTAATGAAACTTTATAATCGGCTTACCGTCCTTCGCCGGTTAAATCAATGACTTCTGTTTCGACCCCAACCGCCTACCCCAAGGCGGTCCTCTTCGACCTCCTGACCGCCTTGCTCGACTCGTGGACGTCATGGAATCACGCCGCGGGCTCCGAAGCGGCGGGCCGTGCGTGGCGTGCCGCCTATTTGCGCCTGACCTACGGCTGCGGTCGCTACATTGCGTATGAACAATTGGTGCGCGCGGCAGCCACCGAAGTTGGGCTGCCGGAATCCGCCGCGCTCGCGCTCGAAGCGGACTGGCTGAAGCTTGCGCCATGGAGCGGCGCCGTCGATGCATTGCAGGCGCTCAGTCCACATTGCAAACTGGCGGTTGTCACTAACTGCTCCATTCGCCTCGGTACGCAGGCCGCCGCGTTGCTCCCGATCCGCTGGGACGCCATCGTCACCGCTGAAGAAGCCGGGATGTACAAGCCGGACTCGTTGCCTTACCGGCTCGCGCTCGGCAAACTCGGCGTAAGCGCGCATGAGGCCGCGTTCGTGGCAGGCTCCAGCTACGACATGTTCGGCACGGCTGCGGTCGGCTTAAGGACATACTGGCACAATCGTGTCGGTCTGCCGCTGGTGGCGGGTGCACAGCCGCCCGAAATCGAGGCGCCGACGCTCGACTCGCTGATCCCATGGCTCAGCCGTTTCGGCCACGCGGAAAGCCACTCTATTCCCCGGTGAAAGCATGAAACTCGACCGCATCGACACCCCTGCCGCGCTGATCGACATCCCCCGGATGCAGAAGAACATCGCGCGGATGCAGGCGCACATGAACACGCTGGGCGTGGCATTCCGTCCGCACGTCAAAACCACCAAATGCATCGACGTGGTCCGTGCGCAGATCGCCGCCGGTGCGCGCGGCATCACGGTCTCGACTCTCAAAGAGGCGGAGGCTTTCTTTGCGGCCGGCGTCAGCGATATCCTTTACGCGGTCAGCATCGCGCCCTCAAAGCTGCCGCGAGCGCTGGCGCTTCGCCGCCAGGGTTGCGATCTGAAACTCGTGGTGGACAATCCGACCGCCGCCACGGCCATCACCGCATTTGCGGACCAGCACGGCGAAACCTTCGACGTGTGGATCGAGGTGGACACCGATGGCCACCGCTCCGGTATTACGCCGGAACAGGACACGCTGCTCGAAGTCGGCCGGATTCTGCATGAGAACGGCATCAAGGTAGGTGGCGTGATGACCCACGCCGGCTCCAGCTACGAGCTTCATACGCCGGAGGCGCTAGCCGCGCTAGCCGAGCAGGAGCGCGCAGGCTGCGTGCGCGCGGCAGAGCGGCTGCGCGACGCAGGCATTCCGTGCCCGGCCGTCAGCGTCGGATCGACGCCCACGGCGCTGGCCGCCGGGCAACTGGATGGCGTGACCGAAGTGCGAGCGGGTGTGTACGTTTTTTTCGATCTGGTCATGCACAACGTCGGCGTGTGCGGACTTGAAGATATCGCCCTCAGCGTGCTGGCCACCGTGATCGGCCATCAGGCGGACAAGGGCTGGGCGATTCTCGACGCAGGCTGGATGGCGATGAGCCGCGATCGCGGCACCTCGAAGCAGCCGCACGATTTCGGCTACGGCCAGCCGTGTTTGCTGAACGGAACACCACTAGCGGGTTTCGTCGTCAGCGGCGCCAATCAGGAGCACGGGATTCTGTCGTCATCGGAAGAAGGCGCGCATGTGGACGACATCGCGCAGCGCTTTCCGATCGGTATGAAGCTGCGCATCCTGCCGAATCATGCCTGCGCGACCGGTGCGCAGTTTCCGGAGTATCACGCTGTTTCGGCGGATGGCAGCAGTGTCGAGTGGAGACGTTTTCAAGGTTGGTGAGGGACGGGTAAGGCGCTGACGCGGCGCCTCGCCTCGCCGTGCCGTGCCATGCCATGCCATGCCATGCCATGCCATGCCATGCCGTCCTCATTGAATCAGAACCGATGCTGCCACGTCGCCCGACACGACCAGTTGCCGGTCGACCAGTTCGAGCTTGAGTGGCGCATCTGCCGACAGTTTCTTCTTCGGTACCACGCGACGCCAGGTTCCATTCGAATTCGGGTCCCGGTAGAACGCGACGATACCCACGTATTCCGTGTCGGGTTGCATCGGCTGCGACACGCTTGCGGAAGCGCCGGGATTCACTACCGTCGCAACGCTGGCCTGCAGATCCTGCGCGAGGACGGTCTTGTCGTTCTTCAGCAGATCGTCATACGACGCCTTGTCGAAGAGCTTGCGATCCTTGAGCTGGTACACACGCACGGCGACTGAGGTCGATCGCATTGCTTCGTCGGGGTTGACCGCAGCGCGCGCGGTGAGGTCGACGTTCAGCACTTTTACCTGTTTGTAGAAGACGGCGTGAACCACGCTTGAGGTCGAGTCCGACACTGTCTGCCATGCACCACATGCGCTGAGCATTAGACTGGCGGCAAGGAGAGTCGTCGTTAAACGGATGGACATACGGGTACTCCAGAATCAGTCAAGCGGCGCAAGGAACGGGTTCGGCTCCGGAGCCGGAAATGCTTCGTAAGAACCGAGCGGAATGGTGATCAGACGTTCGTCGTCTGAAGGCAGGATCGTGGTCCACGCAAGACGTGGCGCCGGACCTTCGTGCGCCGCGCCGATTTTCGGTGCGGGTGCGATGCGCGACGATACTTCCATGCGCAGGAACACGTCGGCCTTCGTACCAGCGTACAGGCGGATAAAGGCCATCAGTTCACGGTGCAGCCACGCTCCGGGCAACAGGTCGTGGGCCTGTTCCGCACTCGCTGGCCGCAACGTGACGCGGGCGGCCCGGCTCCGGTACGCGACGCGCGTGCCCAGCACGTAGCCGCCACCGAGGCCACGGCGCCTGCCCTCGCCCTGTGCGCCGTCGGCAGTGCCCGCAGACGTGAGCGGTTGAGGCTTGCCCGCGCCCTTGAGGGTCGGGAAGAACTCGTCGACAAGAACATCGACACCGGGCACGGCGAGTGCCACGACACCGGCAAGACCTTCAGGGGTACGCGTACGCTGGATCAGCAGTCCTAGCAGCGGGAGTACCCGCGAGTCGGGCAGCCCGGCGCGCGCCGGTTTCTCACCCCAGCCGAAGCCGGCGAGACTCAGCAGCTTGCGCGAATGGGCATCGGTGCCGCCTGGACGAAAGCCGATCGGATAGCGGTACTTCTTCGACGCGCGATACAGTAGCGTGACAATCCGGTGATTGAACTGGTCGAGGAACGCTTCGAGTGCTTCGTGTCCTTCCGTTCGCAGCACGATGTCGTCGATCATGTGCGAGGGCATTGCCGCGTCCACGCCGTACAAACCCATGAACGTCGTGCGCACAGTCGGCGGGGCATTGGATCCATACGTGACGCCCTCCTCGTCAAACTCGACTGAGGCGATTTCGCCGGCCGGAAAGCCGACGCGAGCTCGCGGGCGGAATCTCACGGGTTCATGTTCCGGCGTATCACGCGTACCGAAGCCAGGATGCTCCGATACGCGCACTTCGAGCAGCCGACACAACTGCATGAAGTTCATCTTCGGAGCGCGTGCGAGCAACGACGCGACCAGCGGCTCCAGGTTGGGTAGTTCTCTGGGCCTCATAGCGGGGAGCGCAGCGCCTTGCTGCGCGGCCATTCAGTACGCTGCTGCGACGGCAGGCTCACGATTGCGAGCTTCGTGAACAGGTTGATTTCCGCGTATAGCGCGAAGAACTGATGCAGCAGTTCACCGAACAGCATCACGTCGCCAACGCCTGCGAATGCGTGACTGTCGAGCGTGACCTCGATCAACACGCCCCGCTCGACCGACCCACCCGACACCTCTTCCAGCAATTCCTCCGACACGTGCAGGATGCCCGCGAGGCGGCGGCGGTTGAGCTCGTCGTTGGTCCAGTCATAGAGCGCGAGAGCTCCCCGTCGATCGAGATCAAGTGGTACAAGATCGATGATGCGGGCAAGGAGAAGGAATACTTCAACACGAAGCTCGACAACGTGAAAGTCGTCGCGGTCAAGCCGAAGATGCTCGACATCAAGAACCCCGCCTACGAGAAGCACAACCACCTCGAAGACGTCGAACTGCGCTACGAGAAGATTACGTGGTCGTACAAGGACGGCAATATCATTCACGCCGACAGCTGGAACGAACGCTCGTAAGGTTCTCAAGGAGGCTGGCACGGGCTACTTGATCCCTCGAGGTCGGGGACTGCTTCGCCTCCTTTCGCCAGTCCGCCTTGCACGGGCTGGCGCTTCTTATTCATGCCGCCCGTACCTGACGGAGAACGCGATGCCAGTCGGCCCTTCCTTGTACGACAAACTGCTTGGCCAGATCGGTGGTGAGCCGCTGGATGCCTACGACGACAGGACACTCGAGATACTGAGCGTCCAGCAAAACATCCGTCGCATTCTCAACGCACGGGCGGGCGCGCTCAAGCACCTGCCCGATTACGGACTACCGGATCCCACGAACATCTACAAGGCGCTACCTGCTTCGGCGCATTCGCTCAAGCAGCAGATGGAGGCGACACTGCTTGTGTACGAGCCTCGCATCCGATCAATCGACGTGGAATACATCGACAATCCTGACCCCGGCGTCCTGGTGAGCTACGAAATGACGTGTCACCTGAAGAAGGCCGGACTGGTACGGTTCGGAACCTACTTCGAGCCACCGGGCCGTATGCGTGTGCAGCGGATTCAGGGGGAACGCTGAGCTGGGCCGGTCAGGCGAAACCAGCTAAAGCGTTGTACCAGTATCGGATCTAATCACGGTGATAAGTGCGGCTGTGCCACCTCATCCGTTACAACCTCGATCGCCCCAGCCGTTCAAACGCGGTACGGTCGCGTTGCTTGAGTTTCTTCGCCGCGAGCACGCCAGCCACTGCGAAGGTCGGTAGCAATGCGGTCAACGCGTACGACACGCCCACGCCCGCACCGATCAGGCCGAGCAGGACGCCGATCATCTCGTCGCGGAGACAACGCTGCTGCAAACGCGCCGACGCCCGGCCAGGGCGATTGAACCGCTGCGTCACTCGTCCTCTTCTTCGAGGCCGGCAAGCAGATCGTCGACCGCGCGATACACGCGCTCGACGATTTCCGGCCCGACCTTGCGCTCCAACTCGCGATAGTGCGCTTCGAGATCCTTCGAGATCACGCGCACCAGATCCACACTCGTGTCGGTGAGCGACACCAGCACGCGGCGCTGGTCTTCCGCGAAACGCTCCTTGGTGACCAGCTCCATGCTTTCCATGCGCGCGAGCACGCCGGCCATGCTCGGGCTCGAAATCGTGCAGATATCGGAAATGTGACGCGGCTCCATCGGACCGTGCTCATTGAGCGCACGAATCACGCGCCATTGCTGTTCGGTCAGTCCGTGCGCGGTAATCAATGGGCGGAAGCGCTCCATCATTTTTTCTCTGGCGCGCAGCAACAACATCGGCAGGTTGCGGTGCAAAACTCGGGTAGAGGCGGAAGCGGACATGGCGGAAGATAGGTAAAGGCAGCCGTCGAAACTTAAGGGAAAACCCGCAATCAGCCGACAGGCTATTGACCGTGGATGATATCAAGCGCAATACTACTAACATGTTAGTGTTTTTCCCGGGAGACAGCTGCTTTATGTTTGCACTTGCCGATCACCTGCTGCATCCGGAAGGCGACGCGCTGCCTCGCGACGTGGATGCGCACACCGTTGCCGCGCTGCTCGCACGTGGCGTGGCCTGCCGCGCGCCGGTTTCCGGCGCTGTCTATGGAACGTTGCTGAACGACCGCGCCGCGCTGGAAGCATTGGGCGACGCGGTGCATGCCGCTCCGTATAAAGCACCGCCCAAAGCGCCCGTTCTCTATCTGAAGCCGCGCAATACGTTCGCGGGTCATCGCGCCCGTGTTGTCGTGCCTGACAACGCATTTGGTGTGGAGGTCGGCGCTTCGCTGGGTATCGTGATTGGCCGCACTGCTACACGCGTCAGTGCGGGCCAGGCGTTCGACTATATCGCCGGCTACACGCTGGTTGCCGATCTGAGCGTGCCGCATGCGAGCGTGTACCGGCCGTCGGTACGGTTCCGGGCGCGCGACGGCTTTTGCGTGATCGGACCGGCGGTGGTTGCGGCGCGTCATGTTGCTGCGCCGGACGATCTGACGATCAAGGTTGCGCTTGCCGGACGTGAGGTCTTCACTGCGGGAACTGCCTCGTCGGTACGCAACGTGGCGCGGTTGATTGCGGACGTCAGCGATTTCATGACACTTAACGCGGGTGACGTCATTACGCTTGGCGTGCCTCATGGTTCGCCGGTTGCCCATATCGGCGACACGGCCACGCTATCGATTGGCGGATTATCGCCCCTCGATGTGTCGTTTGTCGGTGCAGACGAACAAGATGGAGAACAGCAATGATGCGCGGCCGTGTTGCGTATGCAGGGGCGATTCACGAAGCCTATCCCGACGCCAACGGCGTGCGCCTCGCCGATGGGCGCGTGCGTCGTGAAGATGAAGTGGTGTGGCTCGCGCCGATCGAGGTCGGCACGATCTTCGCGCTCGGCTTGAACTACGCGGAGCATGCAAAGGAATTGCAGTTCAACAAGCAGGAAGAGCCTTTGGTCTTTCTCAAAGGCCCGGGCACGGTCATCGGTCACCGAGGCTTCACGCGCCGCCCCGCCGACGTCACCTTCATGCACTACGAGTGCGAGCTGGCTGTCGTGATCGGGCAAACCGCGCAGAACGTCAAGCGCAAAAACGCCATGCAGCATGTGGCCGGCTACATGATCGCCAACGACTACGCGATCCGCGACTACCTGGAAAACTATTACCGCCCCAACCTGCGCGTGAAGAATCGCGACGGCGGCACGGTGCTCGGCCCCTGGTTCGTCGATGCCGCCGATGTCGAAGATGTCACGCAACTCGAATTACGCACGTTTGTGAACGGCACGCGGCAGCAACACGGCAACACGCGCGATCTCGTCACCGATATCCCGGCGTTGATCGAATACCTGAGCAGCTTCATGACCCTCGCACCCGGCGACGTGATCCTGACCGGCACGCCGGAAGGCATCGTCAACGTCAATGCGGGCGACGAAGTGGTCTGTGAAATCGACGGCCTTGGCCGTCTCGTCAATACGATTGCATCCGACGCGGACTTCGGCCGCGCCTGATCGACAGGCTTTGCATGGGATTGGAGTAAGTGCTTTGCACCAACTCCGATCGACAAAAGAGAAAGGACAACGCAATGCGAATCGACCATCTGATCAACGGCAAATCCAGCGCCGCGAAAGACTACTTCGAGACCGTCAATCCGGCGACGCAAGACGTGCTCGCCGAAGTCGCCCGCGGCGGTGCGGAAGAGGTCGACGCCGCCGTGCGCGCGGCCAAAGAAGCGTTTCCGGCATGGGCCGGCAAACCCGCGGCGGAACGCGCAAAAATCATTCGCAAGCTCGGCGAGTTGATCGCGAAGAACGTGCCGGACATCTCGGAGACCGAGACGAAAGACACCGGCCAGACGATCTCGCAGACGCGCAAGCAACTCGTGCCGCGCGCCGCTGACAACTTCAGCTATTTCGCGGAGATGTGCACGCGCGTCGACGGTCATACGTACCCCACCGATACGCATCTGAACTACACGCTGTTCCATCCGGTCGGCGTCTGTGCGCTGATCTCGCCGTGGAACGTCCCATTCATGACGGCAACGTGGAAAGTCGCCCCCTGTCTCGCGTTCGGCAATACCGCTGTGTTGAAGATGAGCGAACTGTCGCCGCTGACCGCTTCGATGCTCGGCAATCTCGCCCTCGAAGCCGGGATTCCCGCAGGCGTGCTGAACGTCGTGCACGGCTTCGGCAAGGACACTGGCGAACCGCTGGTGGCACACCCGGACGTGCATGCGGTGTCGTTCACGGGTTCGACGGCAACCGGCAACCGTATCGTGCAAACGGCCGGCCTGAAAAAGTTTTCAATGGAACTGGGCGGCAAGTCGCCCTTCGTGATTTTCGACGACGCCGATTTCGAGCGCGCCCTCGATGCCGCCGTGTTCATGATCTTCTCGAACAACGGCGAACGCTGTACCGCGGGTTCACGCATTCTGGTGCAACGCTCGATTTATGCGCGTTTTGCCGAGCGTTTCATCGAGCGCGCGAAACGCTTGACGGTGGGCGACCCGCTGGCTGACAGCACGATCGTCGGCCCGATGATCAGCCAGGGGCACCTGGCCAAAGTGCGCAGCTATATCGAACTGGGTCCGAAAGAAGGCGCGACGCTCGCGTGCGGCGGACTCGATGCCCCCGACTTGCCCGACGCCATGCGCAAAGGCAACTTTGTTCAGCCGACGGTGTTCGTCGACGTCGACAACCGCATGCGGATCGCGCAGGAAGAGATCTTTGGCCCGGTTGCCTGCCTGATTCCGTTCGACGACGAAGCTGACGCGATCAAACTCGCCAACGACATCTCCTACGGTTTGTCGAGCTACATCTGGACCGAGAGCACTGGCCGCGCGCTGCGCGTCGCTGCAGCCGTCCAGGCGGGCATGTGCTTCGTCAACAGCCAGAACGTGCGCGATCTGCGCCAACCGTTCGGCGGCACGAAAGCATCGGGCGTGGGCCGCGAAGGCGGCACGTGGAGCTACGAGGTGTTCCTCGAACCGAAGAACGTGTGCGTATCGCTCGGCTCGCATCACATTCCGCGCTGGGGCGTCTGACGTGCCGGTCATTTTCGCGCGAGTGCATCACGCCTTGCGCCACACAGAATAGGAGACCGCGATGGGCAAACTCGCGTTGGCAGCAAAAGTGACCCACGTCCCGTCGTTGTATCTGTCCGAACTCGACGGTCCGCATAAGGGCTGCCGTCAGCCCGCGATCGACGGCCATCATGAAATCGGCCGCCGTTGCCGGGAATTGGGTGTGGACACGATCGTCGTATTCGACGTGCATTGGCTGGTGAACAGCGAATACCACATCAATTGCGCGCCGAAGTTCGAAGGTGTCTATACGAGCAACGAACTGCCGCACTTCATAAAGAACATGCCGTACGCGTATCCCGGCAATGTCGGACTCGGCGATCTGATCGCGGAAGTCGCCAACGAAATGGGCGTCAAGAGCCGCGCGCACAGCGAGACCACGCTCGAACTCGAATACGGCACGCTGGTGCCCATGCGCTATATGAATAGCGATCAGCACTTCAAGACCGTATCGGTAGCCGGCTGGTGCATGTGGCACGACCTCGAAACCAGCGCGCGCTTCGGCCTCGCGGTACGCAAGGCCATCGAGGAGCGTTACGACGGCACCGTGGCGATTCTGGCGAGCGGTTCGTTGAGCCACCACTTCGCCAACAACGGCACCGCCGAGCAGTTCATGCACAAGGTGTGGAGCCCATTTCTCGAACAGATGGACCGCAGGGTGGTCGAATTGTGGGAAGCTGGCGACTGGAAGACCTTCTGCGAGATGCTGCCGCTCTATAACGAGAAATGCTGGGGCGAAGGCGGCATGCACGACACGGCGATGCTGCTCGGCGCACTCGGTTGGGATCGTTACGACGGCAAGGTTGAGGTCGTAACGCCGTATTTCGGCAGTTCGGGCACCGGCCAGATTAATGCGATCTTCCCCGTGACGCCCCTGCCCGCTTAAGTCCTGAGAAAGGAGCTTGCTGTGCCACATTTGACACTCGAATACAGCGCCAATCTTGCTGATGAAGCAAGCATTGGGCAGCTTTGCACATCGCTCGCGGCTTGCCTTGACACGCAGCGCGAGAACGACCAACGCGTTTTTCCGCTCGGCGGCATCCGCGTGCGCGCCTTGCGTTGCGAGCAGTACAGCATCGCTGACGGACGGCCCGACGCCGCCTTCCTGCATGCGAACCTGAAGATCGCCGCGGGCCGCTCGGACGCCGCAAAAAAGGCGACCGGAGACGCACTGTTTGATGCGATCAAACAGCACTTCGCCGCAGAGTTTGAAAAACACGGCTTGGCGTTGTCGCTGGAGATCAATGAATTCAGCGAAGCCGGCACGTGGAAACACAACAATTTGCACGCACGGCTTAAGGCCTAATACCTAGGCTTGAGGCCTGAGCCTGAAACCTTGGCCTGAAACCTTGGCCTGGGACTTGGGCCTGGGACCCGGGCTTGACGCTCCGGTTTAATATTCCGACCCGGTAGCTGGGCGCGGCAGCCGCTAATAGAGAATCCATCATGCTAGACGAACAGACAATCCGCGATCTTGCGGCGGAACTCGACAACGCTGAGAAAACGCGCACTCAGTTGCGCCACTTCTCGGCCAGGTATCCCGGGATGACGGTAGAAGACGGGTACGCGATTCAGCGCGAGTGGGTGAAGCTCAAACTGGCCGAAGGCCATGTGATCAAGGGGCGCAAGATCGGCCTGACTTCGCGCGCGATGCAGCGTTCGTCGCAGATCGACGAACCGGACTACGCGCCGTTGCTCGACAGCATGTTCATCGAAAGCGGCCAGGACATCCGCACCGACCGCTTCATTGCACCGCGAGTGGAAGTGGAATTGGCATTCGTATTGAGCAAACCCTTGAAGGGTCCTGGCATCACGCTATTCGATGTTCTGGATGCCACGGCTTACGTGACGCCTGCGGTGGAAATTATCGACGCGCGCATCGAACAATTCGACCGCGAGACGAAGGCGCCGCGCAAGGTGTACGACACCATTTCGGACTTCGCGGCCAATGCCGGCATTGTATTGGGTGGCCGTCCGGTGCGTCCGATGGACGTCGACCTTCGTTGGGTAGGCGCATTGCTTTACAAGAACGGCGCTGTGGAAGAAAGCGGACTCGCTGCCGCGGTGCTGAATCACCCTGCCACGGGCGTTGCATGGCTCGCGAACAAGATTGCTCCCTACGATGAAGGACTGAACGCGAACGACGTGATTCTGAGCGGCTCGTTCACGAGCCCGATTCCGGCACGAGCGGGCGACACGTTCCACGTTGACTATGGCCCGCTCGGCGGCATTGGTTTGAATTTCATTTGAGTTGCCGACATGTCCTTACCGCAAAACACATTCAAGCGCGCGCTGACTGAAGGCAGGCCACAATTCGGCTTATGGGCGGCGCTTGCCGATGCCTACGTGACCGAATTGCTGGCCACGGCCGGATTCGATTGGCTGTTGATTGACAACGAGCACGCACCGAACGATGTACGCAGCACGCTGGCGCAATTACAGGCTGTGGCTGCGTACGCATCGCATCCGGTGGTGCGTCCGGTGCGCAGCGATAGCGCGTTGATCAAGCAGTTACTCGATATAGGCGTGCAGACCTTGTTGCTGCCGATGATCGACACTGCGGAGCAGGCTGCGGATGCTGTCGCGGCGACGCGCTATCCGCCGCAGGGTATTCGTGGCGTGGGGAGCGCGTTGGCGCGGGCATCGCGTTGGAACCGGATACCGGACTACCTGCACACGGCGGCGGCGGAGTTGTGTGTGGTGGTGCAGGTAGAAACCGTGCAAGGCATGGAGAATCTTTCGGCGATTGCGGCGGTGGACGGCATTGACGGTGTGTTTTTTGGTCCGTCGGACCTGAGTGCATCGATGGGATTGCTGGGTAAGCCTGGTGATGCGGGTGTACGCGACGCGATATGCAAGGGCATCGGGAAAGTGCGGGGCGCCGGCAAAGCGGCGGGCGTGCTAGCACCGGACCCGGGGATTGCCGCGGAGTATGTCGCGGCGGGCGCGACGTTTGTGGCGGTGGGGACGGACACAGGTTTATTGAGTCGCGCGGCGGCGGATCTGGCTGCAGCGTACAAGAAGACTGCCTGTGCGGCGACGCCTGTGAAGGGCGGGTATTGAGAGGTAAGGGGTGCCTGCCAGGCATCAGGGGCGCCGCGCGGCGGGCTTGTTTTTGCCTTCGCGGTGCTTGGTCTGCTGTTTGCCTGCGGCGATGGGCCTTGATTGGTTTTTTGCCTTCGCGGCGCCTGTTTGTCTGCATGCCTACGGCGTTGGCCTTTCCTTGAATTGATGTTGGTTTATTAGCGTCGCCCCTGTGCGGGGCTAGGCAAAAGAAAGCGGCTCAAACCGCAAATTCTTAAGCGGGTCCCTCGCACAGCCACGGTAGTGGTGCATCTGGAATCTGTGTTCTCGCACATTCCGCCCTGGTGACTAAGCAGTCATACTTCCGGCGGCGCTGCGCGCGCCGACGCGCATTTCTTAAACCCGCGCGCTGCGTTTGGCTCCCGCGTCTTTGCTCGAACACTAGCGCGTCATTGCGCGGCCACCGCCAGACATTGCATTCGAAGTGAGGCTTCGCTCGTAAGGGCACAGACGCGTCGCCGAGGCGAAGCCGATGGCCCCCGCCACGCCCAAACGAAGCACCAGGTTTCCCTGGTAGACCCATCCGCGACGCACGCAGTGCGGAGTGGGAGCTGATGACTCCCTTGTCACTAACGCAGAATGCGCGAGGGCACGGATTCCAGATGCACCACTACGCCCTCCAAGCCAGGGGACCCGCTTATGAGCTAGCGGTGTGAGCCGCTTTCTTTTGCCTACTTTTCTTTGCGGCAGGGTAACTATTCAGCAGTTAAGGGCGAAGGCACATGACCGGCGAAGCTCAGAGCGAGAGCATCAACAAGCGGACGGCGTTGTTTGCGTAAGGTAGCCAAGTACGATCGGATCGTGCAAAACGCCTGAAG
>NZ_WOEY01000172.1 GCF_013177695.1 Paraburkholderia solitsugae | reverse complement strand
GTCCTGGATGCCCGCCCACCCGCATCGGCTGATGAAGCGCTGCGTCCCATTCCCGGCGCGCTGACGCTCGACCCGCACTCGCCTGAACAGATCGACGGCGCGCTGCTCGCCTATGACATGGTGATTTACTGCATTTGCCCGGACAGCGCGACCGCCGTCGAGATCACGCAACGCATGCGCCTGAACGGCTACACGCGGATTCGCGCATTGAGGGGCGGCCTCGACGCCTGGCAAAAGCGCGGGTTTCCCGTCGAACCACTCGCGTTGCTGGACGAATTGACCACCGGCAAGCGCACGCCGAAGCCCTACGGCGAAGCACGCGATGCGGTGACGCTGCGCGGTTTCGCCCCTCGGCGCAGCTAAAGCGCCCGGGCTTGCCCCTGAGTGATCGCCCGACCGGGTCCGGACGCACAACCCATGGGGTGATTCAAACCGGTTCGCTTAAACGTGCAGCCGGCACTCAAGCTGCATCACAATTTGCGCAGCAGTCCCGCCGCCGCGCGCATCCGACGTTTGCGCTCCTGCCTGAGCCACTGAAGCGCTCCATCGGTGTCGCCGGATCCGGCCAGCAAACCCATATTGTCGCGTAGCAGCATCTCGCTCGCGACAATGTCGTTCAGCGCGCCGAAACGCTTCTGAATCTGTATCAAGCGCTTCATGATACGTTTGTGGCTGCCGCTCAGAATCGGTTCGAAAAACTCGAGCAGGTAGCGCAATTTTTTTCCCGCCTTCCTGACGTCATGAAACGCGGTGTAGTTGGAGCGCTTCGCGCGAGACGCGCGTTTCATCCGCTTTTTCAGCGAACGCTCGGAAACGGCCACGCGCTTATCCACGAATTTTTGCAGCGGCACGCGCTCATGAGCCGTGTTCAATTCCCTACTGGCGCTGGTCAGGGCTTCTTGCAGCAGTTGTTTGACGTCCGCGTTCGAAAGCGTTTCACGGCTCGCCGCCAACGCGCCGCCGCGCGCCTCCAGGAGTGTGGGCGTCATCTTGCGTGCAATGCTCTCGTCCTGCGCAATCAGTTCGATCAGAATGTCCCAATCGCGCGTCTTGCCGGCTGCCGTCGCCAGATATTTATACAGCGCCCGTTGGCGCGTATTCCCGCCTTTGTCCAACAAGGGTTCGAACGCCCACCACAACGAGCGCAACCGCCGCAGCGACACGCGCAGTCTGTGCAACGGTTCGGGCGACGCGTCTTCGCGCACCGCATTGGCGCATTCGATCGCGTGATCGACGAGAGGTGCCGCATAGGACGCGAAGGCCGCCTCCGCTGAGAGCCCGTCGCCGGCCGGTTGAGTATCTGCAGCCTGCTTGTCGATTTTCCGGCTGTCCCGCTTCATCAGACGTCCTTCAAAAGGGCCTTCAGGCACAGTAGCAAAAAAAGGTCCGGGTGGATATCCGCTGGTTATCCGTAGCCGCCGTGCATAAAATGCATGAGACGGTGCGCCGGACATGCGCCTTGCATGCGCCGCGATTCTTTGCAGGAGGGGACGGCTACCGCCGTCCCCTGAACCTGAACGCACCCGTGGGCGGTCTATCAACTGCCCATTTGCGCGGCGCGGCCGGGTTACGCATGTAGCGTTCATTTCGGACCGCTTATCATCAGAAACCGCCACGCACACACTGGCATCGGGCGCATGGTCAATCTCCGCGCGCCTCCCCCGCGAACACCCGCCCCGCATAACCGTCACGCCATTGTCATCATTACGACATACAGGCCACGCAGGATCGGACGTTCCGCTAACAACTTTGAGGCTTACGCCATGCCGGAACTTTCGTACCCGCAACCGGACGCTGCAAGCGGAAAGGGGCGCAATATCGGCCTCGTCATTTTCCTCGTCGTGATTGCGATCGGTGCTGCCTATTGCGCCATGCATCTGGCAACCGATTTACAATCGGTTCGCGAAGCTTCGTTTTTGCCCTACCTGCTGCTCGGCATTGCGCTCGTGATCGCGCTCGGCTTCGAATTCGTCAACGGTTTTCATGACACGGCCAACGCGGTCGCCACCGTGATCTACACGCATTCGCTCGCGCCGAACATTGCGGTGGTCTGGTCCGGCGGATGGAATTTCCTCGGTGTGCTGACTTCAACTGGCGCGGTGGCGTTCGGCGTTCTGCAGTTGCTACCCGTCGAACTGATTCTGCAAGTGGGTAGCAGCGCCGGTTTCGCGATGGTCTTCGCGCTGCTGATCGCCGCGATCATCTGGAATCTGGGCACCTGGTATTTCGGACTGCCGTCGTCGAGCTCGCATACGCTGATTGGTTCGATCATCGGCGTAGGTCTGATGAATCAGTTGATGCACGGCGCAAACGGCACGAGCGGCGTGGACTGGAATCAGGCGCTCGGCGTGGGCAAGTCGTTACTGTTTTCGCCGGTGGTCGGCTTTCTCGCCTCCGGTTTGCTGCTGCTGATTCTGAAGGCCTTGGTGCGGGTTCCCGCGCTGTATGCCGAGCCCAAGGGCAAGAAGCCGCCGCCGTTCTGGATTCGCAGCCTGCTGATTCTGACCTGTACGGGCGTTTCGTTCGCGCACGGTTCGAACGATGGACAGAAAGGCATGGGCCTCATCATGCTGATCCTGATCGGCACGGTGCCGACGGCGTACGCGCTGAACAAGGCGGTCACGCCGGCGGAAACGCAGACCTTCCTCGCGGTGGCGCAACAGGCATCGGCGGCGTTCGCCAGGTACACCCAGGGCGCCGCGCCATCAACCGATCCGCGCGCCGATGTCGAAGCGTACGTGCGCACTCGCAAGTTGACGCCCGCCACCTTGCCAGCCTTGCAGCAACTAACCGATATAATCGGCAAACAGGTCAGCGAGTCGGGATCGATGGCTGCCGTGCCGCAAGATATCGTCGATAACGTGCGTAACAACATGTACGTTACGTCCGAAGCCATTCGCCTGATGGAGAAGAGCAAACAGCCGACCTTCTCGCCGGCAGACGCCAAGGCCATCGACAACTTCAAGGCGCAAATCGATCACGCCACCAAGTTCATCCCGACGTGGGTCAAGGTCGCGGTGGCGATCGCCCTGGGTCTCGGCACGATGGTCGGCTGGAAGCGCATCGTCGTCACGGTTGGCGAGAAGATCGGCAAACAGCATCTGACCTACGGACAAGGTGCGTCGGCCGAAGTGGTGGCGATGCTGACGATCGGCGCGGCCGACATGTACGGCTTGCCGGTCTCGACGACGCACGTGCTGGCGTCAGGCGTGGCCGGCACCATGGCGGCCAACGGTTCCGGCTTGCAATGGAGCACCGTGCGCAGCCTGATCCTCGCCTGGGTGCTGACGCTACCGGTTTCAATCGCCTTGGCCGGGGGCTTGTACTGGGTGTTCCGGATGCTGTTCTGAAACGGCTGAAACCGCGGGTACCGGGCGCAAGTCCGGCGCAGCGAAGTTGAAAAAGCGCGGCTATTGCCGCGCTTTTTTCATTCCACCGCGCCGAAACCCGATCAATACACTTCAGGCACGATCATCGACGGCGGCACCGGCTGGCGGCTGTATTCGTCGTGATAGACCCGCGCCGGCAACTCGACACGCGAATGCTCGATCTCGTGATACGGCACCTGGCTCAGCAGATGGTGAATGCAGTTCAGACGCGCGCGCTTCTTGTCGACCGCCTGCACGACCCACCACGGCGCCTCAGGAATGTGCGAGCGCTGCAGCATGACTTCTTTCGCCTGCGTATAGGCTTCCCAGCGGCGCCGGCTCTCCAGATCCATCGGACTCAGCTTCCACTGCTTCAGCGGATCGTGAATGCGGTTCTGAAAGCGGATTTCCTGTTCTTCGTCCGTGATCGAAAACCAGTATTTGAGAATCTGCACGCCGCTTCGCGCCAGCATTTTTTCGAATTCCGGCACCGAACGGAAAAACTCTTCGTACTCGTCGTCGCTGCAAAAATTCATCACGCGTTCGACACCCGCGCGGTTGTACCAGCTGCGGTCGAACAGCACCATTTCGCCGCCGGCCGGCAGATGCGACACGTAACGCTGGAAATACCATTGTGTGCGTTCACGGTTGTTCGGCGCCGGCAATGCTGCCACGCGGCACACGCGCGGATTGAGCCGCTGCGTGATGCGTTTGATCGCGCCGCCCTTGCCGGCCGCGTCGCGTCCTTCGAAAATCACCACCAGCCGATGGCCGGTCTGCACGATCCAGTCCTGCAATTTGACCAGCTCGCCCTGCAACCGGAACAGCTCGCGGAAGTACACCTTGCGCGCCTCGCGATGCTCGGGCGTGAAGCCGTCCGCGCCGTCGATGATGCGATCGTCGACCTCCATTTCGAGCTCCTCGTCGTACGCGTCGATGAGGTCTTCCTCAAAACGGCGTTGCCGTTCTGCCATGACTTCGGCCTCGGGTCTCGGATCCAGCTCTTTCATTGCGACTCTCCTGGCAACGGGAATGATTAGGCACGCGGCGCATGCGCGTCGCGAACGCGTTCGATTATCGAAGCGCGAAGTGTCAGCCGTGTTACTGGCGCGGCAGCCGCGCCGTGGGACAAAGGGTGCGCGCCAGCGGCCCACGCCTTATAGCCATCCATGATAGCGAGTTTAGCGCGGCCGCCCGGCGCTAGCGCAATGGCCTCGCGAAGCTGAGTTCGTGGCCGTCAGGATCGGTGATGTGGAAATAGCGCTCGCCCCACGGCGCGTCGGACGGCTGGAGCGACGGCTTCAAACCCGCCGCCAGCGCCTTCCGGTAGAGCGCGTCGACATCCGACACATAAATGATCACGCGCCCCCACCAGTTGACTGGCGCGCGCGTATCGACGATCAGGTTCAGATACGAACCGCCGAAAGCAAACGACGTAAACGCTTCCTGCGAACCACCGAATTTGATCGGAAAACCAAGCGCTTCGTAAAACAGCACGGCACGCGGCATATCGCGGGTGGCAAGTGTAATGGCGCTGAGGGACTCGATGTGCGGCTCGGCCGGTTCTGCCGGGCCGGTCAGCGCGCTCGACGCGCTCGACGAGGCAGAGGCTGCGGCGGACGTTGCGGGCGAGTTCATGGCGGCTGTCTCCTTGGTAGGGCAGCGCCTCGCGAGCTTACATGGCGTAAGCGCGGGCGTTGCCGATATTGGCGTGGCCTGACACAAGAAAGTGTCTCACAGCCAGCCTCGCGCACCGCACCCTGCCCGCACTTGAAAACGCTCCCGCCGCCCCGCATCTGGATTTCCGTTTATCCGGAGCATCGCCATGGGAAGCCGTCCACGCTTCACTGATGACCTGTCGCGCGCCGCATCCGACGCCCCCGGGCCCAAACCAGTCAGTCCCCTATCCGACGACGCCCTGCTCGACGCCTATTCCCGCACCGTGATCGGCGCGCTGGAACGCGTTCAGCAGGCGGTCGCCTTCATTTCCGTCGAACGCCGGTTGCCCGGCGGCCCTTCCGGGCGTGATAGCCGCGGCGCGCGCGGCGGCACCGGCTCGGGCTTTCTGTTCACGCCCGACGGCTATTTGCTCACCAACAGCCACGTCGTGCACGGCGCCACGCACATCAAGGTGACGCTCGCCGACGGCGCGAAATTCGACGCCGATCTGGTCGGCGACGACCCCGGCAGCGATCTGGCCGTGCTGCGCATCGGCTCGCCAGAGCCGTTGCCGCACGTCGAACTCGGCGAATCGTCGACGCTGCGGGTCGGCCAGATCGCGATCGCGGTCGGCAATCCGCTCGGCCTCGCCCAAACCGTGACGACCGGCGTGGTCTCGGCACTCGGCCGCTCGCTGCGTTCGAATTCGGGCCGCATGATCTACGACGTGATCCAGACGGATGCCGCGCTCAATCCCGGCAATTCGGGCGGACCGCTGATCAATTCGGCCGGTCAGGTGATCGGCGTGAACACCGCGATTATTCCCGGCGCGCAGGCGATCTGCTTCGCCACCGCGATCGATACGGCCAAGTGGGTCATCATGCAGATATTCACGCACGGCCGCGTGCGACGCGCGTATATCGGCGTGGCCGGTACCACGAGACCGCTGTCGCGCCGCGTGCAGCGCTATTTCGCGTTGAGTTCGGAGAGCGGCGTGCACGTCATGGAAATCGTCAAAGGCAGTCCGGCCGCGCTAGGCGGCCTGCGAACCGATGATACGATCGTCGCGATCGACGCGCTTGCCGTGCAAGACGTCGATGGCCTGCAACGCACGCTCGATGCGTCGCGTATCGACAAACCGGTGAACGTGACCGTGTTGCGTGGCGCACAACGGCTCGAATTGACCTTGACGCCGGGCGAGCAGACAAGCTGATCTGAGTGGCTGCACAGCGGCTCAAAGAAGTTTCGCGCTCCGTGCCTTTCGCTCCGTGCCTTTCGCTCCGTGCCTTTCGCTCCGTGCCTTTCGCTCCGTGCCTCACGCGCCATTCATCTCGCAGATAAAAAAAGGCCTCGCACTCAATTGAGTGCGAGGCCTTTTTTCTGCCTGCGGCGCATCCGCAAAGATGCGCCGCCCAGATGCACCTGAACGATTCCAGTCAAACGCTCACTGAATCACCCGCGTCACACCACGGCCGCGCGGATCGGCTGCGGCTTCCGGCGTATCGCCATTGACCTTGATCGCCTGAATATCGCCGCTGAAATCCTGCCCTTTCAGCACGTAGCCCTTGGCTTCTATCTGCTTGGCGAGCTCGCCCTCGATGGGCTTGTACGGCTCCCAGAAAATCGTGTTCGGCGGCAGCAGCTGATGATGGAAGCGCATCGCGCCCACGGCTTCCTGCAAAGGCATGTTGAAGTCGTAGATGTTGTTGATCACCTGGAAGATCGACGTGAAGATACGCGAGCCGCCCGGCGTGCCGATCACGAGCGACACCTTACCGTCCTTGGTCAAAATCGTCGGGCTCATCGACGACAACGGGCGCTTCTTCGGTTCGATCGAATTCGCGTCGGCGCCCACCACGCCAAACTGGTTCGCAACGCCCGGCTTCGCGGAGAAGTCGTCCATCTCGTCGTTCAGCACGATACCCGTGCGATCCGCCACCACGCCCGAGCCAAAGTAGCCATTGATGGTGTACGTGTTCGACACCGCATTACCCCACTTGTCGATCACGGAGAAGTGCGTGGTTTCCGCTTTCTCCGGCATAGTTGTGCCGAGACCCGGCTGCACGCTCTTCGTATCCGACGGCGTATTCGGGTTCACTTCCGCGGCACGCTTGGCGATGTATGCGTCGTCGGTCAGTTGCGCGACCGGCACCTTGTAGAAGTCCGGATCGCCGAGATACTGCGCACGATCGGCGAACACGCGTTTCTCGATTTCGGCGATCAAGTGCACGTACTGCGCGGAATTCAGCGTGACGTCCTTGAAGTCGGGCGCAATGTCGGCCTTCATCTTCAGCAACTGCACGAGACCGATACCGCCCGAGCTCGGGGGCGGCGCGGTAATCACGCGATAGCCGTTCCAGTTCGCCTGGATCGGCTGACGCCATACCGCCTTGTACTGCTGCAGATCGGCCTTCGTAATCAGACCGTGACCGCGCATGGACGCCGCGATCAGATCGGCCGTCTTGCCCGAGTAGAAGTCTTTCGCGCCTTGATCCGAAATGCGCTGCAGCACGGCAGCGAGATCCGGTTGCTTGAAATTGACGCCCTGCTTCAGGTTACCGAAGTAGGTGTCGAAGTTGGTCTTGCCGGCAAAGTCTTTCGCTGCGTCGTCGCGGCGTTGCTGCAATTGCTCGCTGACCTCGAAGCCGTCGCGTGCGTAATGAATTGCCGGTGCGAGCACCTGCTTCCATTTGAGCTTGCCGAAGCGGCGCTGCGCTTGCCACATACCGTCGACGGTGCCCGGCACGCCCACCGCGCGATAGCCGAACAGGCTCATGTCTTTGATGACCTCGCCCTTGTCGTCGAGGTACATGCTCTTCGTCGCGGCCAGCGGGGCGCGTTCGCGATAGTCGAGGAAGTACGGCTTGCCGTCGACATACAGCGTCATGAAACCGCCGCCGCCAATATTGCCCGCTTCCGGATACGTCACGGCAAGCGTGAAGGCAATCGCGACTGCCGCGTCGACGGCGTTGCCGCCTTCCTTGAAGATCTGTTCCGCGGCGTCGGCGCTGTACTTGTCCGCGACCGCAATGGCGGACGCAGTGAGAATCGCCGGCTGCGCTTTCGCGGGCGCTTTGGCAAAGGCCGGGGTGGCTTCGAGAAAACCGCTTGAAACAGAGACGAGTGCGACCAGCGCAAGTCCGCTAACGGACGATCTGGCGTTGTGAAACAACTTCATTGGATATCCCCTAAGACGACTTCTTCATCTGACGATAACGAAAGCTGCCTTGGGCTTATAACATGCCGATCCGCCAATTGCGAAGCTGTTGCACGCATAGGGTGCATGCTGCAGCACACAAAAAACCGCACCATTTAATGCCGCCAATTGCCGCCAGTAGCCATGCTCGAATCGGCATCGAACGCAGTCAGTGCGCTGCACCACGAGGCACGGCGCACCGCGAGTTGAACACTCAGGCGCTACCGCGGCTGCCGCGCGCGATTTCATCGCCGGCGCCGTGCGGCAAGCGCGCGGTCACCGGAATCGACAGGAACGAGAACAGGCCGACCACCAGAAACGCCGGCCAGAAGTCGGAGAACACAATGGTCGAATGACCCTGCATGTTATGCGAGATTTGCAGCACGATGCCCGCGATCGTCACGCCGAGCCCCAACGAAATCTGCTGGATCACACTCGCGACACTCGTCGCGCGGCCAATGTCGCGGCTCGGAATATCCGCATACGCCAAGGTATTCAACGAAGTGAACTGCAACGACGGGAAGAAGCCGCCGAACAGCACCACACACCAGATCAACCAATGTGGCGTACCGGGAAAGAACAGACCGTAGACGGCAATCGCGAGTCCCGCGCAACCGGCATTGAACATCAGCACCGTGCGAAAACCAAACCGTTCGAGAATGCGCGACGCAGCCGCTTTCATGAAGATCGATCCGAATGCGGACGCGCAGGTGATCGACCCCGACTTGAACGCGGTCATGCCCAGACCTTCCTGCAACGCAAGCGGCAACAGAAACGGCACCGCGCCGAGGCCAATGCGAAACAGCGAGCCGCCCACCACGCTCGCGTGAAAACTCGGAATGCGCAATAGCCGCAAATCGAGCACCGGCAATTCGACGCGATTCGCGTACAGCACGTACACCACCAGCAGCAGCACGCCGATCACGCACATGCTGACCGATACCGTGTTGGACACCAGTTCGCCGCCTATCAGCGAGAGCCCCAGCATGAACAGCGACGCCCCGCTCGCCGACAACACGAAACCGGTCCAGTCGAGCCGGCCGGGATGCGCTTCACGCACGTTGGCGATGTGCTTGTTCGCCAGCCAGATACCCAGCAGGCCGATTGGAATGTTGATGAAGAAGATCAGGCGCCAATGTAAGTACGTCGTGATGAAGCCGCCCAGCGGCGGCCCAACGACCGGCCCGAGCAACGCGGGCACCGTCAGATAGTTGACCGCGCGAATGAAGTCCGACTTCGGCACCGAGCGGAAAATAATGATGCGTCCCACCGGTACCATCATCGCGCCGCCGATGCCTTGCACAAAGCGCGCAACCACGAAGGTGCCGAGCGACGTGGACGCCGCGCACATCAGCGAGCCGGCCATGAAAATGCCGATTGCCGTGCGAAACACCGTGCGCGAACCGAAGCGGTCGGCGACCCAGCCGCAAATGGGAATGAAGACGCCGAGGCCGATGACGTAAGCCGTCACGGCGAGCTTGAGGGTGATGGGGTCCTGGCCGAGATCGCGCGCCAGAACGGGCAGCGACGTCACGATGACCGTGCCGTCCACGTTTTCCATGAACATCGCACACGCGACGATCAGCGGAACGATGAAAGTGCCTAAAGCGAGAGGCATTGGCATGACGACGGGTTGCAAGGCCGCCGGTGTAAAGCGTTAATTATGGCACCGCAACGACAACAGATGTTGCTGAGCGAAGCCTTTTCTTACCGGCGATAGTGACGCGCGGCTATCCGGCGCCCAATCGTTGCGCGCGCAACGAGGCAGCATGGGCTACGAAAAACCGGAGTGAGAAAGATGAGAAAAAGCGACGCGATAGTGAGCCGGTATACAACCGGCTCACCATGCAATACAGCAGTAATTCAGGGGCGAGACTTAGCGGGATGCACTGATCAACGGTTGCAGCTGCGGCAGAATCTCGGTGCTTGCACGCGCGACGTCGTTCGGGAAGTCGATCTCGATCCACGGCGAGCCGGTCACGTCGGCCGTGTCGAACACCTGGCTGCGCTCCAGCAGCAGGTCACGCACCGCTTCTTCGTGCGGCATGTTGGCCCGGCCGCTATCCACGTAGCCCGCGACGATCTGCGTGAAACGTTGCGCGGTTTCCCGGCGGAAGCGGAAGAAGCCCACCGATTCGCCGATCGTGTCGTACTCGAGATTGACGGCGAGTTGCTTGCGCAATTCGACCGGCACGCCGTCTTTCAGGCACAGCTTGACGGGCTCGTCACCGACTTCGAAATCACGGTCGATCAACAGACGGTTGACCGTCTCGCCCGCCACCAGCGCGCTCAGAATGCACTCGTCGTAAAGCACGTCGGCGTCCATCAGCAGCACGTCGCCGCCACGCGTCAGCGGCTCGGCCACTGTGTGCACCGTCAGCACGCTGCCCAAGTCGTAACGCGGGTTGAGCACGGTTTCCACCTTATGCGGCCAGTTGATCCGCTCCAGTTCCGCCTGCACCGATTCCGGCTGAAAACCAAGCGCCAACACGACATCGGTCACGCCGGCAGCTTCAAGCATATGCAGATGCCGTTCGAGCAGGCTCATGCCGTCGAACTGCAACAGGCACTTCGGGAACTGTGCCTGCGGCGGTTGCTGGAGACGCAGGCCGAGGCCCGCTGCGAGGATGATGGCACGCATGCGCGGTCCTTTGAAAAAATACGGAATTAATCGACAACCGGCACGCGCGCCGCAGCGTGCCGCCGTTGCCAGCTTCGTTCGCTGAAGTGCAAAACCAGCAGACCCGGCAGGCCCAGCAGGATTTCACGTGCACGCTTGGCGAGCGACAACGCCAGCGCCGCATCCGGCGGCAAGCCCACGAGCGGCGCGAGCAGCAGATAGCCGCCCTCCTGCACGCCGAGCGAGCCCGGGATCATGAACGCTGCGCCACGA
>NZ_WOEY01000171.1 GCF_013177695.1 Paraburkholderia solitsugae | reverse complement strand
CGCCTGCACGGCGGCGTCGACAGCTTCGGCGCGCGTCATCAGCGACGACCAGTCGCGCTGGCCGAACACCTTCGAGACCACACCGAGCAGACGGCCGAACAGGCCGCGCCGTTGCGCGTAATAGAAACCCACGATCAGCGCGGCCAGCACGCCGGTGGCAATGAGCGTGGCGGTTCGCAGATCGTGAAACGCGCCGTGCGCGGCGTAAGCGCCGAACAGCAGCAGCCCGAGCAGCGCGAAGACGATTTGTGCGAGCGCCTGCGCCGTGGTGCTGACGGTGATGGCGGCGGCCGCGTCGCGCATGCGCATGCCGCGCTGGGACAGTTGCCGCACCATCACTACGGGGCCACCGATCTGGCCGGCCGGCAACAGGCTATTCACCGATTCGCCGATCCAGCGTGCGAACAATGCATCGCGCAACGTGACGTCGTGATGCACGCCGTCGTGCCGGCGCTGGAACAGCGCCGAGATCGCGCCGGCGTCGAGCACCAGCGGCACGAGGTGAAACGCCGCGACGAGCACGAGCCCCCGGCCTGCCGCGGCCAGCGTCGAGGTAACGGAGCCGAACCCCTGCCACGCGAGCAGGCCGACAAAAAGCGCCGTCCCGATCGACAGCAGAATCAGGGCCGCGCGTGTCATGCGTGGTCCTTGCCGCGCTTCGTCATCTGACGGAAAACCTGGCGGAAACCGAAGTACGCGATCGCGTCCTTCATGTTCGAGATGAAACGGCGCCACGGCCGCATGTTCGGGTCGGTGACGTATTCGAAAGTCAGCGACACGCGCATTTCGTTTGCGCCGGCCGGGGTGATGCGATGACGCAGCTTGTCGCCGTCGAAGAACACCAGACCGCCCGGCGGAATCTGCACCGAGCCCGGCTGGTCCGGCACGTCCGGATTGCGGGTATGCAATTCGTAATCGAGCCGGCACGACGATTCGTCGATCACGCCGAGCAGCAACGTGTAGCGGCGGCCGTCATAGTACGAAGTATCGTAGTGCCAGCCGATGTGGTCGCCGGCACGCGTGTAGTAGTACAGCGCATACGCATGCGGGTCGTCGGCGGGCGACACCTGCAGCTTGTCGCCGCTCAGTTGCTCGAGCCAGCCGATCAGTTCCTTCGAGCGATACAGCTCGGCGATGAACGGTGCGAGGCGGTCGATCGTATGGCGGCTTACGCTGCCACCCTGCTTGTGACCGGGCAGATAGTTGCGGTTCACTTCATCGAGGAGGTCCCGCGCGCTCTGAACGAGCTGGGCGGTGACTTCGGGCGCGAGGAAGTCTTCCAGATACAGGAACGCGTCCTGATCGGCGAAATCTTTGGACAGACGCCGTGTGTCGAACGTGCGCGTGCGGCTCGCCACCGCGCGATCGGCATTCGGTGCAGGCGCGGGCGCGGCCGCCGTGGCCGACAAAGAAGCCGGCGAACGTTCAACTGAGACTGGTGCGATCACGTCGTCTTCGGCGTGCGTACTCATTTACTGGCCCACATTTGACTGGTTTCAGACGACGCCTTGGCGGGGGCGACCGCCGGGCGTGCGGCGCGGCGCGCGGCGCGCCAGTAGTCGACCACCACCCAGGCGGCAAAGAGCGGCGCGCCGATCGACGCGACCACGACGAACGGCATGACGATGCTCGTCAGCGTGACAATGGGGAGCAGGTACAGCACGTCTTCGGTTTCGAAACCACCAACCGATGCCTGCTTCGTGCCGGCCTTGCCCGCCATCTCCTCGATGCGCATGCGCAGGAAGAAAATTAGCGCGACCGCCACACCCGCCACGGCGCCCAGCCAGCCGGGCGAAACTTTCAATGAGCCGACATGCGTCATGCCGACACCCATGCCGACGAACAACATGACAGTCACAAGCGCGTCACACGCGAGATCGTAAAAATGACCGATTCGGCTGGACTTTCCACCGATACGCGCAAGTTCGCCGTCTGTGTGGTCGACAAAGTTCGACAGCACGATCAGAAAGGCGCCCGAGTTGGTCCAGGCAAAGCCACCGTGGGCGAGGCACAGCGCGCCGGCGACCCCAATCAGCAGGCGCAGCGTGGTCAGATGGTTCGGCGTGACCCAAGTGTTGACGAGCGGGGTGACCAGGCGGCGGGCAAGCCTCGCATCCCAAGTTCTGGGGGCCGGAACGTTAATTACAATTGATTGTCGCGAATTCATAACCCGGAAATATATACGGGATCGTAAAAACTTGCTTCGTTCCTTAACGTTTTCTTAAGGACAATCCGTTACCGTTGCCTGCCGGGCACAGGGCAAGATTTGCCGAATCACGTTAAAGTGCGAACCCAGTTGCGTCTGTCACGCCTGATCACTTCGATGCGCAACGTCTTTCGGGTTGCGACACCTGGCCGCCGCCCGTTGCGAACTCACTACATCGAACGCAGGTCGCCATTCACGTATATGAAACGCTTCTTTTCGTCTGTCCTCCTTGCGCTGGCCGCCGCCGCGCTGCCGCTCACCAGCTACGCCGCGGCGCTCGATGCGCCGCTGCTCTGCAATGAGAGCGGCCATCAGTTCATCGCCGATCTCGCCCAGCAGCAGATGATCGATCCCAAGCCGACGCGCGTCGAAAGCAATTCGATCAATGCATTTTCGCCGGCGCAGGGCGCCGACCTGAACGCATTCGGCTTTCACGTTTTCGCGGTGGTCGGCTACGAAAAGGACGATCCGATGTTTCGCGTCGGTGACGGTGAACCGGTGGCCCGCTCGGCCTATGGCGTCGTGGTGTTCGGCGGCGAATCCAAGGTCCAGAACGCGCTCGCCGAGGCCGGCAGCACGGCAATCGTGCATCGGGTAGCGCCGCTCGTGACGGCGATTTTCTGCAAGCGGAGTTGAGACGGCGGGTTGCGCCGCGAAGCCGGCGGGGAATGGCCGATTGGGAGATAGGGGGCCGGCGTTTTACACGCTATAATTCACGCAGATGGATTTTTCGGGGCCCGCAAGGGCGTCTATCTGCCTCCTGGTCAACCAGGATCCAGCCGCTGGTTACGTCGGTTCATACCGATCAAGCGCACCCGCGAAGTTATGAGGCCCCCATGTGGGGCCTCACCTTTTTCTGGCGTGCGGTATTCAGTTAAAAGTGGCTGAGATTCGGATCGCGAATCGGCTCGCCTCCCAGTATTTTTGCCGCCATCACGCGAAACCGCACAATGCTCCGCCGGTTGCGCGGGATTCCCGCCCTTGCCTTGCTGGTGTCGCGTACGTACGCGCTCTCGATCACAAGCCGCAACGCACTCGCTCCCGCCCGCCGCAGGCGAAAAAACACTTCATATTCGACCGGCTCGCCGCGATGCGTGATGTCTTCGATCACGAGCCAGTTCGAATGGCCTGTGCCCTACAGCTTGATTCCTGCCGGGTCTGCCGCCAGATAGCCTACCGTCGCGCCGAAGCGATCCTTATAGTTGGCCCGCACGAACGGATCGAGCGTCGATTGGACCTTTTCGTGCAACGGACTTTCCCAATCGCCGACGTGCTGGAAATTGCTCATCACGTAAGTCCAGCCGTTGATTTCGTCGACCGCGTGCAAACCTGTCGACTCGGCCGCGGGCGCGGCCTTGTCCACCGGCACCCAGTCGCTGTTGATCGCGCAGCCGATCTAGCCCGGACGGCGGAATTCGTTTTCGACCCATGCAGCAGCGCTCACCTTGCTCAGCTTGAAGTTCGGCGCGACCTGTACTTGCGCGAGCTGTTCGCCGAAGGTGTCGAGCGCGGTCAGCAGCGCGTACGGTTCGTCTTCGTCAGGGACGATATCGAGGGTGATGTCGAGTTCGTCATTGCCATCCGCGCTGGCCACGCGTACTTCTTTATGCAACTGGGCGCGCAGTTGCTGCTCATGGCGGCGCAGCACTTCAGATGCGGTTTTCACCAGCGTGTTGAACGCCGACGTGTCGAGCGGCTTGGGATCTTTTTTGTTGCGGCCCATTGTCCACGGGCCGACGAGCGCCGGTTCCGCTTCGCCGTCCTTGATCATTTCGACAGCCCAGCCTTCATCGTCTTCGTTCTTGATGACGCGCGCGGTCCAGCCGTCGTCGCGCCACAGACGTGCTTCGTGCTGGGTTTCGGGCTGCACTTCTTCCAGGTGCTCGAGCGGGGTTTCGTGGATTTCGGACGCGCCTTCCGTCGTGGGGATAGCAGTGGTGTCGGACGATGGAAGGGGTGTATCGGTCATTGCAGGTTTACTCACGTTCGCGGGGCGGAAACACATCTCAAGCCTGCGATTCTACCCGTCCCGCACACGCCGAATGCGCCCCTCTGACGAACGGACAAGCCGCGGCACGCTCCTCGCCAATCGAAATAGTGCATTTCGTTATGTACGGGAACTTATTAATCCATTATAAAAGTTTCAAAAAAACGCGGCCCGGGAGCCGCGTATAAAAAGATGAAAAAGACACCCCTGGTCAAGGGGTGAGGTGAATTGTAGAACCGTAATTAGCCGAGATAGCGCATACGAATTGGAAGAGTGCATTGCAGAAACCGGAATGAATCGAAGTTCGCGCGACGACGCGCTCAAATCCTTACCAGATATGACACAGCGGAATCGTCGCGGTCGAGCAACACCCACAATCTGACAAATAGTTACAGCACCATCGCATACAAAGATTTTTTCTTTATTTACTCGCACTTACACAATTACAAGTCAGTCATTGCGAATTAGAAAAATCATTGTTGTGCCATACACGCTTAAAGATATTAATAGCAGGAATACACTGCGCAGCGGATCGTCAGGCAGCCGGCGGAATCGGCTGCAAGCACTGGAAGGCGATTCTCTACGCACTGTCCCGGAGTTATCTAAACATGAAAAAAACCCTCATCGCTGCAGGTCTCATGGGCGCGTTCGCCATCACCGCTCACGCACAAAGCAGCGTCACGTTGTACGGCACGCTGGACGCCGGTCTCGTCTACTCGAACAACCAGGGCGGCCACAGCAACTGGCAACAAGGCAGCGGTTCGGTGTCGAACACCTACTTCGGCCTGCGCGGCAGCGAAGACCTCGGTGGCGGTCTGCACGCCATCTTCACGTTGGAAAACGGCTTTAACCTGAACAACGGCCAGGACACGGAAAGCAGCACGATGTTCAATCGTCAGGCTTTCGTCGGTCTGAAGAGCGATCAGTACGGTGCGCTGACGCTCGGCCGTCAATACGACTCCGTGGTCGATTACCTCGCGCCGCTGTCCGAAGCGGGCGCGGGCTACGGCAATAACCTCGCCGCTCACCCGTTCGATAACGACAATCTGGACAACTCGTTCTCGATCAAGAACGCCGTGAAGTACACAAGCGCGAACTACGCCGGCCTTAAATTCGGCGGCTTGTACGGCTTCAGCAATTCGGCTGGTCAGTTCTCGAACAACCGCGCATGGAGCGCCGGCGCTTCGTACGACAACGGCCCGCTGAGCGTGGCCGCCGCTTACCTGCAACTGAACAACTCGGGTAGCTCGAACCTGGGCGGCGCCGTCTCGCAAGGCGACGGCACCGCGGCTGTCGCGGCGAACCTGCAACGCACATTCGGGGCGGGCATCAACTACACGTACGGCCCGGCAACGGCCGGCTTCGTGTACACGCATACGCAACTGGACGGCATCACGGG
>NZ_WOEY01000170.1 GCF_013177695.1 Paraburkholderia solitsugae | reverse complement strand
ACGCTGCCTGGCGTGGCGGGCACGAACCTGCATCTGGACAACTACGAGTTGAACGGCAAATACGCACTGACGCCGGCCCTGAGCCTCGCGGCTTCATACACGTTCACCGACGGCAAGATGTCGGGTTCGAACGGCTCGGGCGATCCGAAGTGGCACACGGTGTCACTGCAAGGCGACTACTCGCTGAGCAAGCGGACCGACGTGTATGTGGAAGGCGTGTACCAGCACGCCTCCGGCGAACTCGGCAACTTCGGCGCGAACGTGGCGGCGATCAATACGCTGGCGCCGTCGTCGACCGGCAATCAGGTTGCTGCGGCGGTCGGCCTGCGTCACCGCTTCTAAGTTTTTCTGATTTTTCTGGCAGCACGTGCAGAGCGGCGTACCGTTCCGCTCTGCAGCCGAACCCGCGCGTGACACAATCACGCGCGGGTTTTTTCATGGAGCTTACGTTCTCACGTTTCGACGTAGTAATAGTGACGGCGCAAACGCGCCGTGGGTATGCTGAGAACGGCTGCCTTCCTTGCCCTAACGTCGTCAAGTCGTTGCGGTTGAACGGCGGCTTCGTCGCGAAGCATAGCGTTGCGTTCATTCGCGTCGCGCTTCGCCCGCGCCCCAAGTTCCCGTGCACGACCGGGGACGCCGACGATCGGACCATGAAAAGACTTCTCCTGCTTGCCCCTGCTGCTGCCGTCACCGCTTTTCTCGCTGCCTGCGGTTCTTCCAGCAGCCCCGCCCGCGATGCGTCCCAGCCGACGATGTACGTGTCTTCGCAGCGCGCCCCGGCTTATATCGCCGATTGCCTCGAAGGCAAGCTGTCACGCGTGCGGATGTCGCGCGTAGGCGACGCCACCGAGATCGCTGTCGGCTCCGATTCGAACAACTCGTATTTCGTCACGCTGACGCCGTTCAACGCTGGCTCGGTCATCAAGGTGATGCATCCCGCGAATGCACCGGACGACCCGCCTGAATCGGAAATGCGCTTCGATATTGCGCGCTGCGCGACCTGAGTTTTTGGTCATACGGTTGCGTTGTTGAGGACCACACTGAAGGCCACGCCGATGCGCGAATTTTTATCTCGCGTGTCGGCTATTTTTTTATCTGCTCATCTGCGAACATAGCCGCCCTTTAGCTTTTATCCGGCGCGCTGCGTCGTGAGGTTCGATGGCATCCAACAAAGCACATCACGCGACTGGGTTTGCAGCCGGTGTTATCGCGGCGGCTGTTGTCGCGCGCGTCGGCGGCGGTGGTTCGTTTCATATCGGCGTGGTGTTGAGTTTCATCGCCGGGGTGGCAGGGAGTACCGCGCCGGACTGGCTGGAGGTGGCCTGGTGGTCACGCGCGCGAAGGCTGTGGATTACGCATCGCACGTTGACGCATTGGGGGGTGGCATGGCTCGCGTTGCTCGTGTTTTCTTATCATTGGCTTGGGCATTCGGTTTATGCTGCGCCCGCGTTTGGGTTTGCTTGTGGTGGGTTGATGCATCTGTTGGCCGATTGGCCTAATCCGCTTGGTGTGCCCTGGATCGCTGGGCGGCATTCTCTCAACCTTTGGAATAGTGGGCACTGTGATTTGATCGTTGTAGGGGCTTCGTGGGTTGCGGCCTGGTTTATCGGGGAGCATGTCTGGTTGCATGGGGTTTCGGTTTTGCGGTTTTTGAGGATGGGGTAGCGGGTGGTCTTTTGCCTGCTCGGCGCGGGGAAAGTTTGGCCGCGGTGTGGGTCTTTTCTCGTGTTGGTCGTCCGCGAGGCGCTTGTTGTCTGTGTGCCTGCGGTGTTGGCCTTTCCTTGTTTTCTTATTGGTCTATTGGCGTCGCCCCTGTGCGGGGCAGGCACCTACTTTTCTTTGCCTGCCGCGTAACTATTCAGCGCTTGTAAACTGCTACCAGGCTGTGCATAGTGAAGGACATGACGAAGATGCCTGACATCAAGGACCTGACACCGGAGCAGAAGGACGCACTC
>NZ_WOEY01000169.1 GCF_013177695.1 Paraburkholderia solitsugae | reverse complement strand
CGACGCACGCGCTCGGCGAGCGTCGGATCGAGCAGGAAATCGGAGAACTCAGCAAGAAGCCGCGAGGACGCTGGTATTTGAGTTCATATCGTTGATTTATCAGTGAGTTATGCGATGAAGTTTACAGGGGCAATGCCTCGTTTACAAGCTCTTTGAGGGCTTAAGTTGAGAGCATTGCCCCGCACAGGGGCAACGCTAATAGACCAATACCAATTCAAGGAAAGGCCAGCACCGCTGAGTAAACATCCCAACCGGCGCCAGCCACACAGAAATGAACCTCAAACAGCCGCCACAACCCTCCGCGGCGACAAAACCGACACAACAAAACACACTACAACGTTAGCGGCCAACGCGATCAACCCAATATAAACCGGATAGATCGCATCACCGACATGCAAGGCAAACACCGGCTTAAGCCCTTGCGAAATAGCCAACCCCGTCCCGAGCACAATCCCAACAAGCCACCCGAGAAACAACCCCGGCGTATTCAACCGCCGCGTGTACAAGGAAAACACAATAGCCGGGAAGATCTGCAAAATCCACACCCCGCCCAGCAACTGCAAATCAATCGCATACTGCGTCGGCAAGAACACAATAAACAACAGCGCCCCAAACTTCACGACCAGCGAAACGATCTTCGCGGTCGAAGCCTCCGCCGCAGGCGTAATATCCGGCGAAACGAGCGGCCGCCACAAATTTCGAGTGAACAGATTAGCCGCACCAATCGACATAATCGCGGCGGGTACCAACGCGCTAATCGCAATGGCCGCGGCTGCAAAGCCGACAAACCACGACGGAAACAGCGTGTTGAACAACGCCGGCACCATATCGGACGCCGACTTCACATGCACACCGGCGGCAATCGCCATATACCCAAGCAACGCAATCAACCCCAACAACAACGTATACGCCGGCAGAAAAATCGCATTCTTGCGCACGGTATTAGCCGACGAGGACGACAACACCGCCGTCATCGTATGCGGATACATGAACGCCGCCAGTGCCGACCCCAACGCAAGCGATGCATAAGCAGTAAACTGCGTCGGCTTCAAAATGATCCCGGTTGCGCCACCCTTGGCCTTGAAATACGTATCGGCCGCATCGAACACATGCGCGTAGCCGCCGAGCTTCACCGGAATCAACCAGACCGCCGCAATCACGACGATATAGATCATGATGTCCTTAACGAACGCGATCATCGCCGGCGCCCGCAAGCCGCTTGCATACGTGTACAGCGCAAGAATCACGAAGGCGACGATCAACGGCATTTCGCCGGCCACGCCGAGTCCCTTGATCACCACTTGCATGCCCACGAGTTGGAGCGCGATATACGGCATCGTCGCGACAATCCCCGTGATCGCGATCGCAGCCGGGAACCACTTACCGCCGTACTCGCCCTGCACGTAGTCCGCTGCCGTGATGTGGTTCTTCTCCTTGGCGATCTTCCACAGCTTCGGCATCACCGCGAACACGAACGGATAAACAATGATCGTGTACGGCAGTGCAAAGAAGCCATACGCGCCCACCGAATACACCAGTGCGGGCACCGCGATCACGGTATAGGCGGTATAGAAATCGCCACCGACGAGGAACCACGAAATCACCGTGCCGAACTGGCGGCCACCCAAGCCCCACTCATGCAATTGCGTCATGTCGCCCCGCTTCCAGCGCGCGGCAAAAAAACCCATCACGGTAACGAGCACAAAGAACGCGATAAAGACGGTCATCGCGACCGGGTTCACAGGATTCACATCGCTCATTTGACACCTCGGTACACAACGTAAATCAGTAGCGAGGTCAACGGAACCCACAAGAACTGATACCAGTAGAAGAACGGAAAGCCGGCGAACGAGGGGCGCGTGTCGTTATAGAACGGCAACCACAGCAACGCGATGTACGGGATCAGCAAGATAAGCCATAGCCATGAACGGCCGGCGGATGGGGAGGTCTCCACGAACTTCTCCTAAGTCTATTATTGAAACCGCGCACCGTGACTTGTGGTCTGGCACGCGGAAAACCGATTACCTGATATTAGACGGCAAAACCGGAGTTTGCTTTTTTGCACTGCGCCAAAACGCGCCAGAAGGCGCGGTACGTCGCGGGGATGTAGTATTCGCCTTCGTGGTCGTCCTCACAAGCGCGCAACTACGTAAGCCGGCTACGTAATACCACGTAGCCCGTCGGCCGCCCTTCTAACGATGAAACTCAAAGCAAAGATTGTCCTGCTGGCGATCGTGCCCTTTCTGGCGGCCATTGCCAGCATTGAAATCGGTGTACGCCAGGAAGCCACGGCGCTCGCCGAAACGCAGCACGCGACCACCCAGGCCGCGTACATGGCCAGCAAGGAAATCGAACTCAAACACTATGTCGAGCTCGCGACCACGGCGATCGCCCCGCTCTATAACGCCGGCGGCGACAACGCTCGCGACGATGCGATGCGACGCACCCGTGCGCTCGATATCCTTGGAAAAATGGATTTCGGCAAGGACGGCTACTTCTTCGTCTACGACATGCACGGCCGTTCGCTGATGCATCCGCGCGAGCCCGACCTCGTCGGACGTGACCTGTGGACGCTGCGCGATCCGCAAGGCACGCCGACGATCCAGCAACTGCTCGCCGCGGCCTCGCGCGGCGGGGGCTATGTGCGTTACGTGTGGCATCGCCCATCGACGGGCAAGCTCGCGTCGAAACTCGGCTATGTAGTGTCGCTCGAACGCTGGGGCTGGATGATCGGCACCGGCATCTATCTCGACGATGTCGACGCCACGCTCGCGCACATTGATCAGGGTGCGGCGGCCAACATCGATCGCACGATGCAATGGATCGACGGCATCGCCGTGGCCGGACTCGCCGTGATCGCACTGTGTGCACTGGTGCTCAACGTCACCGAATATCGCAGCGCCGATGCAAAACTGAAGCGGCTCGCGCAGCAGGTGGTCGATTCACAGGAAAACGAACGGGCGCGCCTGTCGCGTGAATTGCACGACGGCATCAGCCAGATGATGGTCTCCGTGAAGCTGCTGCTCGAATCGGCGCTGGCGCGTTTCGAACGCAGCGACGTGCGTGTGCCCGCAGCGGAAGCCGCGCTATCGACCAGCGTGGCGCGCATTGGCGATACCTTGCGTGAAGTGCGCCGCATTTCTCACGCATTGCGGCCGTCGATGCTCGACGACCTCGGGGTAGCGGCCGCGCTGGAACAACTCAGCCGCGAGTTGAGCGACGAGTCGGGTATCCAGATCGGCTTCACGCAGATCGCACACACCCATGCAGCGTCTTTGCCCGACGCGGTGAACACGGTGCTGTTTCGTATCGCCCAGGAAGCGTTGACCAACATCGTGCGGCACGCACACGCGTCCAGCGCGGCACTGGCGCTGGAAGTATCGAACGACGCCGTCACGCTAACGATTTCGGACAACGGGCGCGGCTTCGACGTGCCGCATGCACTCGTCAGTCCACACGCGGGCGTGGGTCTGCGCAATATGCGCGAGCGGCTGGACGCACTGGGCGGCAAGCTGTCGCTCAGCTCGCAGGCCGGTCATACGATCGTGACCGCGCGCGTGCCCGTGGTAGCGCCTACGCTTCACTCGCCGGCCTTTCAGGAAATCTGAATATGAACGACATATCACTCGCCGTCGCACGCCTGGTTCTGATCGACGACCACCCGCTTGTACGCGACGGATTGCGCGCCCGGCTCGAAGCCGTACGCAACATCGAAATCGTCGGCGAAGCGGGCAATGCGCAGGAAGCGCTCGCGCTCGCCGCCAGTCAGGAACCTCATCTGGTGCTGATGGACGTTGGCATGAACGGGATGAACGGCATCGCGCTGGCCGGCATGTTTCATGAGCGCTTCCCGGCGATACGCGTGCTGATGCTGTCCATGCACGACAACCTCGAATACGTGACCCAGGCCGTGCGCGCAGGGGCCAGCGGTTACGTGCTCAAGGACTCGCCCGCCACCGAAATCATCCAGGCGATCGGCGCGGTGCTGGAAGGCAAGACGTTCTTCAGCGCAGGGTTGGGCGCGCGATTGATTCAGGCATCGGCGACGCAATCGCCCATTGAACGGCTCACGCCACGCGAGCGCGATATTCTCGATGCGCTCGCGGAAGGTCTTTCGAGCAAGCAGATCGCTCAACGCAACGACCTGTCGGTGCGCACAGTCGAAACGCATCGGTTGAATCTGAAACGCAAGCTCGATATCGAAGGCCAGGCCGAGTTGATCAAGTTCGCCGTCGAAAATCGGCGTACGAGCCGGTGAGGTCCTGAGCCAGCGCTGCATAATCTCCACTCAGTAGCCGAGAATCAAAACCGTCGATCCGTCTCCCCACGCTCAACATCCCGGAGCCTAAGACGATGAAACGCCTGATCCAACAGCACGTGGCGAGTCTGCTGTTCTGCATGGCCGCGACGCACGCCTATGCCGAAGCGCAACGCATCAACCACGGGCACGACCCGTTCTTTCAGATATCCGAGGCGATCAGCGAATGCCCGGTGCCCTTAGGCCCGCTCGAGACCGAACAGGAATGGCTCGACGATAGTCATTACCGGATCGAGCGCGGCAATAGCTGCTGGGTGGAAGGCCGTTGCCGTCTGTCGAACGCGTACCTCTACGACGCGGAAATCGCCGACGCCGTCCAACGGCGTCTCACCAATATTAACTACGCTACTCACTGGCGCGAACAGTCCACGCTGTGGCTCACACTGCAACGTCGCTTCATCTACGTGCAAGGCTGCGTCGCGCCCGGCTTCGACAAACGGACGTTCCTCGCGGAACTCGCGAAAACCGCGGACGTCGATCGCGTGATCGACGACACCACAACCAACCCGCACGCGGCGTCACTCCCCTATAAAACGCTTGCGGACCCGGACAAACCCGTGATCGATCCGGGCAACTAGCCACAGCATCTCAACGGCGCGGATCGCTAGTCAGCAGCACCACCATGGTCACTGTTGTCCCGAATGATCTGCGAGATCAACGCATCGGCGTCACGCGAGACGTTATCGTGAACGCGGGTACTTTGGGTGGCCGCTGGCGTGTCGTTGCCGATCAGGTGACCGCTACGCACATGCGTATCCACCGACACCTGCATCGACAGACCCAGCCGCAGCGGATGCGCAGCAAGCTCGGCCGGATCGAGCGAAATCACAATCGGCACGCGCTGCACGACCTTGATCCAGTTACCGGCCGCGTTCTGCGAGGGCAGCATCGAGAACGCACTGCCTGTGCCCGCCGAAAAGCCTTCCACGCGCCCCTGATACACCACCTGCGAGCCGTATACATCCGAAACGATGCGCACCGGCTGCCCGACGCGCATGCTGCGAATCTGGCCTTCCTTGAAATTCGCCTCGACCCACAGACGCTCGAGCGGAATGATCGACATGAGTGCCAGCCCCGGCCCGACCTGCTGGCCGATCTGCACCGAACGCTGCCCGACCGTGCCGTCGACGGGAGAAACGACGGTGGTGCGCTGCAGATTCCGATAAGCGAGCCGCAATTGCGCGGCGGCTTGCAGAACCGGTGGGCTGGCTTCGACCGGGAATTTTCCGCCGAGTGCACGTGCGGCGTCGAGTTGGACTTGCGCGGAGGCGAGGTTCGCCTGCGCGACGGCCACTGTTTCGCGGGCGCGCGCCAATTCTTCCGGCGACACGACTTCCACGGACGCATGATCACGCGCCGCCAGCGCACGCTGCGCCAACGCGAGTTCGGCGCGGCGCGCGTCGATCGATTGCACGTAGAGCTTGCGCGAGATCGTTGCGTTCGCCACCTGGCGCACGGCGAGCGTCAGTTGTGCTTTGGCCTGCGCGAACGCGGCGGCCGCTTCGGCATCGTCGAGTTTGACGAGCGGCTGGCCCGCGCGCACCTGCCGCGTGTTGTCCACCAGAATATCGGTGACCGTGCCGGGTATCTGCGCGGCGATTTGCACGATGTTGCCCGCGACGTAGGCATCGTCGGTCTCTTCGTAGAAGCGCGCGCTCAAACCCCAATACGTCAGCCACGCCACCCCGGCGAGCGCCACCACGCCGAAGAAAACGGCAAAACGGCGCCGCCGCACCGCGCGTTTCGAATCGTGCGCGTCGCCCGTTATGCTTGCCGCGTTTGCCGGGTTCGCCTGCCCCTCGGTCCAGCCGGCGGCACACTGTGCCTGTTTATCGTTGTGCATTCAATCGAAGTGCGTGTCCGTGATGCGTGCGTGAGAGGGAAAGGTGGTTTGATAGTGAGAAATCGGTGCACCGGCCACCTTGCGTACGTCGAAGCCGCCACCGAGCGCGCCGACCAGCGCGACCTGCAGCATTCTGCGTCGGCCTTGCAAATCGACTTGCTGCGCGCGTTCGTCGAGTAAAGACAGGTCGGCTAGCGTCACGTCCTTCTGCATGCCGATACCTCGCCGATGCCGCTCCTCGGCAATCGCGACGATGCGCGAGGCCGCGTCCACCGCGCGAGTCTGCTCGGTAGCAAGCGTATCGACAGTACGCAAGGAAGTCAGCTGGCGCGCGACCTCGCCGAGCGCCTCGTCGACGATCTTGTTGTAGAGGCTTACCGCGGCGTCGACATTGGCGTAATCACCGCCTAGTTGCGCGCGCAAGCTGGTCCGGTCGAAAATCGGCAAGGAGATCGCCGGCCCCACCGACCCGGTCATTGCCGCGCGTGAGAAAAGCGCGGCGGGTGTCAGCGCTGTTAGCCCGGCAAAGGCCACCAGGTTCACGTCGGGATAGAACTGCGCCCGCGTAGCGTCGATGTTGGCAAGCGCGGCTTCGGCTCGCAAACGTGCCGCCACGATATCGGGCCGGCGGCCCAGCAGATCGACCGGCAGTTGCGCGGGCATCGGCGCATCGGCAGCCGCGGCCAGTTGTGGACGATGCAGCGACAAACCCCGCTCCGCGCCACGCCCCGTCAGCACGCCGATCTGCAACTCAGTCAACTTGACGCGCTCGTCATTGAGCGCCTGCTGTGAAGCGAGCCGGCTTTGCTTGAGTGTGGCGTCGGCTGCGTCATACGCGTTATCGAGGCCGCGCGCACCACGTTCGCGCAACACCGCATCGACGCTATCCGCGGCCTGTTGCTTTTGCAGCAGAATGTCCTGCATCGCAAAGGCGCGGTCGAGCTCACAGTAAAGTGTCACCAGCGCGACCGTCAGTGTGAGCCGCGCCTGCTCTGCATCGACACGTGCCGCATCGCGCGTGGACAGCAGGCTGCCGGTCAGCGCGGCATTCTTGCCCCACAAGTCGAGCTGATAGCTCAAGCCGGCGAACAGCGCGGCCGGCGAGACCACCGGATCGTTGAACAACTGCACCGGAATCTGCTGGCCACCGACGGACACGTTGGCCGCGTCGTCCGGCTGCGGCAAACGGGCCTTGCTCACCGTCACGCCCGCGGTACCGGTGAGGCCGGTCAGCGAAGCAAACTGTTCGAGTTGCGCCTGCGCGGCGCCCACCCTCGCCTTGGCGATCTGCAGGTCGGGATTGTTCTGCAACGCCTCGGCGGTCAGTTCATCCAGTTGCGGATCGCGGTAGCGCTTGACCCAATCGGGCGCGGGCCATGCGCCGTTCGCGCCTGGCCCGCTGGTCTGCGCAAGTGCATCGGCGGAGGGTTTGACCGGTTTGACGTTTGTGTGCAGACCCGAATCGCTCACGCAACCCGTCAGCGCCGCCGCAATGAGCAGCAACGGCAAGGCGCGTGGCATAGGGAATTGCATAGGCTGCCTCATGAGTGCCGGGTACGCGGCATTGCACGCTCGCCTGCCACTGGCGTGTTCATCTCGCCGAGCCTCGCCGTGTTGACCGCATCAGTCGCATCAACCGCGTTCGCGGCCTTAGCCACTTTGGCCGCGAGGCGCGGACGCATCCGCTCGAGCGGCCCCATCCGTCCGAAGAATCCATCGAAAAGGCCCAACGCAATTGCATGGAGCTTCGCCAGCTTGTCTTTTTCCAGCAACACGATCTGCACGATTTGCCAGAGCGTCAGCACGTTCGGCACGATCGCCACCGGCAACCGTAGTCCATATTGCAGCGCCAGTTGCATCGCGTTTCGCGCGCTGTAATAGCGGCGGAAACTGGGGTGATTCATCGTCGTCAATTCCAGAGAACCCAGTTTGTGGCGGCGCCGCGAGCCAATTCGATGCAGCAGTACGAGTGACGGCACCACGTACACGGGCACGCTGCGCAGCAGCGCGCGCAAGCAGTATTCGGTATCGACGTGGTCGATAAAAAGCGTTTCGTCGAAGCGGCCGAGCCGCTCGAACGCCTCGCGCGAAATGACACTGCCGGACGAAATCAGAAAAGCGCAGCGCTGCAGCGCCGCGTCGGCGTGTATCGGCAGCCGCTCCACTGTCAGGCCGCTCGTCGCGAGCTCGGGCAGGAAGCGTTGATCGTTTTCATCGAAGATACGCGGGCCGGCCAGGAATGCCCGGCCACTCATCGACTCGCACCGGTCGCGCATCACCGGGAAATAGGCGGCTGGCGCCTCAGAATCCTGGTCGAACAGCGCGACCGCGTCCGCACCTGAGTCGAACAGCGCACTCAAGCCGCAATTGAAGGCACCGGCAATGCCATTGCGATTACCGTGATGCAGCAACGCGACCCCCGCCTCACCCAGCATCATCGCAGCGCGCGCGTCGGGCAAGGGCGAATTGTCGACCACCAGCAAGCGATCGCACGCCAGGCGCATCGCCACCGCGCGCGCAAGCTGCTCCTCACTCGGATGAAACAGGATGATCAATGCGCCCAGGATCGTCATTGGAAGCTCCTCAGTGACCTAAAGCCATCGCCGCGCCGCGCTTCGGACGCGTGAGCCACATCATCGCGGCGAGTACGAGGCAGGTGATGCTTGCCATGTAGAACATGTCGCCGGTCGCCATCATGTAAGCCTGCTGCTGCACGACGTGATGCAAAGTGGTGAGTTCGCGCGCGCCGTCAATGCCCATGCCGTGCAGACTCTGAACGAAGCGCTGCGTGTTGCCGGACGATTTCGTCACGGACTGCGCGACGACGTCGTAGTGATACAGCGCGCGGTTATCCCATAGCGTGACGCTCATCGCCGTGCCGAACGCCGCCGATAGCGTTCGCAAAAAGTTCGACAGGCTGGAAGCCGCGGCAAGCTTGTCGTCGGATACACGCGAGAGCGTCGCCGCGGTCAACGGAATGAAGAAGCACGGCAAGCCGATGCCCTGGATCAGACCTGGCGTAATGATCTGCGTGAAGGTCATGGTCAGCGTGAAATGCGCGTCCCACCACAACACGGCCGCGAACACGAGAAAACCGAACGTCGCGAGCACACGCGCGTCGAAACGGCCCGCATAAATGCCGACCAGGATCGAGAACACCAGCGCGAGCACGCCGAGCGGCGCGGTGGCGAGCCCGGCCTGGTACGCGGTGTAGCCCATCACGGCCTGCAGCCAGAGCGGAAAGATCACGCCGACCACCGAGAAGCTCATCATGCCGAGCGAAATGATCAGCACGCAAAACGAAAACGTGCGGTCACGGAACAGGCTCAGATCGATCACCGGATGCCGCTCCCCCGCCTCCCAGATCAGCAGCGACACGATCGCCAGCCCAGCGACGATCGCGAGCGTCAGGATCAAAGGCGAATCGAACCAGCCGCGATCGTGACCGAGATCGAGCACCGTCTGCAGCGAGCCGACGCCGATGACCAGCAGGAGGATGCCTGGCAGATCGATCGGCGCCGCCTTGGCAGTGGATGCGTCGCGGCGCAGCAACGTCATGCACACCGCGAACGAGAAGATGCCGATCGGCAGATTGATCAGGAAGATCCACGGCCACGAGAAATTGTCGATGATCCAGCCGCCGACCACGGGACCGAAGATCGGGGCGAGCAACACCGTCATCGCCCACAGCGCCAGTGCCACAACGCGCTTATCCGGCGGAAAGGCACGCATCAGGATCGTTTGGGAAAGCGGCACCATCGGCCCGGAAAAGAGCCCCTGCAATGCCCGGCATACCACCAGCAGGTGAAAGTCGCCGGCCACGCCGCACAGCAGCGACGTCAAGGTGAACAGGATCACTGCCCCGAGGAACAGCCGTGTTTCGCCGAGCCGCCGCGAGAGCCAGCCCGTCAACGGCACGGCGATGGCGGCGGCCACCGAGTACGAACTGATCACCCACGTGCCCTGACTGTTGGACACACCGAGGCCACCGGAAATAGCCGGCACCGCGACGTTCGTGACCGTCGAATCCAGAACTTCGATGAATGTGGCGAGCGACAGTGCGAACGTTAGCAAGGCGAGCCGCGCGCCGCGCATGCTGGGGACGCCGCGCTCGTCGCCAAGGGCCGGATCGACGCTATGCGCCTCGTGAGCCGACGCGGTGCTCATAGGCTATGTCCGCTGTCGGCTAGCGCCAGCGAAAACGTGTGGCCGACGGTTTGCGTGCGCACGCCGGTTCCCATGAGACCTTCGATATAGCGTGCAGCCGCCTCGCAACCATCCGTCGATGTCGCGAGCCGGTCCTGCATGCGCCCGCACTGCGTCGCGATTGAGGGGCTGCCGAGCACTTGCTTCAATGCGCGCGCGAGCGCCTGCGGCTGCAGTGGCCTATCGAGCCGAACACCGCAACCGCTCGCAACTACCCGCTGCGTATTGTCGAACTGGTCGTGTGCGAATGGCGTCAGGACTTGCGGAATTCCCGCGGCATATGCAAGCGCTGCCGTGCCGATGCCGCCGTGATACACCAGCGCCCGGCAGCGCGGCAACAGCTTCTGCAGCGGCACGTAACGCCGCTTGAGCAGCACACCCTGTGCGTCTGCCCGCGCATCTGCCCGTACCCCCGCCTGAGCGGCGGCCGCGTCGACTGGAGGCGCATCCGGCGTCAAAAGAATGCCGCGCAGCCCGCTTTCCATCAGTGCCGCGCTTACTGCATTCGCATAGCGATCCTGATCGATCAAGGTCGAACCCGCTGTGAAAACCACGGGCCGCTCGCCGGCGGTGAGAAAAGCGTCGAGTTGCGGATCGGGCGCGGGCGCGCCCGTGTCGTTGAACAGCGGAAAACCGCTGAGGCAGCGCGGCGCCGGCCAATCCGGCTGAGCTTGCGCGAACCATTCCGGAAAGAGACACAGCACGCCGTCGGTCGAATGCAGCCACTTGCCGAAAATGCGCCGCGCCGGTGCGAGCGTCAGTTCCGCACGCAATGCATTCAACGCGGGACCGCAGACCTTGTCGAGCGCCTGCCGCTCGATCAGCCGCATCAGCGCCGTTTTTACAGCCAGCGGCAAGCCACGCGGAATCGTCAGTCGCGGGTGTGTCGGCGGCGCATGCGCGGAGAGCAAGGTCGAGGGGGACACTTGCACCGACACGAACGGCACGCCATAGAGTTCCTGCATCAACCGGGCGGAAAAGGCCCACAACGTGCCGACCAGCACGGTGTCGTTGTCGACCAACGCGGCCAGCGTGTCGAAATGCGGACGCAGCGTCGGCGCAATCACCGCCCACAGCGTACGGAACGAGGTACGCGGATGCCATAGCGCCGGGTTCGCCATCGCCGCTTCGTAGTCGGCGGCGGTGCCGATCGGCACGAACGCAAAGCCCTGGCGCGTGGCGGCCTCCGCGAACGGCGGATGCGTGCAGAAGACGATCTCATGGCCGCGCGCAGCCAACGCCGCGCCGATGCCGAGCAAAGGATGCACGTCGCCCGCCGAGCCGATCGCGGTGATGATGACTCTCGTCATGCCTGCGGCTCAGAAGAGACCGGGAATCAGCGCGGCGACGTCGCGACGATACTGCGAGTACGCACGGCCGAAGTGACCGGTCAACCAGCTCTCTTCGACCCGCACTTTGTAAGCCAGCGACGCGAAAATCAGCAACAGGCCAGCCACGCCACGCCATTGCGCGCCGATCAGTACGGCGCCGAGGAGCGCCAGCAGGCAGCCGGTATAGATCGGATGACGAACCAGTCCATAGGGCCCGCTGCGCACCAGTTCATGCCCTTCCTTCAGCGTGACCGAGACGCTCCAGTTGGTGCCGAGATGCAGGCGCGCCCACACGGAAAACGCGAGGCCCGCCAGTAACACGGCCAAACCGGCAAGCTGCAGCGGCCCGATCGCATGCGGATCGAAGGACAGCCCCGCTGTGTTGAAGTCCGGCAGCACGATCAGCGCGCCCCCACCCATCAACGGAATCGACTGCAACGTGCGCGACAGCGACGCCTCTTTGCGCGCGGTCTCCTTGACGCGGTTCGACGTTGCGACCCAATACAGCAGCCACAGCGCCCACGGTACGACGATGGCGATGCTCTGAGCGATATTCACGGTAGTTCGACCTGTTGGAACGAGTGATCGGCGGCGGCCTGCAACGCGACGTTTGCGACGTTTGCAATGGCGGGTTGCTGCGCCGGCATGATGGGCGAGCGGGCGGCGAACGCGTCGAAGCAGTCGAGCGCACGGCCTGCCGCCTGCACCGGCGCGGCGCCGAAGTAATCGAAAATCGCCGTCTTCACCTGGCGCAACGCGGGCCGGCCTTCGAGATCGAGGAAATGCCCGGCCTGCTCGATCGTGAGAAACTCGGCGCGCTTCAGATGCGCACTGAGCGAGCGGGCGTCCTCAGGCGTGGTGTAGTCGTCGAGCTCGCCGTTGAGGAACTTCAATCCGCAATCGATGTTGCGAAACTCGTGCAGATAGTCCTCTGGACGGATGGCCAGAATCTGGTCGACGTGAAACGCCACCTGTTCCTGCTCATCGCGTGGCAGCGTAGAGAGGTAGCGATAGTTGTAGAGCTTCATGATGCGCGGCAGATGCTGGCCAACGGTATCGTTGAGCAGTTGCGCGGCCTTCAGATTTTCGCCGGCGGCGATGTGGTCGCGTGCCGCGGTCACGTACGCGGTCATCGCCGCGTTGAGCCGCGGCGAGAATGACGCAATCACCGCGCGCCTTACGCTGGTGCGCGCCCGCGAGAGCGCAAGCAGCGACGCCACCCCGCCCCACGACACCGACAACAGGAAGCTCGGCTCGAATAAGCCGATTAGATGCAGCAGAATGTCGACTTCATCGTCTTTTGTAAGGACGAAGTCGCACACGTTATGCGCTTTCGATTGACCCGCATAAGGTAAATCGAAACAAATTGGGTTGTAGCGTTCGCCGAGGTATTTGATTGTCTGTCCGAACGACGCCGTGGTGGCCAGCGCGCCGTTGATCAGAATGACACTCTCGAAGGCCGGATCGAATACGTGACGTTCAACGTAGACTTTCAGGCCCGCCGGTAGCGGAACAAGGAGTTTTTCGATGGGCATGGCGTATTCGCATGCACTTGCGCAAAGCAAATGCGTACCGATACCGCGCCCGCGCTTGCGGACGCCTTGCGGCCGTACTACCGGGGATCAGGCCCATGCGATTTGCCTTTGCGCCGGCAAATCCGATCCGCGACGACCGCTACTGCACCGAAAACACGCACCACTCGACGTGATACCTGCCGGCTCTCCGTGACGCGCGCCTGAACTCAGGTCCGCTTCAATCGAGCGTTCGATGCCTCGTAATATATTTATAGATAATTTCGAAAGCTTTGCTTCAACCGCTGCCGCACGCCATTCGTTGACGCCAGTCTGCCCGCACTGCGTGAAGACTTCATGTCAATATACGATGACGGAAAGCTTTTTAACATGTTTCAAAATTAAAAGCCAAAAAAATCATTGAGCATATGTTCGAATGAGCAGGAAAAATCTTATTGAAAGGAAACAGCATCGCGTTGCGCAGCCATTGCAACGGATCGCCCGCAACGCTGCGCAAGCGAGCGTTTGGGCGATGGAACAGGATGGGAAAGGAGCGGCTACGCTGAAACGGCACTGACCGCTAACAAGACTAACGGACCAGCGAGAATGCTTCCCGGCTGGCGATCTCACCCGCGCCATACACGCCGATCACCGTATAGTCCGACGCCACGCATTCGAACGTAGTGCCCTGAAACGTGATGACAAAATGGCGCCGTACGGACTCGTGCGAGGTGACGGCCGAAATCTCGGCGGCCAGCGACGAATCCATCACTTCATGAACCGAGTACCCACTGAGCCCAAGCGACGCGAGTGGATGGATCTCGAGATCGACATCGCCAGGCGGCCCCAGCCGATGAAACACGGCGTCCGGAAAGAGCACCGTGCAATAGGGATCGTCGTCGGAATCGAATGGGCCGAACCGCTCAAAGTCGGCTTCAGCAATCGGATAAGCCAGAATCACCCGGCGGTCGCTGGCGACGATGAATGGTTCGACGGCGTCAGCGGCCGGATGAGGAACGGAGTCCAGCAGGACGACGTGGTCTTCCTGCTGGGGTGAGTCGAACGTACTAGTCATCTACTTCGCGACTCCGTTGCGCTCACGCGCCGGCTTGCACCGTTGAGGATTGCGGCGCTGCGGCAGCGCTCGTCGCGCCGGCCTTGCCTCTACCACCCGCCTTGCGACCCGGTGCTTTCTTTGCCGTGGCGGTTTTCTTCACAGCAGTCTTCTTTGCAGCGGCTTTCTTCGCAGCCGGTTTGGCAGCGCTTTTCTTTGCCGTTGCTTTTTTAGTCGCCGCCGTGCCCTTCTTCGCAGCCGGTTTGGACGCTACTGCCTTCTTCGCCTTCACTACTTTCTTAGCAGCGACATTGCTGGTTGCCGCGGCGCTATCGATCAGAAACTTGGTGCGGTCTTTGACCGTTGCGAGCCATGCCGGCGCCGGACCGCGTCCACTCCAGGTGGCGCCGGTTTTCGGATTGAGGTACTTGGGCGGTTGTGCGCCTTTCGGCTGGCCTTTACTTCCGGCTTTGGCGTGAGTGACTGCTGCCTTCGCCGCGGACTTCAGTTCGCTCGCACCTTCAATCAGGAATTGAGTCCGGTCTTTCACGGCGGCAATCCAGGCCGGTGCACGCCCGTGGCCCGTCCAGGTCGCGCCAGTTGTATTGTCGCGGTACTTCGGAATCGACTTGCCTGCGCCAGTGGCTTTTGCCTTGCCACTTGCAGCACGCCCATTCAAGGCGTGGGCGGCGCGCTTCGCTTTTGCCTTTGCTTCGATATCCGCAGTAGTCAGGCCATGCTTGAGCATCAATTCCCGAATCTGGTCGACCGCGGCTTGTGCTTTCCTGGCAATAAGGACGTCAGCTTGCGCCTGGAGCTTCTTAAGCTTTGCTTGGATTTGCTCTAACGTGGGCATTTGATTGCTCCTTATGTGGTAATCGATCGAACTATGCCATGAATAGCACGAGAAAGGCAGATCTATGTGGCTATAAAGACACCAGATCTACACGAGAACACATCCCGTGGAGTACGAACCTTTCGAGTCCACTACTCGATAGCCGTATTCCTTAGTCTTTTCGTTTACTGGCCGACCGCTCAAGTCGGAGTAAAAACGACAACCTGGCGGTCGGCGATATACCTCACGCTGCGCGTGAACCGGTACTGTTGATCGTCGGCGGTTATCCGGTTGAGTCCCAATTGCGTCAATGCCAGCATTTCGTCGGCTTGAAAAGCGGCCACGACGCCGTGATCCGTCAAATCCTCCAGCGCGCCGGACGGGTTGCCGACATACACACTGCGCACCTGCGTGCCGATCCGCATCAGAACCACGCTTTCTCCTTCATCGAGCGCCAATTCGAGGTAGCCGGCAAGCGTTCGTAATGAATCCGGCGTGCAAGCCTGGCTCTGATAAATCGCTGCGTTCGATGGCGTCATTTCTGTTTCCCCGTCACCCACATCAAGAAAGACCGGCCGCTGTGCAATGCGGCAATAGTTGCTTCTACTATAGGCAAGCATCCGGAGATTCAAAGGGTGGCAGTTCATTTTTTTAGCTGGTAACCCCGCGTTACCAATCTCGCAGCGCTGTTTCACCTGTGTCCGGATCGCCCTTCTACACTCCGAACCGTAGTCAGAAACAAAGCAGTGGCAACCCGATAGCAACCGGATGCATCGCACCTGGATATGCAAGGAGAAGGGAAATGAACAAGAAGATCGTTGGCGCAGCACTGGGTCTGGCATTTCTGGCGGCATCGTCAGTGGCATCAGCGCATGTGGATGTGGCGGTCGGAATCGGTATTCCGGTCGGCGTCTATGCGCCGCCTCCTCCGGTCTATGTTGCACGACCGGTCGTCTACGGTCCGGCCCCGGTCGCGGTGGCCTATGGCGGCTACGGCGACTGGCGCGGGCGCGAATGGCGTGAACATGAATGGCGCCGCGAGCAATGGCGCGAGCACGAATGGCATGAACGCGGCCACTGGCGCGGTTATTGAAATAGCGCGCAAAAGCGCCACTTTCGAACAACTCAATAGCAGGGTACTTTCAGATGAAATCGGGTTTTATCAAGGCCGCCCTCGCGGCGGCCGTACTGACCTCGGCCGCAGTCGGCACGGCAAACGCGGCCGGCTGTATGAAAGGGGCAGTTGTTGGCGGCGTCGCCGGCCACTATGCCGGGCATCACGCGGTAGTAGGCGCGGTGGGCGGCTGCCTGGTGGGACGACATATTGCGAAAAAACAAGCGGAAGAACGGGCAGCGCAACGTCAGCAAGTGAGGGCTGAATAACCCGGCCGCTTCACGCGATCCGCAGTCCGCGCGCCGGCAGAATCTCCTGCGTAACCACGAAACGGTGCTCTTTGACCGCGTCGTGAAAGCGCCGATAGTCACTTTTCTCAAAGACGTCGCTCCACTGGGGGCGGTCCCCGCTGTCGTCGCCGGACCGCAAACCGGTGGCGTTGTATTTCCAGGAACCGAGCCCCTTGGGTACATAATCCGGAATCGACTCTTCCAGGCCAGGAATGGCGCCGGTTTTCACCGCTTCGCAAATGGTCTGCAGGCGCTTGTTGTCGTCCGGGTTCCGGTTGGTGTCGAGAAGTTTCGTGAGCGCGGCTTTTACATCTTCCGGCAACCCGGGCTGGTATTCAAAATCTTCCCGCCCCGCGACGTACGCGCGCACCGCGCGGCAAGTCATCTCAGCCGCCTGCATGAACTCCGGCAGATTGTGCCTTTTCACGGGCACATTTCTGCCGTCGACGTAATGCCACTTCGCCCACGGCTGGTCGGGATAGTGCAAGGCGGCACCATGACCGACGGGCAGCGCAAGCGTCAGCACATCTTCCTCGACGTGCTGAACCAGATGCCGCGTGGCGCGCGTAAGGTGGGCAAGCCAGCCTTCACGCGTGCAATCTTCCGCCTCCAGCATATGGACACGGTTCGTCGGGCTTTCGATACCGGCGAAGCCCTGGTGGGCCCACGTATCGACGTACGTGTGAAGCGTCACACCCAGGCGGTACAACGCCGTGTCGGTGCCCCGCTGCCGGATCGCGCGGCGAACCACCTCGCGAGCGACGGTGCTATCCGCCCGGCACACCGCCTTATCGTCGAGCGTCTGCCCAACACCCGCAGGCAGAAAATGAAATGGCGCCCACACCAGGCGGTTCTGGTCGTTTTCCGCGTTCGTGTAGTCGAATAGCTTGTGCGCGGTGGCAAAGCGCTCGAAAGTCTCGCCGCCCGAAAAACGCAGTATTCCTGAAGTGGTCGCGTCGTCGACATACTGGCAGGCATGCGCCACGGTGAGTGCATCGCTGGCCGTCATGCCGCCGATGCGGGCGACGATATAGACCACACCGTAATGAAAGTCGATGTTCATGACAGGCGCTCCCGACGCGCAACGAATGACGACCGGATCTTCCGGAATGCGCAAAGCGCGTTGTTGCAGCGCCAGCGCACGCGTAGAACGTAAACGACCGAGTACAGCGGAACTTTAAAAAAAACTCCGCCCGCGCTCAACGAAAAGCATAAGCTACGCTGACGCCATACGTGATCTGATTGCGCTGCCGAATAGCGAGGCGACAACCCGATGCTGAATTTTCAGATTGGTTATTGGCATGGTCTGGCAATGGAGAGAGGGCGCAAGTCCAGAACTTCTCTTCTTTTAGAAAAACCAGGCTATGGGATATACGTCAAGCTCGCCCAATAGCGCTTCAGCAAAGGCGTTTCTGGAGCGTCATCACGGATAGCGTTTAGTGAATCCATGCCGTGCCCCGGAAAAGAAAAACCCCGCTTCATGCTCCGGAGCGGGGTTCAGTCTCAGCTAGCTTCGCGCGGTATTACTTGACGATACCAACGAGCTCGACTTCAAACGTCAGGTCGCTATTCGGCGGAATCGGGCCGACGCCGCGCTCGCCATAGGCAGTCGCCGCCGGGCAGGTCAGCTTGGCCTTCTCGCCGACCTTCATCTTTTGCACGCCTTGTGTCCAGCACGGAATCACGCGATTGAGCGGGAAGGTTGCCGGACCACCATGTTTCGCGGAACTATCGAACTCGGTGCCATTGGCGAGCGTGCCGCGATAGTTGACCTTCACGACGTCGTCAGCAGCCGGCTGGGCACCCGTGCCCGGCGTAAGATGTTCAACGATCACGCCGGAAGGCAGTTTTTCAATGGTAGAAGCGGCCATCGCCGTAGAAGAAAGAACAGCCGCGGCGACCAAAGCAACGATAGCTTTCAAAGCGAGTCTCCAGGTGGGTAGTGCGCGTCATTGTAGCGGATGACATGTTGCATGCCGCCGCTCCCATTGTTGATTGCGCGCAGGGACTTATTCAACGTCCTCGCTGAGTAACGGTATGGGCCCGCTTCTGGCGATCTCGCGTTGCGTCAGTTGCGCGGCTTGCTGCTCCATCCGCTTGAGCAAACCGTCGAGTAAAACCGCTTCCTCATCGCTCAGGCAGGCCGCGAACTCAGTGTTATAGCGTTGCCCGCTTACGCGTGCCTGTTCATAGGCGATACGGCCGGCTTCGGTGAGCGCGAGCACAGTCACCCGCTTGTTCTCCGGCGCGCGCGTTTTCGCAATCAAACCCTTCTTCACCATATTGGCGACGCAGCGGCTCGCCACCACCATGTCGAGCGCGGCCGATTCGGCGAGCTGGGTCAGACTCGCGTCCGGGTACTTGCCGACGAACGCGAGAATGCGCCAGTCGCGCCGGCTAATGCCGAGTTCCCGCCGGAACATCAGACCGACACCCTGAGTCGCCAGACGCGCCAGGTTGTGAAGCCGGTAGAGCAGAAATTCGTCAATGTGCTCGGGATGCTTCAGCACGGGTATCGATTGAGGGTCGGTCGCAGGCACGGTGAGCATACGTCTAATAAGGGGCTGGCGGCCATTATGACGCGCTTTGGCGGCAATGGCCCCGGCGCATTGTGCGTTCGCACATTTATTTGATTAGGTCAATCGTCCTGTTCGTTTCTAGCATCGAAGCTCTCCCCGGTTTCTCCTACTTCAGGCCGCAAGGCCGCAGACGGTGCTTATAGATGGCGGACACCCGCAACGTTCTCTTCATCATGTGCGACCAGCTTCGCCGCGATCATCTCGGCTGCTACGGACATCCCTACCTTCAAACCCGTCATATCGACGCGCTGGCCGCGCGCGGCGTGCGGTTCGACAATGCCTTCGTCAGTTCCGGCGTGTGCGGTCCGTCGCGTATGTCGTATTACACCGGCCGCACGATGAGCAGTCACGGCGCCAACTGGAACCGCGTGCCACTCTCGATCGGCGAAATGACGCTTGGCGAATACCTGCGCCTGAATGGCCACTCGCTCGCGCTGGCCGGCAAAACGCACGTGATGGCCGACAGCAACGGCATGCAGCGGCTCGACATCGCGCGCCAAAGTCCGCTCGGGCAGCGCCTCTCGACCGGTTCGTTCGACGAACTCGACCGCTATGACGGTCACCACGAACCCGGCAAGGAGAGCGGCTACCCAGCCTTTTTGCGCGCACACGGCTACGTCAGCGACAAACCGTGGAGCGACTTTGCGATCAGTGTGGAAGACGACAGCGGCGCAGTGCATTCCGGCTGGAAAATGCGCAACGTGCGCTGGCCGGCGCGAGTGGCCGAGCCGCACTCCGAAACGGCTTACATGACGAGTCAGGCGATCCGCTACATCGAGCAGCAAGGCGACACGCCGTGGGCATTGCATTTGTCGTACGTAAAGCCGCATTGGCCCTATGTCGCGCCGCGTCCCTATCACAATCTGTATTCGCTCGATCAATGCCTGCCGCTCGCGCGCAAGCCCGCCGAACTCGACAATGCGCATCCGGTTGTGGCCGCGTATCGCACCCATGAGGAGTGCGCCAATTTCGCGCGTGAAGACGTGTCGAACACCGTGCGGCCGGTCTATCAAGGCTTGATCCAGCAGATCGACGACCATCTCGGCCAACTGTGGGACACGCTCGAACGGCTCGGCCGCTGGCAAGACACCTTGATCGTGTTCACCGCCGACCACGGCGACTTCCTCGGCGATCATTGGCTCGGTGAGAAAGAACTGTTCTACGACACCGTGCAGCGCGTGCCGATGATCGTCTACGATCCGTCGACGCGTGCCGACGCCACCCGAGGCAGTGTAGAGCCGCGCTTCGTGTCGGGCATCGACGTGGTGCCGACCGTGCTCGACGCGCTCGGCCTGCCGGCCCATGAAGAGCGTGTCGAAGGACACTCGGTTCTGGCGCTCACGCGTGGTGAAGCGGACCGTGCAGAAGGTTGGCGCGACTACGTGGTCTCCGAACTCGACTACAGTTTCCGCGGCGCGCGTCTCGCCCTCGCGCGCAAGCCCGATGAATGCCGCGGCTGGATGGTGCGCGATACGCGCTGGAAATACATACATTGGCAGGGCTACCGTCCGCAACTCTTCGATCTGGCGAACGATCCGGACGAATACGTCGATCTCGGCGCCGACGCGAGTCACGCCATCGTCCGCGCGCAAATGCATGCAAAGCTCGCCGACTGGTACGGCTCGTTGAAACAGCGCGTCACGATCGATAACCCGACTGTCGAAAGCAAGACCAACACGCACAAGAACTGGGGGGTCTTTTTCGGCGAGTGGTAATACAAGGCAGTTCGCGGTAAAGGCGCGAATGCGGCCTCTAATAGAGTCTCAAGCAGAGCACTAAGCAGAGCCTGATTCAGCGCCTCACAAAAACATCATATGCGCCCGGCGCAACGTGCCGGGCCGCCAGGAGACACCATGCAGCGTTCGTCAGTCTTTACGCCCGATGACGCGATTTATCGCAAGATCGCGCGGCGCATCGTGCCGTTTCTGTTCATCTGCTACGTGGTCAACTTCATCGACCGCGTCAACATCGGCTTTGCCAAGCTGCAGTTCCTGCAAGATCTGAAGCTCGACGACGCCGTGTTCGGTCTCGCGGCAGGGATGTTCTTCGTCGGCTACCTGGTGTTCGAGTTGCCGAGCAATCTGCTGCTGGAGCGCATCGGCGTGCGCAAAACGCTCTTGCGGATTATGGTGCTGTGGGGTGGTTTGACCGTGCTGCTGATGTTCGTCAAAAGCGCGAGCATGCTGTACCTTCTGCGCTTTCTGCTGGGCGCCGCCGAAGCCGGCTTTTTCCCCGGCATCATTCTGTACCTCACCTACTGGTTTCCCGATCGCCAACGCGGGCGCATCACGAGTCTGTTCATCATGGCCGTGCCGTTGGCCGGCATCATCGGTGGGCCGCTGTCGGGCTGGATCATGGTGCATTTCCACGACATGCTCGGCTTGCACGGCTGGCAATGGCTGTTTCTGGTCGAAGGCATACCAGCCATCGTGCTCGGTGTCATGGCGATGCTCTATCTGGACGATCGTCCCCAGCATGCAAAATGGCTGAGCGACGCGGAAAAGGCCCACGTCACCGCGGCACTTGAAGCGGATAGAAAACAGCGCGGCGCACACCACGCGCCGCCCGCGCGCCTCGCCGATGTGTTGCGCAACCCGCGGATCTATCTGCTGTCGGCGATCTATTTCTGCGTGTTCATGGGACTCAACGCGGTCGGCTTCTGGATTCCGACGCTGCTGCGGCACGTCGGCGTGCAACAGATCGGCAATATCGGCTGGCTCAGCGGCGCGATTTCGGTTTGCACAGCTATCGGTATCGTGGCGATCGGGCGCAGTTCGGATCGTCACGCCGAACGGCGCTGGCATGTGGCGGGTTGCGGCTTCGCGGTGGCCGGCAGTTTTCTGCTGCTACCGCTCGCCGCGCATAGCGTTCCCTTCACCGTTGCCCTGCTGGTGGTCGCGTCGATCTGCATCTACGCGACGCTGAGCATCTTCTGGACGATCCCCACCGCCTATCTGGACGGTGGCGCCGCGGCAGCCGGTATCGCGACGATTACCGCGATCGGTGCAATTGGCGGCGCGGTGAGCCCTTCGTTGGTCGGAATGCTGAAGGCCGAAACCGGCAGCGTCTACGCGGGCTTTGCCGTCATCGCAACGCTCCTGATTGTGGGCATGCTTGCCCTGCTGTGGGCCGTGCCCGCGCCGCGCCGCGATACGGTAGGCGCGGTGCGGCCCGCTGCGTTGAAGTAAGCCGCCGCGCGTGCGGTTAATCCAGACGGTGCACGACGTAACCACCCGACGTCTCTTCGGCGTGCGCCTTGAAGTCCGCAAGCACCGGCTCGCGTTCACGAACATCGGCGAGCACGGCCGGATCGAGTAGCGCGGTAATCACTTCTTCCCGTTCGCGGCTGGCCTCCTCCACGACGTCGCCATACGGACCCCAGATCGCGCTCGCGCCGCATGTTTCCCAGCCGCCTGTGGTGCCGACGTGATTCGACAACAGCACATACAGGGTGTTGTCGAAGGCCCGCGCGGGAAACCAGATGCGTGACTGGTGATAGCCCGTCTTCAGGCTGAAGAGCGCGCTCACCAGATACGCGTGCGCGCCATTCATCGCGGCGCGGCGCGCGTGCTCCGGAAAGCCGGAGTCGTAGCACACGCCGAGCGCGAGGCGCCATCCGTCGATCTCCAGCATGCAGCCTTGCGTGCCCGGCCGGTAAATCTCCGTCTCGCTGCGGTAGAGATGCTGCTTGTGATATGGCTCGATCAGTTCGCCGGAACGGTTGAACACCAGCGATGAAATATGGAGGCCGCTTGCGCCACCTGTTGCCGCACCGACGATCACGGCGATCTCGCGCTGACGGCAGACGTTCCGAATCGACTCGAGCCGCGCATCGTGTTGGTCGAACGCGTATTTCGCCGGGTCGCCGGCAATCAGCTCGGGCTCATAGCCGCTTAGGAATTTCTCGGGAAAGACCACCAGTTTCGCGCCGCGGTCGGCGGCGAGGCGGGTCAGTTCGACCGTTCTGGCAATGTTTGCCGTTACGTCACCGGAAACCGGTTGCGCTTGCGCAGCCGCAATTCGCAATGGCGCTTGCGGCAGCGAGGCCTGTTTGTTATTCAACGCCAACTCCGTTGTGAATGGACCGTTCCGGTATGCCTGCCGGGCTATCGCGTTAGCGTTTTACATCGGCGGGCGAGGCCTCGGCATTTAAACACGGACGGCATGCCGTTCGTTAGGGCGAAGATGCGATCGTGCAGCACCTTCGCGGTTGACCGGTCCACCGGGGACATCCACTGCGAACTGTTCGCCGACGTGCGAATCCGATATGTGCGGGCGTGAGGGTGAGCGGATGTTTGGCGGTCCGATCGTGTAATCCCGGACGGGATATCAGCGCGGGAGGCCGGTTGCCGGCCGCCGCGCGCTGAGGAGAGCTTGCTGCGTCAGTGGCCGTGGCCGCCGCCGTAACCGCCGCCATTGCCACCGGAGCCGCCATGGCCTTGGCCGCTGCTGCCTTTGCCGCCGTCGCCTCCCTTGCCATGACCGCCGTCGCCGTGGCCACCGTCACCATGGCCTCCAGCACCGTGACCGCCAGCGCCGTGGCCGCCATCGCCATGACCGCCGTCGCCATGACCGCCGTCACCATGACCGCCATCGCCGTGGCCACCGTCGCCGTGACCGCCATCGCCATGGCCACCGTTGCCGTGACCGCCATCACCATGGCCACCGTCCCCATGGCCACCGTCGCCATGGCCACCGTCGCCATGACCACCGTCACCATGACCGCCATCGCCGTGGCCGCCGTCACCATGGCCACCGTCACCATGGCCACCGTCGCCATGGCCGCCATCGCCATGACCGCCGTCCCCATGACCGCCGTCGCCATGACCGCCGTCGCCGTGACCGCCATCGCCGTGGCCACCGTCGCCATGACCGCCATCGCCGTGGCCACCGTCGCCGTGACCGCCATCACCATGGCCGCCGTCGCCGTGGCCACCGTCGCCATGACCGCCATCGCCGTGGCCACCGTCGCCATGACCACCGTCGCCATGGCCGCCGTCGCCATGGCCGCCGTCGCCATGACCACCGTCGCCGCCGTGGTGGCCACCGTCACCATGACCGCCATCGCCGTGGCCACCGTCGCCGTGGCCACCGTCGCCATGACC